>QKJQ01000032.1 GCA_003249225.1 Clostridia bacterium | reverse complement strand
GTCCGTACTTCTTATCTTCAGAAATCTCCGCTATCTCTATCTTTGGCTTTTCAAAATCAAACACAGTGGACCCTCCTTACGGTGTAATAGTATGTAGAGCTTACCAATATTATTTGGAATACAACTCGACGATCAGCATTTCATCAACAGGCACATCGATCTGCTCTCTTGTAGGGAGTTCTTTAACAACGCCTGTTAAACCTTCATGATTTGCTTCAAGCCAAGCCGGTACAGTTCTTCCATCTGTAACCTCAAGAATGTCCTTGTATCTCTGTGCTGACTTGTATTTTTCTTTGATTTCAATTACATCGCCAGTTTTAACACGGTAAGATGGAATGTTGATGCATTTTCCATTTACGGTTACGTGCTTGTGGTCAACGATCTGTCTTGCTTCTTTTCTTGTTCTGCCATATCCTAAACGGAACATAACATTGTCAAGACGAAGCTCAAGGAGAATTAACATATTCTCGCCTGTTGTGCCATGCTTGATTTTCTTTGCTTTATCAAAGTTATTACGGAAAGGTTTTTCAAGTACTCCGTAAATGAATTTAGCTTTTTGTTTTTCTCTTAACTGTGTGCCATACTCGCTTACTTTCTTTCCGGCACGTGCGAAATTACGATTGGATTTCTTATCAATACCAAGAACCATCGGTTCAATGCCGAGGGATCTGCATTTCTTTAAAACAGGACCCATATCTCTAGCCATCTTTTATTTACCTCCTAAATGTGTCAACAATAATTAGACTCTTCTGCGTTTTGGCGGTCTGCAGCCGTTGTGAGGTACTGGTGTTACATCTTTAATGCTTGTAACTTCGATACCACATGCCTGAAGTGCACGAATTGCTGCTTCACGGCCTGAACCCGGACCTTTTACCATAACATCTACTGTTTTCAAGCCATGTACCACAGCTGCTTTTGCTGCAGTTTCAGCTGCCATCTGTGCTGCATAAGGAGTTGATTTTTTAGAACCTCTAAATCCAAGTCCGCCTGCACTTGCCCATGAAATAGCATTTCCTTCGGAATCTGTTAAGGTAACAATTGTATTATTAAAAGATGACTGAATATGTGCCTGTCCGCGGTCAATATTCTTCTTAACACGCTTTTTCGTCACTTTTTTAGCTGCTACTGTCTTCTTAGCCATTATGAAACCTCCTGTTAAAATTCATAACATCAAAATATGCCTGTGCCTGTTATTCGCACACAGCTTTTTTATTTCTTCTTATTAGCAACAGTACGCTTTGGACCTTTTCTGGTTCTAGCGTTTGTCTTTGTCTTCTGTCCACGAACAGGAAGTCCTTTTCTATGACGGATTCCACGATAGCATCCGATTTCCTGCAGACGTTTGATGTTCAGCGCGATTTCTCTGCGAAGTTCACCTTCTACCTGCATTGTTGAATCGATAACGTCACGGATTCTGCCTACTTCTTCATCAGTCAGGTCTCTGACGCGTGTGTCCGGGCTAACTTGAGCCTGCTCTAAAATACGATTGGAACTTACTCTACCAATACCGTAGATGTATGTAAGTCCAATTTCAACACGCTTCTCTCTTGGTAAATCTACACCACTAATACGAGCCATGTTTATTAAACCTCCGTTAAATAATAAATTCATGTGGCTGTAAGCCGGCAATTTTATGCTTACAGCATGATCTGGTAACAGATCTTCCTGTATTACTACAGGAATTCAGCCGCTTTAAATTGTGACGTCTTAAGACGAAAGATCCATGATAATGACACGGCATCTAAAATCCATAGCATCTGATAATTCAGAGCCCAGCGCAACCTGGTATCTATAGACCCACAATATCACAATTACATCTGTTAAGTTAAGATAAGCCGCAAGATTATCCAACTTCCCTGCCATTGTACGCAGAAACTTGTAACAGACAATCGTAACACAGAAAGCAAGTGCTGTTTCAAAATGTGATTCAATGTATCACTTTATCGAAACAACGAAAAACAAAAGGTCATCCTTGGAAGTCCTTTTGAATTCGTCTATTAGCCCTGTCTTTGCTTGTGCTTCGGATTTTCGCAAATTACGCGAATTGCGCCTTTACGTCTGATGATTTTACACTTCGAGCAAATCGCTTTCACTGAAGATCTAACCTTCATCCTAATCACTCCTTTCAAAAAAGTCCGACTAGTATTATATCATGTGGTTTTAAAAATTACAAGCCTTTTTTCACCACAGAATATACAAAATTATTAGGTTCCGGAGCTTATTTATCTCTCCAGATAATTCTTCCCTTTGATAAATCATAAGGGGATAATTCAAGGGTAACTTTATCACCCGGAACGATCTTAATAAAGTTCATTCTTAATTTTCCACTGATATGTGCTAAAACACGATGGCCGTTTTCAAGTTCAACCTGAAACATCGCATTTGGTAACTTCTCAATTACTGTTCCTTCAATTTCTACTACATCTGTCTTTGACATAGACACCTCCGAATAAAATTCAAACTTGGGTTTGACTAGTTTCACATCATCCTATAATTTTAAAGCATTGATAATAATTCCGGTTCATCCTTTGTAATCAAAACGGTATTCTCATAATGCGCTGATAAACTACCGTCCTCCGTTACTACAGTCCAGTCATCTTCTAAAACACATACATCATATCGTCCAATGTTGATCATCGGCTCGATTGCAAGTGTCATACCTGCCTGCAGCTTCATTCCTCTGCGTTTTTGTCTGAAGTTCGGAATCTGCGGTTCTTCATGCATCTGCGTTCCAATACCGTGTCCCACCAGATCTCTCACACTGGAATATCCAAAGGAAGTTATATAATCATCAATCGCATTGGAAATGTCGAACAGATGACAACCTTCTTTTGCGAATTTGATACCTTCAAAAAAACTCTGCTTTGTTACGTCGATTAACGCTTTAGCCTCTGCTGATATTGCTCCGACTCCCCAGGTCCTTGCAGCATCAGACTGGTATCCCTGATATATGACTCCGGCATCAAGGCTTATGATGTCCCCTTCCATCAAAATCCGGTTCGTACTGGGTATTCCGTGAACAACTTCTTCATTTACAGAAGTACAGACGGAAGCAGGATATCCATTGTAATTAAGAAAAGACGGAATACAGTTTTTGGCTCTGATCAGCTCTTCTGCTTTTTTATTGATATCCATGGTCGTTATTCCCGGTACTATCATTTCCCTTAAAATTTCATGCACCTCTGCCAGTATTTTACCAGCATCACGCATAAGTATGATTTCTCTCTCCGATTTAATCGTTACAGACATAGCTTTCCTCACTAACCTAAAATAGACACAATTGCCTTGAATGTTTCTTCCATTGGCAGGCTGCCATTAACTTCTTCTAAAATACCCATCTTTGAGTAATACTCAATCAATGGCTGTGTCAGTTCATGATAAACTTCCAAACGTTTCATAACTGTCTCAGGTTTGTCATCTGCGCGCTGAACAAGTTCAGAACCGCACTTGTCACAGATTCCTTCAACTTTAGGCGGTATCGTAACAATATGATAAGTCCCGCCGCAGGTAAGGCACGCTCTCCTGCCTGACATTCTTGTAATAATCTCTTCGTCTTTGACTTCGACATTTATCGCAAAATCAATGCTGTCGTTTTTCTCCTGTAAGGCTTTTGTTAATGCCTCTGCCTGAGGAATTGTTCGTGGAAACCCATCTAATACATAACCGTTTATACAATCCTCATTTTGAAAACGATCCATAATCAGATCTAATGTCAATTCATCCGGCACAAGCATTCCCTGATCGATGTAACCTTTTGCCTTTTTTCCCAACTCTGTATTGCTCTTAATGTTTGCCCGGAAGATGTCTCCTGTAGATATATGTGGAATTGAATATTTTTCAGCGATACGTTTTGCTTGTGTTCCTTTGCCTGCACCAGGCGCACCTAACATAACTATTTTCATTGTTATTCCTTTCCCGATCGGATATCATCGAAAGCCTTCCTGTTGTCAATTATAATGAAGAGTGAAAGAACTGGATAATTCTTTCACAAGCAAGTTTGTGCCTCGCGTGTCACCGCTCGTTCAAACTTGATTTGCGCAAAGATAAGCGCAGTAACAGAGAAAAATATGAATATAAGTGCAAAATAACAGCCTACAAGGGTGGGAGAAACTCCCACCCTGTAAAACTGCTGTTATTTTAGTAACTGAACTCTAACATTACAGTACCCAGTAAACTACTACTGGATTGATTTCGAACAACTCTGATTTACTAAATGAAACTTTCGTTTCTTAATTATTCAGATAAGAATCCTTTATAGTGACGAACTACCATCATTGATTCAACTTGTTTGGTTGTCTCAAGAACAACACCTACAATAATGATCATTGATGTTCCGCCAAAGGAAAGGGATGCTCCAAATGCTCCGGAGAAGAAAATCGGAAGCATTGCTACAATGGAAAGACCAATTGCACCAATCATGATAATGTAGTTCAAAACTTTTTGCAAATATTCTGAGGTAGGCTTTCCAGGACGAATACCAGGAATGAAACCTGCCTGCTTCTTCATGTTATTAGCAATTTCGATTGGATTGAACGTAATTGCTGTATAGAAGTAAGCAAAGAATATAATCATTGCAACGTACATAATAACACCAAGACTATATTTAAATTCCCCAAAACTACTGAAATTGAACCATTTGCTCTGGCTTAACAGATACAGGATCTTTGGCCATACATATGCTCTTTCAGGCTGCACACCAAAAAATGATGATATAATAATCGGAAACTGCATGATTGACATAGCAAAGATAACAGGTATAACGCCGGCAGTATTAACTTTAAGCGGTATAAATGTTGACTGTCCGCCAACCATTTTTCTTCCTTGAACTTTTTTTGCATACTGTACGCTGATTCTACGCTGTCCGTTCTGAAGAAGTACGATCAGAACAACCGTTGCAAGAAATACTGCAAGTATAATCAGTGCGCCGAAAACGCCTTTTACTACACTGCCTGCGCCAGTTACGAACTGGGTAATCAAGCTGCTGAAATCACTAGGTAATTTAGCTACGATGTTGATTAACAAAATCACGGAAATACCATTTCCGATTCCCTTCTCTGTGATTTTTTCACCCAACCACATCAGGAATGAAGCACCCGCTGTGAAAGATACTGTTACTATGATAACATTCATAACAGTCAATCCACCTACCAAAATATTGGAATTGCTGAAACCGATGCACATAGCAACAGATTCAATTACTGCAAGACCAACTGTAAGGTATCTTGAAATCTCTGCAATTTTCTTTCTACCGTCCTCGCCTTCCTTCTGCATCTCTTCGATCTTCGGAATTGCGATTGTTAATAACTGCATGATAATCGATGAAGTAATATACGGTGTGATACTAAGTGCGAAGATTGACATTTGATAGAACGAACCACCGGTCAAGGTGTCAAGAAAACCAAGTCCTGTCTGGTAACTTTCCAGCCACTGCTTAAAATAATCCTGATCAATTGCGGGAGTCGGAAGCTGTGATCCCAGTCTTACAATGATAAGACAAATAAACGTAAAGAATAACCTATCCCTTATTTCTTTAATCTTAAATGCATCTCTGACTGTTCTTAGCATCCTAAATCACCTCTGCATTTCCACCAAGAGCTTTAATCTTCTCGGCAGCGCTTTCACTGATTGCGTTCACCTTCACATTAAGTTTCTTAGTTAACTCTCCATAGCCTAATATTTTCACGCCGTCTTTTGGGTTTTTAATGAGGCCAATTTCCATCAGTGTCTCAACGGTTACGTCTGCATCGTTGTCGAATCTGTTTAATTCTACTACATTTATTGCAACGATTTCCTGAGTATTTCTGTTATGAAATCCTCGCTTCGGAAGTCTGCGGTAAAAAGGCATCTGTCCACCTTCAAATCCGATACGCGGAGCACCAGATCTGGCTTTTTGTCCTTTGTGACCTTTACCAGCTGTTTTTCCGTTTCCTGAACCATGTCCACGGCCACGTCTGAAGTTATTGCTCTGTTTCGCACCTTCAGCGGGTTTTAACTCTGTTAAATTCATGCTGTGCACCTCCTTGCTTTGCTCAACTTAATTATATTTCTTCTACCTTTACCAAATGTGTCACCTGAGTAACCATTCCTCTAACAGCAGCATTGTCCGGCATTTCTACACTTTTACCGATTTTTTTCAGTCCAAGTGCAGCAACAGTCTTTCTGTGCTTCGGAATAGCTCCAATAGGAGACTTTGTTAAAGTAATTTTTAATTTATCAGCCATTACTTTCCTTCCTTTCCACAGGAAATTCTCTTTCCTGTCCTGCATAGATAGTCTTCTTAACCGATTACTTGTTCAACGGTAAGACCACGAAGTGCAGCGATCTGCTCTGGTGTCTTTAATTTACTTAATCCGTCGATTGTAGCAAGCACAACATTCTGTTTGTTATTGGATCCAAGTGATTTTGTACGAATGTTCTTAAAGCCTGCAAGCTCTAATACGTTACGTACAGGACCACCAGCGATTACACCGGTACCATCTGGAGATTTCTTCATCAGCACAGTTGCGCTTCCGAACTTACCAATATAATCATGAGGTACACTACCGTTTTCGTCAAGAGGTAATGTAATCATTTTTTTCATAGCGTCTTCTTTTCCCTTACGAATTGCTTCTGGGATTTCAGATGCTTTTCCTAAGCCTGCTCCTACGTGACCGTTCTTGTCTCCAACAACGACCAAAGCTGTAAAACGGAAGGTACGACCACCTTTAACAACTTTTGTTACACGCTTAATTGACACTACTTTATCTTCCAACATCAATTCACTCGTATCAAGTATAGTACGTTTCATGTGTTCTCCTCCTCGCTTAGAATTTAAGACCAGCTTCACGAGCTGCATCTGCTAATGCTTTAATTTTTCCCTGATATATAAATCCGCCTCGATCAAAAACTACTTCGCTGATGCCTTTTTCAAGAGCTTTCTCAGCAATTACTTTGCCAAGGTATGTAGCTGCTGCAACATCATTTGTTTTTTCAAGTTCTGCTTTAACAGACTTTTCAAGTGTGGAAGCTGCAACTAATGTGTTTCCTACCGTATCGTCGATAATCTGTGCGTACATATGATTATTGCTTCTGAACACAGCCAAACGCGGTCTTGCAGAAGTACCGGAGAAACGATTACGGATTCTTTTGTGTTTTTTAACACGAATTTCAACTTTAGATTCTTTTGATACCATAATTCTTCACGCCTCCTT
Organism: Clostridia bacterium; assembly: GCA_003249225.1. Lineage (GTDB taxonomy): Bacteria > Bacillota > Clostridia > Lachnospirales > Lachnospiraceae > SZUA-448. The sequence continues at coordinate 2,424 of QKJQ01000032.1, read as the reverse complement.
CTACTTCTTACCGGTCTTACCAACTTTACGCCTGATCACTTCGTCAGAGTACTTGATTCCCTTGCCCTTGTAAGGTTCAGGAGCTCTTTTTGCTCTGATTTCAGCTGCGTACTGGCCAACCTTTTCTTTATCGATACCTTTAACAAAGATCTTATTCTGTCCTTCAAGTTCAGTTGTTACACCTTCTGGATCAACCATTACAACCGGATGTGAATATCCGAGTGTAAGAGTCAGGTCCTTACCAGCTTTTGCTGCTCTGTAACCAACACCGTTGATTTCAAGAATTTTCTGATAACCATCTGTTACACCGATTACCATGTTGTTAATTAAAGTTCTTGTCAAGCCGTGTAATGATCTCATTTTTTTAAGGTCATTCGGTCTGCTAACGAAAACCTCTGATCCCTCTTTTGTGATTACCATCTCAGCCGGTAAAACTCTCTCGAGTGTACCCTTCGGCCCTTTTACAGTCACTTTATTATTTTCTGCAATTTCCACTGTAACACCAGCTGGAACTGCGATTGGCATTTTACCTATACGTGACATGCCCGTACCTCCTTATTTTGGTGAATGGCGGATCTTACCGCACTACCAATTCTACTATTACCATACAAATGCTAATACTTCTCCGCCAACATTCTGGAGTCTTGCTTCCTTATCTGTCAGAACACCTTTGTTTGTAGAAATAATCGCTACGCCAAGGCCACCAAGTACCTTTGGAAGTTCATCCTTACCAGCATATACACGAAGTCCCGGTTTGGAAATTCTCTTTAAGCCAGTAATGATTTTTTCACTCTTATTCTTATTGTATTTTAAGGTGATGCGAATGTTTTTAAAATTTTCAACATCAACAACTTCGAAGCTTTTAATATAACCTTCTTTTACAAGGATTTCTGCGATAGCTGTTTTCATTTTTGATGCAGGAACATCTACTGTATCGTGTTTTGCAGTATTTGCATTACGGATTCTTGTAAGCATATCTGCAATCGGATCGCTCATTGTCATTACATTTACCTCCTTATAGTTTCTACCAATTGACTACCAGCTTGCTTTCTTCACTCCAGGAATCTGACCTTTATAAGCCAATTCGCGGAAACAAATTCTGCAAATACCGTATTTTCTAAGGTATGCATGCGGACGTCCACAAATTTTGCAACGGTTGTGCTCTCTGGTTGAGAATTTCTGAGTCTGCTGTGCTTTCAGTTTCATTGATAATTTAGCCATGAAATTCCCTCCTTCTAATTCTTGCTGTACGGCATACCGAACAGTGTTAACAGTTCACGTGCTTCTTCGTCTGTGTTTGCAGTAGTAACGAAGATAACATCCATACCTCTTACTTTGTCAACCTTATCATATTCGATTTCAGGGAAAATCAACTGCTCTTTGATACCAAGTGCATAATTTCCTCTGCCATCAAAGGAATTTGGGTTTACTCCATGGAAGTCACGTACACGAGGTAATGCAAGATTGATTAAACGATCTGCAAATTCGTACATTTTATCGCCACGTAATGTTACTTTACATCCGATGGCAACGCCTTCTCTAAGTTTGAAGTTAGCGACTGATTTCTTCGCTTTTGTAATAATCGCTTTCTGTCCAGAGATAATTTCCATATCTTTAACAGCTGTTTCGAGTGCTTTTGCATTTTCTTTTGCTTCGCCAACACCCATGTTGATCACTATTTTATCCAGCTTCGGTACCTGCATTACGTTCGTATAACCGAACTTCTTTGTCATACCGTCTGTGATTTCGTTTAAATACATTTCTTTTATCATACCGTCTGTGATTTCGTTTAAATACATTTCTTTTAATCGAGTCAACGTATATATCCTCCTTCCTAGAATTAGTCGATTACATCACCGGTTGTTTTTGCGATGCGCACCTTCTTAGGTCCTTTTTTCCCATCAACCGTTGTGAAACCGATTCTGGTAGGCTTTCCTTTATGTAAATACATAACGTTGGATGCATCAATCATAGCTTCCTGGTGTGTGATTCCACCTTTTGGGTTCTTCTGATTTGCTTTTGTGTGTTTTACAACGCTTGCTACACCTTCAACAAGCACTTTACCATTGGCAGCCTGAATTACTTTACCAGACTTGCCCTTATCTTTACCGGCAATTACCTGAACGGTATCGCCCTTTTTAATTTTTAATGTTGCCATAGTCGATACCTCCTTATAATACTTCCGGTGCTAAGGAAACGATCTTCATGAACTGTTTTTCTCTGAGCTCTCTTGCTACAGGTCCGAAAATACGTGTTCCCTTTGGATTTTTATCTTCTTTGATTATTACAGCAGCGTTCTCATCAAATTTTATGTAGGAACCATCTTTACGACGTGCTCCTTTTTTCGTACGAACAACAACTGCCTTTACAACGTCACCTTTCTTAACAACACCGCCAGGTGTTGCATCTTTAACCGCAGCAACG
>QKJQ01000018.1 GCA_003249225.1 Clostridia bacterium | reverse complement strand
CGTGTTTTCTATTTTATCAAAACTACTTGTATCGCTCATCTTTATGCTTGTTTACATTGGAAGGTGTCTTTATGTACTTCATAAAATCAAAATATCTATAGATACAACATATACAGGAACCGAATTTAATTATTACGAAAGTAATTTCTTCAAATCAAATAAAAAAGTCTTAAAAAAATTTGCAAAGGCATATAGTTATTATTACAAAAAGCAGTATCAGCAAGCAATATTATATTTCTCAGAAGCTTTAGAATTGGACGAATCCTCAAAAGATCAGGCTATCCTTGAATATTTCAGTGGTAACTGCTTTATGTATATTAATAAATCGAAAGCAGCAATAAACAAGTACAGTAAAGCTTTGGCTAAAGAACCTGACTTTACAGAAGCATTAATAAATCTTGGGATTCAATATGATGAACAGGGAGAACCAGCTTTAGCATTTGATTGCTTTCTAAAAGCCAGTAAACAGAAAAATGAAAGTCTGGCTGCTCTTAATAATATGGCCGTCTCTCATATCAAGGCAAAAAGTCCTGAAAAAGCTGTTGATTTTTTGAATAGGGCTATAGAGTTTAAGCCAGTACATCCTACGGTTCTCGGAAACAATTCTTTGGTTCATGCCATACTTGGGAATCATGATATTTCAGAAAAAAATTATAAACTTGCAATTGCAAACGGATATAACAATTCCAGTAACCTAAAACAGGCGCTTGATACCATACGTTCTATGGGACCAGCATCAATTTCTTATCAGGATGCCGTCCAAATGGCACATGCTGTGACAGATTTGTACTAATTCTTATGTTTTTTCTATGTGATACCATCCCTTTTACAGGCTATGAAAAAGATTGGCGGTGGCTCTGGCTCTATTGTAGGAATCGCATCAAATCGATACCTTCCCTCTCCTTCCTATGCATAACACCGCAAAGAGTGCCAGAACAGGAAATGTAATTAAATACTACTTCTGACTTCGCACAATGCTGTCATTCACCCTGCAAAGAATAAATTGACTTCCCATCCCGAAAGAGTATAATAGAACCGTTGTATTTGTTTGTTATCAACGTTTTTCAAGGTATGAAAAGAACATACCAGTTATAACAGCAAGATCTATTTACTTTGGAGGCAGTTATGTTCGATTGTGAATTAGTCGGAAAGATCGGTTCTATGGCGCTGATACGCCGAGACGAGTATGATATAGATTATAATGTATTCAGCCGGGTCGGTTCTGAATTGAAGCCCGGAACCATCTGGATCAGCTCAGGTGCCGTTGAGATAGGCCGTCTGGATTATATAAAAAGAAATGGCGGGAAAGAAATCAAAGCCACAAATCCCATAGAAATCAATGCCTGCTATGCTGCACAGGGTCAGGGGATCGTTATGGAGAATTACCGTAAGTTCATACACCCTTCCTATTCAGTACGACAGGTGCTCGTAGAACATCAGCATTTTAATGAACCGGAGAAAAGGGATTTTATAAAACAATTGCTGTTGGACAGCATCAAACAGAATGCGATCCCGATCGTTAATTACAATGACTCCGTCAGCAATGCAGAGACAAGAAAGATGGAACTGATCAACATGCGTCAGCATCAGAGAAAAGTCGTAGAATGCATTGATAACGATGAGACCGCATCCGAAATCGCTACCCTTGTGAAAGCAAAGTATCTGGTCATTCTGACATCTGCAGTCGGTCTGCTCGAAGACCCCCAGGATCCTTCCTCCTTAATCAGTGAGGTAACTGGCAAAGATGTCCACGAACTGCTCGATACTATGGATAATTTAAAAAAATGCTGTGTTGGTGCCAGCAGACAAGGTGCAAATGGAATGCGTGCCAAGCTTGACTTCATCTCAGAACCAATTAAGAATGGAACCACGGTTATCATTGGTCATTCAAAATACCGCTTAAAGGATTTAATTGAAGGAAACGTAGAACGAACTATCTTCCATGTAAGATAAAAGAAAAAGGGCTGTGAAAAATGAGAGATCATTTTTCACAGCCCTTTTTCTTTTTGTCCTTTTTTTTTGCTGTCAATGTGCGGGGTTCTCTTCCCTGATGCTCTATGCCTTAAATTTCTATTCCTTTTTGTTCTATTCCTTGGAATTTTGCTCTTACTGTACCACATTCTCAATCACATAAGTCGTAATGGAATTTCCTTTCAGGTATACATTGAGTGCATGAGCTTGTGTTCCCTGTGCCGGAAGCTCTGCCCAGTTCTCGCCACTTTCCATGCTTCCGCTGGTACGAATCACCTGCGCGCTTTCCCCAATGGATGTAAATCCGCTTAAATCAAATGTTACTCCCATATCGTCTGCTTCGTAGTTCACAGCTACAATAACCAGCTTTTGCTCTTTGGCACTGTATGCCGCCAATGAGTATTTATCCGAAGCAATAATTGTGTAGCCTGGTCTGATATATCTTGAAAACTGTCCAAACGCATAATATTTCTTCGTCAGAACGATCTCATTCGTATCATGATTGGCTACAGCCAGACCCCAGTATCCGCCATTCGTATTGACCATTCCAGTGTCAGTTCTTCCAAGATAACCTTCCGAGGATATATGACTGTCGATTGCCTGCCAGAGTATCCATGCTGATGGCATCAGTCCGTTCATATCATCAATGATACGGTCTGCCAGCCAGAGGGCAGCCCCCATCTCACCTGCATTTTCTCCAAGAACATCACCGCCGTCCACTTCGGACATCCAGAGATTCTTTTCATTACGGACGGCCAGACTTTGCAGCTGACCGCGCATTGCGCCACCATAGCTGTGTGCATCAATTCTGCTGATGACACCTTTGGCTTCGTCCGATAACTTTTGAAAGCTGGTGATTGCCGTGTCAATGCTTGTTTCATCGGATGCTGAAAGAACAACATCGGTCAGACCTTTCTCTTCCAACGCTCTTGCCATCTCTGTCAGGATACTGGACTGAGAATCTCCGGAGGAAAAATGGCACCCCTCCTGCTTGTTGCTGTAAGCAGCCCAGTATTTGGTATCGGGCTCATTCATTGGATCGACACTCTGAAAATCGATGCCCCATTCTGTTTTATAATGCAGCATGACTTCTACCATGTAGTCTGCAAAATCACCATAGCTGTCTTCTTTTAGGTTGTCCTGTGATGCGCTTTCATTTCCGGAAGAACATCCGCTGACTGTCATAAAGTACGGCGGTGAGTTGGAGAAAGCTTCCGCAATCAGACCATCACACACATCGTTGATCGCAAGGAGAACATTCCTCTGGTTTTCATCTGCTGTCCAGTCGTATTCGTATTCACCGGTCGTCTCATTGAGAACCAAGTAACCTGGCATCATGGAATCGGTTCTGGTTATGTGATCATGCGTGGGATCATCTCCACCACCGATATTGAATCTTGCAATGTTCATACCGAGTCCGTTTTCTTCATCAAAGAAAAGCTTGGCAGCTTCTGCGGTCAGCACATCATTGTATCCGATTCGATTTGCCCACCAGCAAAGGCTCGTGCCCCAGCCTTCAAATTCTCCATTGTTAAATGGGGAAGCTTCCCCTGGATTAACGGTAACTACATTCTCCATAAGATTACTGTTCACCTCCTCAGTATCTGTGTCTGCCTTCACATCACCAACATCTGGAGATGTGTTTCCTGTTGTGCTTTCGGTTGCATTCAAAGCTCCGCCGGCTGCATTGTCTGCATTCTTAGCACAGGCTGTCACGCCGATCATTGCCAGGACAACCCCCAGAACAATAAGTTGCTTTTTTAGTTTTTTCATACTGCACCACACCCGCTTTCCCATTCATTATCCTCGTTTGATTTCAGTTATGAAACCGGTTGCAAACCCCTTCTCTTTTATTATATTCTTTCTTATAAAAAATACAAGAGGAAAGACTATACTTTGCATTCATTCCTGCTTTTATCTTTCGAATCACCTGCCCTGCTCTTTCCATAGCAAAAGCGCACCACAAACCAACTTTTTTAAGTCAGAATGAGGCGCGCTCTCTGGATTTTCTCTATGCAGCTATATTACTTACAGCTTCATGTTATTTTAATGCGCTTGCGTAACGGTCGTACTGTGTCTGCTTTGCAGTCAATACGGCGGAGAGATTCAGCGAATTCAAACCGGAAACATAGCTGTCAAAATCACTGAGTGACTTTGTTCCTGTAATGAACGCTGCTGTATTCTCATCAACATAGGTCTGAATGTCTGTCATGTACATAGCTATGGTATCGGATTCATCTGAAGTAGCATAGATAAATGGCCATGGATCTTTTACATACTGTTCCTGCTCTTTGTTGATCTGTGCATGCCAGTCAGCAACGAGTGCATCGGTAGAAGCAACGGACTGCTGTGCAGGGAACACAAAGGCTGGATTTATACCAAGCTGCTGTAACCAGTCATTATCACTTGCCTGTTCTGTATAACTCTTGTTGCCGCTTGCATCGACGGTGTAACTTTCTCCTTCAATACCCCACTGGTACATGGTCTGGCATCCTTCGCTCATAGCATAATCAAGGAATTTGCAGGCAAGTTCAATGTTGGAAGAATCGGAGTTAACACCGAACATATTACCAAGTTCCACACGTCCAACGTAGTAACCTTCGTACTCACCGGACAATGGAGCCGCTCCTACAAATGCAGTTGCTGCTGTGCCATCGTAGTAAGGAAGAACATTGCTGTACATCATGGACATTGCCCAGCTGTAATCAAAGGCAACACCTGTCATATCATTTGACATTCTCTCAATGACCTGATCTCTTGTTAAGGAGGAGTACTCGATTTCAAGCAGACCCTCTGTGTATAAACTGTTCAGGAAAGTAAGATAATTCTTGTAGTTCGTTGAATCTGCATAAGCATAGAATACAGTTCCATTTGCATCTACCTGGAAGCCACTTACAAGATCAAGTCCAAAGGCAGGTCCGAACATATAAGGAAGCATGGATGCCATTATGCTCATCGGTGTTTCTGTCAACGCTCCGTCACCGTTCATGTCATTTGCTTTATAATAACGAAGAAGTTCAACAAATTCATCAAGTGTCGTTGGTGCTGTCTTACCTGCTTTATCAAGCCATACCTGGTTGAACATAAGAACCGGCTGATAATCTTTGCCTACATTGGTACCCGGTACATAATAGATGTGTCCGTCTTCTGCTGTCAGCTCTGCTTTGATGACCGGATTTTCATCAAGCCATTTTGTAAAGTTAGGCATAGAATCAAAATAGTTGTCCAGTGCAACGAACATGCCTGATTTCAGATAGACCTGATTCGGATCCTGGTCCGGGAGAAGAACAATGTCTGCATCCACCGATCCGGTTGAAAGCATCGGAGCTACGGAATCCTTATAGTTTGTGTAATCAACGAGCTGCCATTCAACGGTGATTCCGGCATCTGCAATGACTTTTTTAACGATTTCAGCATTTGTAATGTCAACGTTCGTGTAATTTGATGTCTGAGCAAGAATCTTGAGTGACTGTCCTGCTTCTGTTGTAATCGGCGCACTTCCTGTATATGCATCGCTTTCAGCAGCCCCTCCTGCTGTAGGATCCGCCGCTTTTGTTGCCTCTGCTGTAACATTGTCTGAGGTTGTGCTGCTCGTGTTGTTCGTGCTTCCACAGCCTGCAAACGTTGATACCATAAGTGCCAATAGAATAACTGCTATCACTATCTTTTTCATAAAATACCTCCTGAATTTATATTGTATTCACTGCTGCTTTCGCAGCAAAGTAATACCTGATTTATCCTTTTACGGATCCTAACATGGTTCCTTCGACCAGATACTTCTGAATGAACGGAACAATCATAATAATCGGTACGACGGATACCACAATGCATACATAACGAACCGATATCGTAGACTGACTGGCTGCTGCCATATCAACTCCCGTCGTCTGCATGATCTCCATGGAAGAGGTCAGCAGGATCCGTCGTAAGAACAGCTGCAATGGTTCGAGATTTTTCTTACTGATGTAAAGCAAAGCATTAAAGAAGTCATTGTATCTGGCAACCGCATAGTAAAGTGTCAGCACTGCGAGAGTCGGTTTGATCAGTGGAACTGCGATTTTTGACATGATTATAAGGTCATTGGCTCCTTCCAGCGCTGCATTTTCAAAAAGTTCTTCCGAAATTGATTCAAAAGCAGACCGGCAGATCATTACGTTGTATGCACTTAGCAGAACAGGCAGAAGCATGGCAAGTCTTGTATCATATAATCCAAGCCCGGTAACAACGATGTAAGTCGGAATCAGACCACCGGAAAAGTACATGGTAAAGGCCAATAGGAAATTCATCTTTCTGCGAAGAAAGAATCGTTTTCTTGAAAGTGGATATGCCGCAAGACAAGTAAATACTATGTTAAGTGTTGTTCCTGCTACTGTATAAAAAACCGAGTTCCCATACGATACCCAAAGCTGCTTATATCCTAATACGATTTTTAAAGCGGATATATCAAGATCAACAGGGAAAAGATAGACCAATCCTTTGTTTACGGCTTCTCCGGAACTTATCGAAATACTTACCACATAGAGGAAGGGATATACGCAGACAATTACTGCAAATCCTATAAATATGGTAATGATGGTATCAAATACTTTGTCCCCGAAGGACTCTCTGATGAATTGTTTCATGATGAACTCCTTTCCATTTACCAGATAGCCGTATCGGTAAGTTTACGGCTCATTCGGTTTGCAACAAAGACAATAGAGAAATTGATCATGGAATTTAGGAGTCCGACCGCAGATGCACTGCTGTAATTGTTGTTCAAAATACCCTGACGATAAACATAAGTCTGTATAACATCGGAAGTTTCATAGATGGGTGCACTATATAAAAGATATACTTTTTCAAATCCGACATTCATCAGGCTTCCCAGCGTCATAATCAGAAGAAGAATGATGGTTGGTTTTATACCGGGCAGTACCAGATGCCAGATCAGCTGTCGTTTATTTGCGCCGTCCACCCTCATGGATTCATACAGTTCCGGTGATATTCCCATTATGGCAGCTACGAAAATAATCGAGTTAAATCCAAAACTCTGCCAGGATCCTGAGATAACATAGATTGGACGGAACCATTGCGGCAGGCTCATAAAATTGATGCTGTCAATTCCGATCTTGTTCAACAGCATATTGATGATACCATCGGAAGGAGATAAGAAGTTGATGATCATACCACATACAACGACAGTTGAAATAAAGTATGGCAGATATGTGGAGACCTGAATCGACTTCTGAAGCCATTTTTTACGGATCTGTGTAACTGCAATTGCAAACAGAATCGGTATCGGAAAGCCAAAAATCAGAGAAAAGAAAGACAGCAAAAAAGTATTTCGTATTAATCTCCACGCATAAATCGATTGAAAGAACTGCTGGAACCATCGCAGTCCAACAAATTCACTGGTATAGATTCCTTTCAGTCCCGAACCCATCTGATACTTGTTAAATGCCATAACAAGACCTGTCATTGGAACATAGCAAAAGATCAGATAGTATATGATTACTGGAATGATCATTAGCAGCAGATACTTATCTTTGTACAGGTTTTTACGAAGAAGTTTTCTTCTCTCTTCTTTTGTTTGTTTTACTTTTTGTGCCTTCATTCTTTTCCTCATTCCTGCGTTGTTTTTATTTGCATTTTAAAGTTTGAACGAGCGGAGATACGCGAGATACAAACTTGTTTGTGAAAGAACTGTCTATTTCTTTCATGTTCACTAGGGTGAGCATGATCACCAGGGGTGAGCATGATTACCTCCGGTGTTCAATCTTACAATTGCTATCCTTCACATCTACGATTCTGTGCCTTTTTATTACAATCAACACGCAACACTCTTATAGTGCATATCGTATAGTTTTTGTTCATTAAGCACACGGTTATCATACATGATACACACATTCATGCAAAGCATCATTTTTTTCTACAGTATTTTTGTCGGATTTGCAGAAAAAAATGATGCATATCTTGACATGCATCATTTTTTATTATTCTTCTGAATCATTGAAATCACTGGGGTTTACACCGGTGACAGATTTAAAATTTCTTCGAAACGTTAATTGATTGGTATACCCACATATCTGACTGATCTGTGATAATGAATATTGTTTCGAGCGCATTAATTCCAGTGCTTTTTCTATTCTTTTGTTCTGTATATATTGAAGATATGTTGTATCGTAGTGATTCTTACAAAAAAGTGACAGATATTTACTACTCACATTAAAGGTGTCAATCAACAGCTGCAGGGACATTTCCGGTTCACAGTAATGTTCTTCAATGAATTTTAAGATTTCCTCCTCCATCTGATTGTACTGTGTCTTTTCTTCATCTGCCTGCGTAATCGACTGTATTGCCGAATTCAATGCCGCCTCATAATACTGAAAAATCTCTTCCAGTGTAGCGAACGACCTAATCTTTTCTACACTGATATGTGTTGTATTCAGATCGGTTACTTCCTTGATAGACTTAATAACAGAGAGATGCAGTTCATCCACGAGTGCATGGTACATCTCAGGACTGCCATCCAGGGTCCAGTTCTTTTCGAAGATGTCGGCCATCATCTGACGGATATCTTCTTTCTGCTCCTTCTTGAGTACCTTGATCAGTTTTTCCGTGAAATTCTTTGGAAAATAGTAATCTGCCTGGTTTGATTTTCTTGTATCATAAAAATATACCTCACCGCGGCCATTGATCATCATTTCATCAAGTGCAAGCAAAGCTCCTTCACAGGCATCCTGTAAGGCACCGATATCATTCTTAACTTCGTCTACTCCGATCGTTACGATACAGTCATTCCCTGACAGTGATTCGCTGATATAACGTTGAATCTGATAGAAGAGTTCATCCAGTGGATGATCGTTCTCACTGTTTGCAATCAGATATACATTGTACAGATCACGGTTGTAATAAACCAGATGAAGTTCATCGGTCGAAAAGACGGTACATATCATTTTAAAAAGATCGGACATCCTCTGTTGGTGTTCCTGCAGTTTATCCGGTGGTGTTCCATAGGCAAAGTTAACAATTGAAACAATAAAGAATGGTTTGATCAGATCCAGATAGTTCTCTTCCGTCAGAACCCGGATCGAATCACTTTCCATGTTCCCGGTCAGAACACCATGCAGCATACCAGTCTGCGCATAGGGTGATATTATCAGCATCTTTTCCTGGTATTTATTCTTTTCACCGATCAGACTGGATATACCCTGTATGATGGATTCCATCTCACCAACTTCTGCACTGGCTGCACTTTTTGCGGCTTCCCCTTCTGCATTTTTTGAACTTTGAAGCATTACCATATGCTCAATCGTATCGATTGGCTGATAATACTTTTTTGATATACGATAGGCCAGCAGAATGAATAACACAGAGAAGATTGAAATCGTGCCCAGCATAAAAAACAAAAGCGTATTCTGGTTTAAATTTGTATGCTCCGGTGCATATAAGGTGACCGTTATGCCCGGAAGTTCCTCGGATTCTTTCGTATACTCGATCTTTGTTACCTCCCCGATGGAGAACAACTCTTCCTCATCGAGAAAAATCGTCACGCCATAACCATCATCCAGCAGCTTTTCGATATCTTCTTTCAGTGTTGTAATGTTGAATAATATACCAATTGTTCCAATCTTACTGCCTTCCTGATATGTGTATTCATCGCAGTATATCAGATATTTCCTGCTAAAAGAGTAACGCTCGCTGTTCTCAAGCCCAAACAGCTCCTTCACAGTCGATACCATAAAGCTTGGGAAACCTGCCGCTGGCTTTTGGTAGGTATCCTGAAGATTGATTACGCCCCCGCTGCTTGAATAAGCTTTATTGCCTGAATTCATGAAGATCAGTACTTCATCAATCATCAGGCGGCTCGAAGACTGCTTCATCTGAAGTTCCGTTGTAATGGACAGTAAATCATAAGAATTCAGCTGCTCGTTTGTAACAATACTAAAGTAGAGTTGTTTGAGCGTTGAAGAATTATTCAGGTCCAGAACAATATTCTGGGCATAAAGAAATCGTTCCTTTAAAATGCTGTTCATTTCATCGGTAATGATCTCACTCTCTCTTGTTGTCCTCTCATTGTTTATGATATGATTCTCGTATAAGATCAGAGATGTATATACAAACAAGCAGACAAAGATAATAATAATATAGGAGAAAAAAAGATTTCTGAATATCTTACTGGAAAACATAATGACCTCCTGACCTTCTATGAACTTTACTATATATCGGGATTATGGTTTTTCAAACTGTTCAATAAATCGATTCGTTGCTTCTTCCATTGCATTTTCCGGGTCTATTCCATAGGCTCTTGAAAGTTTCGTAAGCATAAAGAACATCTCACCGATAATCTGCTCCATTTCTTCTTTGTTATCCATACCGCAGCATGCCTGGAGCTGATCCGCTTCCATAATTACATCATTCCTCAAAATCTCCGGAACCAGTTTCTCACCATATAATTTTTCTGCCTTCTTTATCACTTTATTCGCACGAAGAATCGGCGGAAATGCTTTGGGTATGTTTCGCAGGGTATCCGCTTCTTCTTTTATTTCCTTTTCCGCTTTTTTGATATCTTCCCAGCGTTCGAGCACAATTTCGGACTGTTGAATATCATCATCGCCAAAAACATGAGGATGGCGACGTATCATTTTCTCTGATATCTCCTGAATTACATCATCAATTGTAAATAATTCCTCTTCTTTTGCAATCTGAGAATGGAGCGCGACCTGCAAAAGAACATCTCCCAGTTCTTCCTTAAGATTGGACGAATTTCCTGTCTGCTCTAATCGGTCAATTCCTTCCAGCACTTCATAAGATTCTTCAAGCAGACATTTTTTCAAAGAGCTATGTGTCTGCTCCCTGTCCCAAGGGCACCCGTCTTCTGATCGAAGCACCGATAAAATATCAATAAAATCCCCGAATTCATATCTTTTCTCCATAGCTTCTCCTTCCCTTCCATTGAATAAGTGTTCCGATGTTTCCATTCCTTTTATCAGCACTGCTCTTCTTACTATCCACAAAATGCAGCGTTTCTGCTTAGTCCCACTGACCCGGGTATCTCATCTTTTCAAGAGGCGGAAACTTTTTATTGAATTCTTCCACTTCTTCTTTTGCAAGGTTTTCAAAGACTTCTGCTTCATAAAATTTTCCTTTTATATTCTTCATAGAACCTTCCTTTAGTTCATATCCCATGAATGCATCAAAGTTCTTTCCTTCCCTGGTCGTAATACCAAAAGAATCACAGGTCTTAAAGCCAAGTCTTGGATAATAATCAGGCTCCCCAAATATCACTATACCAGGGTATCCCATATCTAAGGCCAGCCTTTTTGTCTCCTGAAGCAGTAATTCCCCTACACCACACCCTTGCCATTTGGGATCAACGCATAAGGGTCCAAAGGTAATCAGTTCATGCCTGATTTCATTTGTATTCGTAAGGATAGCGTTTTCTGTCTTCCTCTCTCCCTCCTCAATACAATATGCTTTCGAGCAGAGAATACAGCCAATTACTTTACCGTCTTTCACAGCTATCCGGCTAAGTTCTGGCAGATATGCTTCGTCTTCACGTAATTTATGTACCAGATAATGTTCGTCACAGCCAAGGTGGTGCTTGTTCCAAAAAGCACGTTGTGTCATTAATTCGGTCTCGTACCAGTCTGCTTTTGTTTCCATCCGAATCTCGATCTCGTCTCTGGTAACTTTTTGTTTCCGTGGTAACAAAAAACCCAGTTCAAGTCTGACTTCTTTTCTTGCCACGTCATCATTTTGGTAACAGCAGGAGTCAAATCCAATCAGCAGAAACCCCTCCTGTTCGTAAAATGAAATAGCATCTGTGTTACAGGACTGCGTTTCAAGTATGATAGCCCTTCTTCGTTCTCTCCTGGCCTGTTCTTTTGCAATTGCCATCAGGCGATGTGCGATTTTCTTTCTTCTGTGTTCCTCTGCGACCCATAACTCCGTAACACGAAGACGATTCGTCCATTCTTCGGGTGCTGTCTCTATCGCGGCAATCAGCTCATTCTCCTTCAAAACACCCCATGCATAGGCTTTCTCCCAATGATCTTCGTATAACTTATCCGGATAATCATATTCTTCTGGTGTATGTGTGACCGGGTGGCTAAATGCCTTTTTTACGATATTGACTGTATATCCATTCTCATACTTTTGCATTTCAAGATCAAAATACTCATTCGTTGTATACCCCATGGGAAGGATCTTACCTTTCCATGTTTCTTTTGGCAGGGCTATAATTTTATACTCCATGAAAAACCTCCGCAACAATGAAAATATATCTTTCATTATAACGGAGGTTTGTACAGCAGGCAATGAGAATTCTAAAATACAATATTAGAACGACTTATTTTTACATTTTCATACGATTTTTTTGAGTTTCACGAAGTCTTTTCTTCGCCTGCTCTACTGTTTCGTCTTCGTTCGTCAGATACAGGTCCACAAAGTGATCTGTTACCTTTGAAAAAACATACACTACTCCGGATTCCATTTTCTTATAACCGCCTACTACACCATTTTCAATCGACTTGTAACCTTTTCGTATCACTCTCTCAAATTTTTTATTTGTAGCTGCTGCTCTTGATCTTGCCATACATTTTCTCCTTCCATTCCGGCTGTGATTGTAAGGACACATAGAGAATTTTCCCGCTGCTGACAGACAGCGAAAATTTCTGTTCCAAACATCTTGCATTCCCTGCTCTTATATACTTTCTTACTTGTCTTCTGCTATCTGTACTTTACCAGACTATTATTTACGAAATGTTTTCATAGTGTTTGAGAAATATTAATTCATTCTTAATGAAAACACGCTGCTTCATCCTATATAATGGAAAAAATCATTGATATCGCGCAGGGATTGGGAGGCGGAAGCACTTTTTCCTTATAACTGTGTGAATGAACGTTACCAAAGTTATTTTACATCAATATGCGCTGGAATAGGCGTAAGAATGGGAGTTATAATGAAGCTAAAGAAAGAAAACCTGATTGGTCAGGGGAACACGGCAGAAATATACCGTATCGAAGACCAAAGAATCGTAAAATTATTTCGCACATCCCTGAATGAAGCAGCTATCATACAGGAATATAACAACAACCTTCATATCCAAAAAATCTTGAGATGCGTGCCAAGAGCTTTTGAAATGATATCCGTAAACGATCGCAAAGGTATCGTTTATCAGGAAGTCCATGGAACCAGCATGCTAAAACTGATGCTGACTCATCTTTTTACGATGAATGAATATTCTAAAGATCTTGCACGTACGCATGCGAACATACATCGTCCTGTCCCACCGGATATAAAAAGCGTTAAGGAACTATTATCATCTCAAATCTCACACAATAATATTCTGTCTGCTGAAGATACCGAATTCATACAAAGGTATCTGCAAACATTGCCGGATGGTAACTCTCTGTGTCACATGGATTTTCATCCCGGCAATCTGATGCTCAAAGAAGAGGATGTCTATATACTTGACTGGATGACAGCCGGATACGGCGATGAATGTGCCGATGTGGCACGGACCAGTCTGATCATGCGGTATGGAAACGTTGAACATCTGCCTGGTTTTGTTCGCCTGCTGATTTCACTCGTACAACGTCACATCCATAAGATCTATTTAAAAGAATATCTTTCAATCACAGGTCATACAAAACAAGAGATTGAACAATGGGAACTGCCGATTGCCGCCGCAAGACTTTGTGAATGGATCTCACAAAAGGAGAAAAATAAACTGGTGGAATTGATTGAGGCACGCTGTGCCGGGCTTTCCTAAAAATGTGTTACAATCTGTAAAAATACCATTGATACGTATTCAGAGGTTGCTTATCCTCAGCCTATATCATTGTTTGATTACTCCAACAGCCTGTTTCCTTTTTCACATATTGCATAGATTTCATCCTGCTTCTCTTCAATCAGCGGTTCTATTACCTCAACTCGCTTCGCCACTTCAGTTTTATATAGGAAGTAAGGAATGATCCATCCAAGAAATCCAGGAACTGCCATGATTATACCAAAGATTATATGGGGCGTCTGCGCTGTAATCAGAAAAACCGAACCTGCCACAAAGGCAGTTCCAACAATCCCCACAATAAGAGAGAGCATCGTTGCTTTTGATGTTTTTGACTGCTCCAGATGTTCTATCTCTTTCAGGCAGAATTCAAAATTACGCTGCAATCGTGTCAGCTCCATTTTATTCATAATTTTTCGGTCTCTCTTAAAGCGAAGCACGGTCTTAAAGGACGGACCGGAAGAGGGATAAGATGGTTTTGCGTTCTCATCCAAGGTCCATCCAAAGTTCTGATAACTGTCGATCATAAATGAACTTTTATTTGGGTGTGTCTGAACCTGTTTATAGTCATATGCAATAAATTCCCGTTGTTCTTTTTCCATCATTTCATCATTTCCTCATTTCCTCATCTCATCATTTCATCATTTTATCATTTCATTATTTCATCATTTCTATATTTGCCGGAATGATTACTGTAAAAGCCGACCCTTTCCCCGGTTCACTTTCAACCTTTATCGTTGCATCATGCAATTGCAGAACACGAAGTGCCAGGGCAAGTCCAAGTCCATTTCCCTCGACGGCATGCGATGTATCTCCCTGGTAGAACTTATCAAAGATGTGTTTCTTTGCCTCCGCTGTCATGCCACAACCATTGTCGGATACCGTTACGATATAGTTATTCCCTTCTTTGATCTGCCGAAGAAGAATATGTCCGCCGGGTTCTGTAAACTTTATGGCATTGGATAAGAGATTGTTCCAGACAAGTACCAGAAGTGCTTCATCTGCTAAGATCATTGCTTTATCTTCTATGTCTGCTTCAAAATCGATCTGCTTTTTCTCCCAGATTTCCTCGAACAAAATGACACAGTCTGTCAGCTGTCGGCTCAGGTCATAAAGTGCTCCTGCCGGCTGAATGCTTTGGTTTTCAAGCTTGTTCATTTTTAATATGTTGGTGATCAGTTCAGACAATCGTCTGGTCGTATTCTGAATGATGCCCGCATATTCCCTGCGCTCTTCCTCGGTCAGATTGTCTTTTTGCAGATACTCCGCATAATTTTGAATGATGGCGATCGGCGTTTTGATTTCATGGGATACATTCGATATAAAATCTGTTTTCAATGTTTCTATGCTTCCCAGTTCTTCAACCATCTTGTTGAAATCCATAAACATATAATCAAGATAATCCAGTTTGTCAGCAGAATGAATCGTCTCAACATAAACCGAGAAATCACCGTTGGCTACTGCTTTTGTTGCATTCGCAAAATCCCGGATCGGCCTGTCATACCACAGATTGATCTGCCGTGTCGTGATCAGGGTAAAAAGGACCGCACAAAGAATCCAGAAGATAACGATCGCTGTGATGTGCTCCTTCGATATATTCTGGTATTTTATGTACTGACCAAGGATCAGCATCTGTATCGTTGTTAAAAGTCCAAGAAAAAACAGCGTAATTACGAAGATTTTGAGCCAGTTTCCCAGCTTTTTTCTTCTGTCTGACCTGTCTGGCCACTCTCTCATCGAAGCACCGCCTTATATCCGATTCCACGTACCGTCACTATATCAAATCCATCGCAGGACGAAAATTTATCTCTAAGCTTTGTTACGTATACATCAACCGCACGAAGATTTGTCTCTGTATCAATTCCCCAGAATTCATCCATCAGCTGGGCTCTTGAAAATGTTTTTTTCGGGTAGGATAAAAGTTTATAAAGAATGTTGAATTCTCTTGTCGTGACCGGTATCTCTTCTTTGTCAATCACCGCACTGATTGCATCCGCGTCCAATGTCAGGTTACCGATCGTGATCTTTCGCTCCATTTCAATATTTGCTCTGCGAAGCAGTGCACGTACCCGAAGCAATAGCTCATCCAGTTCTATCGGTTTTACCATATAATCATCGATACCAAGCTGAAATCCCTTCTGTTTCGATGGCAGGTCGTCTTTCGCTGACATGAACAGAATCGGAATGGTCTTATTGACCTGGCGTACGGTTCTGGCAAATTCAAAGCCATCGATCCCCGGCATCATTATATCTGAAATAATCAGTTCAACCATGTTATTATACATTTCCTCGTATGCATCGTTCGCGGTCAGACAACCGGTCGCATGAAATCCGCAGTCATTCAGATATCTGCATACGATCTGGTTCAATTTGGCATCATCTTCTACAACAATTATATTAATCATTTCTGTACCCCCTCCTTGTTTCTTTCTATTGCCTCTGTCTCTGGTTCTTATGCTTCCTGTTCTTTGTTCTTTGTTCTTTGTTCTTTTGCTTCTATTTTGAAACCTCTGTATCTGAAGCTTCTGTTTTTATTGAATCTGTTTCGAATGCCTTTGCTCTTATAGTCATCATCATTATTCCGAGAACAAACGATATGCTTCCCATTAGAATGCCTATTGTACCATTTGCTCTCGAAATCCGATTAAGATCAGTGTCTTTCTCTGTGAAAGATAAAAGTGCAGTCTGTGTCAGCACAAGCGATATCAATGCACCGGAAAGATTAATACGTTTTATGGCATGAACAAGTAATGTCTCCTTCTGTCTGGTCTTCAGAACCCCCCGCATGTTTATCACGATTTCAGAAAATGTGACTGCTGCAATTCCTATGGCCAGGAACTCATGATATGTGTTTCTTATCGGATGTTCGAACAGCCGGATGGAGTATAAGATGTAAATCAGGCTGGAAAGCACCAGAATCCCACCGGACATTCTGTAATACCGATATTGCTCTTTTGGGTTTCCTGCTCTCTGCATACCATACATTGCTATGATTTTTGCACCAATCATGCCAAAAGAGTAAAACGCATTGGCGCAGGCAAAGAACGAAAGTGCCAATATTCCCATGATCAGTTTACCGGTTGCTGCCAGTGTCGCGCCAACTGCTGCCGCTCCTGTCATTGCCAGTGACCTAGCATGCTTCTTCCCATACAAATGCTCCATGCGGTATATCGTATTCCTGGTACGAATCTTTTTCAATTGCTTTCCTTTATCAGTCATCCCAATCCTCATTCATACAATTGCTGATGTAAGAATAATCATTCATTGTTTGAATTTCATTTGCGAAATGTTACAGAAATGTTAATTCACAAAATAATTATAAGAAAGATCCTTCTTATGGAATTTTTCGTTTCACAAAAAGGATCTATGTTAAATTATACTCCTGATATGGCATGTGCTGTATAAAGTCCTAATCTGCCGCCATAACTCTGTTCCTGCCTTTTTCCTTAGCTTCATACAAGGCCCGGTCCGCTCTGCCAAGCAACCTATCCATTGTGTCATCCGGCTTAAAGGAAGCAACACCAAGACTGCAGGTCAGGTGAAGTCCACCTTTGATATCTCCGTTAAATACGTGCTCTTCAATCTCTTTTCTGACACGCTCTGCAAGTCCAAGTGCACTGGAAACATCCGCTAACGGAAGTATGAGCAGGAATTCTTCGCCGCCCCATCTTCCCACAAAATCATTCCGGCGTATGGAGGAAAGCAAAAGCTCAGCCAGTTCTACAAGAACTTTATCACCGGTAAGATGTCCATATTTATCATTGATGATCTTATAATGATCAATATCAAGAATGGCAACGGTCATCCTGGTTTTCTGGACTTTGCAAAGCTGCATCTCCCGTTCCAGTATTCCATCCAGTTTGCGTCTGTTGTAGATCATTGTCGTCTTATCAATCTCAGACAACCGGACAAGTTCTTTGTTCGCGTCTTCCAGCTCATCCGACAACACCCGGATAAAGTGAAGCAGGTGTGATATGATTCTGTTATGTTTATCACTGTACAGATCTGTCGAAACCGGGGCGCACAGGCTTCTGTCCTGCTCTTGTCCTGAAGTTGTGCTGCCAAGTTCCTTCATTCCTACGACAACAATAGAAGCATTAAGAAGTTTAATCTCATTATTAGTGGCGTAGAATTCTCCATAAGTGAAGAAACCGCTGGTCGGAGCTATGCAGTTAAATGGTACAATCTCCCGGTTCACGTCTGTCTGCAGTAAGAATCTTCGGCATATGCAGGCATAAAGAAAAATTGCTTCCGGCTGGAATTCCAGCATGGATTTTCTTATGTCTTCCGAATTCTGAATCATGGTATCCGGATCACCGTACCCGATTCGAAAACGCTCTCCTTCGTGTATATCCGAAACAAATTCTATGGAATTATCTTCGTGTGCAAAAAAAGGTACGCGAGCGATGGTATAACCATCCCGTTCGATTAAAAATGGAAATTCAAGAACATTTTGAAAAAAATTACTGTCATTTTTAATACCCAGATACTTATGATACAGCTCGAATCCATTGATATCGTCAACCTGCCGGACTACCATTCCTTCGGCTTTTGTAATCGTCATCTCCTGGCTTAACGGCATCCATCCAAGGTTCGACCTGCAGTCTATAACAAGCTGATCTCCTAAAAAGATGACAGCAAGAAGTCCTTTCTCGAACCATAGATTCTCTGTGAAGATTGCAGATGTTCTGGAGGCATCGTAAATACCAGCCCCACCACCAAATACCTTGAAATCAAATTTACTTCGTGACATTCGCTGAAACACTTTCGCAATATCGACCGTCAGGGGCGTTGAAAAGATCATAACACCGGCTATCTTTTCTCCCGACATCAGAATCTGCTGCATCATCATATCCCCTGCTTCATTTTCCTGAATGTCGTCACAGCAGCAATGAACTCTCTTGAGTTTTGTCTGCTCAAAAAGGGAAAAGGAAAGCAGTATCTTTCCAAGTTTTAGCTCTCCTTCTTCAACTTCACCAACCGTCGTCGTACCAGCAACCATTATGTCCGGGATTCTGCTCTTAAGTGTTTCGATAATCGAAGTAAGCAGCTCTTTTTCATTCTTTGCAGTAAAAATCTGCACAAGGATAGATTCTGCTTTTGTACGAAATGTTGTAAATTCGTCTGTATCTAAAAATGATGTTAGATTTTCATTTGACGTGAACTCATGCATAAAAGTCTTCATATGGCAATCACCTCTCTGGTCATGGCATGAAATGCAGACAATACAATAGTAAAAATCAGTCAACAACGAACAAAAATCATCTTATTATTGATATTATTATAGCATTAATCTATTATCAAATACATAGCATATCCTATAGAATGATATTATTATGATCTACACACGACACGGAGGCAATTATGTACGAATGTAAAAAAATCGGCAGTCACACCCATTATATTGAAAGTCCGGCAAAGATCGGTCTTTTTGAACACACATCAGGCATGGTAACACTGATCGACAGCGGCAGTGATAAGGATGCCGGAAGAAAGGTTAGACAACATCTGGATCAGAATAACTGGAAGCTTTCTTCTATCCTGAACACACATTCCAACGCTGATCATATCGGCGGGAATAAGTACCTTCAGGATCAGACCGGCTGTACAATATATGCGCCGGGCATTGAGTGCGATTTTACGAATCATCCGGTGTTGGAACCCTCTTTTTTGTATGGCGCTTTTCCTCCCGCAGAGCTTCGCCACAAATTTCTGATGGCGCAGGAAAGCAAAGCAGAACTTCTGTCTGAAGCAGTTTTACCAGAGGGTCTGTCCATTCTCTCTTTACCCGGACATTTTTTTGACATGGTAGGTTTTAAGACCTTGGATGATGTTATCTTTCTGGCCGACTGCTTATCCAGCAAAGAGACCCTTGATAAATATCAGATCGGATTTCTCTATGATGTTTCATCGTACCTTTCTACGTTAGAAATGGTCAAAACACTGCAGGCAGCTGCCTTTGTTCCTGCTCATGCAGCCGTAACAGACAACATAGCTCCTCTGGCGCAGTTAAACATTGATAAGGTTCATGAAATCGAAGAAAAAATTCATACGCTTTGTAAAAACGAACCGCTTTGTTTTGAACAGATCCTGCAGAAACTTTTTACCACCTATGAACTTACGATGAATTTTGCACAGTATGTGCTTGTAGGAAGCACCGTTCGTTCCTATCTTTCCTGGATGCTCGATGCAAAGAAACTTCAGATTGAATACAAGGATGGAATGATGCTGTGGAGAAGCGTCAGCAACTAGAAATTATACCGTCATTACAGCATAGACACTTTTGTAAACAATAGAATTGTATAAAAATGGTTACTGTAGCATTGGATTCGAAGGAATATCTACAGTAACCATTTTCATTTGTTATAAGTTTTCGTTCAAACGTCCCACAGTGCGTAATCTCTATGCCAGTTCTACTTCCAGATGCAGCACGCTGCAAGCTGGGATTTTAAAGGTAATTCCCTCTGGTGTAACCGTAAAGTCCGTAAATTCTGTACACTTTACCGTATCCGGTGCATCAAAGGTATTGTGAGCATCCATGGCTCCGGTAACAATCGTACCTTTTACCGTCTTGATTTTCGTATCTGCAATCAAGCTTTCTACATCATAAGAATCTGTAACAGAAAGATTGTTGATTGTAATGTGAAGTTTCCCGTCTTTTCCAACGGATGCTGACTCATGAAGGTTCGGAACCTGGTTCTTTTCTTCTACACCGATCATTTCTGCGTCAAGGTGACTGTCAATCAGTTCAGCATCCTGATGCGCCTGATACATATGGAATACATGGTAGGTCGGTGTGAGCACCATCTTTGCACCTTCGGTCAGTATGACAGACTGAAGAACATTAATTAGCTGCGCAATGTTCGCCATCTTCACACGGTCACAATGCTTGTTAAAGATATTCAGGTTGATACCTGCTACAACCGCATCACGCATCGTGCTCTGCATATAAAGGAAGCCCGGGTTGGTTCCCGGTTCAACATTATACCAGGTGCCCCATTCATCCACGATAAGTCCGACTTTTTTCTCTTTGTCATACTTGCTCATGATGTGATCATGATTTGTTACGAGTTCTTCCATATAGAGTGTTCGCTTGAGGGTCTCATACCATTCCTTATCATTGAACTCCAGTGAACTTCCTTTGTCGTTCCAGTTTCCGGTCGGCAGTGTATAATAGTGAAGAGAAATGCCGTGCATATGATGCCCTGCAATACGCATAACAACATCCATCCAGTTATAATCATCCACATTCGGTCCGCAGGCGATCTTGTAGATCTTGTTATCACCATAATTACGGCAGTAGGTCTGATATCTTCTGTATTCGTTCGCATAATGTTCCGGTGTCATATTGCCGCCACAGCCCCAGCTTTCATTGCCGACGCCAAAGTATTTTACCTTCCAGGCATCTTCTTTGCCGTTAGACTTGCGAAGTTCTGCCATTGGAGACACGCCGTCGAAGGTCAGATATTCCACCCATTCTGACATCTCCTGAACGGTTCCGCTGCCAAGATTACCATTAATGTAGGGTTCACAGCCGATCTGTCTGCAAAGCTCCAAAAACTCGTGGGTACCAAAGCTGTTGTCTTCGACAACGCCGCCCCAGTGCGTGTTGACCATCTTCTTTCTTTTGCTCTTATCACCGATACCATCCATCCAGTGGTATTCATCGGCAAAACAGCCACCCGGCCAGCGAAGGACGGGAAGCCCCATCTCCTTCAGAGCTGTAACGACATCGATTCTCATGCCGTTCACATTCGGGATATCTGAATTTTCTCCAACATACAGTCCTTCATAGATACATCGTCCCAGATGTTCTGAAAAATTACCATAGATTTCTTTGTTGATATGACCTTTTTTTACATTTGGATTAATATACAGTTTTGCCATATTTAACCTTCTCCTTAGATTTCTTATAAATATAAAATACTTTAGATTCATTTCTCATTATATAGTCTCGCTGAATTCCCGTAAATAGTAATTTTATATGATTTTCATGCAATTTAAACCATAAAGGAAGATACGCAGGAAACTCAATCTGAAGTTATCCTTGGGTTTTTAGTGTACCCTCCATGTTATTGTTTCTACTAATTTTTCGAAAGATCTTACTTTAACCGAAAGATCGTTATGGATTCTTTTGCAAATTCATAGGAAAATATTGCGTCATCAAATTCCACTTCCTGTTCGGCTGGTTTTATCCGTTCCGGTTGTTCAAAGCTGTTCTTTTCATTCAGTTCATAGCCTGAGAGTTCATAAAGCATTCCGGATACTTTCTGATTGTTTATGGAATCAGCATTAGCCGAAATATCTTTCGTGTCCCTGCGCAAAATTCCGGACAGGTCAAGAGTCGTCGTTACCGATTCCTTTTGCACATTGACTACTTTCAGGATTGTTTCTTGTGTAGATTCGTCTCTGCTTGCTGTGCAGTATAAAGGTTCGATTACGACCGGTTTTACCTTGGTGGATATCACTGGTTTTCCATCGATCTTAGCTGACAAAGCATACCCATCCACCGTCAGTTCAATGGCATATTCTCTGTCCTTCTCTACCTCAAACAGCTCATGGATCAGACAGATATTACGTCCATTTACAAATTCCTGCAAGGTTGCGTCCTGATTCTGCCAGCCCCCCAGTTCCAGACAATATCGATTCCAGTCATCCTTTTTCGCAAATTCGATCAGGAATCCCTGAATGCCTTCCAGTTCCTTCGCATGAAAAGACAGCGTATAATGCTCCCAGTCATTCTCTGTAAGGTTGCAGCCTGCTCCGGATGCGCTGCTTTTTACATCTTCAAAGCTTATCTCTTCCTGTGTAATATTATTTCGAAGAAGAATATTGCTGTATTCTGCCACAGAACCTCTGCTGCTCAGGCAGATTGCTCCGCTGACTGGCTTATCCAGAGTCTTTGGTTCTTCAAAATCTTCCATCGTAGTGTCGTACAGCCAGTCACCCTGATGATGCATAAATAGCTTCTGTACATAATAGTTGGCAGTTCCATACACTTCATGATTGTTGAACCAGATCATATCTGGCTGCCAGTTGATATAATTCACATTACAAAGCATCGGTGCATAGCAGGCAAGTCCGACCGCTTCTGCGTTGCGCTCCAGTCCTGTCATATAGGAAGCCTCGATCAGTGCATTGTAATATTCATTCCCCCACGATGCATACTCTCCAAGGAAGACCTTCGGACCTTTTCTTGGATAATCATCATAGCGGTGGTGGTGTGCCAGAAACCATTCCGGTGCCATATAGTAGTGTTCATCTACCAGCGCAACATCTTCTTTTCTAGCCTGTGCCCACTCTGTGTCAAATTCACCGCCGGCTGCAAAAGGTCCGCTGGTTCCGATGATTTTGATCTCTGGATATTTCTCTTTGATTGCCTTGCAAAAGTAAGGGAACCGCTCTCTGAAACCCTCACCGACTTCTTCATTTCCAATGCCTACGTACTCAAGTCCAAAAGGCTTTGGATGTCCAAGCGATGCTCTGACTGCACCCCATTTTGTCGTCACGTCTCCATTGGCAAATTCAATTAGATCCAGGGCATCGTCGATCCAGGGCTGTAATTGATCAAGTGGTTCCAGGCGTTTATGGTGTGGATCATAGGCAGCCGGGAGCACCGGAAGCGGCTTCGTTCCGATATCTTCGCAAAACTGAAAGTACTCAAAGTAGCCAAGTCCAAGAGTCTGATTATAACGCCAGTTATTTCTTCTGGCTGGACGATCCCAAAGCGGCCCGATGGTATTCTTCCAGCGATACATGGAATTTCTGGCATCCGGGTCAAGAGAACCGTCGTGCACTAAGCAGCCTCCCGGAAAACGCAGGAATTTTGGTTTCATGGAAGCAAGCATTTCTGCGATGTCTTTACGTAATCCATTTTCTCTTCCACGATATGTATCCGTCGGGAACAATGAGACAAAATCAAAAGAAACTTCCCCGGTTCCTCTGACATATATGGCAAATCTTGCGGCAGGGTCTTCCTCTGCGCTTGTAAGAATACCGCTATAAAGTTCCCACTCACTGCCTGTTACACAGAGCTCCACGGATGCATACTGCTTTTTGTCCTGACCCTCCAGCACTGCAATAACTGGCTGACTGTGATCCTTTTCTCTCTTTGCATAAAAGGAAAAACGATAAGAAGCGTCTTTCTTTAAGGCGATACCGGGCGTGAACCCTGTATTTCGAATACCGTTTCCTGCACCATCTTCTGTAATGGTAAGTGTTACATAGTGGGGATTTTTTTCTGAGACCGGGGCTGCGGTCTCAATTTTCCAGATGACCTGCGCCGTCGCTGTATCGTCTGTACTGGTATCGTCATCCTTCGCGCGGTCTGCTTTTGTACTTTCTGTATTCGTACTGTTTGCTTTCGCAGTGTCTGCCTTTGCTTTGCCAATGTCTATCGTTTCACTGCATTCTTCTGCCTTTTCCCAGGCTGTCAGTGCGTGATATTCCGGATGGTCGATCTCCTGAAATTCAAACGATCGGTTCTGAATCAGCTCTGCATAAAGACCGCCATCTGCCGCATGATTTAAGTCTTCAAAGAATAGACCGTAAAGATCACCTAGCATTATTTTCTTATCTGGTTCATTAATAATAATCTTTGACATACTGCCTCCCATTTTCTTTCGTTATAACATATCTCACTCTATTATACAATGTCATATCAGTAGTATGGCAAGTAGTTTTTTATATTTTTCTAAATTATTTTTATTTTTTCAAAATCAGAGCAAAGGGATAGTATTTCATCATAAAATTCACCTGCGTTCTTTGCTTCCAGTATATTGATTGACAAGGAAAAAATTACATTTATACGCCGCATTCACATAGCTTCCACTCTGTATACGTTTTAAAATGCCAAATCATTTAGGCTATTTATCAGCGTGATTATCGTAATTGCAATATTTCACAGAAAATACACAGGAACGACAATATTTTACCCAAAATACTGCCTACAATCAACCACAGAAACTATTATGCGAATGGATGGTGAATATGAAAAAGAACAAAGGAATCCTATGGAGTCTGATCATTATGTCAGGAATTCTAATTGCATTTGTATTAGCCTTTCTTATTCTGAACTATAAAGAAGCAGAAGGTGATACCACTTCAACAATGGATACACAGGTTTTGTCGGCCGTGACACCGTCAACAGAGGATACAGCGAAGGCTACCGCCGATGACGAGATCACTCCAACTGCCGATTCAACATCTGACAACGAAACCGCAGTGAATGATTCCGATACCTTAGCTGCCGATTCAAAACAAGATATTTCTCTTGCCACAGATAATAGCATGGAAGAAGAAAGCTCAGATGCTGCCTCTTCAACCACAGAGTCTGTAACACAAATCCCCGATACACAGGCTGCGAATGGATCTGCATCCGGGACTTCTTCGAATACTGCTGCAACAACTGCAACCATAGCTCCTACCTCTACTCCTGCACTGACAGAAGAGGCAGTCAGCACCGTAGACAATGACATTGAAATCGGAGAAACCGATCTTACCGGGTTGATTGACGACATCGACGAAGTCAGCACTCTCTTTGATGAGGAAGAGATTACAGAAACAAACGATTCCATTACTTACGTTACATTTAATGGCAGTGATATAACGATAACCGGAAGCGGCTGCAAAGAGTCGGACGGTAATTTATTAATTAAATCCTCCGGCACCTATGTGCTCAGCGGAACCTTTACCGGTGGTTTTGTTATTATAAATGTTGATGAAGAAGAAGCTGTTGAACTGGTCCTGAATGGTGTCATCATAACCAATACTGACGGAGCTGCCATATATATCAAAGATTCTCCCTACACACAGATTACACTGATGGACGGTACCACCAATAAACTGACGGATGGTTCCGAATATGTCTATGAAGATGCAGAAAATGAAGAACCTTCTGCCACTCTCTTCTCAAAAGATGACCTGACGATAACCGGTACCGGTACCCTGATCATTGACTCAAACTTTAAAGATGCCATTGTGTGCAAGGATACACTTACCATAGAAAGCGGCACCTTTACGATCACTTCTGTCGATGATGGAATAATCGGCCGTGATATGCTCCTGATCAATGACGGGACATTTACAATTGATTGCGCCGGAGATGGCTTGAAATCAACCAATGACGAAACCACTGAGACTGGTTCCATACTAATAAAGGATGGTGTTTTTATGATCAGTTCAGATGCCGATGGTATTCAGGCGGTTGCCTATCTGGCTATTGAAGATGGTGATTTTACGATACTGTCCGGCGTTGCCTCCATTAACTATGATTCCGGGGACGCAAGTGCAAAGTGTCTGAAAGCAAATACTTCTATTCTGATTGGCGGCGGAACCTTTGATCTGACCTCTCAGGAAGATACCATACATTCTGATGCCATCATTACGATTGACGGCGGAACCTTCACGCTGGATGCAGAAGATGACGGTATACATTCTGATACGCAGCTGACGATCAATGCGGGAACTATTATTATTACAGCGTCTTACGAAGGGCTGGAAGGTACGAATATCGATATAACCGGAGGTAACATTACGGTGAACGCAAGCGATGATGGTATTAATGTTGCCGGTGGAACCGATTCACTTACAGGTGGTTCTTATCAGGATACCTTCAGTTCAGCCGGCAGCAGAGCCCTGAATATATCCGGAGGTACGATTACGGTAACTGCTGCCGGTGACGGTCTTGATGCCAATGGCTCGATCTATATCAGCGGTGGCACCATCTATGTGAATGGACCGACAAGTTCAGGAAATGGAGCACTCGATTATGATGCGGTCTGCCAAATCACCGGTGGGGAACTTGTTCTTGCCGGAAGTTCCGGAATGGCACAGGCACCGGACAGCAGTTCTACACAGAATACGCTGGCTGCAACATTCTTACAAACAATGTCTTCCGGTACTGTCATTGAGATCAAAGACAGTTCGGGAAATACGGTTCTTTCCTATACCCTGACGAAAAACGCACAATCCTTCATCGTGTCCTTAGCTGCACTAAAAACAGGCAGCACTTATACTCTATATGCGAATGGCAGTTCCCAGGGTTCTGCAACCATCTCTTCCGTAATTACATACATTAATGGCAGTTCGTCAGGCGGCACACTTCCCGGAAGTACTTCGCCCGGAGGAACCATGCCAGGAAACAGAAGATAGTGTTCCTTTCCTGGTATCTTTTCATTAAAGTCATAACTCTATCTCGTACAAATCTGGTTTTAGGTTTGAACAATTCATTAACATCGGAATATCACTTGACATTACGTCCCATTCTTGGAATAATGGAGTGTATTCTTAAACGGGATACTATTTCTATTAGAAAGGTTATCAAGAGGAAAACAAATGAAATCAAAATTAATAATCTTATGTATAATGCTTTTGGGGGCTTTAAGCCTTACCGCCTGTGGCAAGGAAACCAGCAATACAACTAACAGCAATAATGTTTTAGACCAGGATGAAAGTTATAACGCCAGTGTCGATGCTGAGTTAAACAGTACAGGATCACTGAGTGCTCAGGGTTCTTATTCTGATGTTTTGACCGTAGCAGATCTGACATTATTGAACCAAAATATCAATAACATAACACTGCGCTCAGAACTTGATCTTGACTTTCTTTCTGAACTTGATCTTGGGGTCTATTCTCCGGAAAAATTACCTATGGAGGCTGATCTTGGTGATGTGACCTATGAATATATTGAAGTTTCTGAGCTCGAACAGCTTGATCTTGCCATGGAGAAGAGTGCCTCCGACTACGCAGACAGCAATGGTGCCATCGTCACGATTCTTACAATTACTTCTGATATAGTCATTACCGGAGATGCTATTTTAACTGCGGATGGTACCTTTGACAGAACTCCAAGCTATATGATGAACGGAGGAATCCTTGTTATTCCTGATGGTGTTACCCTGACACTCGCAAGCAACTCCCTGCTTGTTGCCTCCGATGGTATAACTATGGGAGAAATCTTGATTCAGAATGGTGGTTCATTGATCATTGAAGAAAATGCCCATGTATTCTGCCAGGATGGATTCTACATTGAAAATGGCGGCAGCTTACGTATTGAAAATGGTTATTTTGGGGCTGCTGATCTCTTCAACGCAGGAAGCATAGAAGGAATCGTATCAGCGGATACTGCCGACAACACACTGATCTACATTACCGGCAATCTCTTCAACGGATCATCAGGCTCCATTACAATGGAAGGCAGCATCACGTACACCCCGCTGATTACCAGCGAGACCATTGATTATGACAGTGAAGCGTATGGACAGAACATCAATTCACTTGGCAGCAATTCACCCTACGCTGTAAACCTTGGTGAAATCACGGTAAAAAGCGGATCTCTTGATTTTACTTCAGAGCTGACTGCAAATAAATCCTATCCGTTCATCAATGCCGGCAGTATGAATTTAGCTTCCAATGGTGCGGCAGCCATGAACCTGATAAAAATTCATTTTCAAAACTATGGACAGATTACGCTGACCGGAAACCCTGGTGCCGAAGCAGGCTGCATCTATTCCGACCGAAGCATTTTTGAAAACTTTGGATCCGTTACCAGTACTCAGGAGGATGGCTATACCATCAACGGAACCGGAATTGATGCATTCCCAACGTATATAATTGGATATACAGGCTCTGATTTTGGTGAGGTATCCTCCACCACAACAGATTTCATACAAAGAAGCGGTTATGTATTATTATTCTTTGATGTTGAACCAACGAACGAACTTACTTCTTTGACTGCTGTTGAACAAGACTTCTTGCTTCCAAATCTTTGGGCCGGCAGTTTTACAGATGGCGATAATTCAATGCTGATCAACATCAGTAAACTTGATGGTGACAGATTATTGCTTGAAATCGGCAGCAGTGATGAAGCTGATACCACCTATGCTTCGAGCTCCTTCTCGACCTATCAGAATGATGAGGGAAGGATTGCCCTGACTGCATATAATACAGCAGGAAATTATGAAGAATATTCAGTTCAGATTACCCTGTCAGAGAGTTACAACAGTATTGAATATACCATGACAAATGCAGAGACCGGAGAAGTCCGCACCGGTACAGCAACCCGTTAATAACAAATTGACCGTCAGCATTTTTCCTGACCGCCATTATCTGAATACTCTATACTTTTGTATACGAATGAAACTTATAATCTCGGCATAAAAGAAGCTGCCGCAGTACATTTCTCAGTACTGCGGCAGCTTCTTGCTTTCTTAGTCCCCATGCTGCCTGTTGTTCAGCTCAACGGTCATGTTTTTTTGTTCAGGATCAAGTTGTATTCTTCAACCTTTTCTATTTTAACTGTACTATTTCAGATAACCCTGATACTGTTCATAGATCTCATTTGTAATTTCGATTGTTTTACCGGTATCATCGCTCACCTGTTCCATTTCATAGGTATTCGCTTCATTATCTGTGACCCATTTTACGGTCACTGTAGCTGACGAGTCATGGAAGGTAACATCAATCCAGCCAGAAAGCAAGTCATCTGCATTACCGGTTCTTTGATATTCATCATACCCAGTTATACCAGCAGAAAATGTATCGCCATCGATTGCACCGGAAGCCCAATTCTCCTGTCCTTTTCTACAGATTAGATTAACATCAATGGCACCCTCAATCACTGTAACTTCCAAACTGCACCTTTCATACTCATCGGATGCACTATAGCTCCCGCTGTGCTGACCCAATGTAACCTTTACCAGTTCCTCCTCATTCGAAGCATCTGTTTCTGAACTGCTGGAGGCTTCCTCACTATTGTTTGTTTCTTCACCATTGAGCGACTCTTCGCTTTTCTCAATTTGTGCAGACAAAATGTCGGAAAGTCCCCCGCATCCAGAAATCATTAGCACAAGAATAAATGCAGTAACCAAAACAGCTGTTTTTCGCATAATACTATCTCTCTACTCCTTCTTGCTTATTCGTTTGTATTTTACTGTGTACCCTGCTTGTTCGTACTTACTAATCTGCATTTTACAAATCTGTACATTACCTGGCAGCACTTGCTTTCCCGTAACAAGCTTTTCAGCATACAAGAGAATAGTATCATTTATGGAACTATTGTCAATATTTTCTTTTCTTTCTTTCAACTATGTTACAGAAAATTCAAGCTCCTGTGTTTTTTAGAAGATTCAGACCAGTTTCCAGGGATTTTCTTTGCCTTCCAATTCCAGAATACAGCTTCTGATGGAGTTTTCTGCCATATCTGCGACTGCCTGATCGGTATAGAAGGCAAAATGCGGTGTCATAATGACATTCGGAAAGGAACGTAAGATGGCAAGCTCCCGATTCGCTATCGGAACCCCTTTCTTTTCAGAAAAATACACAGTATCTTCGCCGTCCACAACATCGAGTCCGGCAGCTCCTATCTTGCCGCTTTCCAGACCTTCTATCAGTGCTTTTGTACAGATAAGCGGACTTCTGGCCGTATTAATCAGAATTACACCATCCTTCATCCGGCTGATTCTTTCTGCATTAATCAGGTGCTCATTCTCTTTGGTGGCTGGAATATGAATGGAGATAACATCGCTTTGTTCGATCAGCGTATCTAGTGATACATATTCTGCATACTTTTTTACATCCTCCGATTCAAATTCACTGTTCGCAAGGATTTTACAGCCACTGCCGGACAATAACTTTATCAGTGTCGCACCAATTCGTCCGGTACCGATGATACCTATGGTCTGGTTGTGAAGCTCTCTTCCCTGAACACCATCTGTTGTATAATCCTGAACTGCATAACGGTCTAACATGAGCTTTGTTTTACGAAGAGACATAAGGATCAGCATCATGGCAAACTCAGCGACACTGTAAGGTGAATAATTGACATTCCCAATACCCATCCCGATTTTTTTTGCCGCTTCCAAGTCAATGTGATCAAACCCGATTGTTCTGGTCGATATGAATTTAACACCAAGACGCTTGAATTCGGCAATCAGTTCACCCGGCATCGGTCTTGTCACAATACTAAGGGCATCTGCGCCTTCTGCCATCCAGGCATTTTCCAGCGAAGGCTGTTCTTCCAGAAGCACGAGCTTTGCAGGGTATTTTTCCATCAGCCAGTCGAAGCTTTCCTTCTTGGGCATATAATTATATACAACGATTTTCATACGAATCTGCTTCCTCCTAATTCTATATGCAAAAATGAAAGTAAACTTCTTTCGAATGCAGTCTGTTTCTCGCATAAGAAACGAACGGTACAAAAGAAGTTTACTTATAAGGCAACTTGTCAAACAGCTATTTCTCCTCAGCCGGACGGTTGATCTTTGAGCAGCTTGGTGTAGTAAATGGATCCGGCGGACAGGTCTCACGAAGGTAATCCCACTTTTCTTTTGGTGATACCCCCCAGTCGACCAGGGAACATTCCACTGCTTCTGCCAGTGCCTTTACTTTGTCCAGCAAAATCGGACGCATACATGCCGGTACATGTTCTTTGTAGGTTCTGTGAATCATAACACATTCCATACATCGTCCATGGAATTCACAGCGAACCGCAGGACATGGACAAGGTGCGATCTTGTCAGGCTGTGTCAGTTCTCTTAGTTCCTTGTACAGTTCAACGAAACTGTCCTTTTGTTCCTGTGTAATACTGCATCCGACGCATTCCTCTTTTTTATCCATACAAACCTCTTTCTTCGCCGCATTGATTGCCGTAACAGACTGGCGGCACATGTATTTTCAGTAAATCATCCTTGCTACTGACGAAACTATGCTACTTCTTATTTGTTATCCCCGACCATAGCATTCCGCCAGTTTCTTAAAGGCTGGAAGGGATCTTTCTATTACCATTGGATCCACACAGTATGCAATCCTTACATGTCCTTTGCAGCCAAAATCATCGCTCGGAAGCAAAAGCAGGTTGAATTCTCTTCCCTTCGCACAAAAGGCAGATGCGTCTTCCTCCATAGCTTTTGGGAACAGGTAAAAGGCTCCTTCTGGTTTTACACACTCGTATCCATAGGATATCAATGCTTCGTAAAGCAGATCACGGTTCTTTCTGTATATCTCAATGTTTGCGACCTCTCCGTTGCATGCAGCCGCGACCTTCTGGAACATACTTGGCGCATTGACAAAACCAAGATATCGTGCAGATCCACAGGCAGCTGTAAACAGTTCATTATAATCTGTCAGCTTTGGCGAAAATGCAATATAACCGATTCGTTCTCCCGGTATAGACAAGGACTTGCTGTAGGAATAACAAACCATAGTATTATCATACTCATTAAGCAGGTACGGCATATCAATCTTTGAGAACAGGATTTCCCGATACGGTTCATCGGATATCAGATAAATAGGCTGCCCTAATTCATCCTGTTTCTTCTTTAACAGACCGGTCAGACGGTCAATGGTCTCTCTTGTATAGACAACCCCGGACGGATTATTCGGACTATTGATGATGACTGCTTTTGTTGCCGGATTGATGGCTTTTTCAAGTGCTTCAAAGTCGATCTGGAAGTCTGTTGTTCTGGCCGGTATAACG
The DNA here is from genome assembly GCA_003249225.1 of Clostridia bacterium. Lineage (GTDB taxonomy): Bacteria > Bacillota > Clostridia > Lachnospirales > Lachnospiraceae > SZUA-448. Next base: position 66,592 of record QKJQ01000018.1, on the reverse strand, counting down.
ACCATTGTTCCCCCCGCCTGTTCAATGCCGACTCTGTATTCCGGAAAGAATGGTGCAATCACGAGAAACTCGTCTCCAGGATTTGCGATGGCCGAGAAACAGATACGCAATGATGCGGTTGCCCCGGTCGTCATATAGATGTTTCCACCGGTTAGACTTGTTCCATGTTTTTTGTTTATATCCGCTGCTATTTTATTTCGAACGTTTATATCTCCCTGTAAATGTGTATAGCCGTGGATTTCCACGGAGTCCTCTTCTTCCATCATCTTTTTCATAGACTGATGAACTATTTCAGGTGCCGGAACGCTGGGATTTCCCAAACTAAAATCATAAACATTTTCCGCACCGATCTGTGCTGCGCGCTCTTTTCCAAAATCATAGATTACACGAATGATCGATTTTCTTGAGCCTGCTTCCAGCATTTTTTTAGATATCATACTGCTGCAATTCCTTTCTGTTATATAAATTGCAAATCTTATTTTTTTCATGGGTATCTTCACAACGAAACTTCGTTCAGACAAATCGTATCCGGTCTGCCTGTTTCACGCAGTCATTTGGTGTGTGAAGGGTAAATTTTTTGAACTCATGTATATAATGCGATTGATCATAGTAACCAAGTTCATGATAATTTTTCCTGTCATAATCACATTGCAAGCCCGATGGAGCGGTCTGTTCATATAGACAGGATCTGCTCTCACCTGCTATGCATTCAAGTGCTTCCTGTACCCGCAGTATAGAGGCGCATTTCTTAATGGTAAGTCCCAGGTTCTTTTTGAACACGATATTGGTGTGACGATGACCATAACCTGTCTCATTCACCAGTCCGGTTATATAACAGACACCCGTCTGAGCTTTCAATGACCGCAGAATGTAGCTTGTCAGATTATCTGTTTCCTGTTGTTCGAACCTCTGAAAACAATTCTTGAATTTAGTAATTTTCATCTCAAAAGAATCCCTTGAATCCAGACAGCTGTAAAAATCCTCTGTGAAAGGAAAGTCTGTCAGTTCCATTCTATGATTTGCAAGGTCCGGTATTCTTGATGAGAAAATCTTTGGAACAACACCCAGATTGAATTTGACGCCAAAACATCTGTCATACTCACTGGTAAGTGAGATATCACCCTGCAGATAACTGCCACAGACAACGACAAGACATTCCTTCTTCTTCCAGAAAAACTGAATATCAATACAGCCGTCCGGTACGGCAACAATGGTTTCATGCTCTGGATTTTCCAGTTCATAAAACTTATGATACATAGGGTCGTTCTCAAATTTTTCAAAATACCTGACATTCTGGCTGATACAAAATGAACGTAGCTTCATATCATTCCTCCAATTATAAAAATCACAACTACTTCATAGTATCCTCGATCTTCTCCCAGTTATCACAGACAAGGAGTGCTGATTCAACCTGCACGGAAACCAGCCGCCGTATCGATACCACTTCGTATTCACTCTGTGCTTCTATTGTTTCGCACCATTTTTGTAATTCCCTGTCTGCTACCGACATGACTTCACGGAATAATTCCAAAGCATCCAGAGCATGAATACTCTCCTGTGATAGCTCATAACGGCAGTACCGGGAAAGCATGCCAAGATTCAGGCATTCAAAAAAGCGCTGCTGTATTGCATTGTCAAATTCTTCGGCGATTGTTGCGTATCGCTTTCTATCCTCATTGTTTGGTAAATTTTCTACTGCTGTAGATTCTAATCCCTCATAGAACTTCAGCACCATCGCAAGCCATCCCGCGAATGGGTTTTCTTCTGATACGTTGGTCTGTATACGGCTCAGCTGATCTCTTAAAAATGCAGCATGCTGCCTGCGACACTGATATCCTTCGTCCACGATTTTCGCATGATTCTTCCCGGAAGGAGATTCATCCTGGATACGGGCATCCATAAAATACGGCAGTTCTGCTATCATAGTAAAACATTTACACACCGAATTAATATAATCTGCACTGCAGGTACCGGCATCACCAAGCTCATCGACCGGATAATTATGTGCTTCTGAATAATCAATGTACTCGAGTATGCTCATCATACTATGTACAGAACCAGACAGCTTCCTGATATAGGCAGATTCAGTCTCTCCGCGGTTCAGCATAATATTCTGGTGTCCCGCAGCTTTTTCAAGCTTTTGATTTAGTTCCGGAATATTCTCTGATACATACCAGTAAGCACCGCCAAACCCTGTGTTATGAAGTGAATACACAAACGACGGTCTGACCTCATCAATTAAACGCATCAGCGCTTTTGTCTCCTCCATCGGTGAAGCAAAGGAATGTCCCTTATAGGAAAAGGGGAATGTCCATTCGACCTGACGTTTTCCTTCCGGACGATAGAACTCTTTTGCATAATGAAGAAGATCGAAGGGTCCCTTGAACCAGCCTTCGTTCAGCTTTGTTGCATCCGGATCAATGCATGGAATCAAATGCCATGTAAATCCTGTTTCCTGCAGCAACTCTTCATTTTCTGCCAATAAACCGGCCAGAGTGATAACTGTCATGGCACCGATTGGTTCATTTGGGTGCGGACAACCAAAGCAAATACAGTGTTTCGATCCTTTTCCAATGGTCAGACGCAAGATCTCATGTCCGTTCCCGGACCTTCCAATGGAGGTTAAGGCAGCTTGTTTTGGATAGGAGGCCGCAATTTTCATTGCAGCCTCATCCAGTTCATTTACTGTATAGAACTCCTGATACTCCGGAACATTTTGTAATATTTCTTCAATATTCATAAAAGCTCCCTGTAATATTTATTTACTTCCTGAATTTGTCCTGTTACCTTATTCTGTGAAGTATACGTAGGTATATTCACCATTGGAGCAGTAATCAACTATGTCGGAAGAAGAAGGCATTCCCATAAGATATGCTTTGTAGGTAAAGTATCCAACCCATTCAGAGAATGGTACATAAGGTATATCCGCTGCAAGAATCTCCTGAACACGTCCATAGATTGCTGCCTGTTCATCCATTGTTTTTGCCGTTAAAGCATCTGCCATTAACTGGTCAACTTCACTGTTGGAATAACCATAGTAATTGTTGTACTGATCTGTAACGATTGACGTCGCAAGTGCGCTGACATCCGGTCCCTGGTATGCGCTTGTCAGTGTAATCGTATAATCCTTATTCTGGCATACTTTTTCATCCCAGGCTGCCCACTCAAGCATATTGATCGTAACATTAATGCCTACCTGTGCCATTTCATACTGGAATACAAGAGCAAGATCTGTAAACGGTGCATAGTTGAAGGTATCCAGTGTTAAGTCCATATAATAGCCATCCGCATTCTTTGTAAGTCCCGCATTTTCAAGACATTCAATGGCTTTTGCCTGGTCATAGGACAGTGTTGCTGCATCTTCGTTATAATTTACCGCCCAATTGAACAAAGGAGAGATGTATGTGTTTGTCTTTAAGCCCTGTTCTTTGATTGCTTTACTGATCAGTTCATCCGCATTCATAGCATAGGCAAATGCTTTTCTTACTTCAAGATTGTCAAATGGTGCAACATTCATGTTGAAGCCAAGAAGAAAACGTGATGCATACATAACAACATCTTTTGCCACTTCCGGATTGTCATAGATTACGCTGGTATCGGTAGGTGTAATACCGCCAAGTACATCGATCTCACCATTAAGGAAAGCCTGAACTGCTGTATCACCATCACTGATGAAAGTAAACTGAACTTTATCAAGGTATGGAACGTCCGGTCCCATAAAATAGTTCTCATTTTTTACCAAAGTAATACTGCTTCCCTTTGTCCAGTCAGACCATACAAAAGGTCCTGTGCCGACCGGATCCTGGAGTGCATCTGCGCTAAGGAAATCTTTTCCCTCGTAGATGTGTCTTGGAAGGATCATACATCCGTCGTATGCCACTTTGCTTAAGAAGCTTGCATCCGGCTGTTCAAGCTGGAACACTACGGTATAATCATCCGTTGCTGTAATCGATACAATATTGGTATTAAATTTTTCAGCTGCACGTCCGCCCTGTGCAATGATTTCATCAAAGGTAAAGATGACATCATCCGATGTCATGGCAACCCCATCATGGAAGGTTACATTTTCATACAGATGAAAGGTATAGGTAAGTCCGTCTTCACTGATTTCATATGTCTGCGCAAGATCCGGAAGTATTTCACTCTGATTATTGATCTTTAACAGCTTGTTGAATACATTGTTAATGATAAAAAGGTTGCCGTTGTCATTGGTTCCGTCCGGATTCAATGTGATCGGCTCAGCTGTCTGTCCAACGACCAGTGTGCCGCCATACATAGCAGCATTTGCTGTATCAGTCGTGCCGGTTGTATCTCCTGTTGCTGTGTTGTCTGTAGAATCGGTCGTTCCTGTGGAAGCATCGGTGCTTCCTGTTGTGTCACTGCTTGTACCCGCATTGGTACCAGTTGGTGCAGCAGTAGCGCTGCTGCCGGTATCGGTCGAATTTCCGGTGTTGTTTCCGCAGCCTGTGAACATGGCAGCGACCATAGCAAGAACTAACATGGTGGTAATAAGTTTTTTCTTCATAATACGTCCTCTCTTCTTGTTTTTTCTATATAATCTTGTTGCTGATTACCAGATTAATTATGCTGCAAAGCAAATCTGCATCGGACAAGATGTCCATCTTCCTTAAAATCATGCAGTGTCTGTTCTTCTGATCTGCAGCGGTCTGTTGCATAGGGGCACCGGTCTGAAAAAGAACACCCTTCCGGAATATTCATGGGAGATGGTGGCTCACCTTTTACTTTCAGGGGCTCCATTTTATGCCTCGGATCTGCATCCCCGCAATTGGATATCAAGGCTTTTGTGTATGGATGCATGGGACTTGTAATCACTTCATTTGCCGTTCCCATCTCCATGATCTTTCCAAGGTACATAACAGCGATCCGGTCTGCAATGTAACGTGTTGTAGCTATGTCATGACTGATGAATACAACCGCAGTATTCTCCTGCTCTGCCATCCGTCGTAACATATGAATGACTTCTGCGCGGACTGATACATCAAGCATACTGACCGGTTCATCCGCGACGATAAATTCTGGTTTCAGGAGCATGGAGCGCAGTATCGAAATACGCTGCAGCTGACCACCGGATAATTCATTCGGATAGCGTTTAAAAAAATCTTCTTCCGGAAGAAGTCCGACCTGTTTCAGGCTGTCCAGAACAATTTGCTTTCTTGTCTTTGAAGTCTTTCCGATATCGTGGAGTTTCAGTGTCGAAGTTAAGATGTCTCCGATCCTGATTCGATTATCAAAGGTATCGAAGGGATTCTGGAACACCATCTGCGCCTTGCGCCGTAATTCCTTCCGGTTCTTTTTCTTCAGGTCATTTATGTCTTCCCAGTCAATCAGGATCTCACCGGCAGTGGCTTCTTCAAGCCCGATCAGTACACGTCCCAGGGTACTTTTTCCACATCCGGACTCACCGATGATACCGAGGCACTCTCCTTTTTTTAATTCAAAATTCACACCATCCAGAGAGCGTACCAGTACATTTCGCTTATTCTTCTGTCGGTAATGCTTTTTTAATGAGGTTACCTGCAGGATCGTCTTGTCGGACTTTCTTATTTCCTGCGCCTTTTCTATCTGCTCTGCTGCCATATCCTGTGCAAAGGACTGCATCTTATCTGCTTTCATCCGTCTCTCCTCCTTGCAGCGGGTTATGACAATAATAACTCCAGTGTTCATCCATCTGGTCTTCCATCGGTCGGTCCGTTCTGCATTGCTCCGTTGCACGGTCGCATCGATTTGCATAAGGACAGCCTGTATATGCTTTTTTCAAATCAATCATGGTTCCCGGTATGCTGATTACCGTTCCTGTTCCGTCTTCTGAAAAGGTCGGGTAACTCTTCACCAGATCTCTTGTATAGGGATGTCTTGGATGAACTAAGACATCCTCTACATATCCAACTTCCATGAGTCTTCCTGCATAAAAAACGGCAATCTTTTTGCAGAAATTAGCCACTACAGACATATCATGGGTAATCAGAACTCTTGTAAGATGAAGCTTTTCCTCTATCTCCAGGATCTCAGACAGGATCTGATTCTGTGTAATAACATCAAGTGCTGTCGTTGCTTCATCAAGCACCAGAATTTTCGGCCGGAACATCAGGCTCATCGCTATGCTCGTTCTCTGCAGCATACCGCCGGACAACTCATGCGGGTACATCCGAAGGACTTGTTTGGGCAGATTGACCATGGCAAGCAGGTCGGTCAGTTCTTTTCTGATTTCCTGTCGTTTTGCATTTGGTCTGTGTACTTTATAGATATCTGAGAGAAAGGTCTCTATCGTGTGGACCGGGCTGAATACATTCATGGCTTTCTGGAAAACTACGGAGATCTCGCTCCACCTTACTTTCGCCAATTCTTTTTTGTTCATGGAAATCAGATCATTTCCACGAAAGAGAGCCTCTCCTTCTGTCTTTGAAGTACGCTCATTCAAAAGACGCAGGATACCGAGCATCAGGGTGCTCTTTCCGGAGCCTGATTCTCCCACAATTCCAAGGGATTCGCCTTCTTCGATGTTCAGGCTGACATGATCTACCGCACGAACTTTATAATCATCACCAAGATAGGAAACGGAAAGATCTTTGATTTCTAAAATTGACATGTCGTTCCTCCTTTGACTATACATTCGTTACATTACGTATTTTCGGGTTCAGAATTACGTTCAGTCCATCTCCAATGAAGAAAAATGCTACCACAGTATAGATGATTGCAATACCGCCAAAGAAGCTGATCCACCAACCGCTGGTCAGGTACGCTTTTCCATTTGCGATCAGCTGTCCCCAGCTTACCGTATTGGGATCTCCAAGACCTAAAAAGGCAAGACTGGATTCCATCAGTATGGCTGAGGCTATGCCCATTGTTGTGTTCGAAACGATTGGAAAAATTCCATTCGGAATAATATGTTTGATCAGGATCTTCATACGGTTCTCACCGACTGCTTCACTTGCCTTTACAAACGTCCTGCTTCGAAGGCTAAGAGCCTGTCCACGCATGATCTTGGCATTGCCGGTCCAGGAAGTAAGTCCGATTACAATCATTACTTTAAAAAGTCCGGAGCCAAATAACGCAACGATGATAAGTATTAAAAAGAACGATGGAATCATCATGAATATATTGATGATCTCTCCCAGAATCAGATCCGCTTTTCCACCTAAGTAACCTGCAATTGCTCCAATTATGGTACCAATCACTGCGGCGATCATAGCAGAAGAAATACCTATAATAAGCGAAGTCCGGCTGCCATAGAGGATCATGGACAAAATGTCCCTCCCTAACTTGTCCGTACCGAACCAGTGCGCAGCACTTGGACCGACCATCATATCATCCGACAGATCGTAAGGATTATACGGTGAAAGCAAAGGTGCCAGAACTGCGACGATTACAAGCACGAAAGCCATGCAAAGGCCAAAAATAAGTCTGGGATATCGATGTATGAGATGTTTTACTTTTTTCATGTTACCTCCATTTTCTGCGCTAAACTTCCGCAGATCTGACGATTCATTTAATCACTGACATGCCTTACTCTTGGATCCAAAAGGGTATATACAAAATCAACAACGATCATCATAACAGCGACTGAGACACTTAAGATCAGATAGAATCCCATCAGAATCGGGTAATCTCTTCTTGAAATCGATGTCATTAGATAGCTTCCAAGTCCCGGAAGACCAAATACGATCTCAATAATGGTCGATCCTGCAATCATATAGGCAAGGTGTATGCCAACGGCTGTTACTGTTGGAATAATTGCATTGCGGAATACATACTTATAGAATATTTTATGTTCCGACATTCCGGCAGCTCTGAGTGTAACAATAAAATCTTCTCCCAGCTGCTGAATGACCGAGGCTCTGGTAATGCGGAAATAATAAGGGACGATACCAATAACACCAGTCGTAATCGGAAGTATCAGATGTTTTGCCATATCAAGAATATGAGCGAAGCCGGTATAACTTTCACGAATGGAGACTAGTCCGGTCGTGGGCAATATCTTTAATCTTGAAGCAAACAGCAGGATAAGCATAAGTCCAAGCCAGTAGCCCGGAACAGAATCGAAGAGATAGGTAAAGCTTCCAAGGAAGGTATCCAGCTTACCGCCAGCTCTCTTTGCACAAAAGACGCCAAGCAGTCCGCCAATTATTACTGCAATGAATACCATGCTTCCTGCCAGCAGAAGCGTCAGTGGCAGCTTTTGCTTGATAATATTAAGTACCGGTTCTCCTGTATAATAGGAATCGCCAAGATCGCCATGCAACAGGTTTCCAATGTATTTTTCAAACTGTACCAGTGCTGGCTGGTCAAGACCATATTTTTCCGTCAGCACCTGAACCAGCTCCGGGTTTGGCTCTTTGTTCCCTACCAGTATTCGAATCGGATCACCCGGTGCCATATGAATCAGAGCAAAATTAAGGCACAATGCAACCAAGACGCAAAGCAGTCCTGTCAGTACTCTTTTGCTTAAATATCTTGCCATACGTTCTCTCCTTTTATGTATTCCAAATCTTTCTGCAACAGAATAAAGTATTGGTTAATAATTTACTTAAGAAATCTTTCAGCAAAAAAAAGACGCTTATCCCTTGGATAAACGCCATCGTTTCTATCACAGTTCTTCTATATGTAATTGCCTAACCCTGTTTTATTTGATATAATCTTACCATCCTAGTGTATGTGCATGTACACATAAGAGAACACATAATAGTGTCTTATTAGTACATACACTGTATTTTTCTATGTGTATATTACACATATACCCAAAAACTTCGATCCCTGGAGGTTCCCATGAACTTTACTGTTGCAGAAGCTATCACCCTATATCCGCTCTCTCTTGGAACCGTCGCCGCCGGAAAAAACGGGCTGAACCGTACCATAAACCGTATGAACATTATTGAATTTTCTGTATATGCCGATCTCCCTTTTGAAGGTCTGACCATGAAAGAAGACAGCCGTGAGCTTACGGTCTGCCTTTTATCTACGGTCGCTCTTTATCCGGAAAAACATGTGGACCTAATCCGTGCTGCTGTTAATGTAGGTACAAGTGCACTTGTGTTCTGCTACAACGAAACCTATGAAGGAAAGTTCCTGCCCGAGGCTCTTGCACTTGCGGATCAGGAAAATCTTCCCATTCTCTTTCTTCCGAACACAGTTCCTTACTCATCCATCATCTCCATGATCATGGACCGTATATTAAATTACCAGGCAGACAGACTCCGCTACTCTCTGGAGATTCAGAATCATCTCACCAGTCTTTTGCTGAGTGGTAATTCCATCGAGCAGTTCTTAAAGAATCTGAGCGAAATTCTGCATAAAAAAGTGTATTACTCCGCTCCTTCCGGTGAGCTTTTTATATCTGTTACCGATCATATTACGCAGGAAGAGGAAAAAGAACTCACTCATCTGCTCTCAAAGATTCCGACCATCAGCCTGTCGGAAAATGAAGTAATTCCTCTTGTCACATCAAAAACACAGACTTTTGTGAAAGTCTACCCAATCTTTATCTCTTCCATGTATTATGGTTCGGTTCTTGTTTTTCACGAAAAGTCTCTGACAGAAACAGAAGAGATCGCACTTTCTCATGCAAAGAACACACTGGCTACCATTACCCTCAATAAGATCCGGGCATCTCATCTTCGCGACCAGAAGTATATAAGCTTTCTGAATGACATCCTGAGCTGGAACTTCTCAAATGATACCATTGCGGTCTCGACCGGTGAGGCTCTTGATATTGATATTGCATCCATTTGCCTTATCATGATCGTACAGGTACCCATCACAGACCCGTCCAGAAATCAGAGTGATGCAGTCCACAAGTTTTTGAAAATGCTCCTTGAGTCTTCTCCTCATATTCTGATCTGCCCGAACTATGAAGAAATGATACTCTTCCTTCCGATGGAAAGCGGCTCCATGGAAAAGACATATATAAAAGCCTCCTCGCTGGCCTCTCATATACTTCTGTCATTAAAGCAAACATTGAAGATAGAAGGAAAGATCGGCATCGGGCAATATTACCGTTCCCCTTCCATGCTTGGAACAAGTTTTCGCGAAGCCAGAAGCTCTCTTTCTCTGCTGTCTTCCTTGATTCCGAACGAAACAATTGCATTTTACAAGGATTATCAGTTATACTCCTACTTTTCTTCGCTGACGGAGCCGCAAAAAAAACAGCTTTTATCAATCTCTAACAGTCTGCTTGCTCCGATTCTTGATTATGACCGGGAGAACAATACAGAATTATTCGAAACCTTTAAGCTTCTTCTGGAACACCAGACTTCGACCACTCAGGTTTCTGATCTGATGTACATCCATAAGAATACTTTATTGCAACGCAAAAAAAAGATCACCTCGCTGCTGCAGGTAAATCCTTTTGAGGAACCACATTATTTTCAGTTCAAGATGGCATTTCTTCTTCAATCACTTCGCTGATGAAGACAGGGGGCTGTCTGCATATTCGTAATGGTTAGTGGAATAGTCGTAGATTATTTCTTTAAGGTCGTCTTTACTTTCCATGACCTGTATGGAGGTTATAAATTCATCGTCCTGATAGACATCTATGTACAGCTGGCTAAAATCCAGGAATTCTTCTTTGTAGATCGGTACTATGATCCTTGCATAGAAATGGAACAGACCGCTTTCCGGCACAATTGTATAGGCCGGATAGGCCATACTGCTTTCTAGTCTGACATCTTCTTTTTGTGTGTCAATTCCATCCTGATTTCGTATGCGGAAGGAATAAGCCGAAATTGCATCATCCTTATTCGATCTGATTCTGTATCCGAACTGTATCTCCTGCTTTTCGGGCAGATAGGTTACAAATGAAATCTTCATGGGTATTTCCTTACTATAAATACTTTCAGCACCGATCTGATAGACGGTCTGGTTCACATCATATGCAGCATCAAGTGTTGCAATTCTTGTACTTACCCTGCTTTTCCATGGCTCTGTGATTGAATAGATCAGCAGAAATACAATGAAACAAACCAGAAAGAAGGTAACGGTTCCGTAAAACACTTTCCTTGATTCTTTCATAATCGAATCCTCCCAAACTGTTTCTAAACCCCCAGAATAATGGGCAGAAGCAACTGAACCATTATACTTCCTGTCAGCACCTGCGCATTTTCAGATGAAAATCACAGTCTGCTCCCTCCATTTACCATTATACACACCTGTCTCATGTAAATATATAGTAAATTTAGCATATTATAGCACCATCAGGCATTAAGAGGGTTCAATGGAAGGATCTGTTCTTTTTCTTTTTATTTTTCAATCACAATAGTAACCCCATATAGCTTATGAAAAAACAAATCCATTGCTATTCCACTGCACTAAATCTATGTAATAAATCGAAAGTTAACCAATGATAATACCAGCATAAGAGAAGATTATCGATCCCGACGAAGAACATAATTGTATTAAATGCGATAGCTCGTACGCCTTATCTTTATCAAGCGGTAGCATACTCATCAAATTTTACCTATACTCCAGATAAAAATAAAAAAGCCAGAATTAGAATTTATTGTAAACTCTTATTTCTGGCTTTCTTTTTCTGTTTCACTATAATCTTCTTTTTTGTTAACTCTCTTATTTCTTATCTTATTGCTTTTCTAAGTGATTTCCTGATTTCTTTTCTATTTATTTTTTTGATTTGCCTCTTTCATTTACTTACTTCATGACTTTACGAAGTATTCCAATCGCCTCATCGATCTCTTCCTTCTTCACATTGATCGGTGGAATAAAACGAACTATGTTCTTATCTACACCACAGGTCAGAAGAAGCAGATTCTCTGCCAGTGCTTTTTTGCTGACTTCTGCTGCAAATGCGGCATCCGGACCGTTGTCCGCACCGACGAATTCAATGGCATTCATCATACCGACACCACGAACATCGCCAATCCTGTCTGAAAATTCCGTCTGCAGCTTGGAAAGTTCATCGCGGAAATACTGTCCTGTCTTTTTACAGTAGTCAAGAAGGTTCTCTTCGTCCATAACTTCAAGGGTCGCAAGGGATGCGGCACAGGATACCGGGTTACCGCCAAAGGTGCCGCCATGAGCGCCTCTTGCCCAGCTTTCCATAACTTCCTTTTTGCCGACAACAGCACTGATTGGGAAGCCGCTGCCAAGTGCTTTTGCTGTTGTGAAGATATCCGGTTCAACACCAAGAGTCTGGAACGCATAAAGTTCACCGGTACGTCCAAATCCTGTCTGAACCTCATCAAAGATCATCATGATGCCATGTTCATCACAGACCTTTCGAACGTGCTGTAACCATTCTACCGGAGGTACGATGTAACCGCCTTCGCCCTGGATTGGCTCAAGAACGATAGCTGCGACCATGCTCGGATCAACTAACTTGTGGAACATGACATCGAACTGGTCCATATACTCTTTCGGACATTTTCCATCGACCATTTTGTATGGGGTACGGAACAGGTTCGGATATTCTGCAAAGTAGACACTAGGAAGCAGGGGTTCGTAATATTTTCTGTATCCTGCTGCCGATCCGGTAATGGAAGCACAGGCAATGGTTCTTCCATGGAAGGAATTCGTAAAGGAAATGATGGCCGGTCTGTGTGTATGGTATTTTGCAAGCTTTAACGCTCCTTCGTTTGCTTCTGCGCCGCTGTTGCTAAAATACAACATCTTATTACCACCGGTACGTGCTACCAGTTCCTCAGCAAGTTTAACATACGGTTCATAATATACAATGTTGTGACATCCGTGGATCAGGGAGTCCATCTGCTTTTTGGCCGCTTCTACAACTCTTGGGTGGTTATGTCCAAGGTTACATACCGCGATACCACTTGCAAAGTCAAGAATCTTTCTTCCATCATCGGTATAAAGGTAAGCTCCGCTTCCTTTTGTTACTCCAAGATCTGTTACACGGAGAGCCATTGGTGGCATCACCTGTTGGCAACGTTCTGCTAAAGTCATAAATTTTCCTCTCTTTCGGTCGCTACTGTATTCTTCTTTCCTTTTACTTCTCATAAACTTCAACTTCTACCTTAATTTCCACATAAATTTAGATTTTCGCATTACACTGCAATTTTACGATAATTATTAAATCCTGCACTGCATCACAATTCTAAATAACTTTTTATTCCTTATTGCTTTTTATTCCACATTACTTTAAAATCCCGCATTGCTTTCTTCTATTCGATTAAGATTTGAAAGTTACCTTCGGCTCTTAATCCAATCTTCTTCCTAAGAATAAATGCCTGTCAGCTAAGCTTTGCCATCTTCTTCCACAACATTAGAACACTTTCTTCTGTCATAGGATATGGTGTATTGGCAAGACTTCCTTTTTGCATCATGGAAAGCTTTGCATACTCTTCCACTTCTTCTGCCGTAAGTTCAGGGGCCGGTCCGATCAGGGCATCGAGGGCATCCGCAAAAGCATCCACATTGTCAAACCCTAAGGCCGATATTGCTGTCTCTACTTTTTCTTTCCGTATCTCACTATGGAGTTTCAGGTACTCACGCATAAAGTAACCATTTGCCACACCATGCGGTACATCTTTGAAATAGGTATAGCAGTATCCCAGTCCATGAGGCGCGGTCACGCCGGTCTGTGCAATTGTTACGCCGCCAACCATGGAGATGTAAAGCAGCTGTTCTCTTTCTTCCAGGGTAAGTTCCTCGTTACCAAGGGACGGGATTGCCTTTCCAAAGGCTGTAATAGCACTTAGTGCAATGGCATCCGACAGTACCGTGCTGCGGTTCGCCATATACCCTTCCAGACAGTGTGTAAAAGCATCCACCGCAGTACTGATCGTAAAGCTTTTTGATAAGGAAAGTGTATATCTGGCATCTAAAAATGCATATACCGGAAATGTATACGGATTTCCAAAGCCCATTTTGGTCTGGAGATCCTTTCGGAGCAATACACTGTACGGGGTTGCCTCGCTTCCGGTTCCTGCCGTTGTCGGAACCGCCAGGATCTTTAGTGCTTTGCTGAATTGATTTAAGAAAAGGTCTGTGGTCTTCATGTCATTGGCTGCAAGGACAGCAATTGCTTTTGCTGCATCGATCGGTGAACCGCCGCCGATTCCTATTACAAAGTCAACGCCTTCTGCCTTTGCAATCTCCCCTGCTTCCTCCACCGTTTCCATAGACGGATTGTTTTCGATCCGGTCAAAGATTACCCACTCGATCTTCTCCTGTTCCAGCACCGCCAGTACATCATCCAGAGCACCGGAGGCCTTTGCCGAATGACGGCCGGTCACGATCATCGCTTTCTTTCCTGCTTCTGCAAATTTTGAAGCATTCTTTATTACACAGTTTTCTTCCAGTATCAGTTTTGTTGGTAAATAAAATGAAAGATTCATACTAGTGTCCTCTCGTTTCGTTTTTTCGTTTGCTTCCTGCCTAAAGAGTACCTGATATAATTTTTTCTTCCCGATGAAGCAATACGGTTCCCTATCAGATACTTTTCTATTTCTAATCCTATGTTTCTAATCCTATGTTCCTGCTCTTACCACGTAAACAGTCAGTCAAATTTGTCTTTTATCATAACAGAAAACGAATACTTCGAATAGGAAGAAATAGAACTTAAAAAAGAATTTCATTTCTTACAAGAATCGACTGCAATTCTTCCATTTTTTACAATCCTGTCCCGTGGTTTCGATTTATAGTAAGAAGCAGTAAGAGCTTTTCATCGATAAAGAAAAGTGATTACCACTTTTCGTCAACAAGGTTTGTGTCTGCACTAAAACACAAACTTGATATGCACATAAACACGCATAAACATATACAAAGAGGGAGAAAACATGGCAGATAAATTTATATTTCAGGCAGATCTTCTGCTCTATAATGGAAAAATTCATACCTTCACAGCAGAAGGCGACATCGTCGAGGCAATGCTTCTTTATGAAGAAAAAATTGTTGCAACCGGAACCTATGAGGAGCTAAAAAGTGTACCGGTAAAACAAATACTTGATTTGCAGGGAAAAACCGTAATTCCCGGTCTGATAGACTCTCATATGCATCTTTATCACGATTACAAGACACAAAAAAAAGTGCCTCTGGAAGAGGCAGATTCCTTTGACGATATTTGCCGCAGATTGAAAGAGCGGCTTGCAATGCGTGACGAAGACGGCACAAAATGGCTGCTTGGAAAAGGACTCCATATGGACCGGCTGGCAGAGGGCTGCTTTCCGACGCGCGAAGTATTAGACCGGATTTCTACTACAATACCAATTGCAATCAGCAGCTTTTGTGCCCATGCAAATGTACTGAACAGCAAAGCGATGGAGCTTTGTGGCTTTACCGATGATTATATCTCAGAAATTCCGAACACGGTCGATTACGACAGCAACGGCCGGCCGAATGGAATCATTCGTGAGGAATTGTTCTTCAATCAGGTCGAAAGTATCATCCCTGCACCGGACCTATCAACGGCTGCCAGAGTAGTGGCGGAATACATACAGGAACGTGCTGCCCAGGGACTCACCACCCTGCATACAAACGCCATTGATGACACCTATAACCTTGAATTGCTTCAGGAAATCGAACGTCAGGGGAAGCTGTCCTGCCGCATAGTTTTTTACCCGACTAATATCACAAAACTTTCTGCCGGAGCTGTCAGCGGTTTTGGCAGCAACACCCTGAAGCTTGGCGCCATGAAAATGTTCATAGACGGTTCAGTCGGTGCTGCGACCTGTGCCATGAAGGAACCCTATGCCGATTGCGATTCCTGTGGTTCGACCATTCTTACCCAGGAAGAGATCAACAAGAAAATGAAGGAAGCGTATGATAATGGAATGGAGATCGCAGTCCATGCCATTGGCGACCGCGCGATCGATATGGCACTGACTGGCTTTGAATATGCCTATGATGACAGAATCGGCTGGAACCGCAGATTCTATCTGGTACACGGATATCTTCCGGACTTTGCCGATCTTGCGCGTATGAAAAGACTGCCTCTTGTTATCCCGACGCAGCCTGTGTTCATCCGTAATTTTGTTGGTTGGGCAAAGACACGGCTTGGTGCGGACCGCGCAGAAAAGCTGTTCCCTAACCGCACTTTTCTAGATTATGGTATCCTGATCAGCGGCAGCTCTGATGCACCGGTACAAGAGCCTAATCCGTTCTATGGCATCCAGTGTGCTGTCACCAGAAAAGCGCTCTCAGGAAGTGACGAGATCATCGGTGCAAAAGAGGCTGTCTCGGTCTATGAAGCCATTGATATGTACACCCGCCAGGCTGCTTATGTTGCGCAGGAAGAAGCATACAAAGGTACATTGGAACCTGGAAAACTTGCAGACTTTCTTGTACTCGCTCAGGATATCTTTACAATAGATCCTGAGAACATTCACAAAATGAAAGTCGAAAAAACTTTTGTTGGAGGAAAAATTGTGACTTCAGAAATCTAATGAATTACAAATCAACAATGTTCTATTGCTTCGTGAAAGCTTTTGAACATACAGGCAATCCGATACAAATGTTTAACAGTAACTTGTATCGGATTGTCAAAAATAATACTTAAATAACTTTTGGAGGCAGATAATTCCACTTATCCAGGTAATTCATCAGATCAATGAAAAATTTTGGTCTTCAATCCTATACACCTTATTATTATATATAATTATGTATGCATTCTCTTGAAAATAAAATCCGTTATCCTCTATAAATTTTTGTGTCATCTCATTATATATATTTTTAATATAACAAATCTGTATTTCTGCATATTGTTTATTTAAGGATTGTTGGTCATTTGCGAACCGAATTTGGTAAGCAGCCTGATATTCTATGTCTTTATCTATACTGCATACACCTTTCCATAAAGGAATATCACTATTTCCAAAAATAGCTCCCACTCCATCTATTTGCATTACATATCGTTTATCTTCAAACAAGGAGCCATCACTATCCACATCATAAAATTTAAAACATGTTAATGTTTTAATATTTGTGAGTAGGTCTTCTTGACTTTTTTTATCATAACCAGATTTAATTATATTACTCGCAATAAAAATGACAGCGACAGTAACTATAAATATAAGACCGATCCTTGCTTTTTTGTTGATAAACATACTCCCTCCAATTCTTTATTGTAATCAATACACGGTTGTTGGATCATCACCTGTAAGTCATAAGTTATATTAATTAGCATCAATCAAATTATAATACAAAGTATTCGAAAATGAGCTAAATTGACTTGATGGATTTAATGAAACACCAGAAAAAGTTCCAGTACTTCTTACATAATATGACCATGACAGCTTTAGTCCTTTACGTCCAAGGATTTGATAGGTTTCATCTGTTTGGATATCTAAGCTCACTGAAGCATAATGTTGCATATTTCCACTAGCGTCAGAAGAATTAACTAACCAACGATTCGGATCAGTAAAATTACATTCTCATTGGATTAATTTATTTCATAGATTAAATCCATTCTAGCGATTGTGTCTTCTGATAAATGATGAGAAATTAAGATTAAACATATATTTTCATTGTTTATCAATGTTTCTTCTATTTCCTTTGCGTTTTTAGCATCTAGTGCTGATGTACCTTCATCAATAATAATATATTCAACATTACGTATTAAAGCTCGAGCCAAAGCAATTCTTTGTTTCTGCCCACCAGATAAGTTTTTACCATTTTCTTCAATAATATAATCCAATCCTCCTTCTAAATTTTTAACATAATCAAGTAGATTACATATCTTCAGTATTCTCCATATTTCATCATCATCATAAATTTCTCCAAGAGTAATATTTTCTCTTATACTTACACCAAATATAAAAACCTGTTGATCTACATATGTAATAGTATTGTAGAGTTCCTCAGAGTTTATATCTCTTATTTCAGAATTACCAACAAGAACACTTCCAACATAATCCAAATATAGACCCGCTACTATTTTTCCTAATGTCGATTTTCCTGATCCGCTTTCTCCAATAATTGTGTATTTTTTCCCCTTTTCAAAAATTATGTTTACATCTTTTAACACCGACTTTTCACCATAATAATAACTTAGGTTTTTTATATTAATTGAAGAAGTATCATTTATTAAAGATATTTTCTCCCTCTTGTCATTTTCGATAATGTATTTTTTCCATATTTTCTTGGATGCATTTGCTGTTATCATTGAGCCTATTGCACTTGCCGTATTGCTGAAAAATGTTTGTCCTAAATTCCCTACAGAGATTATCGCACCAATTGGAGTTACACCTGCTATAGCCATTGCAATTGAAACTAATATCATAATAATCTGTCCAAACAAGCTAACAAAAGCACCTAATATTCCCAAGAAAGTACTTTCTCTTTGAAGCAAGTAATATTTTCCTTCAAGCTTTTTGGAAATTTCACATAACTTAGTTAGGAAAAACTGTTTTCTATTTGATACCAAATAAATATTATATCCATTTATATTTTCTTTAAACAGTTCTGTAGATTTCTCTTGCTCAGCAGATAAGTCAGTTGATTTTTTTTCCATACCTTTGCTAGCTAGCTGTGGAACAATAGATATAATAAAAAATAATACTATTGCAGCAACACCAATCCAAACTCCTAGATAGAAAAGTGCGATTAGTGAAAAAATAGTTAACATTATAGAATCAATAATCTTAAAAAAGTTCTCAAATACTTGTTTTGTTATTTGTTCAACATCATTTGTCATCCATGAAACATAATTACCAGTATCTTTTTCTATAAACTCTTTATAGTCTAATGAAATTATTTTTTCACCCATTAATCTTCTTAAGTCTGTTCGCATCAGACATAATAATTTCTGCTGTAATATACTATAAAAAAACATGATAATCAAGGTAATGATCCATATACCTAAGACCTGACATCCGTTTTTTAACAATGTGTTTAATTGCATTCCTTTCTCATAACCTGTCACTAAAAATGACAACGAATAGCCAGCAAATACATAAACAAGTGAGTTAATAATTGATATTATAACAACGAATATGAATTTACATTTATGATTTCTAATTATTTTTTTAAACATACTTTTTATGATAAATCTATAAAGATTTATTCATCTCCTTTCTAAAATATTTACCAACTTAAACGCATACTAAAAGTATCATTATAATATTAATTATCCTGAATTATTCATGATAATTCATTGAGCGGTATGGAACACCGCTGCTCTGCATAGCTGTATGACTTCGTTGCAAATAGTGACTTCACTTTGGTAACAAGTAAGCAGTGTTATTGTACTGTCAACGAACTGGTACTTGATTTGTGCTTTTTCTATGATGTCATCAAGTAGCTCTAACATTTCCCTTGATTTATTGATTTCACTCTGAATCGATAGTTTCTCATAACTACAATGTAGCAGGCTCTGAATCTTTTTATAT
Organism: Clostridia bacterium; assembly: GCA_003249225.1. Taxonomy (GTDB): domain Bacteria; phylum Bacillota; class Clostridia; order Lachnospirales; family Lachnospiraceae; genus SZUA-448. The sequence goes on along the minus strand of QKJQ01000018.1, from coordinate 47,282 downwards.
AACACAATGTCTCCATATCGAATCAGATAAGGCACCGCTTCTTTACAGACCAGTGTAACTTCAATATATTCTTTATCTTCATATAATATAGAAGCTAAAAATACGAACACTGTGATATGACCTTTGCTTTCTCCTGCGGGTCCATGTATTCCTTCTCTATGTACCGTAATAAGTTTTTTAGGATTCTCTTCCCTATATCTTTCCGGTTATCCTTGCATAGCAGGAAGCCTAAAAGTGATACTATATGAATTTCCTGTACACAAAGGAACTTAAATTCATAATTTCCTTTATCCCATGTAGGGTATGTCATATGAATTGCCTTTACTAAAGCGTTGACACTTTCCTTTCGATGACACAGATTTAGACCAGAACTTACTTCGTCAATAGTCCCCACTTGTGCATTGTCTAATGCAATGATAGTTCTCATGAACAATATATACTGTTCTTCCAGAGGGTCATTGCCATACGTCATATCTTTGTATTGCATGATCAGACTCTCTGACAATTCGTACTCACCCTTTATGATGCTCCATTCAATCTGCTGTCGAAATCGGAGCAACTGATATTCTTTGTAGGACAGCGTATTCTCAATTCGATCCGCGGACAGCCCTAAACGCTGGAATAAAGCATCAAGTTGTGTCTTGCTTGGAATTTTGCTGCCTGTTTCAATACGTGACAACTCTCTTTCGTGCATTAACCCCCGGATTAAATCTTTTTGACTTATCCCTGTCTGCATTCTTCGCTTATAAATAATGTTCCCGATAATGTTTCTTTTCATGCTGTTTTCCCCTGACATCTGATACCGCTCTCAAAGAATAATTTTACCTTATTTTTCTATTTTTTTCAAGGACATTTTCTTGTGTTTTCTGGTGATTGTTACATTTAATTACATTCTTAAACCGAAGTTTATCATTGCCCCTGATTTATATGTATTTTACTTAAATAAATTTTAGCTTTCAGTTTACTAGACATAGATAGAACTGGAGTTAGTACTACATTTTACTGACATCCCATTGATAGGGATACGCAATAATATCGTGTTAAAATCAAATAAAGCAGGAAAAGTTTCTCAAACATTAAAGAAGACGGTTTAAACTTCTATGACCCAATGCGTATTATCCAGATACCTTACTACATATCTGGTACCAATTCATAAAATGCATGTATTGTTAATGAAAGTGATGCAGCCATGTGCGAATCAATCAACAATCGAATCCTATATTGTTCCTACGACCTGCTGATTTTCAATCGATATCTATGAGTGATATAAAGGATAAAAAAATCACCTCCTCCCATTACGAAATAGCAAGGGTACGAGGTGATTTATTGCACTTTTTTTGATTTAATATAGTCTCTATATAATAATATTTTCTTCAATTACTTAAACCTAAAGCTTTATAACGAAATCACACCTTTAATATCTGCTCCGCCGCCTGATCAAGCGCTGCAATCACTTTATCACACCAGATATCGAATTCCGGATCAGACCTTTGAAGTTTTGGATTAGCCAGAATGTTCTCAACGGTTTCTTTCACACCCTGATCGAATCTTGTCGTTGCACAAAATTCCGGTACCAGATGTTTTAATTTTGTATTATCAAAGGTCACCGTATTGGCCTTATCACCAATCAGACTTCCGGTAAAATCATAATCCGAACATCTTGCCAGGAAGGTGGAAGACACATAATAAGGCTTATATGTCACACCCAGCGCATTCGCAACAGCATCGTAGATCTGGTTCCAGGTCAGGGATTCATCCGACGTGATCTGGACTGCTTCCCCGATTGCATGACAGTTCCCGATCAGTCCGACAAAGGCTTTTGCAAAATCACGGTTGTGTGTCATGGTCCAAAGCGTTGTTCCGTCTCCATGAATAATGACCGGCTTTCCTTCAAGCATACGCTTTGCGACCTGCCAGCTGCCATTGTTCCCGTGGATTCCCATAGGAATCGACCGTTCATCATAGGTATGACTTGGACGGATTATAGTCACGGGAAAGCCATTCTCACGATATTCCTTCATAAGGTAATCCTCACAGGCTATCTTGTTCCTGGAGTACTCCCAGTAAGGATTTGCAAGTGGGGTCCCTTCCGTAATGCGGTAGTCACTCAGCGGCTTTTGGTAAGCCGATGCGGAACTGATGAAAATGTACTGTTTTGTACTGTTTCGGAACAATTCAACATCACGTTTTACCTGCTCCGGCACAAAGGCTATGAATTCTGCCACGCAGTCAAAGGTCATACCTTCCAGCAACTGTTTTACTTTTTCTGTTTCATCGATACCGACATCCAGATGGTGATATCCATCCGGCAGTTCATGATTCCGGCTGCCATGATTTAATAAATAAAGCTCATGTCCCTGACTAAGAAGCCGCTTTGATATTGCCATACTGATTGTTCCGGTTCCGCCTACAAACAAAATCTTCATATTTCACCCCATTCTGCGCTTTTTGCGCATATCAAGTTTGAACGAGCGGTGACGCGCGAGGCACAAACTTGCTTGTGAAAGCATCATCTGTTTCTTTCACAAGTCATCTCCCAATACATTTCACCGTCTCATTTATTCATTCGTGAATAAAAAGTTTCCTTCATTCCGATCTTCCATGGTTCTGATTGCATGATAAACAAATTCATTAAAGGGTACTTCAATGCTGACCTTTTTTGCCATTTCAATCAGTTTTCCGGCAAACATGTCAACTTCCGTTCTTCGTCCATTTTCAAGGTCCTGCAGCATAGAGGTCTTGTTCTTTGGAGGTATCTTCTTTAGCACTTCATTTTGCTTTTCAATTCTCTCCTCTTCCAGTTTCACGCCCATAGCATTCGCAACCGCCATACATTCCTTCATAAGCGTCAAACGAATAAAATTGGCATGCTCATGTTCACGAAATGCACCAAACGGAACCCCTAAAATCCCCTGCGTCTGATTTTCAGCTATATTGCAGGCATATTTGAACCACTGTTCTTTTACAATGTCCTCTTCGTAGATATAATGAATACCTGCATGTTCAAAAACCTCGATCAGCATTGCGACCTGACCGTCTGGTTTCTTTTTTCCGATCTGTCCGATGTGTACCGCTCCAAAGTCAGGGCGGAAATGTATTCCGGATTCATCCCGAACCGAAGATACCCTCATAAAAGCGTGAACCACATGGTCTTTTCCAAGCGTTTCTGCCAGGATTTCTTCACTGTCGACTCCATTTAAAAGCGATACCGCGATCGTTTTCTCACCGATCAGTGCCGGAAGCCTTTCTTTTAACTCGTTCAGTGCCCCATACTTTGTACTGATCAGGATTGCATCCGGAATCGGAGCCTCCTCGTAGGACAGAACATTCGGATAATACATCTCATCATTGATCAGAACTCCTTCTTTCTTAAGGCGTTCGGCGCGTTTTTTATCTGCCAGTAGAAAAAAATCATCTTCCAGGTACCTGGTAAGTCCCGGAATAAAATACCCTCCGATCGCTCCGGCTCCAAGCAAAGCAACTTTCATTTTTTGCATTCCCTATCCTCTCTTTCCATGATTTACCACATTATTACACTGCTTTCATTATACATGAGCTTATTTTATATTTCCATGGTTTTTCACATAAAATACATTCTTCGTATCGTGAAAAATCCCTTTTACCCGACATCTATGATATTTGTCTATATCAAAATTTAATTGCCAATAGTATAATAAATCCTATTATGCTGCTGATGGATCGTGTCTGTCAGGAAAGGGGGGTTCGCAAGTAAAATGTAACAAATCAGATTTTGTTTTGCAGGTCGTAATGACTGCTATCATGAGAGAATTTTAGAAGAAAAACAAAAAATAAAGTATATTGATTTTGAAAACTTCGTATCAAAATCAGGAAGAGGAAATCCTACATGTTCAAAAAGAAAATAAAAGTATTCATCATAAGTGTTCTGCTTATCGTTGCAATGACAACGACCACAGTGTATGCATCCACTACCGCCACTTTTTTTCTGATTCAGGACGGACCAAGCAGAGGCAGTACGTATGCTGATCTTTATCTTGCCATTACGACACCCTCCTATATAATTTACACGATATATGACCCGGATGATCCTGCAAATGCAACGTATATGGAACGGCTGCAGGCAATCAGTAACAGATTTGCCCTTCTCTACGCAAGGGAAGTCTCTGATTTTGGCGAACCTTCTGACGCTGACAACAATGACTGTATAACGATAGTATTTCATAACTGCGTTGACATATTGGGTTATTGTTATAACGCTGATTATTCTTATAACAACCAGGATATGATCCACATAAATTCAGATTATATGAATCCAGCTTCCGGATATTCCATTGATGATTGTGTGAGCACCTTGCTTCATGAGATTCAACACAGCATTCATGACAGGATAGATGCGAATGAGGATTCTTATATTCAGGAAATGCTCTCAATGTTTGCAGAAGATTATTATCTTCCCGGAATCGAAGATTCTAATCTTACTGTTTTCTTACATTGTTTAAATAGCAATAATACTGAATATGATATATGGAATTCGACCTACTACGATCTACTGTTCATGAGCCGGTATCTGTATAATCAATATTCTGGTCTTTCAACACTTCTGGCCATCCGGGATAATCCATCGAACGATTATCCTTCCATCCTTGAAACACTTGGCATTGCAGCGAATTCTCCGGATGAAATTGATTTTCTTTATGGTCTGATGGACTATTCTTTTGATGCATGTCTGTATAACAATGCACAGACTTCCATCGCCCTTTCAGGCAATACATCCGGAACTATGAACATAAAATCAAGGTGCCCTATGATTCAATATATACAGCCGGGCGGTACTTCTGTTGAATTAACACTGGCGTCTGCGGACAGTACTGTTGAGTATCTGGTAAAGGAAGTTTCATTTTCAAGCTTATCTCCCATTGTAAGTGATTTTGAAGAGCTTGCTACGTATCGTTTACCTTCCGGCACAACCGAATTATTACTTTCCGATGCAGATCATTATTTACTGATCACACCGGTCTACGTAAATGGAGAAAACACAACGACATGGTCCTATTCTGCGGCAACTGTCAACTTTAAGCCGACCGCAGTAAATGATTCCTATACCACCTACAAAAGCACTTCTTTCTCCGGTGATTCCATACTGGCGAATGACACTGATAGAGACGGAATAGTATCCTCTTCTCTTTTGGCCACCAATGTTTCCCATGGTACTTTGACTCTTGCACCGGACGGTACCTTTACCTATGTTCCTGACGATGGCTTTACCGGGACGGACAGCTTCACCTACTATGCCATTGATAACGACACCGACATTTCTCTGACATCTGCGACCGTAACCATTACAGTAAATGAACCATACAACGAAGTTCCGGTCATAACACTGAATGGAAGTGCTTCTATGACGGTTTCCTATCAATCAGTATATACCGATCCGGGTGCCACAGCCTCAGATGCAGAAGACGGTACATTGTCAGTTGTTGTTTCAGGAACGGTAGATACTGCAACAGCCGGAACTTATACCCTGACTTATACTGCCTCAGATCTTAATGGTCAGACAGCATCCGCGACCAGGATGGTCATTGTTCTCGCAGCTCCCGTTATCAGCACCGGCGTTATCACTACAACGGGACAGACGGATGCCGGTAAAGAAGATGCTCCTTCCGACGATTTTACCATTACAGTAAAAGACAGCGGCTCTGATATTACCATAAAAAGTACGGAACGGACCGAGAATGGATATAAGGTCGAATTTGAATCGAAAAATGTAGCCGGCAAAGTCGTAATCGACACAGAAACCGTGGATGTCACATTTCCGGCAGGAATTCTGACAGGCTTCGATTCTGTCTCACTTCAGGTTGACGTAATAACTGATCTGACAGACGCACAGAAAGCTGTCGCAGGAAACGCTGTCGTCTATGACTTTACCCTTTTCTCAACTGTTGGCGAAAACAGCCGACAGATCACAGCATTTTCTGAACCGGTCACGATTTCAATTCCCTATGAGTTGGCGGAGGGTGAGACCAGTGATTATATCACCGTCTATTATTTAACCGATGACGGCTCTCTTGTTAATATGAAAGGTGTCTATTCCGATGGATTTGTAACCTTTGAAACCATGCACTTTAGTAAATATTTCATTGATGAAAATATTGTATCCTTTACCGATACAACAAACGAAAAGATCCTGGCCATTGCTTCGAAGGGAATTGTATCCGGGAAAAACGGAGCTTTCCATCCGGATCAGATGCTGACCAGGGCAGACCTTGCTAAGATGTTAGTCAATGCACTTAATCTGACAGCAGAGGAATCAGAATATGTTGATTTCAATGATGTATCAGAAGATAAATGGTATTATGACTATATTATGATCGCAAGAGCAAATGGTCTTGTGACCGGTAAGAAAAATGAATATAAGCCGTATGAATCCGTTTCCTTCCAGGATGCAATGGTCATGATTGCAAGAGCAATGGAAGCATACCAGGGTGTCACTTCATCAACTGACAAAACTACCTATACCGATACTTCCTCCTATGCTAATAGTTCTGTCACTACGCTGATCGACCTTGGATTTATCGAAGAATTTAACAGCGGATGGGTTAAAATTACCAGAGAACAAGCTGCGGAACTAATCTATGCTATGTTCTTTTACCGCGAAGCCAGCAACTAAGACTCTTTCTTCCTTCTCCGGTCAAATCCCTTTGATCTGGTAGAATGGGGTCTTTCAAGCATTCGCTCGTCTGTCACTGACGCAACAAAAAAGGTCTCTGTCAAATCACAGAGACCTTTTCTATCGGATCGTTTATTCTCAAAGAGCAGTACTCCTGTCGGTCTTACTCTTCGCTCTCCTTTGCTTCCAGCTGTTCTTTTTCTTTCTTTTCTTTTGCGTCCTCAGCCTTTTTTTCTTCCGCTTTTTTATCCTCTGCCTTTTCGTCCGATTCTTCCTGTGCTTTTTTCATTGCTTTCATTGCATCCAGCATTGTTTTTCCTTCGGAACTTATTTCTACCGTATCATTGCTGTTGCCATATGAATTCGCAGCAGATGCCGCAGAAGTGGTGCTGCCAGAGCTATTCGATGCTGTAGCTGCTTTGCTCATTTTTGTCTGCAGGGATGTAAGCTTTTGCTGGAGATCTGAAATCTTGTCCTGTATCTCCTGCTGTGTGTCCAGATCCTCCGCTTCGACCAGCTGAGACTGGTATGTTGCAATCTGTGCCTCCAATTGTGCGATTTTTGATTCATACTGGCTTGTGCTTCCCACGGCTACGGATGTTCCGTCAACGGTCAAACTCATGATGATTCCTCCTTCGATTATAACGATAATTTTTTCAAATATGATATCGGAATCTCAACATCAAATGTTTTAAACATCTATGAATATCTGATGTTGAGTCTTTTATCATGTTATAATCGATATCGGAACGCTTTGGAAAACATTAAGTCAATTCACAGTATTTACATGAAAAAAACACAAATTACCATCTGCTTAGAAGGATAATACTGACAAATCCAAATGAAAAAAGCCGAATCCTTGTTGAGAATTTAGGTCTGTTCATAAGAACACAATTCAGGCTTTCCCGAGTTCTTTCAGATAGCTTCCTTCCACATCACTCCAGTGTTCTTCCGCATGAGCGATGAGACGTTTTGCCTGCTCCATCGGCATAGGTCCAAAATAAAGGAACAAAGCGTTGGAACCATATCTTGCCACAAGCTTGTCAAGACGTTCCAGCCATTCTTCAAAGGTTCCTGTATAAACTTTGACCCAGAGACCTTTTCCTGCTGCCACAGCTTTATCATAAATCTGATACCATTCTTCAATCGTACCATCCGGACCATAGTCACCGCTGGTCCACTGCAATGCATTGATTTCTTCAATCTCCATAATTGCATCCACATGACGGATTGCATCCGGTCCATCCAGATGGTAGATGCACTGATCCATCTGCTTTGCCTGTCCACGGAGAGGTTCCTGTATGAAATCACGGAACTGCTGCGGAGAGATCATGGCGGAAAAGTCACACTGAAGCTTAGCCGTTCTTCCCTTTCCAAGAATCTGGAATACGGTATAAGCGGTATAATCATCTTCCATTTTTACAAGTTCATGAAACCTGTCATAGTATTCAAAGTAAGCGTCCTGAACCTGTGAAATTCTTCGTTCCACTTCTTCTGGTTCATCCATCATATCAAAGATGGTATCCTGTGCTCCACGCATGGATGCAAGTACATCGATGTTCTCCATAATGTCAGGGATCGTAAGTACAAAATCATCACCGGCAAGCTTCTTTACGTCTTTGAATAACTGAATGTGTCTTTTGAACCATTCATTTTCAGGATCGAACTTCAGGTCTGGATAATCAAGCCAGTCATCCACGCATTCGGTGAACCATACCGTGCTTGGCTGAAACTCGATGTCACTGCCAAGATAGGCAGCCATAGAGCCCGGACCAAAGTCAAGGCTGATGTTCGGGAAGCTCTCCGCCATGAATTCATGGGTGTTGCACCAGTAACGGAAACGTTCTACGATTCGTTCTGCATTCAGATATTTATCGTCCATGTCCTTTGACTTTAGTTCTGCTTCCAGTTCTTTATCAAGGCATTCTTCTTTGATTCCTACAACATGCATCAGCGGACGGCCTTTATTTTGTCTTAGCCAGTAGCTGTCCCATTTTGCTTTGGTTTCTTCCCAGTTTTTCTTATTGATCATAACAAAACCTCCTTCATCCATATCAAATTACTTGTATGACTTATGCCAAGAAAGATCATCTTTCTAAGGCACATTTGTCATTAGTATAACAGATAACAGAGGGAGGAGGTATTGACTTTTTTCGCATTTTTAGTAATAATCCTAGATTTTTTAGAACAGACTGCCGTATTCCTTTTCATATGCATACACAAGGTCTTTTGCCAGTGAAAAAGAGAAAACCAGTGGATGCAGTGTCAGAGCATCAATGGCAAGTGGAATGGATTTTTCACGTATCGCTCTGGATGCCTTGTTTTCATAGGCTTTTACCTGACGAATCAGTATCTCACAATGCATTGGAATGTTTTCAATTTTGACCGGCTGAATGCCATTTATTGATACATCACAGGTGATCTCAATTATATCTGTGTCAGAAAGAAATGGAATCGCCCCGTGATTTGGAACGGAAAGAACCAGCTTCTTTTCTGTCTCGGACTGCAGTCCTTCGATGCAGTCAAGCATAACGCCGGCATATCCCATACCACTTGGAACTTCAAGGCTTCCCTTTTTAATGTCTCGTCCCCGGTCTGTTCCAGTCTCTATCGACATGTAGGAATACTCTCTGATGTAGATATAATAGAGAAAGGTCTGCAATGCTGCTTCTGGATCATGATCAATATCCATTCCGGATAATTCCTGAAACATCTTCATATTCACTTCTTCTATAAGCTGCCCGCGGGTCTGACCGGAGCTGCTGATGTTACGCAGCGCCTTTTCCCGATGATAGTAATAGTACAGATATTCATTCGGCAGATAACCTGTCAGGGCAAAGCTTTCCGGGTCGAACATGGAAAACTCCTGAACACTGTTTAGAAAAGCGGTGTCTTTTATCAGTTCTGCTATCCGTTCCTTACCACCTGCTTTCACACTGGAGATCCAGGACAGATGATTCAGTCCGAAAAATTCTGTATACAGTTCATCTTCTGAAAGTCCCAGGCCCTCAGCGATTCTGGTCTTTGTACTGCTTGGAGCATCACAGATTCCGATCACGTTCGTAAATCCGGCATCCAGCAGGGTCTGTGTAACGAGACCGGAAGGATTCGTAAAGTTGAAGATCCAGGCCTTCGGTGCGACTTCTTTTGCCAGCTCACAATAGGAAAGCAACGCACCGATGGAACGGCAGGCCATGGAGAAACCGCCGGCACCGGTTGTCTCCTGCCCGATTACGCCATGAGACAACGCTATCGTCTCATCCATTACACGGGCATGATCTCCTCCAACACGAAGCGTTGTAACGATATAATCGGCTCCTGTTAAGGCTATTCTGATATCATCTTCCTTTGATACCAATAGCAAAGGTTCAGCTTCCCCTTTTTCATAACTCTTTTTTTTCACAACATGTTTTGCCAGTTTCTCAATTACAGCAAGTTTTTCTTTATCAATATCGAAAAGCACGACCTGATCGATCGAAAGTTTCCTGCATCGGTCAAGCAGACCATTAATGAAATTAACTGTACGGATTCCTCCGCCGCCAATGATCGTTATCTTCATAGTTTCTTCCCTTTCCCGGTAAATTCCATCAGTCCGGCTTCGTCCGGAAATGCGGTATTTCCTCCAAGTGCAGTCACAGACAGGGCTCCGCAGGCATTTCCATACATAAGACAATCCTTGATATCCGCCCCACTTATATAACCATATAAGAATCCGGCATTGAAAGAATCTCCGGCTCCTGTCGTATCAATAGCTTTTACTTTATAGGGTTCTGCAGTGATTACTTCTATCCTTGTTTCTTCTGAATTACCTTCCGGTGTTCTTCTTATCCCTGCAATGGAACCCTTGCTTCCAACTTTTATAACCGTCAACGGACCAACCTGAGAAAAATACCCAAGAGCTTCCACGGCTGTATTCTTCCTGCTGTAATGCAGGGCTTCTGTTTCATTCATAAAGAACACATCAACATAAGGGAATAATTCAACGATTCCCTGGTTCCATTCCCCGGTATCATCCCAGCCTACATCCATTGATACGGTTACATCCTTGCTCGCATGAATTTTCTCAAGCATTTTTTTATACTCTTCATGATTTTTTGATCCTGCATACCCAGTCAGATGGATATGTCCTGATTGCTTTATCATATCCTCCGTGATCATTGATAAGGATAGTTCTTCATTTGTCCCACGCAATGTCAGAAAGCAGCGATTCTCCTGATCTGTGAAACTGATCGAGATTCCGGTTGCATTTTTACTGCTTTTCAGGATGGTGGAGGTATCGGCAGATAACTTCTCCATTTCCTCCCTTACAAACCTTCCATGTATGTCATCAGCCAGAATACCACAAAAGGCTGCGTTTTTTCCAAGTTTTGCTATACCCATCAACACATTGGCTGCACCACCGCCCACACACATTGGCATCTGCGGTACGATATGTTCTTCTCCCGCCGGTGGCAGGGCTGCAATGTTTGGTACAAGAAGATCAACATTGGCATCCCCATAAATTAATATATCCCATTTCTTCATGTTGCTTCCCCCTCATATCAATACTTAATGTATTTTTTTTCTTGTCTCCTGTCCTATTATACACTATCTGGTATCCTAATGCTGCACCCTATTGATTGAAATTTATAGGACAATGTATGTGCATTAAGAATGGTGAGCTGTTCATTGCAGGAAAGACCGGCGGACTTACCTAAAAAAACTGCAGACACCTCCCAAAATGAAAATGTCTGCAGATCTTTGCATAATCTCTGTTTAACCTTTTATTGCTCCAATCATAACACCTTTGGTAAAGTATTTTTGTATGAATGGATAGACACAAAGGATTGGAAGCATTGTAATAATGACCGCTGCCATCTTCAAAGAATCCGAAGTGACCGTATTGGCATTCTGTGCAATCAGCTGACCTATACTTGTATTCTCTTCCGTTGAAGCCATTGCTTTGTTCAGCATCTGCTGTAAAACGGTCTGTACCGGCCACAACTTGCTGCTGTTCATGTAAAATGCTCCGGAGAACCAGTCATTCCAGTGATTTACCGCGCAATACAACCCGATAACCGCTATGATTGGTTTGCTAAGGGGAAGTATTACTTTGGCATAGATACCGAAATAACCGCAGCCATCGATCTGAGCTGATTCTTCCAGACTCTCCGGTATGGTATCAAAGAAAGTTCTAATCATGATCAGATAATAAGCACTGATTGCACCGGGTAATATATAGACCGCAAAGTGATTTAACAGATTCAGCTTGTTGTACTGAATATAAGTCGGAATCAGACCACCGGAAAAAAGCATGGTAAACGCAATGGCAAGGGTAAAAAAGTTACGGCCTGGCAATGTCTTGATCTTAAGTACATACGCTGACACAGTCATGAGCACAAGGCTGAGCAGTGTACCAAGAACTGTTCTTGCTATGGTAATACCATAAGCTCGTACTATACTTCCATCTTTAAACACTTCGGAAAAATTATCCAGAGTAAATACTCTTGGCCAGAAGTACACACCGCCTTTTGCCGCATCGGCTCCATCATTAAATGCCAGAGCTAAAATATTCAGGCATGGGAGAAGAATACACAAGCTGAATGAAACAACGACCAGAATGATGACTACCTGGAGTATTCTCTCTGCTGTCCCCATCTTTATTCTGTTGTTTATCTTTGTTTTATTTACTGCCTGCATCTTTTTCTCCATTCCCGCACAAATCTTTGTGCAAATAATCTTTCATTCTTTTCCCATGCCTTATTCATGTGGCTTCTAACGTATAAACAAACATACTGATTCATTATCTGACTTATATCTTATTCCCGCTTCTCCTAATAGAACTTAACTGTATCAGGATTTTCATCGTATTTTGACTTCACAAGATCATAGAACTGATCGATACCTGCTGCTTCTAACTGTGCACGGAAGCCTTCGATAATATTTGTTACGTCTGCATCTGTCTCAGCATAGAAAGCCTGGATTCTTACTTCATCGTAATCAAGAAGAGACATTGCTGTGTTTACATCTTCAAGCTCTGTAAGATATGCACTTGCATTAAGACCTGGAACAAGTCTGTATTCTCTTGGGTAGTCTGTAGCAATTTCAACAGCATGCTGGTACGTTGTGGTTGTTCCTGCACCCGGTCTTGCTTCTCCAAAGTATACTTCATTCTGAATATCTGTTAACAGATAAGACATGCCATATACACCGGAACCATCGAATGCTGCTCCAAATGCTCTGAGAGTATCGGAATCGCCATTTGCCATAGCGGTCTGAACCTCATCGGTAAGAACAGGATATCCATCTACCATGTTGTATGTCACACCTTCTACACCGTAAAGTGCAAGAAGCTGACCTTCATAGGTTGAAAGGTAATCCATAAGTGCTACGATTTCTTCAGGATTCTCTGTGGTAGAAGGAATTGCCCATTCACCATAACCAGATTTGCCTGTTGTAACTTTTGCTGTTGAGCCAGTGTAATCTGCGATTGGTCCAAGCGGAATCCAGTCATCACTGTTATAGATAATATCAACATAGTTATGAATATCACTAATGATTGCAACGCTCTTGTTCTCGCAAAGTTCATTTGCTCTTGTTTCATCCATGGTAAAGAACTCAAGATGCATCAGACCTTCTGATAAGAGTTTTCTAACATAATCGATCTGTTTGTATACCCAGTCTGTTTCTGCTTCATGAAGAATTGTGCCGTCTTCTGTCATGTTGTAATCACCGGACACACCCCAAATCAGGTCATTGATTACATAGTCAAGAGAATCTGCGGAACCGCCCCAGTATTTTGGTCCAAGTGGCGTGATTTCGTTGCCATTTACATCAGTATAACCTTTTGCTTTGATCTCTGTTAAAAGCTGATACAGTTTTTCAGAAGAATCAATGCTTGTAACATCAAGATTCAGATCTTCAGCAATTGATTTCTGAATGTAAAGACCACCAAGATATTCTTCGGAAGGATTCCATACAGTAGAAGTATCTACGTCATCAATCGAAAGATGTGCAATGTATGCTGCACCGTTAAAATCTTCACGGAACATAATGTTGCTGTACGTATCTGCCGGAAGAAAACCATCTTCATAATACTTGCTGTATACAGTGCTGTTCTTCAACATTGAAGAAATGTCTGCGAACATACCGTCTTTTGCTGCATTGTAAAGAATCGGAAACTCTGGTCTGGTAGAGTTATTCAGGTAGCTGCAGATCATATCAGGCAGATTACCAGCAGCAAGCTGTGCCGCCATAACGTATCTGTCTTTTTCACCCGGTGTATAAAGGAATTCAATCTTCATACCGGTTCTGGCAGCTAATTCTTCCATAACTGGTGTCATAAGCTGGTCTTCAGGAAGTGAATAGCCGATATCATCGACATATGCCTGAACCTGAATTGTTCTGTCTGCGATCCATGTGTCCGGTTTGCTGCTGTCGGTACTGTCACCGGATGTTGCTGATGAATCCGTTGTTGTAGAACCGGTCGAACTTGAATCTGTAGTGGTTCCACCGTTGTTACTCGTGTTATTGCTGCCGCATGCTGTAGCAAATACCATCAGGCAGACCAATAACATTGAAAAAACCTTTGTTTTCCATGAGTGTCTTTTCATGTAATAACTCCTCCTTTTATTTTTAGTGTAAATAACACACTAATTTCGATTACCAGATGCCGACTTCCGTCACTTTCTTTGAAAGCTTATTGCTTCCAAGAACCAATATCAGGCCGACAATACCCTGAATCAGACCGATGGCCGTTGCATATCCGAACTGCCCGTTGGCAAGACCAACACGAACTACATAGGTATCAAGTGTATCCGCAAGTTCCATATTTCCCGGTGTACGGAGCAGATAGATCTGATCGAATCCGGAAGAAAGCAGACCTCCTATTCCAAGAATGAACAATACACCAATGGTTCCTTTTATGCTTGGCAAGGTAATATGCCATACTCTTTTTAATTTGTTGCATCCATCAATCTCTGCTGCTTCATAAAGGCTTGGGTCAACACCGGAGATTGCGGCCAGGTAAATGATGGAATCCCAGCCTATGTTCTTCCAAAGGTCAAGCAGGAAAAGGATTGGATAAAAGTATTGAGTCTTCATAAGAAAGAAGGTTGAACCATCCCCGCCAAATGCACTGATCAGCTGATTGATTACACCATTGTCAGGCGCCAGTATACGCTGCAGCATCGTAATGATAATAACCGATGACATAAAGTGCGGCAGATAAGAAATCGTCTGTGATATCTTTTTGAACTTTGCATTACACAATTCGTTCAAAAGCAAGGCAAAAATAATGGCAAACGGAAATTCAAGAATACACTTCATCAGACCAACTGTCAATGTATTACGCAACAGTTTAACACAGTCATAACTGGTAAAGAAGGTCTTAAAATACTGAAGGCCGACCCAGTCACTGCCCCAGATACCTTTCATAAAAGAATACTTCTTAAAAGCAAGTACAATACCGGTCATTGGAATGTAATTGAACAATATATAATATACAACACACGGGAGGAACATCAGGTACAGTACTCTGTGCTTCCAAATGTTCTTGAGTAAATTTTTAAAGCCCTTCTTTTTGTTCATCATTGCAACGGAACCGGCTTCATTTGTTGTGTAAAAATTTGTCCTACTTTTTGTTTTCATTGATAACTTCCCCTGTCATTCAAACTTTTCAACCAATTCATTATTCTTTTGTGAACTTTCTGTGACTATTATATGGTTTACAGCCAAATGCAACAATGGACAAAATTACAAATAAGTGTGCATTATCTTCCGAATGAACGTGAACTATTGACTTTTTCATGATTTTAAATCATAGTAATGTTAGATTTTTTAAGGAGTGATTGTTTACCCTATGAGACAGTTCAAAAACAGTGTGTTTTTTAAATTAATGTTCATGATAATCGTAATCAGTTTAATCCCGCTCTTGTTCTTGTCTTATCGATTTGCAAGACTTTCAACTTCATCTATTAATTATGAACTTGTCTCTTCTTATCAGCAGATCGAAGAACAGTATAGTTCTTCTGTGAACCGAAGGCTGGAGAGATATTATGACATTCTTGGTCAGATTTCTATAAATAAAACCATCCAGCGTGCCATGACAAATTCAACCGACACTGAGAACCCATACATACGCGGTTCTTATGTATCACAGGAAGTTACAAAGTACCTTTCTTCTGACAGTGATTATGGTGTTGAGAACTGTATGGTATATTCTGCCATCGATGAATATCCTGTTTACAATTATAAAGTTACAATGATAAAGACGATTGAAAATGATTCCTGGTATTACTCTTACAGAGGAACCGAAAGAGATTATTTTTTCACTAAAATCGCAGATTCTGTCTGGCCTCAATTATCTCTGACAAAATCGATCATTGGCACAGATTTTTATAGTTCCTTCTATTCCAATGAGCTGGGGTTCATAAAGCTCGATATTGACAGTGAAACCTTATTCTCTCCTTATGGCAGTAAAGTATCACAGTCTGACTTGACGTATCAGGCATATGTTTTATCAGCGGATGACACCATTATATATTCAACCGACAGCAACATGAGCCTGGACGCCGCAGACCTGTCTAAAAAAGCGGATGCTGATGATGGAAGCGGGTATTTTACATCGATTAATGAAAACGATATCTTCATAATTAAAACCGCCCTGTCAGAGTGCAATCTGACGTTGGTCGTACTTTTCCCGACTGACACCCTTATGGATCGTATCAACAGAAATTATCAAACCGTATTTTTGCTGATTCTTCTGATCGTAGTATTCATCGTTATAAGCTCTATCATTTTCGCCAAGATGTTCTCGCTTCGGCTGAATCATCTGCTTAACAAGATGAAACAGGTCGAACATGGAGACCTGAGCATAAACGCTCCCCCCATCAAAGGAAATGATGAGCTGGCTCTGATTGATAAAAGCTTTGATCACATGGTCAATAAACTTTCTGACAGCATTAATAAGAACTACATCATTGAACTTGAAAAAAAGGAAGCACAGCTTCATTCACTGCAGCTGCAGATCAACCCGCATTTTCTATACAATACGCTGGAGACCATCAGTGCGATCGGTATGACCTCGAAAGTTTATT
The DNA here is from genome assembly GCA_003249225.1 of Clostridia bacterium. Taxonomy (GTDB): domain Bacteria; phylum Bacillota; class Clostridia; order Lachnospirales; family Lachnospiraceae; genus SZUA-448. Next base: position 30,560 of record QKJQ01000018.1, on the reverse strand, counting down.
CCATATGCAACATCTGTGAGCACCTTGGATCTATCTTCCGCTACTCGACCAACAAGGAGCAGCAGGATATTGTTACAGTTGAGCAGGAACTGAACCATACAAAGGACTATGTATACATACAAAAAATGCGCTTTCAGGATAAATTCGATGTTTCTTATCAGGTCAAGCCTTCTCTGCTTTACTGTATGATTCCGCGTTTTATACTGCAGCCGCTGGTGGAAAATGCTATTTTGCATGGTCTGAAAGATAATGCGATCCCAGGTCATCTCGATATTATTGTGGATGAAGCGGATAATAATCTGATTATTATGATTATGGATGATGGTGTCGGTATGTCCGACTCCGAAGTCGATACCCTGAATGCTTATATCAATGAAAATCAGGAAAACCTGCTGAAGGAAAGAAAAAGCAGCATTGGTGTCAAGAATGTCAACCTGCGTATCCAGCTATCCTATGGATATGAATATGGTGTCACAATAACCAGCAAAAAAAATGAAGGAACCTGTAGTCTGATCAAGCTGCCATTACATGGAAAAAAGGAAGTGTAAGAATCATGCATAGTATTTTAGTTGTTGATGATGAACCTCTGGTACGACAAGGTATTATCGCCAGAATTGAATATCTTGAACTGAATCCTTCCGCCGTTTACGAAGCATCAAACGGGAAACAGGCAGTAGAGATCGTGAAGGAATTTCACCCCGCCATCGTTCTGACGGATATTCAGATGCCGGAGATGACAGGAATCGAGTTAGTCCGGACATTAAAACCAATCTATCCGGATATCAGCTTTATTATCCTGACAGTATTTGCTGAGTTTGATTATGCGGAAGCCGCTCTACATCTTGGCGTAAATGCTTATCTTTTAAAACCAATTTCAAATATTGAATTGAAAAAAACTCTCCTTCAGGTCGATAAGAAAATCAGCGAACAGGAGCAGATTCATACTGCTTTGCTGGAAACCGACATGATGCGCAAGAACTTAAGAGAATTGAACGCAGAACAGCTTTTTCATAAGCTGCTTCACGCTCCGGAGGAAAACCGCTCCTTTATTAAAGAAGCACAAAGCTCACTTTTTCAGGTCGGTGACACCGCTTTTGCTCTGGCCATTGTGAACATTGACGGCAATACTTATACAGACTCCTATAATTTCAGCGACTGTGACCTGATAAAATTCATTGTCACCAATATCATAACGTATCTGGAATTCCCGGTGCGCCGCGTTGCTTTTCAAAGCTTCCAGAATGTAAATCAATTGTATCTTGTACTCTCGCACAGCACAAAATCAACCCTTGAAAAGTATTACAGCAGTTTCCTGGCGAACTTGATGTTCATCGTATCCTCTAAGTTTTCCATTTACATGACCATAGGCGGTTCTGATATACTTCCTGAGGTCTCACTTTTGTCTTATGAACATGCAAACGAGGCATACAGACAGAGACTCTTATCCGGAAATGGTGACTTTTATATCTACACCAGTGATAATGCACTTAGTGGTGAGACGATTCCTCAGAAGAATCTGAATCTTCTTATGAAATACATTGAACGTTGTGATACCAAGAACATCGAGATTATACTGGGTGAGATCTTTTCAAATGAACGCATGAAGAACTTCTCTCCAAACTACATCCGTATCGTCTGGGTAAAAATTATGAATGTATTAATTCAGACCGCCGGAAAGATGTTCCCGGGAGCGGAAGCCGAACTAAACCAGTCCATTCTTGATATGGATATTCTTGACACCTTTCATACAAAAGAAGAACTTCGTGATTATCTCTATCAGTTGATCCTTAAATCCCTTCACGTTAACAATCTGGAAGATTTAAGCAGTACCAACCGGATCCGACTGGCTATCAATTATATACAAAATCATTTTAATCAGGATCTGGTCCTGCAGGAACTGGCATTCCAGTATTCCTTAAGTCCGAATTATTTTTCGAGTGCTTTTAAAAAGGAGACTGGTATGGGGCTGGTCAATTATATTGAGAATCTGCGAATCGAAGCCGCCAGCGACTATTTGCTTCATACCGAGGAAAGTGCTGCCGATATCGCATTAAAAGTCGGTTATCATGACAGTCAGTACTTTTACAGGGTATTTAAAAAAGCAACGGGCATGACCCCGTTACAATATAGGAATGCACATATTTCGACCAACCAGCCATATTCCACAGGGTTCAATATACCTTAGGACTTCCTATACCTTGGGACTTCCTATACCTTAGGACTTCCTATACCTTGGGATTTCTTCATAGCGATCTTCATCTTATCAATAGTTTATGCACGAAGGGGGAGCATTTTATGAATTTTCATTACAAAAACAATCAATTCAAGATTCTTCAGCTTACAGATGTCCACTTTACGGACGACTGTGCGGATGATAAAAAGACGACTCTTTTGATGGACCGGCTGATTCAGATGGAAAAACCGGATCTTATTGTTCTGACCGGGGATTTCCTGACCGGAGAAGAAAATGTCCGGTACGCTGCGACCGGTCTGAAACCACTGACTGATTCCGGTATTCCATGGTGTTTTGTCTTTGGCAATCACGACACCGAGTATGGTGAGAAGTACGCAGCACTGACAAATGAACTGTTCACACTTCCAGGCTGCGTCCAGTTCAAAACAGCAAGTGATATCGATGGAATGAGCAACTACACCTTAAAGCTGTATGACAACAACGAAAAGCTAAGCTGGGTATTTTTTATGATGGACTCCAATGCCTACAATGCCAATCCAAGAGTCGGCGGGTATGATTTTATTCACTTTTCACAGATCAACTGGTACCGGAATAAGATCCATCATTATCATTCCATGAATTCTGAGTTCGGTGCGCTTGCTTTCTTTCACATTCCTCTTCCCGAATACAACCGTGTATGGGAACGGGCGGTCTGCTACGGTGAGAAAAATGAAACGGTATGCTGTCCTGAACAAAACTCCGGTCTCTTCTCTTCCATGGTCGAAAGCGGCCATATGCGCGGTGTCTTTGTGGGGCATGACCATATCAACGATTACTGGGGGGAATTGTTTGGAATTCGTCTCTGCTACGGGCGTGCAACCGGTTATAACACTTATGGAAAAGACAATTTCCTGCGAGGTGCACGCATTATTACATTAGATAACCCGAATACTTATGCATTTCAGACACACATCCGCTTGTCAGACCTCTCACTGGTCAAACAACAAAAAAAACACATGCCAGCTTTCACCGGCAAGGAGGAATACCACATATGAAAAAACAGATCTATTCCGTTAACGGAACACTGAGCAAAGGGTTCGTCGGACAGATTGCTTATACCGTATGTCTGGACCGCACCTATCATACACTTGATGCAGGACTTTCCTTCGACAAGCGAGTGCTTCCTGCCATAACAGAAGAAGTGAAAGAAGAAGTAAGACAGCAGGTCAAAGAACTGTACGGCGGGGAATACAGCTCAGACGAAGAACTGACCGATGCCTGTTCTTCCATGAAAACAGAGATCCAGCTGCTGGTCAATCAGAATGATATTTTCATTGGTGGAATTCACCGTCAGCTTACCGATCGCCATATGATCATTTCTAAAAATTTTGCAACCGAAGGCGGTATTCCACAGGACGAGATATCCGGTGTTATCAAAATCATCGTTTTAGTCTTCAATGTGTTACAGGACGACACCCATTATACCGTAACACTATCCGTCGATGAGGAGGAGGCTGTATGCTAAAGAGACTTGAACTTCATAATCATACAACAGAATCAGACGCATCCATTACCGTATCCGAATTACTTGAGTTTATGCTGGAAGACCATGTCGATGCTTTTGCCCTGACGGACCACAATACGACCTCAGGTCATCATAAAATCAAAAAACTATTGGCAGAAAACAATTATCCTATCGAATGCATCCTTGGCATGGAATATACGACATACTATGGACACATTCTGTGCCTGAATCTTGAAACCTATGTTCCATGGGAGAATATCAATCTTCACAAACCGGAACTTTTATTCCGTGCTGCAAAGGAAGCCGGTGCGCTGGCCGGTATTGCACACCCCTTCTCGTATGGTGCTCCCTTTGCAAGAGGCTGCCGTTTTGATATGACAGTCACAGATTATTCTGCCGTTGATTTTATTGAAGTCTTTAACTGCCCGGAACCATTGCATGAGGTAAATGAACCCGGCTTAAAGCTTTACGAAGATCTGGTGCTGCAAGGAGAAGATCTTGCCATGACGACCGGTATGGATCTTCACGGCAGATGGAAGATGACCGGACATTACGCGACCTATGTTGACTGTGAGCCGGGCGAACCTATTTCCACTGCACTTGACCGTGCTATCAAAACACAAAAGACCTTCATCACAAAAGGACCGGTCTTTGAAGCCTCCATTTTGAATCCATCCGATTCAGAATCAGGCCCAACTTCCGGAATTATAACAGATAGCCCATCCAATGTAGCCATAGCTACAAAACAAAAAGAAACCAATTTACGCTGCCACCTTCACCCTGTGATAAAACCCGGATTTACGCACGATCCTGAATCTGTATGGATGATCGAATGCCTGACGCTTGATGGCTCCACCTGGTTCGAAGCACCTACGCTTTCCACAGAAGATTTCATAATTTCCTGTTCTGCCATTCGTGGACTGGCAAAAGAGCCGTCCGCTGCACCGGGCTCAAACCGGGTTATTGTTAAGTTATACGAAGGAAAATCAGGCGAGGGACAGGCTGCCATTGAAAGACTCATTGCGATATCACCGACGGTGAAGTTCTAGATGTAAGGATTCTGTGTGCTGCTTTTGTTCAAATAGCAAAACTCTTATTCGCATAGCCATATCTGCGATTTGCTGATTGTAAATATTTTCAGACGACCACTTTGCCGTAAGGCAGGAATGGAGTACTATGATAAAAAAAACTGATTATACTTTTGATACCACGATCTCTCTCGAGGTCTTAAAGAACTACCTGTCGCGCTCTGTGACTGCAGGTGACCTATATAAAAGTGATACGCTAAAGGATGATTTGCGGGTACTGCTTGACCTTGGTGTTAAGTTCATTGGCCGTGCTTCCGGAATCTGGTTCATGACCATGGAGGACGAAGAGCATTTTGCATTGTCAAAGGCACTTTGTGATAAAGTCCACAAAAAGGATCCTGAAATCATACTGCAGGCCTGTGTCTTTGAAGCAATATTCAATGAATTAAATGCAGTTAAGATTCCGGCCTATGTCTTTGAAGCATTTGGAAAGCCGGCAGAAGAAAGATGCTTTCGTATAGAAGATATGCTCTTCCTAGAAGCACCGAAGGGCTTTGTCTGGGACAAAGAAGGCGGAATTCCTGACCTAAATCGTGAGGAAGCAAGGATGTGGTTCTTTTACCGCGCTTCCAGATACATTGACTGTGGATATGAAGCACTTCACATGGGACAGATTCATCTTTATACCGCGAATGACATCGGAATGAAAAAGACTTATGAGCTCTTTGATAGGATCCGCACTTATGCAAAAACAAACGCAAGACGTCATAAGGTTCTCCTGGATGCCCATACCCATGGGGTATCTGTTCATGGTAAACTGCTTTTTGATTATCACGCCATGCCATTTACCAGGTTCCCGCTTCTTGACCGTGACGATGATTCACTTGTGCTGGTGCGCGAAGGCTTCTCCGAGGGCGGCAAGAATCCAAACGGATGGAGTGCTGATGTCATGCCTTACTTAATGGAATATGATAACTGGGGCGGCAAGATGGCGGATGACTTAAGTGAGTTCACCAAAGAAGAACGTGCCTTTATGGATTGGTGGGGGTATGACCAGATTGGCTGGTTCGCTAATCAATCGAACGAGAATCGGAATCATTTTCTTGAATATACCTATAAATGGACTGCTGTAAATAATGTAAATGCCTTTTTCGAGGTGCCTTTCCGCCGCATGCTAAGCAGTGCTGCCGTAGTAAAAAGACGTGCTGACAACGGGGCTGTAGCCAAGGCTACCTTCTATCAGCTGAACAACGCTTCCCCTTCCTGTCCTCTTGGATTCTCTCAGGAAGATACCGTTAAGCGTCTCTGGACAATGGGCGACAGCGATCTGAGAACAAAAGCAGGGAATCCGGAACATCTGATTCAATATGGAGCCCATGAGACCTACGATCCTTCCACCGGTTTCAAACTTCCTGAAAAGATGGTCGTATACGGAAGCTTCCAGTCTCAGGTCGGCGCTGTAAACAATGACTCCAACAGTGAGATCACAAGAATGTATTATGTTGGCGACAACACGTATACGTTATCCATTGTACTTCCCTACCCCGGCACCTTTACCTACGCGGTATCGACCTACGGAACACTTTCTGCTACGTATTGTTATGATCGCTTTCCAAGGAGCGGGTCCTCGAATAAGCAAAAGTTTACAACGTTAAAAGAAAACACCGTTGTCAAATTCACATTCAAATTCATGGAAAATGAAACAACGGTGGAACTGTTCTAGATAAACTCCGGAAGACTCAAAAGCAAAACACATATTTGTAAATCACATTTTACAAATATGTGTTTTTATATTTTCTTATAAACTATATTTTATATTTCTTATATATTTTATATCTCCTATATATTTCATATCTCTTACATATTTCATATTTTTATAAATCTCACTTAACAAACTTTCATGGGTTTGAAGGCTATCTTTTCTAAACTTCAGCACATTCCATGGATTCAGCACATCAAACGTAATACGAAAACTCTACTCCAGATTATCGAAGTCAAATGCCGCCGCTTTCGTATAATTCGTGACCTTTGCTTCAAAAAAGTCTGTCTTTGTCTGGTTAAGGTTCGAGAAACTCTCAATCCACTCCATCGGATTCTCTTGAATCTCCGGATAAAGCTCTTCGATACCTATGGCTTTCAGGCGCTGATTCCCAAGGTACTTGATGTATTTTTCAATCAGCAGATCGCTCATCCCAAGAATCTCGTTGTTCGTTACATACTGCCCCCAGGCAATCTCATGTTCTACACCTGTCTTCATCATCTCACGAATCTCTGTGTTCAGCTCCGTAGTAAAAATCTCCGGATTTTCATTTTTCAATTCTTTAATAATATTCTGGAACAAGACCAGATGTGTAATCTCATCCCGATTGATGTATTTGAAGATCGTACTGGTGGCGGTCATCTTCCCCTGTCTTGCCAGCGTATAGAAGAAGCTGAATCCGGAATAGAAGTAAATACCTTCCAGAATATAATTTGCCACGATCGTACGAAGAAAATTTTGCTGTGACGGTTCTTCGTTGAATGCCTGATAGATATTTGCGATGTACCTGTTCCGCTCGAGCAGATGCTTGTCTTCCCGCCACTCATCGTAGATCTTGTCTCTTGTCACCGGGTTCGTTACCGTATCTAATATATAGGAATAACTCTGTGCATGGATCTCTTCCTGGAAGGTCTGGATGCCCAGCAACGAAGATATCTCAGGCGCTGTAATGAATCTTGCCAGGTTCGGCAGATTCTCGCTTTGAATGGAATCGAGAAAGTTCAGGAAAGAAATGATCTTGTCAAAGGCATTCCGCTCTCCGTCTGTCAGCAGCGGGAACTGCTTCACATCTTCGTTCAGTGAGATCTCTTCCGGTATCCAGAAGTTATTCAGCATCGTACGGTAAAAGGTATTGGCCCAGTTGTATTTAATTCGGTTCCATTCGCGCAAATTCGTTGTATTTCCATTAATCATTGAATCCGTTCCACGGTTTCCTAGTTCATTGAATATCTTTTTTCGGTTCATAGTTTCCCCCTTTTTGTACTAACTGGAACAGCTGGTGCATTCGTCCATCTCAAGCGACTGGTTTCTGATATAATAGATCGTCTTCAAGCCATTCTTCCAGGCTTCCATATAAAGTTCAAGAATCTCTTTCGCAGACAAATTCGGTGTTATGTATAGATTAAATGATTGTGCCTGATCGATGTGTCTCTGTCTGATGCCGCAGGCTCTAATGCTGTATTTCTGATCAATGTTATGCGCTTCCTTATACAGCCAGAAGTTCTCTGCACTTAGATCCGGTGCCGTCTTTGGCGTAAAGTTGCCCTTCTTTTCTTCCACGAAGAATTTCTTGAAAATCGGGTCAATCCCTGCGGTCGTTCCGGCAATATTCGAAGTGCTTCCGGTCGGAGCAATTGCCATAATGTAACCATTCCGAAGACCCGATTCCGCCACCCCGGCCTTTAACTGCTGCCAACGTTCACTCGTATATCCACGCTGGTCAAAGTAGGCTCCTGTCTGCCAGTCCGAACCTTCAAAGACAGGATAGGTACCCTTTTCTCTTGCAAGTTCCATGGAAGCTTTGATTGCCTGATATGCAATCTCTTCATACAGCTCATCCGCTGCCTCGTCATGTTCCTTACTCTCCCAGGCAATCTTATGATTCACAAGATACTGGTGATATCCACTCGTCCCAAGACCAATGGCACGGTATTTGTTGCTGGTGAGCTTTGCTTCTGAAACCGGGTACTGGTTCAGGGTGATTACGTTATCGAGCATACGAATCTGTAAAGGTATGGTCTCCTTTAACTCCCCGAGCGTTATTCTGCCCAGATTAATAGAATTTAGATTACAGGTCACCATATCACCGGACCGAACCGTTGTAATGACCTTCCCGGCGCCAGAATACGCAGCGGTACTGCCTGATTTACCTGTACTTTGTGTTGCTGCATTGCCTTGAGTTTCAGAAACACTTTGTGATCCCTCTGCACTCTGTACTCCCATCACCTGCTGTGTCTCATCAAAAATTATCTCTTCTTCCATGACGGACTCGCTTACATTCTGCGCGATCTCATGGCAAAGGTTCGATGCGTAAATCATACCGGCATGCTTGTTCGGGTTAGCACGGTTCACAGTATCGCGGAAGAATATAAACGGTGTCCCGGTCTCAACAGCACTCTTCATGATCTTTTTCATAATATCAAGTGCAGGGACTGTTACCCGGCTAAGCTTTCCTTCCTGCTCACAGGCAAGGTACCGTCTTGTAAATTCTTTCTCTTTTACCTCGTCATAAGAATCTTCAAGGCAGAATCCCATCACCTTTTCAACTTCGTGAGGATCGAACAGAGACCATTCTTTTCTTTGTTCCAGCCGTTCCATGAACAGGTCCGGAATGCTGACAGACGGAAAGATATCATGTGCTTTCCTCCTGTCATCGCCATTGTTCGTGCGAAGTTCCAGAAACTCATAGATATCCCGATGCCAGATATCAAGTGTTATGGAAGCGCCGCCTTTTCTGCGTCCAAGCTGATCGACCGCAACAGCCGTATCGTTATACAGACGAATCCAGGGCACTACACCACCGGAGGCATTCTTGAAGCCCCGTATATCGCTATTCAGCGCTCGTATCTTGCCAACATAGATTCCAAGTGCACCACCGTGTTTTGATACCTTGGCAAATTTCTGATTCACATCATAGATAGACCACAGGTTATCGCCCACCACAGAGATAAAACAGCTGCTCAGCTGATGTACCATGGTTCCCGCTGCTGCCAGTGTTGGTGTTGCAACCGTCATCTTCAGCTGACTTAAGACATCATAGAATTGCTTTGCATAGAAGCATCTTTTTTCGCCTTCCGGCAGTGCCAGATGCATCGCAATTGCCATAAATCGTTCCTGCGGCAATTCATAGACTTCCTTTTCAAAGCCACGGATCAGATACCGGTCTGAAAGTAGCTTTAATCCTTCATAATTGAATAAAAGGTCACGATCCGTTTTCAGATACAACCCAAGATCCTGTATTTCTTCCTTTGAATACTCTTCCATCATATAACTGCCATAGTAGCCTTCCTTTGTCAGGAATTCAACCAGCTCATAAAAATCACCATAGCCAAAATGGTGATATCCACGCTGTATCGCAGCCTCTTTATATAAATCCGCCATCAATAATCTGGCGGCAACATACTGCCAGTTACTATTGGTCTTTTTGGTTACGTTTCCATGTTCATCCCGAACTGTCTGCAATGTCTTTTCAATAGCAGTCCGAATCAGTATCTTTTGAATCTCCTTCGTACTCATGCCATCACGAAACTGCAGATTTGAATCCATCTCCAGTTCATAAGGACTGCACCCTTCCACACCATCGCAGGCATAAGCAACCATCTTTTTTGTCTTTTCAACGATCAGTGGTTCGAAACGCCCGTCTCTTTTTTTAATGTTTATTTCCATATGAATAATCATTCCTTTCTATACAATCTACAATCTCTTGATTATTCGCCGCCTTCCATGACCGGTATGGCATTATTCCTGACATTTCCCCAAATACCAGGCACCTGTACCGGTTAAACATTATTATAACGAATGCCTCACCATATTACCAGCAGTTTTTTTGAATTTCACTAGATTTTACACAATATGTAGTGGCGCTTGTTTATTTTACGCATATATGTTGTTGTTTAAAAGTAACCCCATCGAGCCAAACACAAAACAAAAAACTACCCGTTCCTAAGAACCGATAGTTTTGCTTTCCCCAGTATATATCTCGATTTTATGTATAAGTTCAATAAAGTCCTGGCAATACCTTCTTGTTTTGCCTGCACATTCTGTTAGAACGATTCATCATGTCATAAATAATTCAGTATTCCTTGATCAGTATTCCTGCAGCACTTCCAATCTTCCCGCCCTGCAGAAGAAAAGACTTCATGTTTCTCTGCAATGAGGTATTCTGTGGTACTTCGTCCAACGACAGGTTGGAATTCTTAAATACCCATTCCATATAATCGTCATTCTCCGTATCGATCTTAATAATGTGGAAAAATCGCTGAAAGAGAAGAATACCTGATTTTGCCGGCAGTACAAACATAAGATTTGGCGCCAACAGCCATGAATCGCAAAAGTATATACCATCGGCATATTCTTTTGCAAAGTGTAAGAAGAAATCTTTCGCGGCTTTGAACGATGCCTCACAGCTTTCTCTGGTAAGTTTTGCATCGGATGGAATATGAATGCTGATTGCTTTTTTCCCTTCAAAAAGGACCATTTCATATTCAAGTTCACCGATTCTGAACTCTTCCATTGCCAGCTGTCTTGGTGTCCAGAACGCCCGGTCAAAACCATAATGGCCATAACTGTCTCTGTGTTCCTTAACAAATCTGCGAAATGCTGCCATCGTCTCAATAAATATCGACTCGTCGATTCCTCTTTCCTGATAACACTTCAATGTAGCCACTGCTGCCTGCAGCATGCAGGTCAGCATTCGATAACCCTGTTCATCTGTATCAAAAATCTTTTGCAACTGATCAAGCCCTTCTTCCCATGTGTCTCTGGAAAAAAGTTTATTCATCCAAGGATCTAACCGATCCCATTCAAGCTGCTTATGCAGTGCCGTGACCGTCAGATAAACTTCTGATGGCAAATCGATTTTTTTACACAAAGATTCAAATGTCATAGCTATCGTTTCCTTTATGATATCAGGGTTTTGATCAAATTAATTGGGGATCACTGATTACCGGGGAGCTGGTACTGTTCTTTGAACTGCTGGAATAAACGCATAAATTCCTCGTTGCTTCCCTTCTTTACATTATCAAGATATTCATGCGTGTCGAAATGATCTTCATGCAGCTGTATAATACTTACACCAATGTTAGAACAATGGTCCGCTACACGTTCAAAGTTCGTCAGAATATCTGAGAATATAAAGCCAAGTTCAATGGTACACTCTTCCGCACGAAGACGCATAATATGACGGAACTTTAATTCCGCATTGATCTCATCGATGACCTCTTCAATTGGTTCGATGGTTCCAGCAAGTTTCAGGTCCTGCGTCTCAAATACCTTCACTGCTGTTTCGAGGATGTCTTTTACGGCCTGAATATAAACTTCAAGCTCTTTTACAGCGCTTTCTGAAAATGTTATCTTCTTGTCATACATTTCTTTTGCGGTCTCTACAATGTTAACGGAGTGATCGGAAATACGTTCAAAATCTCCGATGCTGTGAAGCAGTATGGAGAGCATTCTTGAATCCTGCTCTGTCAAATTCCTGCTGCTCAGCTTCACGAGGTATGTACCAAGTTCATCTTCGTATTTATCGACTTTACTCTCTAACAAATATAGTTCCGCGGCTTCTGTCTCGTTGTAGTTGTCCAGTAATGCAATGGCACGAAGCATGGAATCTTTTACGATATGCGCCATGTTGCATGTAACACTTAAGCTCTGTTCAACAGCAAAAGATGGCTGTTCCAGAAATCTGGCATCAAGTAACTTGAAGTCCATAATCTCCTGTGTCTCTGCTTCTGTCTCCGGTATCGTAAGATACGCAAGTTTCTGAAGACCCTTTGAAAATGGTAACAACACAAAAGTAGCACCAATATTAAATAAACTGTGAATGATCGCAATTCCCTTTGGATCAGCTAAATCAGCCAGGAATTTAAAATCGACCACGGCATTTATCGAATAGAATACTATTAAGAATGTTGTTGTACCGATCAGGTTGAAATACAGATGAACAAGTGCCGCTCTCTTCGCATTTTTATTTGCACCAATGGAAGAAAGAATTGCTGTAATACAGGTACCAATATTCTGTCCCATAATAATGGGGAGCGCTGTTCCAAAACTTACGGCTCCTGTAGCACACAGAGCCTGCAGGATACCAACGGATGCTGATGAACTTTGAATAACTGCGGTAAGAATCGTTCCCGCAAGTACACCAAGCAACGGATTGGAGAACATCGTTAAAATACTGGTAAACTCAGGTACTTCACGCAATGGCTTTACTGCATCACTCATTGCTTCCATACCAAACATCAGGATGGCAAATCCAAGGAAGATCTCACCGACAATTTTCTTCTTTTCTGATTTAGAGAAAAGTAAAAATACAATACCGACGAGGGCCAGTATCGGTGAAAATGAAGAGGGCTTTAACATCTTTACCCAGAACACATCACTTTCAATACCGGTCAAGCTTAAGATCCAGGATGTTGCTGTGGTACCAATGTTGGCACCCATGATAATCCCGATGGCCTGCGTCAATCTCATAATACCGGAATTGACAAAACCAACTACCATGACCGTCGTTGCCGACGAAGACTGTATAACCGCCGTAACTCCCGCCCCCAGAAGAACTGCTTTAATCGGGTTTGATGTCAGTTTCTCCAATACTCTCTGCAGTTTACCGCCTGTAAGATTTTCAAGCCCATCCCCTAAGGCTTTCATTCCATACAAGAACAGTGCTAGTCCGCCAAGCATTGTCAACACATTGAAAAAACTCATATTATTGCTCCTTTTTCTGTCAGGTTTCTGTACGATTTTTAGGCATACATAATTATAATATCATAATAATATAAAATGTAAATTTCTAATTTTAAAAAATTTATGTAAAGTTTGTGAGCAAAAGAAAACATTTCGTAAAATACCATTAAAAATAGTGCGTCCGCGTGATACGGACGCACTATGGCTTATTATTCGTTTTTTCTTTCTTTTGGAATTTATGTTCGATAAAGTAACTATTATGACCTTTTTTATTACTTCTATAAGCAGATTGTCAGTTTTCAATTCTATTTCAGTTGTAAAAAGTGCCTCCCACTCCATCCTTTCGTCCCCTTACCCGTACTTTCCTATCTGCTTCTCTGTTACTATTTTTAATCCACTCCTTATATTGACATGCACACCATTCTTTCCTATACTGAAATCAAACTATGATTTTCTTCTTGTGGCATGTAAATAATCAATGCAATTCTCCCATACAATTACCTCATGAAATGAAACGTATTCATTCAAATACTATACCGTCTTTGTAAAAAGAAGAACAGAAAGGAGTTGCTATGAACACTACTTTAAAAGGTCTAATTTCATCTTTTACAAAATCAGTTGATATCTATAATTATCTTCTGAAGAATCATCACAGACGCACCGCTATTGCTGCATATCATATAGGAAAGGCAATGAATCTGTCCGACCATGAAATCAGTGACTTAGTGATTGGTGCCGCGCTGCATGATATTGGAGCTCTGACTGTTCAGGAACGTGATGATCTTGTACAAATGGATGTGGAAAATCCATATCCTCATTCCATGCTTGGCTGCTATATGCTGGAATCCTTTGAACCTTTTCAGCCAATATCCCGTATTTTATTTTATCATCACTGGCCCTATGACCAGGATTATAATTGGAATCGTGAAAAAGGGAAGGTTCCGCTTGCCTCTTACATACTTCATGTAGCAGATAGAATTGAGATTCTGATTGATCATGATCAGCATATCCTAACACAAAAAGAAAAGGTTAAAACCATCATTCATTCCTATAAGGGGACTCTGTTCCATCCTGCTGTTGTGGAGGCTTTTGATATGGTGTCGCTGCAAGACATCTTTTGGCTCGACATCGAAAACATGAGTATGAATGCACTGCTCAAAAGTGCCATATCATCTTCCATGGAAGTTGAACTCTCACTCGATATGCTCGAGCAGTTTGCATTCACTATTTCAAAAATCATTGATGTACGGAGCAAGTTTACCATATCACACTCTTATGGTGTCAGCGCTGTGTCTTATCATATCGCAGCTCTGCTAGGATACTCAGATCAAAAAAAACGTGAGATCCGTGTTGCCGGACTTCTGCATGATATTGGTAAGATTGCAATCTCGCCTTCCATCATAGAAAAAACAGCCCTGCTTGATCCGCTGGAGCGTTCACAAGTCCAGGCACATGCCTACTTCACTTCCGTTATCCTGAACGAAATTGAAGGATTGGGCGATATCGGTGCATGGGCATCCAATCACCATGAAAATCATGATGGCAGCGGTTATCCAAAACACATTTCTAATAAAACCATCACCGAAGAAATGGACATCATAGCATACGCTGATATATACACTGCCCTTTGTGAAAACAGACCATACCGTGCCAGTCTCCCAACCAGTGAAATAATATCAATACTTTCGCAGCATTTCACTGCAAAACATGGCTCCAGAGTTTTTAACATCATAAAAAGCAATGTTGACGATATCGATGTTACATGTAAAAATGCAATTCTGGACGGTGAAATACGCTATCAGGAATTTGAGGAATTTTCAAAAAGAACAAATAATATAGCGTAACTGTTCGTTCAGTATAGTTCAATTATCTATCTCGTGCTTCGTGTATAGTTCAAACATGTATCTGCATGATATAGATATAGTAGAAGAAAGGGGCTGTGCATGCTGCACAGCCCCTAAAATCAATCTACCTATTAAGTCTACTCTTGTCTGTTATCTTTTCTTCTCTTATTACCCATAATCACGATCATACCAAATGACAATACTGCAATACCAGCAATATAGAAAATGCTGTCTGACGATGTTCCTGTCTGTGGTAATACATCAACGCCACTTTCCGGAATTGCTGTTGGTTCAATGATTTCAATCACTTCCGGGGTTGGTGTTACGGTTGGTTCCGGGGTAACAGGATTTGCTGGTGGCTGTGTCGGTTCTTCAATGATAACCGTTGGTTCCGGTGATGGTGTTGCGGTTGGTTCCGGGGTTGCCGTTGGAGTTGCTGTAGGGAATGGTGTTGCCGTTGGAACCGGTGTTGATGTAGGTACCGGAGTCGATGTAGGGGTTGGAGTCGATGTAGGGGTTGGAGTTGATGTCGGAGTCGGAGTTGCAGTAACTACGATACCATCGACGTGCCATCCATCTGTATTGTGCCACTTAACAACATACCAGTCAATGTATTCATTCTCAGCAAGCGTGAGATACCCGGTAGTCTTAAGTGCAAATGCTGTTGTTGTCTCTCCTAAAAGGGAGAAATTAGAACCATATCCGCTAATACTCTTTAAGTACTCAGATTCAATTCCCTCATCACCGACTGGTTCTGTAAACTGTGTATATTCCTTTATTTCACCGGATACACCTTTGGTATAGTTCGGTATTGGCTGTCCAATAATCTCATCTGTTGGTACGGATTGTCCCGGTAATAAAACATAGTATGTTGTTTTTGGTGTCCACTGTGCCGTTAATACAACATAAACTGTTTCAGAGCTATTTACAAAAGATGACTCACTGATCGACCAACCGTTAAAGGTTGCAGAAGGACTGCTTAATGTAGGTATAGCACCGTCGATACTTCTGATCTCAGCTTCATCATCTGCATCTATTACGCTAACGACTTTATTCGATATGGAGAGAATGGAACCTGTCACACCGCTCATCTTAATGGTCGGTGTTGATCCACTTGGCGTTTTCATACCGTTGTCTGCCATTCCGGTATTCAGATCATAAACTAACGTTACATCATAATAATAGGGTCCTTCATAAATAATTGCTTTTGCAAGCATGGAATTCTTTCCCCAGTTGCCTGCCATCATAGAAAGTGCTAGTGCTGCGCACAAGATAACTGCAATTCTTTTTTTCATTAAATTTGCTTTCATAACTTTCCCCTTTCAAAAATAACTACCACAATTTGTTATTTACACAAAGAAATAAACTACGCATGTTCTTATTGTCTGTCAATTTACATTCATAATAATCGAAAAAGGATACATTTTGGATATATTTTATGGCATTTATAAAATTATTATAAACTTTATTGGTATTGCTGATTATAAATCTAACTCTTAGTTTTAAATCAATCTCAAATAATTAATTTTCACTCTAGACAACCTGACGTTCGCTATGTACATCGAAATCCTTCATTGGTGTCTTATCATGTTCTTCAATGACTTTTATGCTGTTCACAAGATGCATAAGTTCAAGAACACTTCGAAAATTCTCCGTTTTATCCTGCTCCATCCACTTGATTGTTCCCTGCCAGCTCGCATTCTGCCTGAATAAAACCCGAATCGTGAACGTAGCAAGCTTTCCATTTTCCGAGCTCTTTCGTTCCGTTTTCTTATGATTTATTGTTTCTTCTGATTCTGCCAATGTTCTTAATTCCACATTACTTTGTGGATAGTCCATGTCATCGTATAACTTATCAAGAATTTCAATTAATTCAATAAAGCTTCGAAAAACACGTCCTTCTCTGTCAAAAACACTCTTAGGAGCATATTCTCTTGTACCCCCAAAGTTATTGTGATAAATTCTGCCTTCCATCCTATAGCCATTGTTTGCATCTAGACATACCAAGCTGGAACACATATCCATTCTGACTCGTCCTGCTGCTGCCATTGCCATCCAATCACCATCCTTTTCGGTTGATATTTGTTTCATACCGTTCTGCTACACTACAGCAAAACACTTGAAAAATATGCAAAATATATAATTACTATTAATATAAAACTCTTTTTCATAAAAAACCATAATTCTATCAATTTTGTTGCATTTAGCATTATATATTCAATTTATTGAATAGTTCTATAAACATTTTTGATTACTTTCGATTTAAGCAGCACTACTTTTGTATCATAAACATTTTCATGCTATCAAACAGCTCACAAACTATTGTATTCACTTGCAGATTTGTCTTTCCTTTACTATAATTGCACTATGCAGTCTGATACAACATATCTTTTCTATTCTTTAGATTCGTACTTTTATACTTGTTTTCGGGAGGTTTTGCTATGCATAAAGAAGGCTTTTATTCTGCCGGTGAATTCATGAAACTTGCTCATATAACCAAAAAGACAATACGATATTATGATGAACACAATGTTTTGAAACCATCCTTCGTAGATCCTGATTCTCATGCTCGCTTCTATACAGAGGCAGATCTTGCAAAGCTTCAGCAAATTCTGCTTCTTAAGTTTCTGGGTTTCTCTCTGGCAGATATAAAAATAATGACAGTAACACATACAGATACGCGTCTGATTGAAGAATCCTTGCATCTGCAAAAGAAACTTGTTGAGGAACGAATCGATCAGCTGTCACTGGTTGCCGAAACTATTACCGCTACGGCAGAGCAACTGCATAGTAATCAGAATGTTGACTGGAGCCAGTCATTAGCCCTGCTGAATCAACTAGGTATCGAAAAGAGCTTAAAAAGCCAATATAACAACTCCTCGAACATATCCGCAAGGATCAATCTGCATGCTTTGTACTCTTCGAATAAGCAGGGATGGTTTCCATGGATTTATGAACAAAGCAGCCTTCGCCCCGGTATGAATGTCTTAGAGCTTGGTTGTGGAGACGGAAGCTTTTGGTCAGAAAACATGACACGTCTTCCAAAAGATATCCGAATTGTCCTGTCTGACCTTTCAGATGGAATGCTTCATGATGCAAAACGTACGATTGGCTCTCCTGACACCCGTTTCTCCTATCAAGCCTTTGACTGCCTTACCATACCCTTCAAAAACGAAAGCTTTGATCTTATTATTGCAAATCACTTATTGTTCTATTGCGAAGATATTCCTGCAGTAATAAAAGAAGTTGCCCGCGTACTTAAGAAGTCCGGAGTATTTTTATGCAGTACCTATAGTTCGGACCATATGAAAGAAATTCGTGAGCTGGTTTCACTATTTGATGATCGAATTGTTCTTTCTGGTAACAAGTTATATGAGAAATTCGGTAAAGAAAATGGAAGCCCTATGCTTCACACAAGCTTTTCCTCTGTAACGTGGCATGCCTATGAAGACAACTTATTAATTCCATCAGCTGACGCCCTGATTTCTTATATTCTTTCCTGTCATGGCAATCAGAATCAATATATTATTGACCGGTACAGTGATTTCAAACAGCTTGTGCAAAAACATACAGAGAGGGGATTTCGAGTTACCAAAGATGCCGGAATCTTTATTGCCAAAAAATAGTTTCATATTTCATAAAAAAACTCTTGACGGTGCCCCTGGGGCACCGTTTATGCTATTATTAGTAAGAGAACAATATTAGAAAAAGAGAGGTATTTTTATGAAAGGTATTATACTGGCAGGCGGTTCGGGTACACGACTCTATCCGCTTACAACCGTAACCAGCAAGCAGTTGCTCCCTATTTATGATAAGCCAATGATCTACTATCCCATGTCAGTTTTAATGAATGCGGGAATCCGTGATATCCTTATTATTTCTACGCCTCAGGACACACCTAGATTCGAAGAACTCCTGAAGGATGGCCATCAATTCGGAATCAATCTTTCTTACGCAATACAGCCTTCTCCGGACGGTCTTGCACAAGCCTTTATCATAGGCGCTGAATTCATTGGCAGCGATACGGTTGCTATGGTTCTCGGTGATAATGTGTTTGCGGGGCATGGATTGAACAAACGATTGAAAGCAGCTGTGGAAAACGCTGAATCCGGTGCGGGTGCAACAATCTTTGGTTATTATGTGGATGATCCTGAACGTTTTGGTATTGTAGAATTTGATAAGACTGGCAAAGCCATATCGATTGAAGAAAAACCAGTAAAACCAAAAAGTAACTACTGTGTAACGGGGCTTTACTTCTATGACAACCAAGTTGTTGAATATGCGAAAAACCTGAGTCCCAGTGCCAGAGGTGAACTTGAAATCACCGATTTGAACCGTATTTACCTCGAGTGCAATCACCTTAATGTTGAACTACTTGGTCAAGGATTTACCTGGCTTGATACTGGAACTCATGAAAGTCTGGCGGATGCAACAAACTTTGTAAAGACCATTGAACAGCATCAGCACAGAAAAATCGCCTGTCTGGAGGAAATTGCCTATTTAAATGGCTGGATTACAAAAGAAGAAGTCATGAAAGTTTATGAAATTCTTAAGAAAAATCAGTATGGTCAATATCTTCTGGATGTACTGGAAGGTAAATACAGAGAAACCTTATACTAATAAAAAGGAGTCCTTTATGAATATTATTGTTACCGGTGGTGCCGGCTTTATCGGAAGTAATTTTATCTTTTACATGCTAAAGAATCATTCTGATTACAGAATCGTATGCATTGATTCTCTCACCTATGCAGGGAATTTGTCCACGTTATCTTCGGTCATGGACAACAGTAATTTTCGTTTTGTTAAACTTGATATAACAGATCGGGAAGGTGTCGACCGAATCTTTGAGGAGGAACACCCGGACATGGTCGTAAATTTTGCTGCGGAGAGTCATGTAGACCGTTCTATTGAGAACCCTGAAGTATTTCTTGATACAAATATTAAGGGTACGGCTGCTCTTCTGGATGCCTGCAGAAAGTACGGAATTCAACGTTATCATCAGGTATCTACCGATGAAGTCTATGGTGATCTTCCACTAGACCGACCTGATCTTTTCTTTACTGAAGAAACACCAATTCATACCAGCAGTCCATATAGTTCCAGCAAAGCTGCTGCTGATCTTCTTGTCCTTGCTTACTACCGCACCTATGCTCTTCCAGTTTCAATCAGCCGCTGTTCCAATAACTATGGACCTTATCATTTTCCTGAAAAGCTAATCCCGCTTATGATCGCTAATGCTCTTGCGGATAAACCACTGCCTGTATATGGAGAAGGTCTCAATGTACGTGACTGGCTTTATGTTGAAGATCATTGTAAGGCCATTGATCTTATTATCCACAAGGGCCGCATCGGTGAAGTGTATAACATTGGCGGACACAATGAAATGAAGAATCTCGATATTGTAAAGCTTATATGCAAGGAACTGAACAAGCCGGAAAGTCTGATTACCTATGTAACCGACCGCAAGGGGCATGATATGCGTTATGCCATTGATCCAACAAAAATCCACAATGAACTTGGATGGCTTCCTGAAACAAAATTTGAAGATGGAATAAAAAAGACAATCAAGTGGTATCTTGAAAATGAAGACTGGTGGAAACCGATCTTATCCGGTGAATATCAGAATTATTATGAGAAAATGTACGGCAACCGCTAATAAAGTATATAATAGTAAAGAACCACATAGGAATTTATACAATAAGGGAGTGTGAAAATGAAAATATTCGTAACTGGTGTTAATGGACAATTAGGGCATGATGTTATGCATGAATTATCCAGACGAGGACATGAAGGAATCGGTTCTGACATTCAAGAGCATTCTTCTCATCCCTATTCTACAGAGGCTGGCACAATGGAATCTTCCTTCCCGGATATACATTATATTCCAATGGATATTACCGATGAAACTACCGTTTTTAATGTTCTTACTGAGGCTTTGCCAGATGTGGTCGTACATTGTGCCGCCTGGACCGCTGTTGATCTTGCGGAGGATGAAGACAAAAAAGAAATGGTCTATAAGATCAATGTAACAGGAACCAAAAACCTTGCAAGTGTTTGTAAAAAAATACATTGTAAAATGATTTATCTGAGCACTGATTACGTATTCAACGGACAAGGAACTACACCATGGAAACCTGATGATAAGAATTATGCCCCTATAAACTATTATGGTGAAACTAAACTTTTAGGAGAACAAGAAGTTGAAACGCTGCTGGATAAGTACTTCATTGTACGTATCTCCTGGGTCTTTGGAATAAATGGGAAGAACTTTATAAGAACTATGCTGAACGTTGGGAAAAATCACCCCCTCATTCGCGTTGTTAATGATCAGATTGGGAATCCTACTTATACTTATGATTTAGCCCGTCTTTTAATCGATATGGCAGAATCCGAAAAGTACGGATATTATCACGTAACAAATGAAGGAAGTCCTATCAGCTGGTATGACTTCACAAAAGAAATTTTCCGACAAGCTGGTGCTCTTGGAAGACCTGAGTATAATGAAGAACATGTTACTGTTATTCCCGTTACAACAAAAGAGTATGGTATCTCAAAAGCAGCAAGACCCTCTAACAGCCGTCTTGATAAGAGCAAATTAATCAATAACGGGTTCGTACCGCTCCCTACATGGGAAGATGCTTTGACCCGATATTTAACGGAAGTACTTCCAACAATATAATTAATGAAAGGAAAGAGAATCCATTGGGACAGATCATAGTTGAAAAGAATGCAGGCGGTATCGAAGGTCTATGTATAATTACGCCTGCCGTACACGGTGATGCACGCGGAAGTTTTATGGAAACTTATAACAAAAAAGATTTTTATGAGAATGGATTAACGATGGAATTCGTTCAAGACAATCAATCAAGCTCAATAAAAGGAGTTTTACGAGGACTTCACTTCCAAAAAGAATATCCTCAGGGAAAGTTGGTGCGTGCCATTCGAGGCAGTGTGTTTGACGTTGCTGTTGATATACGAAAGGGTTCAGCGACTTATGGCAAGTGGTATGGCGTTATACTTTCCGAAGAAAACAAAAAGCAATTCTACATACCGGAAGGTTTTGCTCATGGCTTTCTTGTATTATCCGATTACGCAGAATTCTGCTATAAATGTACTGATTTTTACCACCCTGGGGACGAAGGTGGTCTTGCCTGGAATGATCCTGCGATTGGTATTGAATGGCCTATGATGACTGGGATCTATAAGAACACAGCAAAGGCAGATGGTTATTCATTAGAAGACGGTACACCCATTCTTTTAAGTGAAAAGGACGAGAAGTGGGAAGGACTGGAAGCATAGCTCTTAATACGTTAATTTTCAACTATATTCAATATGAGGCGAGCAATGATGAGAAATAGAATCAAACTATTTATGACTAAAATTGATGATTATGTTTTAAAAAGTCATATTAAAACTCTATATAATAAGCATATTCTATATCGTAAAGCATACCATTTAAAAAAAGAATTATACTTCCCGCCGAATATAACAGCAAATAGCAATATAACCCTCGGCCCCGCAGGTGAATTATTATGCGTTGGCGGAGACTTATCTCCTGAGCGATTGCTTTGTGCTTACAGAAACGGAGTTGTGCAATTGTCTTTCTCTAAAGAACCAATCCTATGGTGGACATCCAAAATTCGATGTATAGTACCCCCTGACAAGGTTAAAATCAAAAAATCAATGATGCAAATCATTAATCAAAATAAATACCGTATTACGTCTGACAAAGCTTTCACCGATGTAGTAAGTGCTTGTAGTGAATTACGTGAAGGTTATACATGGCTCACACCAAAAAGAGTGGAAGCTGCCTGCAAACTGAACGAACTAGGCTTCGCACACTCTGTAGAAGTCTGGGACGGTGATAATCTAATAGGTGGTCTGTTTGGCGTAGCGATTGGATCTTATTGGAATGGAGAGTCAATGTTCTCGAAAGTGAGTAATGCTTCGAAGTACGCGTTTATCGCATTAACAATACGCTTATACGAAATGCACTGTTCTCTAATAGACTGCGGTATATGGCCAACAGACCATTTAAACAGTTTAGGATCCATTATAATACAGCATGATGATTTCATGAATAAACTTAATGAAAGCATTAAGGATTCCAATATGGTGAGTGACTGGAATTCATTGTTTGATAATTGGAATTTTAAGTCTGCTCTCCAGCTCTATTTACTTGATCAAAAAAACAAATAGCTAGAAACCGCAATCACAAACAACCTTATATATTAAAAAGATGCCTCAAACTAATGAGACATCTTTTTAATATTACTAAACCAATGTATACGCTTGTAATAATTCCTTTACCTCATCTTTCGTATTGAACATCATAACATCAATGATGGATAAATTCGGTTCAAAATTATTCTTGAACTGCGTGTATTCAACCTTTTGAGTTTGCACAAATTTAAGCGTTATTCCATTTTTCAGAAATTCCTCTTTAGAATATAGTTCGATTCCACCAATAGCATTATAATATTCATTGGCATCCATGACTTTGCATATATCGATTACTTTATCTTGACACTTCAGGCTATTGTTTTTATCTATTTCAGAGGACATAAAAAATTCAGTCGTCATATCTAAATATTCAGAAATCTTTTTAATAGAGTTCGTTAAATAATCTGCTAAATTGTTTTCATTGTAATTGATAACCTCTTCAAATAATGGATAAACTTCATTAAAATTCGGAGCTTTTCTGTAGGCATGTACAATTGTTGTTAACATTTTATTCTTAAAATCATTCTCTTCAACCAAATTCAATTGATTAATAAATTTATTCTGACTTACATCCTTAATTCTCAGGTTTATCATAAAGGCCGTTCCACTCATTAATATCCGATTTCTATTGATCCATCCACTTTTTATATAATTCCCATCATCAAAAATTACATATTTATCAACAGCGTTCATCAATTGCCAATATCCAATATACGGTAAAAAGTATGGTTGCATAACTCCTAATTTCATATGACTTACCTTTCATTTGGTTACAAATTATTGTTAGTAAAATCTGTCAAGTCTATATACATAAGCATCATATTATTGCTGGAATCTTTTTCATAGATAGCACCATGTTTATTATACAAGGCAATCGCTTTAGTATTTGCTTTGTCTACTTCAAATTGAACTTTATAAAACCCATCATGTTTCAATTTTTTTATTGACTCATCCAGCATTCGTCCCAAAGTAATATACCCTGTAATACCTTTTTGATATTTTGAATTTATTGCAATCATTATTATGAATGCAACCTTATTCACATAATCGTTTGCATAATAGGCAACAAACGAAACCACAGTATCAATTTCATAGGTCACTTTAAAATGTGCATTTTTAGCTAATTTATCAGCATACTCATATAATTCTTGATTAGTTCTTCTGATTCCATCCAAAAAATAGTCTCTCATTTCAAGCAATATTTCATATATTTCCTCTTTATCCTTTACTTCGATACATCTGTAGTTAATCATGATATCTCCCTCAATATTTTCATAATTACCAAACCTTTCCAAGTTCTATATCATTTATGTAAATTAACAATTATATCGCAAATCGTATCAACCACTTCATGCTCAAGCTCAGCATACAGAGGAAGGGTTAATACTCTCTTTGATATCTTTAATGCTATTGGAGTCTCTGCTATATCAAATTCATTTTCATAACACTTAAATGAATTAGTCAACGGATAAAAGTACCGTCTTGGAAAAATATTGTTAGCATTAAGTTTTTCTTTTATTTCATTTCTCGTAAATCCAAATTCTTTTTCATAAATCACAAGTGGGAAATATGAATAATTACTTTCAATTTGCCTGTCTTTCTCTTCTTCCAACACAACCAATCCGGGTATATTGCGCAATCTTTGTCTGTAGTGCTCGACTAAACTCTTTCTCTTTAAAACACCATCAGCAAAGTATTTTAAATTGCATAATCCCATAATTGCCTGAAATTCGTTCATTTTTGCGTTAGCACCAACACCATTAACTGTTACCTCATTACGAAATCCAAAATTTTTCAACTGATACAGGCTTTCAAGAAGTAAAAAGTCTTTCGTGGTTACAGCACCACCTTCAATCGTATTGAAAGCTTTTGTAGCATGAAAACTAAAGATAGATGCATCCCCTAGAGTACCAACTCCTTGCCCATTTATCTTTTCTCCAAAAGCATGAGCCGCATCATAAATGACTTTTAAATCATATTTTTGTGCAATTCTATCAATCTCTTCTATTTCGCATATATTTCCATATACATGGACAGGTAAAATCGCAGAGGTTTTATCATTAATTAATCTTTCAATTTTTGATACATCTATCGTATAATTTTTTTCATTAATATCACAAAAAACAGGTTTTAAATGATTTCTTACAATTGCATGTGTAGTTGACGCAAACGTATATGGCGTTGTAATTACCTCACCTGTTAAGTTCATTGCCTGTAAAACCAGTTCTAAAGACATATGTCCATTTACAAAAAGTGAGATAAAATGTACTCCTAAAAATTCATCCAACTTCTTTTCAAGTTCTGTATGATACTTTCCCATATTGGTCAATATCCCTGTATCCCATAATGCTTTTAATGCCTCAACATATTCATCAAAAGGAGGTAATGAGGCTTTTGTAACATATATCGGTTTATCTAACATAAAATGACCTCCAATTTAAAATTCATTAATCAAGTGATTTATTTCATCATCAGTAATGCTAAATACTTTTTTGTTCGAAATTTTATATACATGATCACAGATTTCAAGAACAGAAGGTCTATGAGTTGTTAAAATACAAAGGCGGTTATTATGTTCTTTCGCCAAATTCTTAATTACCATACGTTCCGTTGTTACATCTAGTGCAGATGTCGCTTCATCAAGCAAAAGAATAGGTGCTTTATGTAGTAAAGCTCTTGCAATAGCCAACCTCTGATTTTGTCCTTCAGAAAATGATACTCCACTTTCTTTCATTTCAAAATATATTCCGCCTTCTAGTTTTTTTACAAATTCATAAGCACATGCATTTTCGAGAGCTTCAATAATCTCCTCATCTGATGCTGTTTGATTAACAAGCCGCATATTATCAGCAATTGTTCCTGACAGCATCATGTTGATTTGAGGTACGTACGATATTAATCTTCTGGAAGATGGTCCTATATTAATTCCATCTGCCTCTTGGCCACTTAAAAATATCTTTGAATAACCATCTGTTTTCACAAGCCCTAATAAAATTCTCAGCATTGTTGTTTTTCCTTCTCCAGACGGGCCTACAAGTGCAACAATTTCTCCAGAGGATGCTTTAAAATTCATATTTTTGAAAACCTCATATCCATTACTATATGAAAATGATATGTTTTCCATTTTAATAATTACTTTGCAATCAACTCCATTTTTAATTATTTTATTACATATTTCATCATCTTCTTGTTCTTTTGGAATATCTATGAGTTTCTTTATTCTGTCTACTGATGTTACTGTTGAGATAACTTGTGGGAAAACAGAAATAAGTGATTTAAATGATGATGCCACATAAGATGCTAATGTTGCAATCATAAATAAAGTTCCCATTGAAATTAAACCAATATAAACATGGTAGGCAGAAAATGCCAAACAGATTCCTGCCGCCACTTGTCCTGCAAGATACATAGTTGCCCATGATAACATAGAATATTTAACAACTTTCAAACCAACAAATGTAACCCTTTCAAGTAATT
Organism: Clostridia bacterium; assembly: GCA_003249225.1. GTDB lineage: Bacteria > Bacillota > Clostridia > Lachnospirales > Lachnospiraceae > SZUA-448. The sequence continues at coordinate 3,847 of QKJQ01000018.1, read as the reverse complement.
CTTTGACTTTATCTTCAAATAAATTAGCCAATCCAAAAGCCTTGATTGTCTGCATATTATGAAAGGATTCTTTATTTAACATAACTTGTTCACTATCTAAAACTCTTTGATTTTTATTGTATTGGTAAAGTTTTCCCACAAAAATTCTAGAGCTTATAAAAACAAAAGGGGCACAAAGCGCTAATACAAGTATCAAGACTGGGTCATAATATGTTATGATTATAACAGGGACCAGTATTTGCAATACCTGTATTAGTAAATTTGGAATCCATCCTGTTACACTGTCTGATATTACACCAACATCGTTTGACATACGATTTAATAAATCACCTGAATGAAATTCACTTAATGCCTCCCACTCAGACTCCATTATTTTACAATATATTTCATGTGAGTTTTCTTGGTACACTTTATATGAAATTACTGAACCATATCTTTGTACAATCATGCTTATTGCAATATTCAATAACCCAATTCCTCCATATAATATTACCATATGAATTAGCTTCTCTATATCTCTCGCTAATAATAAATCGATCAAATCTTTAATACTTACTGTCAAAAATATACTAAATCCCAACTTTATAATCAACATGATCACATAAAGAATTATGTTTTTCCTATATTTATCAGTTAATTGAAATATCCATATCAGATTCTTAAAACCTTGTTTGAATTCACCTTTTTTAACCTTTTCAACTATATCTTTCGCTTTATTCATCTAAACTATGTCCCCCATATTTTAAAGCCTAAACATTATTATATATCTGAATACTATTAATAATCCCCGTATAAGTTACATCATTAATTGTATCGACTTTCATTACATATGTTCCCGCTGCCGTTGCTGCTTTTATTCCATTAATATTATCTTCTATTACTAAACATTCATCAGGACTACGTCCAAGTTTTTCCACCGCAGTTATATATATTTCAGGATCCGGTTTTGCATATTTAACATCTTGATTACTTAAAGAAAACTCCAAATATTGTCCAAGCTTACTTTTATCCATCATCAGATCTACTGTTGAACGAATTGAATTAGAAGCGACTGCAAGCTGATAACCTTCTGCTTTTAGTCTGGAAAGCGCATATTCATGTGGAAAAAAAGGTTTACATAAAGTATATACCATATCCATAGTGTAAATCTGTTTTAACTGATTGATAAACCCGTGTAACTCTACAGGTAGACCATTTTCAATGGTCAGCATCTCAAGTTTCTTACTTGTAGGCAAACCATCATATGTCACTAAATGATCGTATCGGTCAATTTTATATCCAAATAATCCCAATGCCTTGTTTAATGCTTCATAATGCCATTCTTTTGCATCAATCAATACGCCATCCATATCAAAAATTATTGCCTTGATCATTCCTTCGTCCTCCTAATATGAATAGATTGCTGATTCAGCTACCAGATTTTTTCTTTATGAACAAGTTTAGTTCAACTTGAAATATTGTTATGTGATTCCTATCAGCAAAGCACTTCTGAAAATACATAAGAATACTATTGACATTTTTCATTCATAATCTCTCTATGATACGTTTCCATGCCAGAACGGATAAAGCTCCTCTTATGAAAAGTAAAAATAAGCATTATAAAACACATAGAATAATATTGGAGCTTATGACTATTTCTTGCATTATACAATGCTTTTCCAAAAAACATCGTTCTAATATAGTTGCAGTTTAGATTAATCTCCAAGCGCTTGGCAATTTGTTCTAACTCTTTTGTCATAAAAAAATAGTATAGTAACTTTTGAACCTTCTCGCCATTATTTTTTGCAGACCAACTTGTTGACCCGGCAGATATATCATATCTATAGGCACTCATAACATTGTCCAATACATATATTTTCCCCTTACTAAATAGAAGCAATGGTATAACACGATCAAACGGGCATATTCTGATTTTCCCAACTTTTTTTACATCCATCATTACTTCTCTTCCCAGATTTCTCACCATCAAAGTTGATGATTGACCTGGTAACTGAAATAATGAATATACATCCAAAGTATACTCATTCACATGGCTAAATACCTTATATATTTCTCTTTCAAGCTTTCCTTTTCTATCAACAAGCGAACATTGATGTGCAATCTCAATATAATCTGGATGAGAGTCTAAAAAATCGACCTGACTCTGAAGTTTTGTTTCATCTGTCCAGAAATCGTCTCCTTCAATGTATGCAATATATTGACCTTCACATCTCATGTATGCCTTTCTAATATTTTCCATTACTCCTTGATTTGTTTCATTATATGATCTTTTAACAATTATCTTTGTTTTTTTTAAACAATCTTCTATTATGTTTCTTGTATTATCAGGCGAACAATCATCTCCTATAACGAGTTCAAATTGAAAATCGGTTTTCTGCATCAATATTCCATCGATTGCCTTTTTGATAAATTTGCCATGATTGTAAGTAATCAACAATACGCTAACTTTTGGTGTCATAGTTGAGTCTCCTGTCAACACTACTTTATTTCACTATAATTAAAATGCCAGATATCCTATACTTTATCCATAACTATTGTCTTTTATATATTATTCTTCATCTTCTCAAATTCAAGCAAAATAACAATTCTGTTAGATTTATTTGAAACATAAAGAAATATGTTACTTGTCCCATTTTCTTTTTATCACATAAGACAATAGAGCTTTTTTCCTTTTTGTCATTATAAACATCATAACAACAGAAAAAAGCAAACGTACTTTTTTTGTTTTTCTAAGTGTTCTAAGACCATTGTAAAAATAAACACATTTGTGTTCAAATAAATCAAGTATAATCCCACATTTTTTTGCAATTACTTCCTGTTGTTTTGCTATCATATAAAAGAAAAAAGCATTCTCAGAATCATTATGCAACGAATTCCAATTTCCTTCTCCTTTTTCCGATACAAAACGATAACAGCTCATAACTTCTTTTAACATATAAACTTCACCAAACTGCAATATAAACATAAGATATGCACAATCACCTGGACAGTATTTCTTATTAAGAAGATAGGAAGAAAATGAGATTAACTCTTCCTTATGACTTCGAAAAAAGTAAGAAGAAGTGTGCCCTGCTGATTTTACAGTAGAAAGATCACTAATTTTATATACAACAATATCAGGGCAAAATCGTTTTGCAATTTCATGAGTAATTTCCCCAGCTTTATTCATTTGACTGCATAAATGTGTTACCATTGAATATTCTGTATGTGTCTCCATAAAATCATATTGCTTTTGAAGCTTATATATGTCTGTCCAAACATCATCTCCCTCAAGCAATGCAATATAGCGTCCTCTGCATTTGTTGAAGGCTTCATACATATTTATATTTACTCCTTGGTTCTTATCTGCATAACTTAACACATAATTTGCTTTATGATCTCTCATAAAATTATCCAAACACTCTCTTGTCCCATCGGAAGAATAGTCATCTGCCATGATTATTTCAAAAGGGAAATTTGTAACCTGAGATACTATGCTAGATATAGCATTCTCCACGTATCTTACATGATTATAAGTGATAAATACGACGCTAACCTCTACATTCATTACGTTAATTCCTTTCATCAATAAACACTATATAGTCTAAGTTAAACGATTCAGAATGTATTTCCCAAACCAAAGTAACAACCAAATGCGCATTTTAATTTTTAATATAATACCATTTAATCCAAACTCATCCAGACACTTTTCTTGAATTAAATCACATCTGATTTTTTTTTCTTTGCATGTAAGTTCTTTTCTTTCTTTCCATAATGCCGCTATATATTCATAATAAGCAAACTCAATTATATATTCATCGATTAATTTCTTATTATTTATATAAAGACCAAGCTCTTCCATGAAGTA
>QKJQ01000029.1 GCA_003249225.1 Clostridia bacterium | reverse complement strand
AGTCAAAGCTGTACAAAAATAGATACAAATCCACAGTGCTTAACGTATTATAACTGAGCATATGAGCTCTTAGCTATAAACAATAAAAAGAAAGGAAAAATATAATCCAATCACCTATCAAAGGATAATTGGATTATACGAGAAATTCATGAATAGAAACGATTTATCATTATTACTTAAGAAACATAATCAAGAGCATCTTATATCATATTATGACAATTTATCTCAAGATGATAAGTATAAATTAGTTTCTCAAATAGAAAAAGTAGATTGGAAACTTATTAATCTTATACAGCAAGAAAATCAGCAAGAAAAAAGTGGATTATTTGAACCCCTTGAAGGGATGCGCATTGAGCAAATCGAATCAAGCAAAAATTTTTATTACGATTTAGGTATTAAGGCAATTCAAACTGGTAAAGTTGCAGCAGTTCTATTGGCTGGCGGACAAGGAACGCGTCTGGGGTGTGACGGTCCAAAAGGAATGGTAAACATAGGCCTTACAAAGGAAGTATATATCTTTGAATTGATTTTTAATAATTTATTAGATACAGCAAAAGCGGCAAATACTTGGATACCATTATATATTATGACAAGTATTAAGAATAATGAGCAGACGATATCATTTTTAAAAGAACATGCCTTTTTTGGATATCCAAAGGAATTTGTAACTTTCTATATACAGGATATGACACCTTCCGTAGATTATGGAGGTAAATTATTAATGGAAGCCCCCGACCAACTTTCTCTATCTCCTAATGGCAATGGAGGCTGGTTTTCATCAATGATTAAGGCAAACTTACTCTCTGACTTACATTATCGTCAAATAGAATGGATTAATGTGTTTGCAGTTGATAATGTTCTCCAAAAAATTGCTGACCCCTATTTTATTGGAGCCACCATCGCAACAAATCATTTAAGCGGTGCAAAAGTTGTAAAGAAAGCTAATCCTAAGGAACGAGTAGGTGTCTTATGCTTAGAAGACGGAAAACCATCCATCGTAGAATATTATGAAATGACTGATGAAATGATTAATGAAAGAAAAGATAACGGTGAGTTAAGTTATGCATTTGGAGTTATACTAAATTATTTATTTCGTTTAGATAAGCTAGAAGATATTTTAAAATATGAATTACCTGTTCATGTAGTGGAGAAAAAAATACCTTATCTATCCGTTGATGGTAAATATATTAAACCTACAGAACCTAATGGATATAAGTTTGAAGAACTTGTATTGGATATGGTTCATCTTTTTGATAATTGCCTTTCGTTTGAAATAATTCGAGAAAATGAATTTGCTCCAATTAAAAATGCCACTGGTGTTGATTCAATAAGTACTGCACAGCAGTTACTAATGAAACATGGATATGATTTATAATTTTTGAAATTATTATGAGTACCTACATGAGTACGTAAAAATTTGATGAGCTGGAAAGTCCCTTTCTATCAGTATTTGTGTGTGCGTGGATTTGTTCGAATCCCGTCTCGTGCTTACGAAATCCCTTGATTTTCAAGGGATTTTTTGTTGCATTGATATGTGCACCGTATGTGCACTACTTTCATGGTTTTGGGCAAGAATTAATTCGTCCTTATCTTTTATCGTTTGAGTTAGTCCATCTTTTTCTTTCAGAAGAAGAGCATTCTTATTCTTTTCCATTTTCAATGCATAGTTGATGGCTTTTTGCTTTTCCATCACCTTTTTAGTATTAAAGATTGATATATGTTCTTCAGGTTCCAAGTCCTTAGCCTGTTCCGCTAGACTTTGCTCTTTCTTTTTGATTTCTGCTTCGAGCTTATTTAAAGATTTCTCCGCTTCCTTTAACTTAAATGCTTGGACTTCCAAATGCTTCTCGGCTTCACAAAAATCATGTTTCTCTCCCCTGTTAAACCCATATTCTTTACCGACCGTATTATACATATAATCTTGGAATTTGCGATAACTGAATTGTCCTTTCCATAGTTCTGTTATGGAAATTTTCTTACAATCTTTCTTTTTATCATAAACTATTGGTATTGCAATTACATGCATGTGTGGAGTTATTTTTCCTTCGGGAAAGAGAGCTTTTAACTCTTCATCTTTAGGATGAAAAGCTTCATCACGATGAACAGTAGCAGATAAAATAATCATGTCAGAGAAGTAATTCTTAATTGCCTGCAATTCCTTTTTGAAGAATACTTCTTGTTCCTCAAGACTCATTTCTGATATTTTCTCACTTGGTGGATAAACCAGAAATTCATCTAAGAACTTTGTTTGCTTTTCTTCTGCTCCTTGTACTTTTAGCTGCCCTTTAAATGCTCCGTTTTGATACAGACGATTGAACGCTGTGAGATAAGTTTCTCCCTCTTTCAGGTTATTTACTATGTCGGTATTAAGATTAGTAAGTGATGCATCAATGTTCTTGTTTCCGTAGTTTTTCAGTGTTCTGAAATTATGTTGATACGGAAATCGCATCTTTGATTTTATGTAGCCTTGATGTCTTACAATGCAAACATTTGCCATAAGAATTTCCTCCTTTAAAATTCGTTAATCTGGTACATTAATAAAAATGACAGACGACTTTAAAAAGAAGCACTTTTTTCATTTTTTTCAGAAAAGGATTTTCAACTCTTATATTTCAGATTATCTGTATTAACTCACTAGGGCAGTAAACTGCAACTGCCCTGCTCGCTCTCCGAGGGGTCTGCGACGCTTTTGCATCATCCACACATCAAAACAACGAAGGATCCATGCATAGCATGGAACTTCGTTGTTTGATTCCGTCTCATTCATCGATGATTATGCATCTATATGACGTATTTCATTATTTTTAAAGCATAATTAGGTTCAGCATCACTTTTATTTGATTACCCATTAAAGACTAATCAATTGAATTAATTTAGTTTTTATACAAAAGAAAGTCTACACAATTTTTGGATGTGTAGGAGATACACATTTATAAAAGGTGTACACAGATTATTGATAATTTCAATTATTAATTCTTTACAGTTGAATAGGGTTGGCTATGCCAACCCTATTCACGATTATTCCTTGTCAACTACAATTACTTTCACTCCAGTTTCTTCAATCTTGTTCAGTTCATCCTCAACTGCTTCCCAATCAGTTATCAGATAGTCAAATCTGTTTGTGTCACAAACCTTAATAAATGCCTTAAATCCAATTTTCTCATTGGGTAATAACAATACATTTTTTCTAGAATTTTCAATTACAGTTTTTTGAAAAACTGCTGTTTCAGCTGTTCCATTGGAAAACCCGAAATTTGCGTCTATACCAGCACCCGTCATAAAACTTATATCAAAGTGCATGTTTTTTACAAACTCTGTTGCAAAACTATCAACTATAGATGTATTGCCATGCATTCGCATTTTACCACCTACTACATAGACTGTAACATTATCCCAATATTTTAGTTCGTCAGCTAATGTAGGAGAGTTCACAACGAGTGTGTAGTTAATATCTCTCGGTAAATATTTTACCATGATAAACCCTGAAGAACCGCTATTTAAATAAACAATATCGCTTTCTTTTACAAATTCTGCTGCCTTTTTAGCAATAGCGACATTATTGTTAGTTACCTCAAGATTTTTCATGTCCCTGTATCTCGGTGGTAGCATGCCTACTTGCATTATAGGAATAGCCCCACCATGGGTTCGTTTAAGTAACCCTTTTTCTTCAAGAATCCTTAAATCCCTTCGTGCCGAATCAACTGAGACATCAAATTTTTCCTGTATTTCACTAATTGAAATTCTTCCGTTATCTTTGATGATATCTAAAATTGACTGATGACGTTCTTCAATAAACATGATTATACTCCTTTCTTTTTTAAAGCGAATTCGCGTCGACTCAAATTCATCTTTATTAAAGTTATATCATTATTGTTAATGATAGTCAAGTTTATTTTTAATATACATTAACATTAATGAACAATCATTAATTGTTATAGAGTGTTACATCATGAAGTACTAAGGTAAACAGCATATCATTTACCGTAATTATAACAATAAAATCAGATTTATTAACGTAATTATCAAATTATTAGCGCGTAAAATATCTTTAGGTTAAACCCAAAAAATATGTGCACTATTATGTGCACATAAATCAGAAGTGGATAGAACCCCTTTCTTTTCAGTATTTGCAGGATAGGATTATGGTTCGAATCCCGTCTCGTGCTTGCCAAATCCCTTGATTCTCAAGGGATTTTTTCTATGCTGACGTTATATCTAAGAAAGGATTTCATCCATATTTAACGTTGCAAACAGGCTGTAGACACTTAAATACATTACACATTCGTTTTCAAGTAGTATGCGGTAGCTTCCTCACTTGTCTGATATCTGAGAAATGAAAAACTAATCCAATAATCTTTTACCAATGCATATACGTGTTTGTGTAACCATACTTGGAATATGTTGTAATCAATGCATGCAGATGCTATACTATTTATGTTTTAATAACCAATAAGGTAATTTAACAGGAAGGTGTATGTTAATGAAAAAAGAATATTCCATTATCCCAGAGTCTATGAATAATATGGAAACTTATGGTTTTTCATGGATGGATTTTGTTACTGCCATACCATCACCGCTTTTTGTCGTTACTTCTTATAAATCCAACGGCAAGCCGAATGCTTGTTTACAATCATGGGCATGTTTTAATGGTAGTCCAAATGGCTTTTATGCCATTCTTTCAAGTGTAAATAAATCAGGGCATATGTATCAAACACTGCAAGAAAAAGGTGTGGCGGTATTGAATTTCCCTTCTGCGGATATTTATGACAAATGTTCTGCAACAATCACAAACAATGGATTCGATCATGATGAAATAACATTGTCTGGCCTTACAGCTGAACAAGCCACAAGCGTAAATGCACCACGCATTAAAGAGTGCTTTCTCAATCTTGAATGCCGCTATCTTTGGGAACGCGAGATAAAAGAAGGTGATACCCACGTTTTACTATGTTTAGAAGTTGTAAATATTTTGGCAGATGAAGTGAATTTAGATGAAATAACTCAAGGAAGATATGGTGAAAAAGGATACCTATACAATGTTCATTATCCTGTTAACCCAGAAAATTTTGAGGGCAAAGCACACGATTGGATAGCAATCCTCAAAAAGTATAAAGATATGGGTGAATATTAAATGTCCATACTATTCGTTTCAAAATTTTTGTTTCAACGAGAATGTAATCCATTTTAAAAAAATATATGAATAGTATGATACTAGGAGATGTCAATTCAAAATGAAAGATTTTTGTACTGGTCAAGAACGAAATGGAACTTTTACAGAGCTTTACAAGATCTATAAGCTTCAAAAGTTCATTAATGACAAAAACGTTCAAACCAATGAAAATCGTACTGGACTTTATCAGAAAGGATACCAGCGTATAAATCTATTGAAATCGTAACAAACGGGTTAAACGCAAAGAGTATAGCAACACCTAAATTACACCTCTAGAAAAAACAAACTTGCACTTATATTGATCGTGCAAGTTTGTGTATAGAGACATATTTTATGGTAAAGCTTCCCAGAACTTTTTCTGTCTTTAGTGATGGAACAACCGCATTCCTGTCATGCACATTACCATTCCATGTTTGTTGCAGCTTTCGATTACCAGATCATCACGGATCGATCCACCCGGCTGTGCAACGTATTTTACACCACTTCGAAAGGCGCGGTCGATGTTATCTGAAAATGGGAAAAATGCATCTGAACCAATCGTAACTTCAGTATTTGCATCAAGCCATGCTCGTTTTTCTTCCGCGGTAAATACGGTCGGCTTAACTTTGAAGGTTTTCTCCCAGGCACCATCTGCCAAAACATCCATATAATCTTCACCAATGTAAAGATCAATTGCATTATCCTTGTCAGCACGACGGAGGGTATCTAAAAACTCAAGGTTTATAACCTTAGGGGACTGACGAAGATACCAGTTATCTGCTTTGCTTCCTGCTAATCTTGTACAGTGAATACGAGACTGTTGACCGGCTCCGATACCAATTGCCTGCCCATTCTTCACATAGCAAACAGAGTTTGACTGTGTATATTTCAGTGTAATCATAGCGATCTTCATATCAATGACTGCAGCTTCTGGAAGGTCCTTATTCTCTGTAACGATATTCGTAAACAGCTCATCATTTATAGCAAAATCATTCCGTCCCTGTTCGAAGGAAATACCATAGATCTGCTTTGTTTCGAGAGGCTGTGGCATATAATCTGCATCAACCTTTATGATATTATAGGCGCCTTTTTTCTTTGCTTTTAAGATTTCCAAAGCTTCCGGTTCATATCCCGGTGCAATAATTCCATCTGAAAATTCACGGCTGATCACACGTGCTGTATCAACATCACAAACATCAGACAGTGCAATATAGTCACCATAAGAAGACATTCTGTCTGCACCTCTTGCTCTGGCATAGGCGCTCGCTAAAGGTGATAGATCGCCTAAATCATCAACAGAATAGATCTTTGCAAGTGTTTCTGTTAAGGGAAGGCCTACGGCTGCCCCTGCAGGAGATACATGCTTAAAAGATGTTGCTGCCGGAAGGTTCGTTGCTGCCTTTAATTCCTTCACTAACTGCCAGCCATTGAGCGCATCAAGAAAATTTATATATCCCGGCTTTCCATTTACGACCTCTACAGGAAGTTCACTGCCGTCCTGCATATAGATACGGGAAGGTTTCTGATTTGGGTTACAGCCATACTTTAATTGAATCTCTTTCATAATATTCATCCTCTCTAGTTATTTTTATTCACGATCTTGGTAAATGTTTCACCCGTTGCAATGTCAATATATCGTACGAATAAAGATACTTTATTCTCATTATTTAAGGAATTCCATATTGTTTCTGTAAAAGAATCTATGCTATCCGGAACAGAAATCAGCTTTGGTTCTCCTTCAAAGCTTGGCAATGGATCTCCATCATGCATATAGGTATGAATAAAATGTCCTTCACCGGCCACTGGATTCTCATAAGCAAACGTATAACGATTGCAAGCATCAGGATTCCCATTGTTGCTCTTTAGAATAGAAAGTGCGTAGTTATAGGAGCCTTTATCAATATGCATGATTCCGGAAATTCTAGGTGTATAATTGGGTGCATCCGGCTCAAACTCCCGACTGCGCAAAGACTGTTCAAATGTCAGCTGTTTATCCATTCCTTCATAGATCGTATCCGTCTGATCACCATTCGTTACAATGGTTTTGTTTCCCAACACACGAACAGGGGCATAGATGATAAGGCTTGGATCTTCTAACTTGGAAGGGTCAAAGGCCTGTGTGCGTATTCCTGCTCCATCTTCCACAAAAATACGATTACGGCTGTTTGAACTTCTTCCCATAATAAAATATGCAGTAACTGCGAATCTTTCGTTCTTGGATTTACCAATTACGATTCCTCGTCCGGGATAACTGTTGTTTTGTAAATCCTTTTCTAATGATACTAACTCCATTACTCATCCTCCATTTTATTGATATATTTTACTAATGAATGATATCAAGATATGTTATGTATTTTCCCATAAAAAAATCCAGCCAAGAAAAACACCATACAACATATACAGTATCACTTGCCCAGACGGTCGACCACAATATTCGCTACACTTCCCATGGGTACACCCATACAGTCACCTGATTCCGTCAGTAATGTAACGCTCCTCTATTACTCTATATAATTTATGATAAAATTACAAGAGTATTCGTTCATTTTTTATAAGTAAAATCTTTTTTGATTTAAATCTTGCAAATGTTTCTTCTTAGTTTATCACATGATATGTTCAAAAGAAAAACCACAGCATCCAAATATACTGTGGTTTTTTGGTCTCATGAAGCTATTCTTCGTCTATTCTTCGACCGATTCATCATAACCTTCGTTGTCATCGAATTCTTCTGCCGAGTAAAAGGACTCACTTCGATAACCATTCACTGATATGTCCGTAATTTCTAAATGCCAATTATCATCTGAAAAATAGACACGGTATGCATCGGAGTCAAGTCCGGATTCTGTCGTAATACAACTGTACACATAGTATCCCCTATCATAATACAGTCCATACATCTGAGTGTTTACATAATCTGCACCGTAAGGGGCAATCGTAACACTCAACATATCATAATCATCTACAGAAACCGTGACCACCTCTCCTGACTGTGTAAGATAGGTTCCTTGATTGATATCCGCATAATAGGGTCTGTCATAGCTCTTAAATCTGACTTCTTCATATACAAAACCACCGCTCTCATATCGTTCATACAAGATAATGAATCCATCTGGATTGCTTACATCAATGGCAACTTCATAATCGAACTGATTTGTCTTTCCATAGTAAATTGTTCCATCTTCGCTCATTGAGTCAATCCATATATAATACTCCTGATTATATTTATCTTTATAATAGAAATCAAGATTTGCTGTCATTTCATTTGTAACAAAAGTTCCATGACAATCCGGTGAAACATAAATGCGACTTAGCATATCATAATAGACTTCATCTGTCATATCATCCATTGATATGACCTCGCCTGCATCCAGCAAATCAAAGATGGAGTCTTTTCGTTCTGTTGAAACCTCAGATTGAACAGCATTATCTGCAAGTCCCATGTACCAGACCGTCTCATTATCAAAATACTCGTATTGCACTCTGTTATACTCACTATCCTGATAAATCAAGGTTAAATTAGCATTATCATTTAAGAAAGCATACAAACCATTTTGATAAGTAACCTCTGTAAATATCTCACTTACAGAATCATTCTCAAAGGATGCATTAATTACACCATCCTTGTCTATCCATATACTTATATAGGCTGATTCATAGATGTCTAATGCCGTATATTCAGAAAGCATTTCTTTGGGAAATTCTGATACTTCTGAATCCTCTGTATTCACTGGTTCGTCCGGTATCTTTGTTGCGTCCGGTTCTTCCGGTGTTATAGTTGCTTCTTGATTTTCCGGCTCTTCCTGAGGTGTCGGCTCCACGGTTGGTTCTTTTGCTGGTTCCGGTGTAGCCGTTGCATCAACAGCAATGGTTGGCTCATTGTTGCTCGTATTCGTTGCCGAAGCAGCATCCCCACATGCTCCGGTTAACGCAACAATTACCATAATTACGAAAAGCTTTACTAAATTTTTCTTCATACTCTTTTCTCCTTTACTCATCTTTACATAAATTAATTTCATACTTTTGTTACCTGAACTTTTGTTACCTTCGTAAAGTTACAATGACACACATTATTCCTGAACTATTACTCTATGGAATTGCCTTCCATATATATCCTACTGATTAAAACCAAAGTTTCAAATAGACATATATCATGATTTCTCACTTTTTTACATTATTTTACCTGATTTCCTTCGTTTTACCTGTTTTCAAGGTTGTTTCTTCTTGATCTATGCTCATTGCTCAATGCTCAATCTATGCTCAATGCTCAATCTATGCTCAATCTATGCTCAATCTATGCTCATTGCCATGCTAGAATCAAACACCTCTATAATAACCTCTATATGACTCTCTCCGATGAACATCACAAAAGCATAAACAGAGAACTGGTAAATTTAGTTTGTTTTTATGCTTTGATATGCTATTATATTTTTAGTAACAAAAAGTTCGCCTGCTTTAAAAGTGGCGAACGAAAGATCCTATTAGGTGGTGTATCTATGAATTTATACGTTATTCGGCATGGGCAATCAGAAGCAGATCTGTTAAATGTCCTTGAAGGCAGAGCAGACTATGAATTGACCGAGGAAGGGAAGAATCAAGCACAATTAATGGCTGCATGGGTTGCAGAAAACTTTTATATAACAAAAGTATTTGCAAGTCCACTGAAAAGAACCGCGCAAACAGCACAATATTTAAGCCAGCAAACCGGAATATCCGTTCAGTTTGAAGATGACCTTATGGAGTGGCAAAATGGTCTTTTGGCCGGTCTTTCACGTGAGGAAGCAAAAATCAAATATCCTGCACCACCTGTTAAATATCCTCATACAGCAATGTATGGTTGTGAAAGTATGATTAATTTCAGAGCTCGTGCAGAAAATATTCTTTCAAAAATCATTAATGAAAATCAGTCCGAGGATTCTATCGCAATTGTTACCCATGGTGGTATGATAAATATGCTGTTCAGAAGTTTTTTACAATTACCAAGTAACGATACTGTTTTCCTGTCTACAGGAGATACCGGAATACATAAATGGAACATCGAAAACAACAATCGAAGAATCGTCTTCGCCAATAGTCTTGTACATTTAAACTGTATCAGATAAACATGAAGTTGTAATAAGAGGTTTTCTTATGAGACGACTTATTTTTCGGGATAAAGGAGTAAACACCCATGAACAATGCTGTCCAATGGCTTCTTGAGAGCGTAAATCCAGAAGTAAGATACCGTACACAGACCGAACTTATCGGTATGCCAAAAGATGATTCAGAAGTAAAAAAGACACGCGATGACTTATTGACAGCAGAAACACAAAAGCTTATCATGGACAAGTTTACGCCTGATAAAAAATGGGATGATGTTACTGCACTTTGTGCACTTTCGGAATTTGGACTGACCCGCTCTGATGTAGCGATTGATAACTACGTTGAACGCGTGATCAAAAAGTTGGACCGCAGCATGAAATGTTCCAAAGTATTATTGTTAAGGAATCTGGTGCGTCTAGGTTTTTATGAACACCCCTGGGTGAAAGAAGAAATCACGACAGCGTTTTCAAGCATTCGGGAAGATGGTACCTGTCGTTGTCTTGATAAGTCGAAAAAAACGAATGATTCCAAGCTTCCCGCAATGGGTTGCTACCGCCAAACGACTACTTACCTTTTACTTGCTGCCGAGTTGAAAAAGATTGCTGTTATTCTGCCACAGTTCAATCTGCTGACAGACTTCTATACAAGCCATTACGTTGCTTTTCGTTCTGATGACGCAGAAAAAGCAATTATCGAGGAGATGACTGGAACCTATTATCCATTTGACCATGTAAAACTGGGTCTGCAAATGACGATCTACGGTCTTTCGATTCTTGGCAGCGCAAATCATCCTAATTGTAAAAAAGCATTGGAGTTATTAGAAAGCAAAAAAGATTCTGAGGGCAGATATATTCTGGACAGATCCTTTCCGTATTTTGAAGTTGGAAAGATTGGCGAACCCAACAAATGGATTACCCTGTATGCATTATTAGCTGAAAAATATAGGTTAGAACAGGTAGGGTAACTGTTTTCAGGATGAATTGTATTTTATATTGCTATCTCATAGATACGTTTATAAAAAAGGAGATTCTATGCAGATCATATTTATCAGGCATGGAGAAAGCAAAGCAAACGCTTTGAATGGGAATGAAAAATAGACAGCAGAAAAACAACAAAGTTCTATGTTTCAATAAGTTACCCAAGTAAATATAACATCAAATTTCGAAAGGAACGATTATGGCAATTATTGTAGAACTTATAGAAAACAGAAAAAAAATGTTTCTGGTAGGAACGGGACTTGGAATGTATAAGGCAACCAGACCAAACTTTTTAGGTGGAACCTTGTTCCCCAATGAAGAAGAAGGTATATCGCAGTCTGTTGCCTTATGTGATGAAGCTGGTACTATTTCCTTTTATGACAGCGGTCAGGTTCGGGTAATTGAAATTGACGGAGTAAAAGTGAAGGATTTTCATGAAATTCTGGTTGGAAAAATCGATACTGCAGATGTTGATTATTGCCCCGGGTGCAATGGACAAATTTCAGTGAATGACAAGGAATGTCCTTACTGCGGGTTGAATTTTCTTGTAGAAGATGCTGAATTTTAGAAACTGATTTCTTACTTATAATCTACAACCCTTCTGTAATTTCTGTTCTTCCAGACTATTTTCTAACTTCAACTCTTCCTGACTATTTTGTAGTTTCTGCTCTTCCAGACTGTTTTGTAGTTTTGTTCTTCCAGACTATTTTCTAACTTCAACTCTTCCAGACTATTTTTTAACTTCTGCTCTTCCACGTTCCTTTGTAAAAAACATTCTGACGGCTATTATCGAGATGACCAGCGAGCAGCCTTTGGCAATCGTATTGCCTGCCCAAAAACTGTGTTTTGAAATGCTTTCAATCAGCAGGTAGGTGGCTATCGTTCGGATCGTGATATCTGACAGATTCGAGAGCAGATAAGCCTTCATCTTCATGCAGCCGCGCAGCAGGCTCTCATTGACGTTCTTTAAGCTGCCAAAAAGACACGCTACAGAGGAAAGCTGTAAGAAGGATTTTGCAAATTGATAGGCCTCCGGATTTTCCTTTATGTTGATAAAGAACCCAATCAATATACCCGGAAACAGAAAATTACATACAATCACGGCAAGTGTAAAAGCTGTTGCTGCTTGCGAAATGAATTTATGACCTGCTTTGATCAATCCAATGTCACCTGCACCATAATTGGAGGCAGAAAAGACTGATAAAGCCTGTGACATACCGATGACGGGAAGAATTCCAAACAACAGCAGTTTATTAACGGCAAGATATCCGCTGATGACTGCACTACCAAAGGGATTGACCAGTCCGATCAAAAGAACTGCGGATAAAGATAAAATCAGCTGCTGCATAGCATTTGGCAAGGCTACGGACAGTATTTCTTTGATTTGTGACCATTGAATAAAGCCTTTTCTTATTTTTATATGATATTCTTTAGTTTTTGTGTAAAGAAGAAGGAGCGCACTGACCATGCCAATGTACTGCGCAATGATCGTAGCCAGTGCAGCACCGGTCACTCCCATGCGAAAGACGCAGATAAAGACAAGATCAAGTATGATATTAATTACAGAAGTTATCAGCACCAGTGCCGTAGCCAGTCCCGGATATCCCAGTGCTATTAAAAGCGAGCGGGAAAGATCATAAACAAAAAGACCGATCAGTCCAAGCAGGAACACCCGATAATATGCTATGGTCAGCTCGATTAGAGTCTTTGGTACCTGTAAGACCTGAATCAGCGGGTTCATTAGCAGAAGTCCAATGCTTGTTAACAGGATTGCTCCTCCCAGGGTGAATAACAGAATATTTTTTATCCCGGTAGAAATCGCTTTCACATCCTGCGCTCCTTTGTATTTTGCAAAGACCACTTCACTTCCTAATTCAAGTCCCCCGGAAAGTGCAATCAGAATTGCAATGACGGTTGTCGTATTACCGACAGCTGCCAGTTCATCAATTCCAAGATACCGTCCAACAATTGCCATATCAACGGCAGAATATAGCTGTTGGGTGATCATGCTCAGCATCATGGGAAGTGCAAATCGTATCAGGATTTTTCGGTAGTTTGTCTCTTTCGTATTCATTTTTCTTTGTTCCCATCCTATGAAATATTCTCTTATCCGGCAAAGTGGATATTCCTAATCCGCTGCGCCACATACACCTAACCCAACTACCAGGCAAAATACAAATCCAATAAAAGCAAAAATAAAGATGTGTCTGGACACATTCTTCGCGTCGTAGCGCTCATAATATAAATCACCTTTCGCGTACGAGCGCATTCTGCATGGAGTGCTTTTTATTAATTACGTGGTATGGTATAATGAGTATATGGTGTAACGTAACGTTATAGTCAAGCGTTATTTCATAAAAATTTCGACTTTCTTTGATCTGTGTTTACTATCGTTCAAATCCAATGACTGTATTTAGGAGGAGCCCCGATGAATGACGACCAGTACCTTAGCACCAAAGCATTTGCAGATCTTTGTGGTGTAGAAAAAAGAACACTCTTCTACTACGATGAAATCGGCATTTTAAAGCCCGCTTATGTAGATGATAAAAAATACCGTTATTACCTCATGGATCAGATGGAATCTATGAGTATGATTAAAGCATTCCAATCCATAGGCATGTCACTGGATGGGATCAAAGCGATGATGACGAAGACAGACATCAACTACCACAAGGCAGCATTGCATGAACAAATAACAGCATTACAGAAAAAACAGGCAGAGCTTCAGCAGGCGGAGGATATCTTAAAACACACTCTGTCTTTTATGGAGGCCTATGAGAACGTCGGGCCGGATAAGCCTGTTATCGTGGATGAATCAACAGAATATCTTGAAGCCAAAAGCCGCACCGGAGAAAAACAAAGCAGTTATGTTAACTACCTTACATATGGATATTACCATGGTGCCATTATTGATGACTGGAAATCCATGAAAGCTTCGTTTGTATATAAACGTGTGAGCACAGAAAGTCCAGACACTCTCATGAAACCGTCAGGGTCTTATTTTGTCGTCTATCTGGGATCAATAGAAACTAACATTCATGCTCTGACCCGGAAATTCATACAGCTGCTAAAAACCAGTGGTTTTTCCACAGAACAGCGGATTTACATTGATGAAATCTCCGGTAGCTTTTTTCGGATGGAACAGAATTTGAATGTCTTTCGATATTCTGCCATGATTCCTTGTAAATCATAGCCCATGTTTTTATTTATAATATCTTTCTGCCTGTCTCCCTGCCGTTCTATAGGCTTTGTCTTTCTTTGTTTCGAATGGAATAAGTTTTGTTACGGAATAATCAACAGCAATCTCATCGAGAGAACTCAGAACTGCATTGATAAGATCTTCTGATTCAAAATGCTGCAGAATATCAAGGGTTATGGTAGTACCGGCTGAAATCATATTTATAATAAAGCCCCGTGTTCCGCTGCTGTAAAGGTGCATGGACTCGATATATTCCCGGCAGCTTTCCAACTGGAACTGTCCAAGATAACTTATTACATAAGTGTTGACACATATATCATTAAAGAAGGACATCATTTTCTTTTTGTCTTCCAGCCCTGAAACACTGTCCAGTTTGTTGTACAGGCCAATCTGAGCATTCAGGGAAGCTTTTACTGAATCCGATGATTTTTGTTTCTTCATTATATCCCGATACATAGCGGCCTGTTCCGGCAGTGACATCTTTTTAGTTTCTTCTGTATAGGGAAGATAGATGCTTCCGACGCAGTTTTTATGGGTATTATCCATACCAATTTCATGTCTGAAATCAGTAGCCATACTGCAGACAATGGGTTTATCAGCGTCCGGATGGAGCTTGTTTATCCCTGCTGATACGAGTATTGAAAGCAGTATCGCCGGAGTCGCATTATTCTTCCTGGCAAAGGCTACGAACTGTGACTGATCCATAACGATTTCTGTTCGATAGTGAGTTTCTTTCTCTTCTGCATTCTCCGGCAGCGAGTATCCATCTCTTGATACCTCAAAAACATTATTCCTGTCAACTTCGAAGAATTCACTGCCAAAAGGCTCTGCTGTCTCTCCTTCAAGCAGCGGTTCTCCGGCAAGTCTTATTCCGGTACTGTCTAACTTCTGATTGTATCTCAGACTGCAGTAATAGTAAATCAGGGTCTCTACGAACGGCTTTATGCCACGTCCATCACATAAAGCATGATGAAAGGAGACACAGATCTTATTTGCCGTAAATGTAACATCCAGCAAATGATATCCTGTACTCATACTGCCAAGAACACGGGATTTATCGGTCTTAACCGCCGTCATCGATATATTGTCCATTTCAAAATAAAACTCACCCTCTTTTTCTACCAGCTTTGCTTTAAAATACGGATATCTTTGCAAGGCCTGATCAAGTGCCCTGTTCAAATAATCACCACGTACCTTGTCTTTCATGCGCACATCGATAACTGTGCTTGTATAACCTTCTTCTCTGTATAAAAATGATTGTCCTGAACGAATTTTTTCCATAATATTTTTTCCTTTCTTGTTTATACAAGATCACGTTTTTTTAGAGTCAGTGTCGATATCCCACCGATCAGAACAGCACCGATACTGCCCGCAATCAAGGATAATAACACGGTAAGTACCGTTGAATTCAGTGTTGCAATGCTTGCTGCCGGGTAGAACATCATTCCGAACAGAAAGGTGAACACTATTGTGAGCCATAACTTATTTCTGAAAAATACACTTATGCTTAAGAATAAGGAACAGAATATACCCATTAGAAAGGCCTTGGAAAGCAGACACATTATCAGTCCGGCAACGTTAACATCAAATGATTTATGTGTAAAAAGCCCTGCCACAATGGTTCCTATAAAATATATTACTATCATCCCGGTTCCGCTAAAAATGCCAATTGCACTTTTTGATATTACATAATCTATTTTTTTTGAATGCACGGTAAATATATTTTTTACAAAACCGGAACTATAATCGTGTGCTACAAAGATCGACATAAGCAAACCGGCAAAAATGAATACCATATTTATATTGGCATACCCTCCAAAATCCATAGGATTCGCAGCGGCGGCAGAACCACCGGTCGATTCGATCAGCTGCCAGGTATTTGTATAGATTATGGAAGCCGATGTTTGGGCTGTATTCATAGCATCTGCTGATGTCCCAGTCATTCCAAGAACCATAGCCGGTATTATGGCAGCAATCGCAAGCATGATGTAAAAAGCAGGTGTGTGGAATAACCGATAAAAATCAAGCTTCAGCATTGATTCCACGCGCTCTTTTTTGCTTCTTGAAGATTCACTCCGATTATTCATATTATTTATCCTCCTTATTGCCTGACATTACCTTAAGATAATATTCTTCCAATCCAACTTTACAAAATTGAATCTCGCTTACTGCAATTTTGCTCTCATACAGGAATCCTGAGACATTTGCACTCTCGTTTTCATCATAAACACGAATTCCGTTATCCATTTTTTCAACTTCCCTGTACTTAGTCTGCAAATGAGCAAACGCTTTTTCATTGTCGCCCGTCCTTGTAAAGACAAAATCGCGGCATTCCTCGCTCATCGCAGTGGCCGGCATCTCTCGGATCAGTGAGCCGCCCCGGATGATTCCATAATGTGTTGCGACTTTTGATAACTCGCCAAGTATATGAGAGCTTATCATAATCGTCACCCCCTCCTTGCGGTTTTGTTCTGTCAGGGTCTCCCTTATTATTCTCATACCATCCGCATCCAGTCCGTTTATTGGTTCATCAAGAATCAATAATTGAGGGTGTCCCAGCAGTGCCTGTGCCACACCTAACCGCTGCTTCATTCCCAGGGAACATTCCTTGAACTTGCGGCCGCTCGCTCCTGCCATACTGACAAGCTTCAAAACTCGGTTCACTTCTTCTTTGGGATGTTTAACACCAATATTCAATGCCTGCATCATAAGATTGTCATATACCGTACTTCCAGGAAAACATCCGGGATTTTCTATTAATACGCCCATATTGGAACGAATCTCAGCATCCGTATAGTGTCTGTCGTATAACCGGATTTCTCCGCTGCTTGGAACCAGCAGACCGCATAAAAGTTTTTGAGTCGTTGACTTTCCTGACCCATTCTCACCGATAAATCCATAAATCGAACCTTCCGGTACTGTTACATTCAAATCCTGTAAAGCATAAATCCCATGAAAGGATTTTGATAAACCTCTGATTTCAATTGCATTCATTTTTTCTCCATTTCTGCGTGGTCGAAGTTGCTTCTTCTACGTCTTGGGATAACTCTGGTTTCTGGCATAAATTATTGGAACATGGGTTGACATGCCAGGTACCTGCGTAACATTTATTGTTTTGTTTGTTATTTGATGTGCTTAGTATGCAATAAGATTGTTTGTGAAATGTTTCTGCATTGTTTACGAATTATTAAAAAAGCAAGGAAATACAGCTTTAATTAATTCTAACCAAAACTCATTGCACAAAGTCTGTTCATCAGACGTACTTTTACAATCCAATCAGAACTATCCCTTATCTATTGTAAGGTTGAGTTTACTTTTTCTAAGTTTTCTATTGACAAGGTAATGTACACTCTCTATAATACAAAAAAATGAATAACAAAAGCGATGAAGAGAAAAAGTAGGTATCTTAGTTTATCTCACAGAGAGTTCCGTCTGCTGAAAAGGAATAGATAAAAAGATATTGAGGCATTCGTGCTGATGTTTTGTTAAAAAGCTTTGTTAAAAAAAGTTTTTATACAAAAACCGAAAAAAGACTTGGAGCTGCGTACCGACTGCTTTTAAGCTGAGATTACGATGGGAGTGCCCATTACAGCACCAGAGTATCGATTTTGATCCGTACTTGCACAAATAGCATGCATGGATTCTATGTATGTACTTGCTAAGGTTTCTGCTGCAAAGCAGGAATGAAAAAAGGTGGTAACACGGGATTCTTATTCTCGTCCTTGGATAACAGGGACGAGATTTTTTTATTCATTTATCTTTTCCCCATAAAAATTGACAGGAAAAACAGTTGAAAAAGTTATTTCACCTTCAATCGTTTTGCCTGCGCAATTCACAACAAAAATATGGATGCGTAAAAAATGCGCAGGAATGGAGAAAAACATGAGTGAAAACAGTTTATTGGAAGCAAGAATGGTAAAATTTGATTATGTGAAGAGTATTGCAAACCCTTATCCGGATAGGTATGAACTTACTCACACACTAAAAGAAGCGGCTTTGCTGTCGGATAATACACAGGGCATACGCGTGGCCGGCAGACTGATGACCATGAGAAAGATGGGAAAGCTGGCGTTTGTTACAATTGCTGATATTGCCGGTAAGATACAGGTTGCAATTAAAAAAGACACCGTTGGCGATGAAGCATACGACTTTTTCAAGAAGGTTTTTGATATCGGAGATTTTATTGGTGTCGAGGGCGATCTATTTACTACGAACACCGGTGAAAAGACAATACGAGCGACTACTCTCTCATTCCTTGGGAAAGCATTCCGCTCGCTTCCGGAGAAGTTCCATGGTGTAAATGACATGGATATCCGGCAACGGCAACGTTACCTTGATCTTTGTATGAACGATGAAACAAAGGATCGTTTCTTAAAGAAATTCCAGTTCATTAAGGAAATCCGGAGGTATCTTGAAGACAATGATTATGTTGAAATCGAGACACCCGTGTTGATTGACCATCCCTCCGGTGCCGCTGCCAGACCCTTCCTGTCCCACCACAATGCACTTGACATGGATGTATACCTGCGGATCGCTCCAGAAACTTATCTGAAAAGAGCAATTGTCGGTGGCTTTACGAAGGTCTTTGAGTTTGCCAGATGCTTTCGCAATGAGGGCATCGATGCTTCGCATTTGCAGGATTTTACTATGCTTGAAGGATACTGTGCATACTATAACTACGCCGATAATATGAGATTCCTTCAGGATATGCTGTCAACTGTAATCAGCAAGATATGGGGTGCATCAAAGATCGACGTGAACGGCACAATGCTTGACTTTTCCGGCGAATGGCGTGTTATCACTTTCCGGGACCTGGTACTGCAGGATAGTGGAATTGACATTGATCAGTACCAGACAGCCAAAGAACTATTATCCGTAATCCGTGAGAATCATATTGAACTTGACGATGCAGATACAGTCGAAACTCTTGGCAGGGGGAATTTGATCGATCTGCTTTACAAAAGAGTCAGTCGGCCCAAAATTATAGCTCCTACATTTTTAATACAGCATCCGACTGACCTATCTCCTCTTGCCCGGGCAAATGATGAGGATAAATCAGTTGTTGACCGGTTTCAGCTGATCATTAATGGAGCAGAGATCATTAATGCCTATTCTGAACTTGTTGACCCCACCGAACAAAAGACCCGCCTGATCGAACAGGCACGATGCAAGGCAAATGGAGATGAAGAAGCTATGATGATGGATGAAGATTACATAATGGCTATGGAATATGGGATGCCGCCTATCTCAGGTTGGGGCATGGGAATTGACAGGGTCTTCCAGGTATTGACCGGGAAGGAAACCATCCGCGAATCCATACTTTTTCCTTTGATGAAGCCGTTGCACTGACAATGGAAATTACACAACTGGTTGACAATTATTTCTATTCTCCCTATAATCATATTTATGTGTTAGTCGCGTAAATCGCAAAACAAACAATATGCATCCTTACGACAAACCTTGCGGTATATACGAAGGAGATTCTGGCGATTGCGAACGGTATAATCCTAGCTTCTGACGGTACCTGTCTGCTACCATGCAGATATATAAGCACTGTATGTTTTACTACAAACCCATGGAGGTGTATTCCATTGAAAAGTCTGATAAAACTGACAGATTTCTCTGTCAATGATATTAATAGTATTTTCACACAGACGGATGAGATCCTGCAGGGAAACTATCAAGATTGTCTAAAAGGAAAAAGTGTTGTGATGTTCTTTCCTGCTTCCAGTATCAGAACAAGGGTTACCTTTGAAAAAGCAGTATACCTTATGGGTGGGCAGTCGATTCTTTTTCCCACAGAAACACTGGATAAAAAAGAAGACTTGCAGGATGTGTTCGGCTATCTGAATAACTGGGCTGATCTTATTGTAATTCGTCATAAAAAGCTCTCACTGATAGAAGAAATCGCAAGGTATGCAAAGGTGCCGGTTATTAATGCTATGACCGACGAGAATCATCCCTGCGAGATCTTATCGGATCTGTATGCACTTTCTAAGGTACGGAAAGATTTTTCGAAAGACAGCTATTTGTTCGTCGGTCAAAAAGGAAATATAGGTCTGTCTTGGAAAGAAGCATCTGCTGTTTATGGCTTTCCCCTGGAACAATGCTGTGGTAAAGGTTATGAAATCGACGGTCTGGTGACTCATTACAGCATAGGGCCGGCTGTGCAGGGAAAGGATATTGTATGCACCGATTCTCTGCCGGCACAAGTACTTCCTGACTTCAAAGATTGTCAGGTTACAAAAGCTTCCATGGATGCGGCTAACAAAGGTGCACTTATTAATCCCTGTCCTCCTTTTTACCGTGGGGAAGAAGTCTCGCAGGATGTAATCGACTCCGCTTATTTTGTAGGATACGCGTTCAAAAAACACCTTCTTGAAGTGCAGCAGGCAATTATTATTTACTGCCTGCTTTGATAAATCAGGTTTCCAAACTCAACATCGCAAAGCAACCAATCCTTGCATTACAAGGATTATGCAAAAGAGCATATCCGTATTTTCTTTACATAAGAACAGATCCGCATATTCTTTTCGCAAGGAATATCACTAACCAGAAATGAGGAACCCAATGAAAATGCATGATAAATGCCTGCCCTGCATCGTTAATCAGATTGTAAAGGTAGCTGCCATAACCAATGTACCTGTCAAAGAAGAACTTTATAAAGATGCCTTTGCCTATCTAAGTAACATTGACTACGATACGACCACACCGGAGATTATCGGAGACATCTTTGCCATGATCAAAAAATACACAAAGAACCCGGATCCTTACAAAGAGACAAGAGATTACTACAACAAAATGTTCCTGAATTTATTACCTGAATTTGAAAAAAGGATCGATCAGTCAAAAGAACCGTTCCTGTCTGCCATTCGTTATGCCATTGTTGGAAATATTATTGACTTTAATCCGATTCATAATACAATGCTGGAGGATGTACTGAAGACCTTTGACACTATGGATCAACTGGAAATTGCCATTGATGACTCGCTCTCGCTTTTGTCCGACTTAAAAAAAGCAAGCTCGCTGCTCTATCTTGGCGATAACTGCGGAGAAATCTGCATGGATAAACTTCTGCTAAAGAAAATCAAAGAAATCAACCCAGACCTTCCCATACAATTTGGCGTACGCGGCAAGCCGGTGGTCAATGACTCGGTTGCGGAAGATGCCTACCTTGTAGGCATTGATGATTATGCAGAGATTATTGATAATGGGGATGGCTCTCTTGGAACAGTCCTGACCAGAACAAGTGCTTCCTTCCTTGATGCTTACAATAAAGCTGATGTTGTAATCGCCAAAGGGCAGGCAAACTATGAATGCCTGAGTAATGAAAATAAGAATATCTATTTCCTTCTAATGACAAAGTGTGATGTAATTGCATGTGATATTGGTGTTGCACAAAAGAAACTGGTCTGTATGAAGAAGAACGGAAATGCTTTTACAAACTGATACAAAAAACAGCAGGTAAGTATCTATAACCTTTCCTGCTGTTTTTCCATTCTCATCTCGTTTCATCAGCACATGAATGCTCCCATAATTGCGAACTCCAAATCAATCCGATTCCATATATTATCAATACCTGGAATCTGCCCGTATCACCACATCTGCCTTTTCCTGTATCATAAATTCTTTAAAATACTTGTTTTCCATGGGAATCCATCGTTCCTGAAACCTTCGGGCTCCCTCTTCTCCATTCCTTACCCTGATTCGCTCCATCTGGTCTTTTGCATCGATCGTACAGTAAGCCAGCAGATCCATATATTTTCCAAAATTAGGATGTGCACTGTAGGAACCTTCCACAATCAGAATTGGTGTATATACGACCTCGACATCTTTCCCATACTCCATTCTGCTGCAGTCGAACCTTCGATACGTAAAGTCTTTTCCCATCTTCAGAAAAGGAAGGACCTCCTGTTGAAATCTTTCATAATGAACATTACCACCGGCTTCCCTAAGGCGCTCTTCCACTCGAAGCGCAGGTGGCAGGAAAAAATCATCCATATGAATAACACTTGCTCCCATGATATCTTTTAACTTACTTGCCAATGTCGTTTTCCCAGAGGCGGCCGGACCATCTATAGCAAGAACAACTGCTTTGGTCTCTGCCTTATCCTTTTTCTTATCCTGCATGACTCTGGCAAGTTCTTCTAGAATTGCATCGACCGGTAAAAAGTCAGAATCATTATGCCGGTATGCCGGGAGTTCCTGATCACTATACGCCAGAGAATGCTGACCTGGTCCATATACGCTCTGAAAGCAAAGTTTTTGCACATCCTGCGGTCTCGCCAAGGCATGCAATTCTCCCTGTTTCAGTATCCTTTGATTATTGTTTTTTGAGTTTCCCATGCTCTGCTCCATTCCTGCGTACCTGCCTGCTGGACTAACTTCCAGTCTGAAAGCTTTCTTACTTCTACAGCTTTCTTACTTCTGCAGTGTTCTTACTTCTGCAGCTTTCTTACTTCTGCAGTGTTCTTACTTATGCAGCGTTCTTGTTCTATCGTTTTCTTACTTCTGCAGTTTACGTATTCTTACGCTTCCTTTTTCAGGTTTCCTAATTCTTTACGATTGTAAGGCTGCATGCTCTTGTTTTTGTATCTCCCTTTTTAACGCCAATACGACCGCTGGTATCAGGATTAACTGTAATATGATTCCTGGTATCGCAGACACAAAGGCTCCTGCTAAAAATACCGACCATGTGAATTGAATACCAAGCATTTGTGCAAGAATGAAACGCACAGTCCCCCAGACAATTCTTCCGGCAAGCATAGCAGAAATCAGCGTCAGGATAATTGAATTTAATTTGTATCCCATTTTTTTCTTTACGAATGCAAAGACCAATCCACATACCAAACCATATACTGCAAGTTCAAAGGCCATCGCAAGCCCAACCGGCATAATGGGCGGCATTCCAAAAAGAACAAACCGTAACAGTGGCGCGATGAACCCGATGGCGGCTCCATAATACCAGCCACATACGAATCCACACAACAGTACCGGGATATGCATCGGCAGAAGCATGCTTCCGATCTGTGGTATCTGCCCTGTCAAAAATGGCAAAATCAATGCCAGTGCCAAAAAAAGAGCTGCTAAAATCGCTTTGTACAAGTTCTTGTTCATAATCCTCTCCTTGTTCTTACATAAGCTACTTCTGCAGCACCATTGACTTCAAGTCAAATTATTTAATTGTCACGTTTTCTCATTATAAAATACAGTAATTGTTTCATACTATATAAGCTTTTGCTTATCGAATAGCATTCTTTGCTATGATTTCGGGGTCTATCTGATTTGCAGATTGATGTATTTTCTTTTCTGCAAATATACTTTACATTATATAACAAAACTCACAAGAATCAACCATTTCTTTTGCATAACTCAGTATCACTGCTTCTTTTCTTATATACCTGGTAAGATGCATAAACAGGATACATACAACAGGATGAATACAAAATTCATAAAAATATGCATAAACAGGATGAAAATATAGAGCATCGAGAATATGAAATTAATTTTTTTATCCTATCAATTCGCTATCCATGCTTTAAATAAACACAAAAATAAACTTTTGGAATTACTTGGCAGAATTAAACTGCAGTGTTATAATTAATTGATAATTCACCATTATTGTCCATTTGCTATTAATTAAGAATCTCGCATTCAAATACATTATAAATATAGCAGCAACCTTGAATAGAAGTCCTTCTCATGAATTACATAAAAGATATAAAAAACTACATGCCAGTGAATGAGCAAGAAGCTCAGGATAAAAAGTCATTGAGAAATACATGATGTATTTTGTCAACAAGGTACTGTTGCGTGAGAATGAAATCGTCGGCTGTTAGTTGTTTTTAACCCGAACCCCATTTTTACTATAAATGAACTATTACCAAGAAAGAAAGGACAGGATACAACTTCTATGTTCAAAGGTTTCTTCAAAACAGAGAGCAGCTATTTCACGCTGACCAGAACTTATACATGGATAGATGGCCTCCTTGCCGTTATGACTTACTTTCTGATCCTTGTCATCTATTACATTATGGGAGTTCTCTATGTGAAAAATCATGTCTATCTTGGAATTCCAGTTAACCTTTTCATGATTGTTTTATGTCTCGTTCTTGTACTGATTCGTAAGCAGGGACTTGCTTCTCTGGGATTTACTTTAAAGAATATAAAGAAAGCTCTGCTGACTGGTTTTCTGCTTGGCATTGTTTTTACCTTTTCCATGAATATCCTGCCAAATCTGCTGGCGGGTGGTAAACTAATACCATTGAACAAGGCTCTCTATAATATATTTTACTATTTTCTAATCATTGCACTTACTGAGGAAGTCGTATTCAGAGGTTATATACAGACCAGAATGTATGGGCTGATTAAGAATGATCTTCTGGCAGTAACAGTGACCGGCGTAATGTTCTATGCAATGCATCTGCCCTTTCAGATGCAGGCAAATGGGCTGCAGTTCAATATTATCAATATGTTGATTTTGATGTCTCTTCATTTTCTGATGAATTTCTTATATCGAAAATACAATTCACTGGCAGGAGCAACCATATTCCACGGTCTCCTTGACTGGGGCGGTAATCTGTTACAATGAAAGTATGCCTAAAAGGGCTATGTTTTGAATCTTTAAGAGGTGCTGAACCTATCGAGAACCGCGAAGGAAAAGCACAGAATAAGCCAAAATACGAGGTGATTTATGCTGACAATGGAAGATCTGTGTATTGTAAACTTTTGCCATAAAAACTGCACTCCCTTAAAAAATATTGTAAGACTTCCGGAAGCAGAAGCTTTTGCGCTGGCAAGGGAATTTGCGGAAAACAATCCGAATACGACTGCATTTTACCGCTTTGCGGATTTTAAGAACTATTATGCACTGCGAATGGAACAGGATGCCTTTCTTTACGAAAAATTCATTGCACTGGGCGGAACCCCTTTTGAGAAACATCCCTTATCCTTTGTACTGCAGGGCAGCGAATACCTGAACAACTGGTTTGATAACGGTATAGTAACTACGTATAGAGTAAAGGATATTCCATCTGAGTTTATCAGCTTCACACTGGGTGACAGCGGCGCGAAGTATCAAAGAACGGGAACTCTAACAATGTACACAAAAGAAATGCTGTATTCTAAAATTGCAGAAAACAAAGGTGGTCTTGAAGCTTTTTTGAAGGAAATGACAGAGCAGCATTCTTACATTGAAGTACAGCTTTGGAAGGATGCCTGTCTGGACCAACTTGATTCTGTATGAAAAATCGCATGCAAACACAAACAGTGCTATCCGGGGCAGACATTATCATGACTAAAAAAACTTACAAACTTGCAAGGAGAAAACTATATGAAAAACAAAACAAAGGCTTATGTATCTTTACTTGCTTCCATAGCCATCGCTCTTCCACTCTATATTCTGATACATGAAAGCGGACATGCCATGATTGCCATACTATGCGGGGCAAGGATCACAAACTTCAGTATTCTTCAGGCTCACGTCATCTCAGAGGGCGGAACGTATAATGCTTTTACTTCATCCCTACAATCCGCCGCCGGTATGCTCTTACCGTTGCTGTGTTTGTTTCTATACATACTCGTTTATAATCAGCATAAAGAAAGTATATTTTATAGGATTCTATCGACCTTTCTCTTCATCGTTCCGGTCGGTTCGACCTTTGCATGGATGCTTATTCCTGCTATGTATACTCACGGAGATGCACCCGCAGGAGATGACGTGACCAAATTTCTAAAAGAATCCCAGATAAATCCCTTTTTACTAATTCTTTGTATTCTTTTGCTTGACGCTGGTCTCATTTTACTTGCAAAACACAAAAAATTATTCTCTAATTATCAGCAAACGATCAAATCACTGCAAGGAAAAGTCTAACATTAATCTTTTCTTTTAAAAGGAGGTTATGAATGTTCTATATCATTATATTGATGTTCCTTATCCTGGTACTTCTTGTTCTTTTTATACTGGATAAAACAAATACGATAAAAAAGGAATCAAAACTGCGCAAACGTCTGGAATACCTGTTGCTTCTCCCGCCCATTTTAATCGTGCTGGCAGTAGAGTACTATGGAAATACAGCAAACCTGAAAGATTTCATAATTGTATTCTTATGTTTTCTTGTCATGGCCGCAGAAATTGGTCTCTACATATATTTCATGAAGAAGGTTTCATGGGTAAAATTCTTGCTGCCTGTTGCCCTATTAATACTGTACGAGCTGATCAAGCTTCAAAATCACTACCTGCTGACCGGGATGGACTCAGTTCTTTTTCCGTCCTTTTGTACTGTGCTGATTGTAAGCTGGTATCGGGCGATTGAAAAATCCTCTGGCTTAAAAATAATTATGGCTGTTCTTGCCATAGCCATCTGCTTTGCCGTCAACTGGAATATGGGGATGCGGCTAAAACCTGATTCAAGAATCGGTCAGGCTATTACAGACTTTGTATCCACTACCGAACTTGCAAGACCCGGTGATTTTGATTTTTTAATTTTTGATACAGAGGACAAAGGCATATATTCCTTAACCTTGCTTTATGGCAAGACAAATGACTCGTCTTATGAGAGTATTGTTAATCTGACATACGATCACGGCGATATAACATACAATCCATAAGCACCAACGTCATATAAGTGAACATCAGTATAAAAACTTGAAAGGATATATTGTCACCTCATGAAAAAGTTATTACTTATGGATGCTAAAAATTATGATGCTGCCTTACCGGAGTTCTATCGGATTGCTGTACGCGGGATTATCTTACGTGATAACAAGATATTACTGATCCGATCGAACTTTAATGAAGTGAAGTTCCCTGGTGGTGGTATCGAAAATGATGAAAGTGATCAGGAAACACTGATACGAGAAACATTAGAAGAGACCGGTCATTATGTGATAAAAGAATCCATTCATGAATTTGGAGAAGTGGAGGAGAAAAGGCTTTCTACTAAAGAAACAATGATCTGGCATCAAATCAGCCGCTATTATTTTTGTGAAGTCAAAGAAGAAAACACAGGCTGTAATTACACCGCAAGCGAAAAAGAATGCGGATTTCACCCGATATGGCTAACGCTTGAGGAAGCAGTTAGTACAAACGAGGCTATGCTTGAAAAAGAGGGAGTTCGTCCCTGGAACCAACGAGAATACAAAGTTTTACAATTACTCAAAGAATACCTGTCAAATTTAAAGCAGTGTTAAAAGCCAACCAAAAAATGTTTTTACTGCAAGGTTTTCTATATGGAACTGTGATAGAATTTATCACGGAGGTGAATTTTAATGGAATGGATCAACAAATTTAATGATGCAATGAATTATATGGAACGCAATCTGGAAGGAAAGATCGATATGGAGGAAGCAGCCCGTATTGCTTGCTGCTCTCTCACCCGTTTTATGAGAATGTTCAGCTTTGTTACTGATATGACTCTTACGGAATACATAAGAAACCGAAAAATGTCACTCGCCGCAGAGGACATAAAAAGCAGTGATATCAAAGTAATCGATCTTGCCGGCAAATATGGGTATGAATCTCCCGAAGCGTTTACAAGAGCCTTCCAGGCACTGCATGGTGTACCGCCTACAACGACTCGAAAGCTTGGTATATCAACGGATTTTCCGGCGATTACTTTCCAGAGTGGGATAAATGGCGGAAATATTACGGTAGGCACAAAACCGATTCTACGCATTGAAGACTGCAGCCATGAAAAAGTCGTTACATTTCCTGTGAACTGCCAGGGGCCGGAAGAAACTGCCGGGAATATGCTGCGCGACTGGGCTGTTCGTAACATTAGCGACTATACGGCACGGCGCATTGTTGGATGTGCGCCCAAGGGACATCACCCGGAAGGTGAACAGCATGATAAGGATGAACCCATTGGTTCACATGAATATCTCCTTCAAATGTTTCTTTTTGGTGATGAAGGAAAGAATTCTACTTTTCATGATTTGGAGGTAGACAGTGCGCCAAACGGACTCTTTCTGGTAGGTGATGTTGCACTGAATGAATTTGACAGCAGTCAAAATCTTGATATTGGTTCATCCATGCAGACTGCATTTGGAATCATGTCTGAATGCTTGCTTGCGATGAAGGAGTATGAGTTTGATTTTGCCGAAAGACGTCACCGTGAAGAGCAGATATTTTATCCTGAATGGTGGAACGATCGAACCCTTGGTGATGCTGGCCTGAAAGGCTTCAAGTTGTGGCTTCCCATAAAAAAGAAGGCGAAATAGAAGAATCAATGGAGGCATTATGAAAAAAAAGGGTATTCTTGTTATGCTGGTTTTGCTAGCTTTGCTGACTTCTGGTTGCAATGACAATCAAAATCAGATGTCAAGTATTGATAAAAAGGAACAAAATGAAGTAACAAAGACTCCCGTCTCTCCCACGAGTCAGCCGGGACCTTCGTCTGAGCCTTCTCCGACCACAGAGCTTTCCCCAACAGCGGAACCTTCTTTGACAGTGGAACCTTCTTTGACAGGGGAACCTTCCTCGACAGCGGTGCTTTCACCAACGATATCCGGCAGTTCCTCGGAATATGATGAATCGCTTTGCCGCGAAGATGAGGAGATCTTATTTAGTTTTCATCTCACTGACTCAAGAAAGGTGGTTTCTATCTGTCTCTCAAAGAACCAGCCTTCGTATATTGTATACCGCTTTGGTACAGCAGAGAATATCGAATTGGAATATCCAGACGACCTTTCACATTCTTATGATTTGTTCACTTACTCTTATTATCTTAGAGGAGGCGGACAGGATAATGAGTCCCTTGATTTGAATCATCTTACCTTTGAGACCGAAGACTATACCTACACTCTTTCTGAGGAATATAGTTATGAAAGTTCTACGCCTCTTGTCAAGATCGTAGTCCATGATCGGAAAACAAACAAGGACACAGAACTGATTGGTGACAACAGCACCCTCATTGGTACACTGATTGATTTACGAGAGAATCCAGACATCACGGTTGTGTTTGAATAAATGATTTCATGCTGGTGTAAAGATTTCTATTGAAATATTGACTAAGAGATGGTACGATATGCATCGTGTGCATTCACACTACAAATCTTGAAAGGAATCTATCCTACAATGTCAACACCATCAAATCAAACAAGCATCGCTAACCCAGCTCCATTAGGTCTTCTAGGCTTTGGGATGACTACTTGCTTACTTAATCTACACAATGCTGGCATTATTTCTCTCTCTATCGTAATTATTGCCATGGGATTTGCTTTAGGCGGCGCTGCTCAGATTATCGCCGGTATAATGGAATTCAAAAAGAATAACACATTTGGTGCTACTGCTTTTACTGCCTATGGTTTTTTCTGGTGGTCTTTAATCATCATCTGGATCAATCCATTCGAAGGAATTAACGCTTCCGACTCAAAAAGTATGGGATTTTATCTGGGACTTTGGTGCATATTCACTCTGTTTATGTTCCTTGGTACGTTAAAGCACAACCGGGCTTCTCAGGTAGTGTTCGGTACTTTGACCGTTCTTTTCTTTCTTCTTGCCCTGTCTGATTTTACAGGTTCTGAAACCATCCATACCATCGCCGGATATTTAGGTATCGTATGCGGACTCTCTGCCATCTACAATGCTATGGGACAGATCCTAAATCAGGAATTTGGTAAGACTATCATGAAATTATAGTTTCATTCTACATAATACATGCAGTCCCCCAATATATATCTGGGATTGCAGGCTTAAAAAGGGTATGCCATAAATTGCATACCCTTTTTTCTATCTTTATTTATCACTCACTGAACCGGATTCGCTCGACCAATGTTTTTTTCTTTACTGCTCTGCTTAACGAAAAGACAAGTATTATCTGAATCAGCAGCAAGGACAGTGATATGATTCCTGCAGCTGCAGCCGGATAATGATAATTACTTATGCCAAACATCCCCTTCTCTTTCGCCCATAGAAAAACTGGATATCCCAGTGCACTGCCAACCCCGATTGATAAAATCAGTGTTCCGAGTATATAGAGGAAGCCTTCCTGTTGCAGCATACCGATTAGCTGACGGTCTGTCATACCCAGTGCCTGCATCATCCCGATTTCCTTTTTTCTGACATGAACACTGTGAATCATTGTGTTAATAATATTCATCACACAAATAGCTCCGAGTATTCCAAAAAACATATAGCAGGCTCCGCTTATCGTCGCCATGGATGAGGACCATTCCTCATAAACTTCCTGCCATGTCTGAATCTGCAGCCGGTCAGAATCTGCTGCAATAAGTTCATGCAGTGCCTGTTCCATGTCCGAACTGTAAACTTTTGATGTGAAAATATGGTAAGACTCTGTGATATTGTAGGAACACAGTTTTCTGGCACCTTCTTTCGCCATAAGCAGATCGTTGTAATTGGTAAATCCCGTGGAGTAGTCTCCAATCGCGAGAATTGTAACCTCCCGGAAGCACTCTTCATCTTCCAGATCCACATTAAGTACCAGCGTATCCCCGATCTTTAAGTCCGGGTACCATTGAAGCAAATCCTTATCAATAATTACATTGTCACCGGATTTTAAGTCCTCGTACGTAGCAGTTCCTTCGATTATTCCATCTTCCAATTGACTGGCGTATTCCTCCGGTACACCTCCGACGCCTTCCGAATCTTCTCCAAAACTATCTGAGAACACCCTGATATAATCGAACTCACTTACAAAGGTAACCCCCTCCAGCTCTTCTATTTTTTTCTTTAACTCACAATTCAAGGGATTATTCCTGATAATATTGTTCCATTTTCGTTCCGGATGCTCTTTGTTTCTATTATCCACCTTGATTACGACTTCATATTGGCCAAGCATCTCTCCATTTGCAATCTCTTTTGGATTTGCACACGACAGAATCGTTGCTGTCACCATAAGAAAGACGCCGGTTATTCCCATAGAAAGAATTGTAATACCTGTATTCTTTTTATTTCCAGTAAGATAAATGTAGGACAGACGTGGTAACGTGATTTCTAAAAAACTCTTTTCTTTTCTTACTCTTTTTCCTTTCCTATCAGTACACTCCGGCCGGAACCTTATTGCTTCGATCACCGATATCCTGGACATTATTAACATAGGTCGGAGCAAGGAAACACATACTGTCAAAAGGGCGACTAAGGTTGCCGCAGCATAGATCCACCCATGAAACAGTGACAGCTGATTATTGTCGAACAGCTCCTTCATAATATGAATGCTTTGATTTTCACCTTGAAAAAAATGCAGGAATAGATAGAATACACCCTTTAGCCGAACAGAGCCAGCGATAAGTCCAATCGGTATTGCCGCAAAAGCTACCAACAGCCCTTCTAACAGGACAATCCATCGGATCTGTTTTCTTGTGGCACCGATTGCTTTTATTCTCCCAAACTCCTGAATACGGTCTGTCATACCAATGTAATAAACACTATATATTGTTATTATTCCGGCTGCCATAACGATGGCCATGATACCAATGATCGCAGGCTGTATTGCGGGGTCTACATAGTTTGCCATAAGATAATCATCGTTTATCAGAATGTTGTTATCCGGTATGCCAAATACATCGGCGATGCTGTTGATCTTATTCTCAAGTTCGCTCGTTAGAGCATCCTTCCTGCTGTTTACCTGAAAAAGAAACCGATACGTTCTTATGTTTGACGGGATTTCCTGCTCTAAAAAAGCTTTGGACACAAAGGCTGAGTACACCTTACTTTGTTCACCGGATGCTTGATCTTCCACAAATCCGGTAATCAAAAATTCCTTCTCTTCCATGAAGCCAAGGGTATCCGCCTGCAGTATCTGATAGGATAATGTAATCCGGTCACCGATGCTCTTATCAGCCTTTCCTATTGCTTTTAAAAGGTTCGCAGACACAACGATCTCATCTTCCTTCTGTGGCAATTCACCCTCCAGGAGCTTCGTTTTGTAGAGTAAAAAACCATTCTCATCAAGATATATCATAAATATATCCGCCTCTTCGCTGGCAATGCGTCCAGCATCACATCGCAGACCATAAGTGCTGATATCATGATAAGCCGCCAGCTTTTCAACCTCGTTTTCCTCTACGTCGCGAAATAACGCATGCCAGGTTGGATATATCTCATTCACAACGGCGAATTGGCCTTCGATAAGATTCAAACCGGTGGATGGTACAAGATAGAGCAGCAGAGTCGTTAAGAAGATAGCAATCCCAATCAGAATATTTCTGCTCTTATAGTACCTTATGTTCTCAAAGGCAATGTGTGAAACCATTTTCATGAAACCGTCACCACCTTGCCGTCTTCAATATAAATAACCTTGTCTGCCATCTGCGCAATTGTTTCATCATGCGTTATCATAACCAATGTCTGCCCGAATTCGTTCACACATTTTTTCAGCAGACTCATAACTTCCAGTTCTGTTTTCGAGTCCAGATTTCCTGTTGGTTCATCAGCCAGTATAATGGCCGGTGATGCTGCCAGTGCCCTTGCAATGGCGGTTCTTTGTTTTTGTCCACCGGATAAAGTGTCAGGTCTGGCGTCCTTCCTGTCCTCCATTCCAATCTTACTTAGAATTTCCATGATTTTATCTTTCCTGACCTTCTTTTTGTCAAGTCCAAGCGGAAGAACGACATTCTCCCATACGGTCAGCGAGGGGATCAGATTATAATCCTGAAAGATAAACCCAATTTTGTTTCGGCGCAATCTGGCCAGCTGATCCTCTTTCATAGAAAATATATCCTGACCATCCATGATCACTCTTCCCGAATCCGGCCTGTCCAGTCCGCCAATCAGATGCAGCAGTGTTGATTTTCCAGACCCGGAGCGGCCTACTATGACGGTAAACTCACCCCGTATGATTTCCAGATTCGTATTATCCACTGCTTTCACGACAGCTTCACCGGTTTTATAGTATTTTATCAGATTCTCAACTTTTAGTATTGTACTCAATTCAACGCTTCCTCCCTGCGAATGTTTATAAGTGATGTTACCATGACAGTATTGCAAGACCCTTACAAAAAAGATTACAGTTTTGTAAGGGTCTGATCATAAGGGCAATGTTATGCGAAAAATCGATCCGCTTTTTAGTTTTGCTTTTGCTGTAATGGTTCCACCTTGTTCTTCCAATATCCTTCTGGTCAGGTAAAGACCGATTCCAGTTCCTTCTTTTACAAGCTTTGCTGCCTGTTCACCACGGTAGAACCGCTGAAAAATCTTATGAAGCTCGGTGTCTGAAATTCCAATTCCTTCATCCTCCACTTCTAACAGCAAATGTGTGGTAAGTTTTTGAATCCGAATAATTATTGTGGTTCCTGTTCCGGAGTATTTTATTGCATTATCAAGCAGATTCGATATGGCTTCCGCTGTCCATTTTGAGTCATGGTCTGCCATATAGTCCGTTTCTTTTTCGACTTGAATCGTTATGCTTTTACTGCAGGCTTTCATGATAACCTGATTCACCGCTTCGGTTATTGTTTCTACAATACTTGTCTTTACAGGTTTTATCTGAATCATATGGTTCTCAAGCCTTGACAGCTTCATCAGCTCATTCAGCAAAAACTCAAGCTTATCTATCTCTGCTTCTTCCTGTTCAAGAAATTCGCATCTTTGTTTCTGTGTAATCTTGTCTTCCTGAACCAGATCATGGCTAAGTTTTAATGAAGCCAGCGGTGTCTTTAGCTGATGAGAGATGTCTGTAATCAATGCTTTTGTGTTCTTTTCTTCTGCTTCTATCTTTTCATTTTGTGCCAAAAAGAAGGCGGTAAGCTCGAAAAGAGCTTCGGTAAGTCTGTTTAGCTCAGGTTCATACATACCGCTGCTTCTATATCCATATTCCAAAGGAAGGAGTAATTTCTCCTTGTTCCTTAGCTGTTCCATCTGTTCTGCCAATTGCTGCAGTTCCATCGACAGTTCTTTTCTTATCTGTTTTTGTCTATGTCGTTGAAGTAGCAGGCAAAGGCTTACGAAGGACAGGAACAAAAGAAGTACGGCTATATAACTTTGCAGTAAGATCCGTTTCATATTATCATGATAATATTGAATGTTCTCTGTTATCTCCTGTTCAAGCTCCGGGTGGAGAATGGTAAGTTCTGTTTGCTGCCTGTCATAAACGGCGTCTGTCCGCTCCATCAGAAGCGTGATTCCGCTTCCAATAATCCCAATCATAAAGCAAACAATAACAATATACACTGCTATCTTTTTGTTACTTTTCCTGTCCATAGATAACCTAATCCTCTCACATTTGATATGGCATCCGTACCCAGTTTGTTCTTAAGTCTGCTGATGTTCACGGTTACTGTGCTGTCATCCACAAAGTCACTCTCAATTCCCCATATTCTCTCCAATATCTTTTCCTTTGACACGATCCGACCTGCATTCTCCATGAGGTATATCAGGAGCATAAGCTCCGTCCTGCTAAGCTGAATGGGGCGTTCTTTACTTTTTGCGATCATATCTTTGGTATTTACTTCAATTCCCTGTGATATCAGAAAACCGGAATCATTACTCTTCAGACGACGCATTAATGCGTTTACCTTCGACATCAGTATATTTACGGAAAATGGCTTTGTTACATAATCATCTGCTCCGGCGTCATATCCATTGACGATATCGATCTCCTGATCCATCGCGGTCAGATAGATTAAAAACACATCACTTTTTTCTCTGATCTGCCTGCCAAAATCCAGTGCGTTCCCATCCGGCAGGGACAGGTCACTAAGTATCAGGTGTATGGTATTTGCTTCCCAAAGCTCATATGCCTCTGCCAGGGAGCCGGCAGATAACACCAGGTACCCTTCCCGCTGCAGTTTTAGTGTAATTCCTCGGTTCAGATTTTTATCATCTTCTATTAGCAGTATTGTATTCATTCTGTTCTCACATTCTTTGGTTGCGTTACTTATGATAATTCACTCAGGTGGTAATATTATACATTGTTGAGAGGTTTAAACACAACCCTTTCTTCGTTACAGACCATGAAATCATTTATCTGATTGGAATATCTTGTAATTCTATAAAAGAATGCTATACTGTTTCTAGGCTTGATAATATAGCAACTCCAATAATCAAGAAAAGGCTGATAATATGATTGAAAGAAAACACTATATCGATAATCTTCGCTGGTTATTGATTCTGTTCCTGATTCCGTATCATGCTG
This sequence comes from Clostridia bacterium, assembly GCA_003249225.1. Lineage (GTDB taxonomy): Bacteria > Bacillota > Clostridia > Lachnospirales > Lachnospiraceae > SZUA-448. Next base: position 67,072 of record QKJQ01000029.1, on the reverse strand, counting down.
CAATGGCATGGAATTGCTGGGGCGAAGATAACTACATTTGGTTTGGCGCAAACAAAATATTATCTTCTATGATTGTTTTTACATCTCCGTGGTTCATGCCTTTACTTTTTGTACTTGCTGGAATCAGCACAAAATACTCACTTATCCATCGAAGCCATACACAGTTTATACATGAGAGAGTTCGTAAATTGTTTTTCCCATTAATAGCCGGCATACTTACCGTTGTAGCATTTTTAGCTTATCTTGCTGACATCTGGCACAACGCATATACAGGCAGCTTCTTTTGTCACTATTCTGTCTTTTTAACAAATATCTCCGATATGACTGGTTATGACGGTTATTTTACCCCGGGACACCTTTGGTTTTTACTTTATTTATTCATTATCTCCTTACTAGCCATACCGATAATAAAGATACAACGTCATTTTTTCCCCTCTCTGTCTTTTGATAAATACAAACGATATTGTTTATCTTTGATGCAATTGCTCTTACTGGCTGCAACACCTGTCTTGAATTTTGGCGGAAAAAGCCTTTGTGCCGATTTTTGTTTATTCCTGTTGGGTTATTACATTTTGTCAGAAGAATCTATACTTATTCTTCTGACAAAAAACAGATATATTTATATGTGTATCATGTTGCTTTGCAATCTTTTTAATGTATACCAGTTTGTCTGGGTGGGCTGCCATACAGAGGTCCTTCTCACATTATGTAATGTCAGTGCTTCATGGTTTGGTATTCTTGGCATTCTGGGGGCAGCCAGATATCGTTTTAATCACAATACCATAATAACCAGATACCTGTCCTCCAGGTCATTCATGATTTATATTTTTCATTTTGGCTGGTTACTCACATTTCAATACGTTTTTAGAGATATATCCTTGCCTATTCTTTTGTTTTTCCTGATAATTAATTTTATGACCGTCATCACTACGTTGTTTACTTGCGAGCTTGTCCGACGGATGCCGATTCTACGATTTTTCTTTGGAGCAAAGTCTTTTGTAAATGTAATAAATACTGATAAATAGAAACAGGGAGGAATCATTTATGCCAAAGCTGCTCAGCGGCGCATTTAATACAATAATTGAACGATCCGTAAAAGAAAAGACAAATCAAGACTGGAAAATTACAAACATTATTGAAAATCAAAATGGTGCAATGCATGATGCTGCATTATTCCAGGGAAACCATCACTACAATGTATTTGTGAAAGCCGGTACGAATCCATTCTCACACGATCAGTTCCTTCAGGAGGCATGGGGTCTTGAATTCATCCGCAAACACTCTGCCGTCAAAACTCCACAAATCATCGATGTTGTTAAAGAAGAGTCCACCATTCTGCTAATTATGGAAGCCATTCCCGTAAGACCCGTGATTACAAAACAAGAATGGGGTGTACTTGGCAGCGGTCTTGCAACACTTCATAAATCCACCTGGGATAAATGTGGACTGGAGACGCACAGCTACCTTGGTATATTCAGACAGGACAATACCCCCAAAAATACATGGGCTGAATTCTTTGGTGAAAGACGCCTTGGTGACAGCATGAAGATGGCGGTCGACTCAGGCAAACTTCCGGGTAGGGAGCAAGAATCCGTTGAAAGACTAATTCACAAGCTTCCCGAATTATGCGATCCAACACAACCTTTCTCATTGCTGCATGGAGATCCCTGGGTAGGAAATCTTTTATTCGACGGAACACAGCTTGTTCTGATTGATTGCAGTATATATTATGGCAACCGAGAGATTGATTTATCAACGGTTGATTTTTTCTGTGATGTTCCGAGCTATTTTTTTGATGCATACAATGAGTGTTACCCCATCGCCCCCGGTTACCTGGACCGCAAAGATCTATGGAAAATCAACCAGTGGCTGGGACATGTCTATCTATTTGGTGAAAAGTATTTAGAAGCACTGATGAAGGCAGTAAATAAATATCTATAGCAATCCGAATGATTTAGCATTCTGATTATTTTCAGAATCCAGGAACCACTTCATGTTATGCATGAACTCTGAATAATAAAAACAAAGGCTTATTATCTTGAGAGGGGAATTTTTTAGAACATCCGGAGAATGGTCAGCATGTACTGACAAAACAAGAATACTGGTCAAATGTTTACAGCACTCGTTCAATTTTTTCATGTACCAGCTCGATACATTCAACTTCCATGTTCTCTCCTGCCATGGCACCGAAACTCGTATCATATTTACAAACCCACGCCTGCTCAATTCTCCACGTATTTATAGAAAGACCACCTTCAAATAGTAAACTCAGAAATAATTGCTTCACCTGTGTCTGACCTTCCTCGAGTGCCGACCTGGCCCATTTATTAAAATTAGCATCGACTATCCCGTGTTTTAGAACTAGATTCGAATATTTTGTCAAACCAGGTAATCTGCGCAGCGGTTGATCATTTTCCTTAATTCTGTACTCGATTTCCAGTTCAGAATTTTCAAGGCCTGAAACCTCATGAAACAAAGCGACCACTTCTCCATCGCATTCTACCTTGTACCTGTAAAGACTGCTCATCTCATTTGAAATCATCAATTTACCTCATTTCCTCATTTCTGTGTGATTACGTCTAAGGTTTTGCTTTTACTATTTCATTTTTGTTTACTTTTTTTCCACTATTTTACTATAGTTTATTCTTTTCAATCAGCAAAGTCAAGACACAATGCTTGACTTCTGATTCCATAAAAAATATACTTAGAAATAATTTACTGATTTTCATTAAACAAAACCATACCGCTGTAAATAAACGAAGGACTCTATCGATACAATAATTAATACTCATTAAACGAGGTCATAAAATGCTAAGTAAAATTACGAATGCTGAATTTGAACACTATATTGATTTTGCCTACGAGCTGTCAATGAACCTATCAAGTATCAGTTTTCCTATCTATTGTGATGGTATAAAAACAAAAGACGAGTTTGTAAACATAAGTAAACGAGGTCTGGAACGAGATTCCGAAGAAATCCTCCTCTTTCGAAAGGATGGTTTCGTCGAGGGCTGGATTCATTTTTATACCTTACCACAGGATGCCTATATTGGGCCAAAGAATCTACTCGTAAGAAATGGATATGCAGAAGCATTGGGTGAGCTTTTGGAATACTGGAATACCAATTATACCGATTACAATTGGCACATTTACTTTCCCGACGAGAATAAAAATGCACTGCAGTTCATGGCAGAGAAGGGGTTGTCTGACATAGAGCAGCAATATGTAGATATACTGCATTTTGACCATTTTGAATCAAAACAGGAATCTTTGCATACACTCCTTATCACTTCTGAGAACTTTGAAATATTCCGCAGCTTACATGACCGCCAGGAGAACGAAATGTACTGGAATTCAGACAGAATTTTTGAAGATCTGAATAATTGGGTCATCTATGCTTATATTGAAAATGAAATCTGCCAGGGTGCTGTTTATTATAACAATAAGGGTAAGAAAGCTTTAGAAATCTTTGGTCTCGATGTACTGCAAAATACATACGATCCTGAAATCACGAAACAGCTGCTGCTTTCATGTCTTGCCAATGCAAAGCAACAAAGGGCAGAAAGTATGTATTTCTTTACTAATGATAAGACACATACAATCGCAAAAGATCTTGGATTTCAATGTATAACCGTTGCACACTACTTCTGTGGTTCTGAAACAAAAAAACAGCTGATAAAACCAAAGCGTTTAAAACGTGGCGATAGAATAGCTATTGTCAGTCTTTCCTGGGGTGGTCTTGGCGATGAAAAGTTCCGCCATAAATACGATATCGCAAAGAAAAGACTTGAACATGACTTTGGTCTCGAAGTAGTCTGTATGCCACATGCCTTGCGTGGAAGTGAATTTGTTGCAATGCATCCGGAACTTCGTGCCAAAGATTTCATGGATGCCTTCAAAGATCCGACCATTTCAGCTATCTTCTGCGCAATCGGCGGGGATGATACCATTCGTCTTCTGCCTTATATTGACTTTGATATCATTCATGCGAATCCTAAGATTTTTATGGGATATTCTGATAGTACGGTGAATCACTTCATGCTGTATAAAGCTGGCATCGTTTCCTTTTATGGACCTTCTGTCATGTGTGAATTCGGTGAGTATGTCAAAATGTTCGATTACACAGAAAAAGCGGTTCGTGAAATCCTGTTTGAACGCTGGGATACCTATCCGCTTTTACCAAGCAGCGAATGGACCGATGATTTTGTTTCCTGGAAAGAAGAGAATATCAATACTTTGCACCGTATGAAAAAAGACACCCATGGCTACGAGATCTTAAATGGAAGAGGTACGGTTACCGGAACGCTCCTTGGTGGATGTCTTGATGTCTTTATGATGGCTGTCGGTACTGCAATATGGCCCTCTCTTAACGAGTGGACTGGTTCCCTCCTTTTTGTTGAGACCAGCGAGGAAAAACCTTCCCCTGACTTTGTTACATGGACCTTCCGTAATCTTGCTGCGCAGGGTATCTTAAAAATTATCAACGGTATAATCGTAGGCAAACCAAAAGATGAAGCCTATTATGAAGAATATAAGCAGGTCATCACGCAGGTCATCGTGGAAGAAGAAAAACTGACCGAATTGCCTATCTTTTATAATGTCAACATTGGACACGCAAAACCGATTGGAATTCTGCCCATTGGTATCAGAGCAGAATTAAATTGTGAGAAAAAGACCATTACTTTTCTTGAATGCCCTACCGTAACGTAATAAACGAACCATAATCCTGGAGGTAACTGCTATGCCATGTCCCGAGAAGTTCAAAGAATCACTTCGTAAATTCAACGTAGACGAGAAGACGATTGCCCGTATTGAGGATGGTTATGAGGGAATTGTCAGTAAATCTCCGAAAAAGGTAAAAGCTGCTTATTTTAAACGTGCTGTTGACATTATGAATCAAGATACGAATCCTGATATTATACAAGAAGTCTTTGAGTGGAATGCCTGTTGCAAAGGTGGTTCCAGAGAGAAGGCATCAAAAGCTTTTGCAAAAGAAAATTCAACCCTTTCCTTTTCTGATAAACTTGAGAAAATCAAATCTGTTCCCTATATGGGGCAGCCCGTTCTTAACGAAGACGGTACTCTGACGCTTCATGCTATTTACTATTCGGATGGAGATAAGTTCTTATGTGCCTGTCCGAACTTTACTAAAGTAAACCGTGACTACCCGGTATCCAAGAACTATTGTTTCTGCTGCGCCGGACATTTTAAATATCATTATGAAATCATGCTTGGGGTGAGACTCAAGACCTTGGAGATTATATCCTCGCCTCTTGACAGTGAAGGAAAGAATCCCTGTGTGATACGATATGTTGTTACGTAACTTGCTGTGGCATAATACGCTGCAATTCTTAAACAGACTGCAATCGGAATACGCTGCAATACTTAAATATCCGCCCCCTGAACGGCACTAGGCAACATACAGTATGCGGGGTTGCCTATGACCAAACTATAAAAACTCTAACACTACGAGGTGACTATGTTTGAATTTACTATCCATCTGGAAGAAGACGATTATATTCAGTTTAACCTGTATCATTATTTTAACAGCCCTTCCAACAAAAAAACTATATTGTTAACTAATTTACTTATGCCACTCATAAGCATCCTATTCATTGCTTCCTTGATAATGAATAAATCAGATCTCCTGCTAATAATAATTAATGTTATACTTTTGTCATTCGCCTCATTGTTCTGGTTTCTCATACGTAAAAAAATAGTTTTATATACAATCACAAGAAGAATACAAGGTATGAAGAAAGACGGAAAACTGCCATTCAACAGTACCTCAACAATTAAATTTGAGGAAGAGCTCATCTATGAGACCAATCCACGTTCTGAAAGTAAGATCCTCTACTCCTCTATTGAAAAAGTAATCGAAACAAATACTGCAATCTATCTTTATATCAGCTCTGTGCAATCACTTCTTCTTCCAAAGAATGTTTTTTTGGATGAAATACAAAAAGCTAACTTTCTTGCATTTATTAATGAAAAAAGGAACGCATCGAATTAGATTATAAGAAATGGAATAACTAGTGCCCCGAATAAAACAGAAAGGATCAAACTGCTATGAACAACGAAATAAAAATCAAGATGTACTCTTTTACATTGGACTGCAAAGCACCCCATGATCTTGCAAAATTCTACGCCTCCCTGCTTCGCTGGGAAGCACTGGATATGGATGAAGACTGGGCCTGCGTCTACGCTCCCGGAACGAGTCAGGGCGAATACCTTGGTATATTGTTTCAAAGAAATCCTGAATACCTTCCGCCTGTATGGCCAGAAGAGCAAGGTGCACAGCAGCAGATGGCACACCTTGATTTTGCCGTCAACGATTTGGAAAAGTCCGTACAGCACGCTTTGGAATGCGGCGCAACCATCGCCACGGAACAGTTCTCTGATAACTGGACGGTTATGTTCGATCCGGCCGGTCATCCTTTCTGTCTGTGTGCTATGAAAGATTTGATGGAAAGTGCAGGTTTTCAACTGCAATAATAAGTAAAACAAAGAAACAAAAAAGACATAGACAGAAAGCTTAATAAAAAAGCATACTTTGCTCTACCTCGTAAAACTATTGAGAAGGAAGTGTTTATGAAAGTACTCTTATTTGATTTATACGATACCATTTTAAAGGATATCTCCTTTGATTTTCATGCTGGTCTTGTTTATCTTTACAACGCCTACTTTTCAAAGAATTGTTCATTCAACGAGCTTACAGAATATGCAGAGACATTTCTTCCGCTTTACGAACGAAGAAAAACAGAGAATATAGAAATCTGTCTGATTCAGGATGAAATTCCGTTCTTCTTCGAGCGGTTTGGAGTTCCTTTGCCTGAGAATCTCTATGATCTTGAATATAATATCATGGATCATATGCAGAAGGTTACGCTTCTTGATGATGTCCGGGTTTTTCTGTCAAAAGCAGCAAACGATGGTATTCCTATGTACATATTATCAAACAGTATTTTTACAGGAACTTCAGCAAAAAAACTTTTAAATGAATTTGGCATACTGCGTTATTTTACGAATGTCTTTTCCAGTGCTGACTGCCGCATTCGAAAGCCATCGACCCAGTTCTTTCAGATAGCAATTGACGAAATACAAAATGATTTTTCAGATACAGGAAAAGAAGACATCCTTTATGTCGGTAACGATTCTTATACAGATGTTATAGGTGGTCTCGATGCCGGTCTGAATACCATATGGTATAACGTCGAACCTTTCCATACCCAGAGCAAGGTCAAGGTTAAAGAAATGGATTGCTTTAAGGACCTCTTTGAGATTCTATGTACATAAAGCTATTCTATTAAGAAACTGTAGAACAATCCTATTTTTTGACACAGCTTTTCTAAAAAATGATGAGATAGTATTAAAACTCAATAAAACGAGTAAGGAAGACAGAGAAAAAAACTGGTTGCTGACTTATCATTTATCAAAGGAGAAGAAACACAATGAAAACATATCATTTATATCAGATTGACTCTTTTACACGTAGCAAATTCTCAGGAAATCCCGCCGGAGTTATAACCAACGCAGACGGGCTTTCAGAAACCGATATGCAAAGAATTGCAAGAGAGCTGAATAATTCAGAAACAGCTTTTGTTTTCTCATCGGAAGATACTGCATACGATGTGCATGTACGCTTTTTTACCCCTTTAAAAGAGGTTCCAATCTGTGGTCACGCGACCATTGCGGCTCATTATGCGCGTGCTCTTGAAAACAATTTTGATACGATCAGACAATTTCAGAAAACAGGAGCAGGAATTTTGCCGGTCGAAATTCTCCGTGAGAATAATGATTATAAAATCGTTATGACACAAGGTGAAATACTCTTTGGTGAAACACTCAAAGAAGATGCTTTGCGCCTGCTTATGGAGGCCCTTGGCATCTGCAGGAGCGATCGAAACGCAGAGTGCCCTGTCTCCATCGTATCGACCGGTCACTCAAAGATTATGGTTGGTATCAATCATCTTGAACTTTTGCACGGATTAAGACCAAACATGCAGTTGCTGACACAGGTAAGTGAATTGACCGGCTGCAATGGTTTTTATGTGTTCACACTTCATCCGGATCAGGAAATCCTGGTTCATGGCAGAATGTTCGCACCCGCCATTGGGATAAATGAAGACCCTGTTACCGGCAATGCCAATGGCCCACTTGGTGCATATCTGGTCCATTATGGATTACTCGGACAGGGTCTTGATGAAGTTACGTTCAAAATACGCCAGGGGGAAGCAATTCACCGTGCCGGTACCATGGAAGTCCATGTAGATATTAAGAATCAGGAACCCGTTTCGGTAAAAATTACAGGGGAAGCGGTCATTGCTTTCAAAACCGAACTTACTCTATAAAGAATACCAAACGTATTCCATTATCGAAATTATCCAATTGTGTGAGTTCGCTCCCTTCGCGGCGTGGTTTTTATTGGTTCCCGTTATTCTAGTCCAGTGTCTGTTCTGTTATCGTATCCTGAACCGGCACTGTATTTTGTTTTGCTTTTGCAAGCTGGTTGGTATCAATAGACTTTCGAAATACGAAGAAACGATCGTACAGGAATTCCAGGATAAAATTAGCCAGCATATTAAGTAAGGTGACCAGATATTCATTCCACAACAAGGTATCTGCCAGATAATCGCCAAGCATCGTAGAAGCAGGCACAAAGGCTGCATAAAAGAGTAATACTTTTAGCATGGCGACTGTTACATTGTTCGCAGAACGGAATGTATAACGACGGTTCAAGGTAAAGTTCCAGATTACAGATAAGACCAATGCAATAAGGTAACACGGCCAGTAAGATAATCCGGTCAATTCATTTAACAACGAAAATGCTGCAATTTCTACAATTCCGGCTGAGATCGAAAACAGCCCGAATTTAATCCCCCTGAATAGCTCAGTTCTAACCAAATTCTCATCCTCTCTTTGACTCATAGCGTTCTCATCCTTTCATGATACGACTCCCTTTTGTGTCTGTTGATTCTGAATTATTGCAGTGTTTCTTATTGATGATAGTATCAAGTTGCTGATGTTATTGCAGTTTTGATGTTACTTTCGTTCTGTTTACTTTCGTTCTGTTTACTTTCAGGTCTGTTTACTTTCAGATCTGTCGTTCTTTCAATCCTGCTACTATTGACATACTGATTTCTTTAATGCTTTAAAATTCTCTTTGTTTGTCTGATACAATCGCTTGAATACTTCATAATTCCTGTCATATATTTCTTTTGCCTTTGTGTCTGGTTCAAAGCACTGCATAGGCGGGATATAATCTTTGACGGTTTCAAGATCCGGAATAATGCCAAGTCCTACACCGACTACCGCAGCAGCACCCACGGAACCGACATTTTGTGGGTTCGATACTACTTCGACCTTATAACCTGTTATATCCGCCAGAATCTGACCTGTTATCGGCGACAATGCCCCACCGCCGACAAAACGGATCGAACTGGAGGTTTTGATCTTCTTTCCCTGACACTCGAGCATCCAGCGCAGGTGGTAGCAGATTCCCTCCAATACGGCACGTATCAGTTCTGTCTTTCCGGTATCCAGCGTTATATTAAAGAATATTCCTGCAGCATTCGGATCCTCAAAGGGACACCGGTTTCCATGAAGCCAGGGGGTAAATATCACACCACCTGCTCCCGGTCCAATCGATTTGATCGTTTCCATAAGATAATCATACAGGTTCACGTAGGTTGCTTCCTGTGTCTGTGCAACATGCTTTTTTTCCAGATAGATACCGATTTCATCCAAAGCAAGATGATCCTTGACCCATTCCAGACATTTTCCTGCTGTCTCCATCTCTGCAAAATAATTGTAGCGCCCCCCCTGCGCGCCAACAATTGCAGCGATCATTCGAAAAATATCGACTTTCTGCTTGTCCACGATCGTAGATACCCAACCGGAGGTGCCAGAATAGATATGGGTATCCCCGACCTTAACACAGCCTGCCCCTATACCGATCAGAGAAGCATCTCCTCCACCTCCGAACACCGGGATTCCGGGGACCAGTCCTAGCTCAGTGGCAGACTTTTCAGTCAGACCGCCAATTTTATCCGTGGACTTTGTAATCTCAGGTAAATGTTCCATTCGAACACCATTCATCCTGCAAAGAGATTTACTGAACCCTTCTTTTCCCTTTCTGGTATCGTAAAGCAAGGTTGCGAAAGCAGAATCTTCTGTCATAACAAAACGACCGGTACATCGATAGGTCAGGTACTCTTTCACGTCCAGCCATTTATATACTCGTTTAAAGCTTTCCGGTTCATTGTTCTCGACCCATTTATACTTCCAGACCGGATCTTTGACACTCGTTGAGGCTGCTTTTGAGATCCACAGACTGCGAAAGAGCTTAACGGCATTCACCCCGGAGATCTTCAACCCATATCCCATGCCGTCTTTCATTTCTCTTGTTGCCCGTTGATCCATATAACTCATTGGTTTCCGCACAGCCATTCCATCTTTGTCGACCAGAACAAGTCCCTGCATCTGTGAGCAAAATGAAATCCCCGCGATTTCAGCTGGCGTTACCTCATTCCCCTCAAATAATTTTCTTGTGGTAACGCACATGGCATTCCACCATTCTTCCTCATCCTGCTCTGCTCCCCCATTTTTAACCATGTACAGATGGTATCCCTCGTGAGCGCTGGATATCAGTTCTATCTTTTCCTGAATGCGAAAAAGACAGGTCTTTACACCAGTTGTTCCAATATCATAAGCAATCACATACGTCATACTTAAATACCTCACCTCTCTTAAAGCAAACCCCTTGGACCACAGGTACAAACACCCATCTTTCCGTATCTGACCTGATGGATAGCATCAATATTCTTTTTACTCTCGTTATCAGCCATTGAACGAATTTCTTCTTTACTTTCCATGCGCTACTTCAGACTGCGCAAAGGTAAACGCAGACTCGATGAACTTTACAAGTTCTGTTATCACCTTTTCGTCATCATCAAATACATCCACACCGCAATATACTTTTAAGCGCTCCCTGTGGTAATCACAGGAATACGAGAACTGCAGCATGGTCAGCAGATTATCAAAAAAGAAGGCAAACATGCGTGGATCAATATCTTTTCTGATATCATCACTCTCCATTGCTTTTTTAATGAAATCAGCATACGTCTTGGCCGTCATACTTTCGATCTCTACAGCAAGCAAAGGCGCAAATTTTTTACTGCTGCCGGACATGATCTCCTGATACATATTAATGTAATCACTGTATTCTTTTGAATAATAGATCACGGCTCGAATAATCTTTTCCGCCCTTACAAGGATTTTTTCTTCTCCGTTCGTAACTTCTTTCAAAACGGCTTCCAAAGCTTCCAGACTTCTTTTCACGCAAGCCAGAAAAAACTCCTCCTTATTTTCAAAGTACTTGTAGAGCACCCCTATACTGATTCCTGCATTTTTTGCAATAACATTGATATTCGCTCCATCAAGTCCTTTTTTCGCAAACTCCGTGATCCCGGTTTCAAGAATTTCCACTATTTTTTCGTCTGTCAGCTTTTTTAACATGCAGTAACCTCGTAATTCTTACATTTTCTTTTTTGAATATTTCTTCACATAGACCATTCTTTGGATGGATGCATCAAGAAGTCCAAGTTTTTCCCTGCTTCCTGTAGCCTTTGCATATATTCTGGCTGCACATCCTTTTTTCAGGACCATCTCCACAGCTTTTGCATCGCTGTCTGTGATTCCGGTGCATAAGGCTCCTTCTCCTGCCAGCAGAACAGCATTTTTATGTTTTAACTGTTTCACGGCAGAAGTATTGTCCATTGCATTTTGGACCGTTTTCAATGTAACACCGGCAATCTGAGCTAAATCATCCAGCAAAGGTGACATGGAACGTCCTGACTGGCTGACCGCAACGATATCTTCATCGGTCGCATGAAGAATGTAATTCATTTTACTGGATTGATAGATTTTCGCGTGAAGTCTGGCCTGAACCGGAGCATCGGTCTCTAAGGCGTCGATCTTGTATTCTTTCGCTGTTCCCTGCAGCAATAGTGTAAAATGACCCCCACTGCGTTCACTGCTGCCATATTCCCTGATTTTACCATCTTTCTTGTAGAGCTTCCCCTTGCATGCCTGCTGATACATCCTGTCCGCAACATTTTCCAGATATTGTGCGATCTCAAAGGCATGATCCAGGTCCTTACCAAGGCAAAGAACACCATGATGCTTCATGAGAAATGCCCTGCTGTTGGGATACCTGCTGATTGCTTCCTCCACCGCCTTTTTCAGCTTACCGGTAGAGGGCATGCCATACGCTGCACAAGGAACCAGATCCCCCAATACTTTTTTATCCTCTTCCAGAGATAGTGTCCAATTCTTTCCGTCTATACTGATCTCTGAAGCACGTTCCTGGTGCGTATGGATCACAAAATTCACCTCCGGCCGAAGTCGGTAGGAATCTGCATGGATTCCTTTTTCACTGGAGGGTTTCAGATCTCCTTCATACGAACCGTCGGCTATGTTCACTGTCACGATCTGCTTCGGGGTCAATGTTTCATAAGCCAATCCACTTGGAGTTATAACAAACTGTGTATCGGATATTCTTGCACTGATATTTCCCCAGGTTCTTTGAATCAGCCCGCTTTCCACCAGAATCTTGCCTGCTCGAATGACCAGTTCTTTTGCTTCACTGATTGAATAAGCCACGCTGCTCCTCCTTTCTGAATTCGTAAATCATTTACCTTCTCGTTTTAGAAGTTCTATAAAAGAATCCTTCTTAATTTTTCATACTCATCCTCTGTCTTTGTCCGCTTTGATTTTACTAATTGAAATTCTGTTTATTGTTGTGCTTCCATTGGTGCACATTTTGACAGGACGCGATCAAATCTTGTAAGTACATCATCGATCATCTCTTCTGTATATGCTGCATTTGTATACAGTCTGGATCCAGCCAGTGTAATAAGTCCTTCTGCGGTATAGGCCGCTCCCATATGTTCCATCTCTTTCTGTCGGATACCAGTTTCTTTTAGCACTCCCGGAATCGTCCACGGCTTTTTCCAGTTGACACTAAAATGCATGGTCCCGGCATTGTCAAGGTGACAGATCGAGCCCTGGTTAAAGGCCACAAAAGGCAGCTCATACTTCTTTATAATTCCCTGCAAGCCCTTTGTCAGGCGGTCTCCCATACGTCCGGCAACCTCACAGGCATTCGTCCTTTCAATCTCACTGATTGCATAATAACCAGCCACACAGGATACCGGAGTAGCTGCCATTGTACCACCGCACATTGCTTTTGCCACCTTTTTCCCGGAAGAATCAAGACCGGCACCAAGATGAGCCATACAGTCCTTATGTCCGCCAACACCGCCGGCGCCCGGATATCCTCCGGCAATTGCCTTACCAAAGATCGTAAGGTCAGGGTCAACACCAAAATACCCCTGTGCCCCGCTTGTACCGATACGAAAGCCCGTAACAACTTCATCAAAGATCAGCAATGCACCATACTTATGAGCCAGTGTTTCTGCACCCTTAACAAATTCTTTTGATACCGGGCGAGTGCCGCTCTCAGGTCCGACCGGTTCCAGATAAACTGCTGCGGTTCCTCCATACAGCCGGTTCTTCCAGAGTTTCCGCTCCAGACTGCCAAGGTCATTCGGGAAAAATTCATCCGTGTGACGGAAAACAAACTTGGGAACACCACGTGATAATAACGATTTTGTTCCGGGAACTCTTATACCATAAGCTAACTGATCCGACCAGCCATGATAGGCTCCGCCCATCTTTAAGATATTCTTCTTCCCGGTCTTCAGTCTTGCAACACGAGCTGCGCACATGCAGGCTTCTGTTCCGGAGCCAAGCATACGGAACATATCGACCGATGGTACGAGATCTGCTATCTTCTTTGCCAGCTTATATTCATATTCATGGAAAAGACCCGTAGATGGTCCGCAGGTCTTTAAAAGTTCAATGACCTGATCTCTTACCGCCGGCGGATTGCTTCCCAGAATTGTCGGACCGCCTGCCTGCAGGAGATCATAATACCAGTTTCCGTCAACATCATACATTTTAGCACCTTCTGCCTTTGTTATTACAATGGGAAACGGATAATTAAAGGCAAGGTTATGCTGTACCCCTCCCGGTATTGTCTGTCTGGCTTCATCGATCATGGCTTTTGATTTGGTACACTTCTTTCCAAAGTATTCTGCCTCATACGTATCGAGATCATCCTTCTTAATCGTATACACCGGTTTCTGAATCAGATCATCCAACTGTTTTGTTACCTTTTGCGCATCAAGATACTCGTCAATTGCAAACCCCTCATAAGCCATAACAAATCTCCTTTCAAACTTGTGAGTCACTGCTCACGTCATACTAATACTCTATTCCTTTTGTTATTCCTTGTCAATTGGAGAATTGCAACTTTTGCATGTTTATTCCAAAAAAAATAAGTCATCACACTATATTTTCAGCGTTTTGACCTATTTTTTGATAATTTATTCAGTAAATCTGACTTCTTATTCTATTCATAGTACTCGGGTGCTTTCTTGATTGTTTTGAAATGATCCTTATCATGTGAGAATATTACATCAGCCTGATACCGGCTCTCGAGTTCACGTACCTTCTCAATGGATGCAAAATACTTCCCCTTATCATACATCAAAGCTGATGGTCTGGCCGGTGGTCCATAGATCACCTTCGTGTAAATGCTGTCCTGGGGCATAATAACGGTACCTTTCTCAAGATGAACCACCATTCCCAGAAGCCCCGGGGTATGACCGGGTAAAGTGATTACTTCAACCCCCGGAACCAGTTCAAAATCCTTCTCAATGAAATGATACTGCTTTACCTCAGCTTCGATCTCTGCTTTTATGTAAGGACCGTGTTTTGTCGGGTCCGGACTGCTGTTCACGTTCATGACTGCAAAATCATAGTCTTCCTTTGGAACATAGACATCCGCATGCGGGAACAATGCGATATTCCCTGAATGATCCAGATGCATATGGGATAAGACGACCGTATGTATATCTTCTGGTCTCACACCGCAAAGTTTCAACTGTTCCTCCAGCCGTTCCTCTTTCATTTGAAAAAGAGGGAACATTCCTCTGTAATTCGAAGGCCAGTATCCGTTCATTGCCTCCGGATTGCTGCCGGTATCAAAAAGAATAGGTCCCTGTTCTGTCTCAATTAAAAAAGCCAGTACGGGAAGCTGATTCTTCTCACCAAAGTTCGTTTCGAGATATCCGGTATTCAGTATATATAGTTTCATTGTTCTCCCCCATTGTATTGTAATTTTTTAGCTTCTTGTACTATTGAAGAATTTCTATGATCCAGTTCAAAACAGCCCCACTTTATAACCCTTCCTGATTTAAATATTCCTTATAAACTGCCAGGTCTCGTGCCTGTAAAAACTTTTGCTGCAATGTTTCATGTGCAGAACTCATGAGGCGATCATAAATCTCATCCTTGCTATACCAGTCAAAGGTTGTACCATTCTCTATTTCAGTCTCTGTCAAATCTGCCTTTGTTTGTTCTCCCACCAGATCCGTGACATAATAAAAGGATTTTTGTACATAGTCTAGCGTGCCTCTGTTTTCATAGATGTACCCTAATTCCCTTGTTATCCTACAAGAGCATCCTGTTTCCTCGAGTATTTCTCTCTTTAATGCATCCTCAATGCTCTCTCCCTCTTCTATCTTACCACCGGGAAAGCTGTAAACATGAAATTTACTGCTATAGATTAATGCAATATGCCCATCCTCATTCCGCAAAATTGATCGTGCAGTTAAACGCGGATTCCCATCTGAAGTGATTTCAGAATCAAGAAAGCATTTATCGGTAATAGATTTTATCAGTTTCATTTCGCTACCTCCAAGAAACCGTTGAACCGGATCGTCCCGCTACATATCCGATATTCCTTCCTGTCATCCCGTGTAAACGGTCGAAGGACACATCGTTTTGTTTATAGAGATGGAATACACACGAAATATTCCTTATATTCTTTCCTATAGTTTACTTCTCCCTACCTGTGCTATCTTCAGTTTTGTTCTTCCTGGCTCCAATTTGTTCTCTTTCGAAGCAGGGAAAAGACAGTAATAAAAACAAAAGTAATCAGTGTCGTTATTATAAGATTAACAACATATCCATCAATAGCAGTGAATTTTATCACCAGTTCTGACATACTTACACCTAGTAAAACAGAAATAAAATTGATGAGGAAATCAATAAAATAAGATTTCTCTCTTTTCTTAAATTCACTCTGAAACGTCATTTTCATTACCTTTCGATTCAGCTTTCTTCTTTCAGCTTCTGAACTCTCCAATTTCCAATCCTCCGTTATCCTTACTTCATTGACCTTGAATCTTATTATATCATTGCACAAACATGTTTACTACCCTTTATTCCATGATTATACATTTTGTACAAGACAGAAACTGTTCCATATCCAGCTTCAGAATTTCTTTGATGAAGTAAAACAAATCTGATATAATTATTTTTATGGTCTATTATAGAAGGCAAGAGTCGTCAGCCTGTTGACCGTTTTAATAAAACAACCGCAGATGAGTTCTATGATGGACTTATGCTGCAAGGAAGGGATATAACTATGTACAGAAATTCTACAAGAATTATTATCAGTGTAATCTGTGTCGGCCTTGCCGGATACTCCGTCTTTCAAAAAGAATACATTCAAAGCCTTGTCTTTTTGCTTTGTGCCGCTGCTTCTCTCCTCCTTCTGCTAGCTTATGGAACCGTATACAGAGCTGGCAAGCTCTGTAGTAAGGGCGAATTTGAAAAAGCAAGAGATGAACTTGATCGAATCAAGTCCCCTCACTTGCTTTTCAGGTCACAGCGTGGATATTATTACCTGTTTTGTGGTACGATTTCTTTGCAGAACAATGAACTAGAGGCTGCAGAAGACAGTTTTCGCAGAGCACTTTTATTCAAGCTTCGTACCGCTCATGACAATAATCTTCTTCTTTATTTGTTGACGGTAACGCTAACAAAATCAGGGCAAAAAGAGGAAGCGGACATTTTTTTCAAAAAGATTGATAATCCATCCCAATTCATTTATAAAGAAACGAACGAAACAATATCCTGACCAACGTCTCGCTTTACGCAGCAAGAGTTTGTATCTGTCACAGCCTGCTTTGTATCATTGCTTCCACCTCTTCAAGCCTCGGAGGATTCAGCTGCGAAGGGTATCTTGATATAGCAACGGCAGAACAGGCACTTGCAAATCTGACAAGTTCATCGTCCTCCATTCCTTTTGCCAGTGCATAGGTACAACCGGCCTTGAATGTGTCCCCTGCACCAAGGGTACTGGCAACCTCTACCTTATAAGGCTGGAAGGATTTCATCTTGCCACCGCTTCTGCCGTAGAAGAATTCGTGCCCGCCGTGCGTCAGGATGGTCAGACCACCACCATTTTCCTGATAGATGGGGAAGAGTTCTTCTCTTGTCTTTCCGGGATAAAGATTATGAATTCCTTCTCCGGACAGGATCGATACGGCTGCGTTCTTATGCAGAAATCCGTCAAAACTGCAGTCTATTGTCACATACGGTTTTCCATACTTTACGCAGTATTTTGCAGCCAGGTCACATTCCGCCTGAAAATAAGGATCAATTGCAGCAAAATCACAGTTTTGAATATCGTTCTCTTTTGGTGAATTCCAGCGCTTTAGGCCATCTCTGTATGCCTGTGTATAAAATTTTCCAAAGGTTCCCATAGGTGTTCTGGCATCTCCCGCAATCAGTACGTAATCCTCAAGTCCTTCATATCCCTCATCAAAATGAAGTGAGTTCAGATTCACTGATTTTTTTTTGTAGAATTCCTTTACGAGCGGTGCCACTTTTCTGCCGATGTGATTCCCATCCATAACGACCTGCGCACCAAGAGATGCTAACACAGTAGCACAGGTTCCGGTCTCCCCTCCCGGAAAATTATAACTTGCTTCTATCTCCGAATATTCATCCGGTTTAACAAATTCAGAGAGTTTAAAACTATTCGATCCAACAATCATGCCATACAAATAAACCGATATCATACACGAGCTCCTCCTTACTCCATCCGACTCAAACAGACCAGCTTTCCTGGTTCTATTTCACGTCTCCTTCATCAAACAGCAATTTCTATTTACGCTGCTTTTATTTTCCTATTCCGCCTTATCCTTTTGTCAATCTCTTCTGTAATTTTCCTCAGCCATTCTTTTCTGTCACTTACTTTTTGTCAATCTCTTCTGCTAGTCTCTTTTGCCACTCTTTTCTGCCATTTTCTTTTGTAATATATTTCATTATATTTTGTTTTTTGTAAATCATATATAATATTCGTTGTATTAATATCATATTTGTACTATGTTTATATTTATATTGAACCATTTGCATTAAGCCATTTGTACTTTACCATTTTTATTGAGTCATCTGTGTTGATACATGGAAGCAGGATCGAACCCGAAGGAGGAAATTAATTATGAGTATGAACAAAGAGCTGACTTCACGGCTTTTCAGGCAGCGCGAAGAGCAAACGAATCATGTTGAATACAATCAGGAATACAGCTTCTATAACAATATAACAGAAGGAAATATTGATGCCGTAACAAAGCTTTTGTCGGACCCGAATGATATACACCGATATGAGAATTCACAATATGGACAGCTTTCGAATGACTATCTGAGGAATATAAGATATCATTTCATCGTATCCGCGGCGCTGATTACAAGACTATGCGTGGAAAAAGGACTGGAACGTGAATTGGCTTACACTTTAAGCGACCTCTATATCAGCAGGATGGACCGTCTTTCGTCCGCTTTTCTGATTCTTACCCTGCACAATGAGATGCTGCTTGATTTCACACAGCAGATGGCTGACCTTCCAAAGAAACAGATTTATTCCATTTTAACAACAAAAACAATAAACTATATATACAGACATCGAAATGAACCGCTGACGGTTGCATCCATCGCTGACAGTCTTCAAAAAAACCGCAGTTACCTCTCTTCCTTATTTATCAAAGAAACTGGAAAAAGCATCAGCAGCTTTATCCGGTGTGAAAAGATAAAAGCTGCTGCCAATATGCTTATGTTTTCAGATTTCCCCTACGGAGATATTGCAGAGTACTTTGGATTTGCTTCGCAAAGCCATTTTATTCAATGCTTTCGAAAAGAAACCGGACTGACTCCCATGCAGTACAGGAAGCAGTATTATAAGTAAACAGTTTTGTCTAATCTTTGATTTCTTTTCGGATCGTCTGATTGTTCCTCCGGTATTCGCTGGGAGATACTCCACTTACGCTCTTGAAGGTCTTCATGAAGTGCTTTTCATTCTCATAACCTACCATTTGGCTGATATCAATGATTTTCTCTTCTGTTTCCTCCAGCAGTCTCTTGGCTTCCTCAATTCGTATTTTTTTCAGATAATTCACAAAGTTCATACCGGTATACTGCTTAAAGTTTAGAGAAAACAAAGAATAATTCATGGAGATACTGTTGCTGACAACTGCCATATTAAGATCACTCCGAAAATTCTCTTTGATATAATTTACTGCCATGTTGATCTTTTCTTTATTCCTGTAATCATCGAATTCCTCCATGATCAGCTGCTGCTTCTTTCTTATCCAGCTCTCCAATCTTTCAAAGTACTGATCAGCATTTTCATAATTCAAAGGTTCGTTGAACTTCTGCAATTCCTCAACATCGAACTCGATAATTCTCTCATACGTCATAATCAGATTCTGCAATATCGCTTTTGTAATTTCCAGAAGCGTATCAGAAGCGATCAGGTTCTTTCTGGCTTTGAATCTAATGTTATCAAATTTGCGAATTCCTTCCTCCGCTCTCTGGGTACCAAAAAGCTGTACGAACTGATCTGCAAAATCTTCCGGTACAGACTCGTATTCATAACTCGCCTCCTCAAAGTGGTAGAATGGCAGGCACTTTGCAAACGCTTCCTGTCTGGCTTTCAAGGCTTCTGCATAGGCTGCCGAAAGCTCTTCCATGCCGTGATGCAGTCTGCTGATTCCCATACTTTTGTTCCTATAACCGTCATTCATCATTTGATCCAGTTGTTTTTTTTGAAGGATCAGCAGATCTTGTTTTCCAATATCCCGTAAGATTAACAGGTCCTCCTCAGAGAAAATGGTGTCTGCTGCATTATGACAGCAACATATATAATAAGCATTGTCCGGGATAATATTATGGAACAGCCGCTCTATGGCATCTATTTCATCTTTTCTTATGTTCTTGTTCAACAGAAGATATTTTAACTGCTGACTTCCGATTTTTTTAGAGATCTCGTTCTTAGCATCTCTTCCGTCAATGTCCTGCTGAACCGATTGAATTACCTCATAAAATTTTTCACGTTCGACAGGTTTCAAAAGATAATCTTTAACCCCTTGGCGCAAAACTTCGACAGCATAATTAAAATCATCGTAACCGCTGATTACAAGTACATACGGCTTATCTGGTACATCCTGAATTGCACGAACCAGCTGGATGCCATCCATTTTCGGCATTCGGATGTCGGTAATCACAAGATCGACTTTTTGGTTCTGCAGAACCTCCAGCGCTTCTAACCCGTTGCGTGTTTCAATGACCTCTCCAATCGGGACAGGCACTCGGCTTAGCATAGTGACAATTCCTTTGCGAATCAGCTTTTCATCTTCCACCACCAAGACTCTATTCATTGCACACAATCCCCCTATGCGTAATCGGCAGTCTTACTACGACCTTTGTATAGCACATTTCTTTGGAGTAGATCCGGATGCCGTAATTCTCACCAAACGAAATCCGTATCCTGTCCTGTACATTCTTGAGACCAATTCCATTTCCGCTGCCACCACCGCTTTCGATATCCCCTGCCAGCTTTTTATGAATCTCATCAACTTCTCTCTGACTCATACCTTTTCCTGAATCTGTGATCTCAATCAGAAAATCATTTCCTTCCTCATAGGCTTTTATATAAATGCTTGCGTCTTCACCAAGTTCTTCAATTCCGTGATAAAAAGCATTCTCAACAATCGGTTGTAATGTGATTTTTGGTATCTCCTGATGATAGATCAGCTCTGAAATATTAAGCGCAAGGTTTATCCGGAAATCAAACCGCAGATTGATCAGTTCCAGATAATTTCTGACGTATTCGATCTCCTGTGCTACTGTTACATTTCTGGCCGTAAATTTCATGCCATAGCGTAGAAGCTTACCAAGTGATGTAACAGCATCCGATATTTCAGACTTTTCATCTATCTCAGCCATCATCTTTATGGCTTCCAGCACATTATAGATAAAATGTGCATTAATCTGGTTCTGCAAGGCTTTGATCTCTGAATTCTTCATCAATAACTCACGTTTGAGATTCTCATGCATCAGACGGTCAATCGTATCAAGCATGATATCGATCTGCATGCCAAGATGCCCCATCTCATCATTTCCGGTGAGATTCGTTCTGACTTCAAGATCTCCTTCCTGAATTCTTGTGATCGTACTAAGAATTTCATAAAAATGCTTTAAAAGGGATTTCACAAGAATGTTGATTAAACCGACCAAGAGAATAAAAACGGCCAGAAGTCCGAACATATAAAAAGTCTGGTACTTTCCAATCGTCTTTAAGCTGTCTTCCATACTGACGATACGGATCATTGTCCCGGATAGTTCCTTCATAGGAAGAATACCCACAACAACGTTCTCTCCCAGCAGCTCTGTCTCAAAGTACGCTTCTTTAAGAACATCCAACCTGTCTTGTATGTTTTGTTCATCCTCTGTTTTATTACCCGCATTGAGCTGCAGAAGTTCTTCAACAGCTTTTGTTTTGCTTGCTTCCCATAGGCAGGAAGCTTCCTGTGAACCACTGTATATGTTTCCAGAACTGTCAACCAGACACTCCCATTCATCATTCGTAGAATGAAACATGGTATCAAAGACTTCTTCCATACGTACAGCAACTTCGATTACTGCCAGTTCACCGTATTCATAATCTTCGAGTGTTGTGATCAGCCCCATGGTATGTTCGGAAGTGTTGACCGAATTACTGGACATCGTATCAATATAATCAAACTGCCACTCCCCGGATCTATAATCCGCAGACCAGGAGAACTCCTGCAGCCGGCTGTGGTGATACAGTATCGGGAGCATCTCTGGAAAGTCGTCGCTGCCGGAATAAACCCGTATCTGATACAGATATGGATTGGAATTTACGATATTTTCAAGCATCCCGATATCATCATGATAGAAGCCTACCAGGTCAAGCGTGTTAATGTCTTTCTCATTTTCAATCGTTAACAGAAAATCCGTAAGATTCTGATAGTTGAGGAACACCTGCGTCGAGGTGTTGCATAATTCGACGGTCTTTTGCACAACGCCATAGGTCTGGTTCATGTTATATTTTAAGTTCGTGATCGCCTGCTTGCTATTGTTCGCATTTAAATTCTGAAAGACCAGCGTAATAATGGCACCGATCGGTATAAAGATAATAATACCAAGCAGTATCGTGATTTTTATATTCAGTGTTTTTCTTGCGAACCAGCTCTTTAATGTATTCATATCATTTCAATCCCAGCTTTTCTTTTGATTCCTGCATGACTCTTGTATACTCTTTTTGAAGTTCCTCGTAACCAAGCTCGTATTTTTTACTGACATACTGATTAAATATTGAATCAAATTCATCATCTGTCTCGGCTAAAAGCAATAGGGGAAGCGTCTCTCCCCAGGTCAGCTTGATCTTACGATCGAGCTGTGCATACAGGCTGTCCGCATCAAAGACAATATCATACTGCCCGGTGTACTGAGTATACGGCATTGTCCATTCCCGCAGAGACTGGATCAACGGGTCGGTATCAACAAGCCATTGATCCTGCATTACATTATCCTGCAGCATCCAATAGGCATCGTCTGCACCGTAAAGCGAATCATATTCGTTCCGGTTGGTGTTCAATAGCTCCTGCACGTCTGATTTCATAACGTATTCTCCGTCTATTACGTCATATGTGACGCCTTCCACGCCAAGAAATACTTTTTTCTGACCCTCTTCACTGATCAGATAACTTAGGAATGCTATCGCCCGTTCCGGATCCTTGCAGTTCTTTGAAACAAGCGTCACGGTCCATCCATTGATTCCCGTACTCGGCAGGATCGGATCATCACCCTTTGCATTCTTTGGTCCATCAACCGCAATGTAAACCATATCGGGATTTACTGCATTTAATTTCTTCTGCGCGGTCTGTATATCGCTGCCCTGATAAAGCAGACAAAAGTAACGTCCCTTCGCCATATTTTCTTCCAGCTGAGTCCGTTTATCAATAAAGATTTCATCCGCCAGATATCCTTCCTGATTCAGTTCTCTGAACAGTTTAAGCCAGCTGATAAAATCACTGTCCTGATATCTGTCATTGTAAATTCCGTCAACCTCATACGGGACTGCCAGAAAGTTCTGAAGGTATTTATCGAAGGAATTACAGCCCTCATCATAGAACTCATCCGACCCAATCGGAATCAATGCTTCTCCATTTATCTCCGGGAACATGGCTGACGCATCGATTATTGCCTGTTTGAATCCCTCGATCGTTGTCATATCAGGACTTTGGATTGCTTCATAGATGTCCTTTCGTACCAGAAAGTTCTGATTACTGCCGATGTTCGTTCCATTATCAAAATCCTGCGGGGTGTATGTGGAATTCGGATACATGTAAAGGTTGCCGTCTTCCTTCTGATACCATGCCACGACCTGGTCATCCACCACTTTATAAAAGTAAGGATCATACTGGTCGGCCAATTCATTTAACGCATAGACCATCTCCTGATCGATCATTGTTTGAACCTGATTTTCCCACCATCCAAGCGTAATCAGATCCGGCAGCGTGTCAGATGCTATCATGGCATCCAGTTTTTCTTTTTCACTTCCTGTCGGTACGTCGAATTTAATACTGACTCCTGTTTCCGCAGTAATAGCCTTGGAGACAGCGTTCTGTCCCCAAGGCGTAGTATACCAGGAATAATTTATATACCAATCGAAAGTGATCGGTTCTTTTGCTAGTCTTTCCCAGGCAGGCTGTTCCCCAACAGCTTCACCGGTGTCTTCCTGATCTGTTCCTTTACAGCTCATCAGAAACACCAGCATGCCTGCAACAAGAAGCAAAAATATCATACGTTTTCCCATAAGATTTCGCTCCATTCCTGCGTGGCTTACTTCTCCTCTATTCTTTTTTGTTGAATATTTCCTAGTTTTAGTATACCAAACTATGAAGATAAATCCTAGTGTTACATAGTAATTGTTCGTATATTTCTTTTGTGTCTCTTACTCCTTTACCGCACCGGCAGAAATACTGCTAATAATATATTTGGAGCAAAAGGCAAAGACCACAAGGATCGGAATGACCGATATGGCAACAGCAAGATAGATAGCGCCCTGATTGCTTGTGATGTCTGTTGAAGAGTTAAGGGATGCTATCATGACTGGCAGAGTGAACTTTTCCGGAGAATTCAGCAGAATCAACGGAACAAGATAACTATTCCAGTTTCCAATGAACGCACCGATCGACATCGTTGCAACACCCGGCATCATAATAGGAAATACAATTCTGTGAAAGATGTGAAGTTCTCCGGCACCATCGATCCGAGCTGCTTCCAGTAGAGACTTAGATAGCACAGATAACAGGTATTGACGCAGGAAAAACACGATTCCGGGTGCCGCAATAGCCGGTATGATCAATGGTATGTAAGAATCGATCAGCTTCAGCTTTGCAATCAGGTTGTAGAATCCAAGCAGGCTCAATTGTCCGGGAATCATCATGAATACCACGATGATGAGAAAGAGCGCCTTTCCGCCCCGAAAATGATATACTGCCAGAGCATAGGCTGTGATTGCTGAAAAATACGCCGTCAGCAGTGTAGCCGGTACAGCCACCAGCAGACTGTTGAAAAATCCTCGGAATAAATTGAAATAGCCAAACACGGTTGTCCAGTTATCCTCCAGTGCGTGCCCTGGTATAAAACTAAAAGAAGTCATAATCTCGATTCCGCTTCGGGTCGAATTCACCATCATCAGCACAAACGGAAGAATGCAGGTCAACGCTAAAATGAACAACAGAAGATAGAGAATCGTTTTTTTGATCTTCAGCTCCATATTAGTCCTCCTTTTCTCTCATCAGACGATACTGAACGACTGAAACGATTAATATTATAGCAAACAGGGTGTATGCAATGGCCGCCGCATAGCCAACCTGATGTGTTCCGATTTCAAATCCAAATTTGTACAGATACATAATAACTGTCTGCAGCTTACCGGAAGGATTTCCTGCGGTTCCTCCGCTGATCAGGAATGGCAGATCAAACATCTGCAGACCACCGATCAGTGATGTGATACCGACATAAAGCAGAATCGGACGAAGCAACGGTATCGTTATCTTTCTGAACACCTTCCATCTTCCTGCCCCATCGATTGCAGCTGCCTCAAAGTAGTCGCTTGGAATACCCTGAACACCAGCCATCAGAAGAATGAATGAATTTCCGAACCACATCCAGGCACCAATGACCGATATAACATAGGGTGCCACGCTGCTGTTTCCGAGCCAGTTCACCGGATCCGTTGCATTAATTCCTACCGATGCGAGAATCTGATTGACACTGCCGTATCTCCAGTCCAGTAAAGTTTTAAACAAAAATGCTACCGAAGTAGCTGCGATGATATTTGGTAAGTAATAAACTGCCCGGTAGATTCCAAGCCCTCTCAGTCTGTATTTCATATCACTGAATACAATGGTAAGTAAAAATGCAAGTCCAAGCTGAAGTATGATGTTGACACTCCATATTCGTATTGTGTTACCGAGTGCTCTCCAGAAAAATTTATCCCCGACAACACGTGTATAATTATCTGCCCCCACAAAATTAGGGTCACCAAACCCTTTAAAATCCGTAAAGCTTAAGAATAACGTCCGAAACACCGGATAAACACTAAAGATCAGGAATGTAACGGCAAACGGCACCACGAACAGATAGCCCATCTTATTTACATTCCGTTTCTTTCGATTTTCGCCAGCTTTCCTCATGGTCCACTACCTCCATTTACATAGGGATGGGTGCTACGATGTCTGTAGCACCCGATCCTCATTTTCTTGATTCCCAGTATACTCCGTGGTAAAGATTCCTTCTGCACAGAGGCAGACTTTACCGGCTTATTCCTATCGATTTACTGTTATCTCAGGATACGTGGATTCCACTACATCATAAAATTCAGAAACAGCTTCATCTTTTGTTTTCTCACCTGTCTTAATCGAGGTAATGGCAGCACCCCATGCATCGCCAATTGCTTTGTCATATCTGGTAACTTTTGAGTAGTCAATTCCTTCTGCCTGCTCTAACCAGAACTTGTACAGCTGTTCCCCGCCATATACTTCGTTGGCATCGTCTGCATGTGCTTCCAGTGTAGGTATGTAAGAAACTGTATCACCCTGTGATGTAGCGATCCACCATTCCATGGTATCTTCAGTCAATGTACAGAACTTCAGGTATTCCCACGCAAGATCTTTTCTTTCACTGTTACTGCTGATACCAATGTAAGTGCCGCCGCCAAAACCATAGGAAGGACCGGAGCATACGCCCCATTTACCTGCGGTATCACCAACATTATCTCTCATGACAAGTACGCCCCATGCAGGAAGACCGTAAGCAAATACTTCAACTGTATCGGTTCCTTCGGTTGCTGCTGCAAAGGAATCTGCATCCCAGATGTTCATGCTGTCGGTTCCCCACTGGGTCTCAGCGGTAAGAAGCGGAACCGGACCGGACATTGCCTGATACCATGGTGCAGCCCACTGGCTCGCAAAAGCGGTCAAATCATTCTGATACAGTGCAACACAAAGGTCCATATAGTCATATCTGGCCTGATCAACATTCAGAACACCGTCTACGACCCATGCTGAGTCACCGGAAAAGTATCCTGTCTCAGCATCTGATGCAAAAATCTTATATCCGGCTGCTTTTAATGTCTCACCTGTCTGAATAATTGTCGAGTAATCTGCAAAGAGTTTTCCTACTTCCGTTGGATCATCTGTACCAAATACAGTCTGTGCGATATCTCTTCTATAATAGAAACCAGCCGGTGTGATCTGGTAGCTGATTGCTCTCTGGATTCCGCTGTCATCCTGACCAACTTCCCAAACATAATCAACGATTTTATCTGAGTAATCCTGCGCATTGTAAGGTGCCTGATTCAGATCTTCAAAGAAGCCTGCGTCATACATATCTTCGAGCATCTGAGGTTCTCCTACAATAATGTCCGGTTCTTTCTCTCCGCCAAGCAGAGCTGACTGAACTTTAGTCGGATAATCTGCCGGTGCAATGACAACTGTTTCAACTTCAACCCCCGGGTTTTTCTCCATAAAGTAATCTGAGAACTGCTGTAAATCAGATGCAAGAGTCCAAACTACAAGTTTGCCTTCAAGAGCAGTTGGTTCTGTTGCCGTGTTGTCACTTCCTGAACTTGTTGTCCCTGAAGATTCTGAACTTGTGGGACTGCTGGTTGCCGCAGCATCTGAGCTGCTGTTCGTTTTGTTTGAATCTCCGCAGCCGACAAGTGAAATCACCATGATCGATGCCAGAAGCAATGCTGCTACTTTTCTTAATTTCATAAAATAATCCTCCTTCTCTGTCAGTACGAAATATGCGCTCCCTTCTTATCTTTTGCCATAGTTATCTATATGTTTCAGGTTTACATTTTCTGTACTGCTGATAACTTAATTATAAGTTTTGTCCGGTTATGCCATAATGACTCAATTTATAAAATGGTGTTTTTTTTTTATTTTTTGATTCCAGCCTGATATTCCACAATGATCTTACGGTCCCCCGCATGCCTGCAGGCATCTCCTGTATTATTGATAATATGCGAGATTCCGGGATTTCCGGTTATCATGACAGCACAGATATTATGAATCTTTACAAGCTCCGTATCCGGTACTTCCATGACCGAATTCAGATCGACAACGGCATCCCGGTGATAGGAATAGATTCCTATTCCCCAGGCTTCGTAGGAAAGCACGCTGTCTCCAACTTTAATGGATGAATACCCATTGACCGTTCCCTCATGGCTCATCCAGGAAGATTGATTCGGTACATCATATGGAATCTCACTCTGATAAAAGTAAACTCTTCCGCCTTCCCCATTCCAGACCGTCTGATACTCCTGAAAATGCTCGACCATCAGTGCATACATGGTTACATTGTCACCCTCCACAATAATTCCATTTGCTGCCGTATTCAGGTTCCATGCCACATTATCACCATGATCTGCCCTCCAGATCCAAAAATTATCTCCGATGACATTATCCTTCCATATCTCTGCACAGTTCTTTGTTTTTGCCGTATATCCAGGCACTCCGCCGACCCGAAAGAAGAGGTCGCTCAAAACTACGCTTTCTTCTGGCTTACTGATTGTTGCTGCATTACTCTCCTTTGTTTGTTTCCCGACCCGCAGCAAAGTCTCTGACTCCACAGCTCCGGCATCGAACAGTATCCCGGCAATTCTTACGCCATTAACATCATCCGTCTCGATGCATGCATTTCCATTATCGGGAACCAATGTTGCATAACCCAGACCAAGGATTACAGTATCTTCCCGGTTTACCCGGATTGCTTCGTTCAAATGGTAAATACCAGGTGTAAGTAATAAGTTCTTCCCTTCTTCCAGGGCTGCATTAATCGTTGAAGCCGTATCTTCTTCTGGCTTTGCTACATAGAAATCCGAGATTGGAAGGGAGGTTCCGGTACATTCCCATGAAGTACCTTTGACCTCTGTCTTCACCGCTGGAACGAACACTTCAAATCCATTGTCAGTATCATAGGTAAGATAAGGCTTTTCCGCAATAACAGGTGTCTGATCGACCGATGTGTTCTTTGTTCCGGGCCAGGTTCCTTTTGGTGCATCACCATCTTCCATTCCTACAAATACCATATTCCAGTTTTCACCGAGCCATAAATTCCAGTCGCTGTTCCTTGACAACCATTGCTGCTGGCTTCCTGAATTTACAACACCAGATATCTTAGAATCTGCAAGATAACCACCGCTTGCCCAGCCATTGTTGTCATGCAGGGCAAGATTGCCATTGATATCAACTCTTCGTAAAAAGGTAGCCTGGGATACCGCCCACATGACGTTAGAATTAATTGTCAGATTGCTTACCCCTCTCCAGAAATTGCAGCAGGCATTATGATTGCTGTCATCACCAAGCCATTTTGCGGTACAATTCAGAACCGGAATCTCGGTATCTGTCGGCAGCTTTCCTAGTCCTGCCACTTCCATATAGAATCCGACTTCTACTTCAATGGAGGCATCGTATTCACCCGGCAAAAAATAAATTCCATACCGTGCCTCACCAAACTGGTTGGTCTCCTGTTCTGCATAGATTTGTTCCAGAATGGCTGTAACTTCTTTGGCCGGATCACCCGGCTGAAAGAGAAAGACCTGATCTCCGAGCTGTTTTGTATGATAATTCTCAATCTTCCACTGGTTCTCCAATGTCGCTGTCCCGCTTTCCTTTCGCAGTAAGATTCCTGCAAGTATAACAAACATAAAAATCAGCATAACGACCGGTTGCGGCCATAACCCGGCTATTTTGTTTTTCCTGATTCTTTTTGTTCTATCTGCCTCTTTCTCTCCAAGTTTCACGCTTCTTCTCCCCTTCTGGCAATTATTCCTCTGGATAATAACAAAGCGTCTGGATAGAATATGCTTCTATCATAAGCTTTCCTCCGCTTTCTCTTTCTCTGATTGAGAATTCCAGAGAAGTATCGGTCCTATTCATAATAACAAGTACACGTTCCCCATCCGGATTCAGAAAGCCACTGATTTCAAGCTTATCCGTATAACGGGATACTGCTATTCTTTTTGCTCCTTTTTTTACATAACGGCTGAATTGTCCGATGTAGTAGTAGCTAAGTCTCTTTTCAACGGTGTCTTCCTTGGGATTACACATGACCGGTGCAGCACAGAAATTCATTACATGATTCGGTCCGCCAAGATCATCAAGCAGCAGATTCCAGTCTATGTAACCATTCATCCCCGCATTGAAATTTCCTATGATGTCATGCGCATACATCTGCGCTTTCTCAATCTCATCAAAACCGGCAAAACGGCTATACTCAACGCATCCTTCTGTGAAGATAAGTTCCATTTCTGGATAAACTTCTCTCACCAGTGCCACAGACTCAAAGTGATCACCCGAATACCAGTGAAAGGCAATCCCTGCCGTGTAATTCTGTGCCGTTTCATCTTCTAAGATTTCGGATGCACGCTCATACATGATTTCCTTGTTATGGTCCCAGATCAGGATCTTCACTTTTCCTAACCCGCTGCGTTCCAATGTGGGTCCCAAATGATCTCTGACAAATACTTTCTCTTCTTCGGAGGAGTAGATGCAGGAATCCCATGACTGCACTGCCTGCGGCTCATTCTGTACAGTCAGAAGCCGGATCGTAATCCCTTGTTTTTCGTACTCCTTCAGATAACGGACAATATAATCTGCCCACATAGCATAGTATTCGGTCTTTAACCTTCCTCCATGATTCATCTCACCGTTGCTTTTCATAAAGGCCGGAGGACTCCAGGGGGAGGCCAAAAGAGTCAGTTCATCTTTTGCAATTTCTATTGCTTGTCTGATCATAGGTATCAGGTATTTTACATCCCGTTCAATGGAAAACCCGGTCAGTTCCTTATCCGTTTCCTTTTCCAGATAAGCGTAGTTACCAAGTGAAAAATCGCAGCTATTAATGTGTGTCCGACAGAGATTGTAGCGGAGTCCCTTCTCACCAAAGTACCCCTGCATGACATCATCTCTGCTTTTTTCTGATAAAAGTGAGAGATTAAATCCGGAACTTTCTGTAAATGCCCCGCCGAACCCTGTGATCTCCTGATAGCTTCGCTCCGGATAGATGCAGATTGCTTTCATCATATCCACCTCACTGCCACTTCTTTCTTCTTCAAACCAATACAACCCCTTTTGATGGTCTGTTGTACTTCTTCTTATTCTCATTACGCACCTCACTTTTTTTACATTTCGCTTACCCTATGCTTGTTTCCATTTCTGGTTCAGATTCCACTTCTGTTTTCCTTTTTTGCTCTCCCACGTTTACGTCCGTTTTATATATACCTGGATCAGCTTTGCCTTTCCCTGGCGCACTGCAATTGCGTGTGCATCATTAATCATCGCACTTTCTATCCGAGTGGTTGCATCTGTGTCTTTCATGGTTATCTCATAAGCACTGATAACTGCATTGCTGTCTGTGACCTCTTTTCGGTCCGGCAGATGGTAGATGACTTTTGTCGTCCCAAGGAATACTGCCTGCAGGATCAGATCCTCGCCGATCAGATACGCCGGGATCAGAGGCTTGAACTGAAGACGAAGGGATTGTTCTTTCATGCTAAATGGATTTCTGCCAAACATCATGATCTGCCACATTTGAAGAAATTCGACCGTTGATCCGCTCAGTCTGGCAACGAAGCCTTTGCCATGAATCTTTCTATCCGGATTCGCTGAACTTGCAAGGAACGAAGAATTCTCCAGCACGCTGCGTCCATACCGTTCTTCTTTCTGGAATGGTATGGCCATACAATGAAAATCCTGTAGAAATTCGTCTGTCAGCCCTGATTTAATAAGTTCCAACAGATACTTGTACTCCATATGAAGCCAGATGGATTCATTTTCAAGCCAGCCCGGGGTAAAGGCTTTTGCTCGTCCAAGTTCGTATGTCGCATCAGAAAGCCCCGCATTCACCTTATACATGGAAAGCTTTTCATCAAATAGGCTGCTGCTTCGAATTGCCTTGTATAATCGTTGTTTTTCGGACAAGGAAAGTTCTCTTTTTAGATACCGTACACTTCCTTCGAGGAAATAGGGAACCTTTTTCTGCTCTGCCTGCAGAATCTCGATGCCGTCTTCTGTCTTTTTGTATTCCGTGACCTCATAGTAAAAGTAGGTAGGACAGATACCCATTCCGTCTTTTATCTCTTCCTCCATGGCTGCTTCTATGCCGCGGTCTACAAACCTTCGCAGAAAAGTAAGCTTCTGCAAAGCATCGTCTGTTGTATAGGTTCGCTGTTCACCGGACAATTTATTCTGCAATGACCGCCGGTAGCTTTCCAGTGCCTTTGTGCGCATTTTCCAGCCCGTTATCCCAGACTGCTTCACTGCTTCCAGAAGCATATCGAACAGCGTATCAAGTTCCACCGGCAGAGTGATTTTTCCTGCCTGCTTTAGTGCACCCGTAACAAATTCAAGCAATCTTCCAAGCTCATAGGTCTCAGCCATGGAAGAACCAAGGATTCCCGGAAGA
Source organism: Clostridia bacterium (assembly GCA_003249225.1). Taxonomy (GTDB): domain Bacteria; phylum Bacillota; class Clostridia; order Lachnospirales; family Lachnospiraceae; genus SZUA-448. The sequence goes on along the minus strand of QKJQ01000029.1, from coordinate 34,810 downwards.
CCATTCAGTGCATCATACCAGCCTGGTTTCCCGCCTTCCATCTCAACTCCCATTCCTCTTGGGTCTAGTGCGGCGGTCTTTACGATACAAAGCAGAATCATCTTTTCTATCAGTGTCATACGAATAGGCGTACCAAACTGGTCTGTTACTACCCCTTCTGTATCATAATCAGGATTAACTTCCAAAAAGTTATACTGACGTATTCCATGGTCAGTCTCAACATAGCGTTTCTCTGAAGGAAGGATCCACTTTTTACTTTGTTTGCTGGTGTAGCTTCTGTCATCAAAGATAAGCTCTTTTTCCCGGTCCGGATAAATACATAAGTATTCTTCCACCAGATCAAGGTTATATGTCCAGTGATCTGACCAGTACCCTTCATGAAATTCCGTTCTTTCCTCTGCCACAGATTCTGACATGATTTGATAAAAGCTTTCTTCTTTTCCTGCTGCTGCCAGTTTTGCCATCAGCTCTCCCGGCGTGAAAGCCCTCGTAAAGAATTCCTGCATCCACGCATAAGGTTTAGCTTTTTCATCGGTCATACGATATGTCATTTTCTCGATCCCAAGTGGATTATAACCATCCATTTGAATAGCATTATAAAAGAGCTTTATATTCTGATCCCCGACAAAAGGAAAGAAACGTACATCACAGCGACGGTTCTGGTTCACATCACGAAAGTTCCCATTGCCCTGAGAATAATACTCAGGCAGGACTTTAAAATAGTTATAATCACGCTCAATATCTCCATGTTTTCTGGAATACCGGTAGAATATTTTATTACCGCCTAATACAACCGGTTCGCCTCCGCGCAGGATATTATCAAGAAAGGTCTGTCTGCAATAGAGGTCAAAGATTTCATCTGACGTATGTGTTTCGATCCGGTTTGTAATCTCTTTTGTCAGCTGTACTGCAGTCTCATATTTCGTAGTAAAAAAGGCTTCATCTTGTATCTTCTTGGTAAGTTCTGTCAGGTCAGAAAGATTCTGTGCCTGCCCGTAGAGTTCATAGATGGTTTTGCTTTCACCTGCTGAAAGTGTGAAATGTTCTGCAAAAAAGCAGCAGGGTACATCATTCTGCGTGTTCTGATGACCTTCCAGCATATTATCCAGCGTCTGCTCCATGAAATTCACCGGTTTCTGAAACGATGTATCATAACCAAATAAAAACTCCGGGCTAACAATCGCTTTTAGTTTCTCTCCTTCTTTGTTCAGTGCAAGGCCATAATTACCACCTTCTACTTTTGTTACCTGCGCCGAGTCTTCCATGCTGGCACGAACCTTGAATACCGGAACTTTTGTTTCATGCTGCAGCACCTGCATCCAAGCTTTCGATGTCTGTCCCATTTCGGTCATAGACCCCAGGGTAATACCAAAAGGCAGTATGGCCGCCATTCCGTCAACAACCTCAAAATCCCTTGTTTTCTCTGAAAGATTTGTAATTGTAACCTTCCTGACCAAGCCTGCAACATTTTCACAGGGAAGTGTAAAGTATACGACCTGTGTCCCAAACACACCCTCTGTGTTTATCTCTTCCAGTTCAAGTTCATTCATCCCGATTGCCATGGAATGTTCCATGTCTTCGTTCAGGAAAGCCTCCTGTACGATTCCTTCCACCTTAACGAAAGTACGGAAGCCGTTTTGTTTTGTATTCTGATAAGACTGATGTGCCGGATAGAACTGCATGATCGAATGATCTTTATCCTGAATTCCAAAACTGGCAATTGCCTGCCCACGGTTCACATAAAAGCACCAGAGTGGAATTCCAAGTTCCCCGCTTATACCGGGCAGGAAGTTGGAAAAGGTTGATTTTTTACCATAATTTTTTATGACATATCTATTCTTTTTATCAATCATTTATTTTGTCCTTTCTTCGGTTCGCAGGCCACCTCGTTAACAAAAACTTAGGAAAGTCGGACCCGTATACCATGCGGCCCATCTCCCTCTAGTTCCTCAATATCCTGTCGTTTCATTGTCGGTACGCTGCCTGTCCAGAACATACGATGTCCTTCCAGATAGATTTCTTCTACCTCATAATCACCGATTTCCTTTTTCTGATGATTTTCATAGACAACATGAAGCATTTTTCCTGCAAAATAAGATATAATCGCTGCATTGCCGTCTTCGTCAAACTGTTCTGCGACCAGTTTGGGTTCGAGCGTCAGATCACCCAAATCACCTTTCACGCCGAACATTTCTGTCAGAACGGTTAACATATACCAGCTGGCTGAACCCGTCAGATAATTATACAGTCCCCTCCCCTTCTGGTTAAAATACTCCGGTATTCCAGGGTATATCCTGCTTTTTTCAAAATCAGAAGCCTGCAGATATAACTGCCGTATCACTTTGTAGCCTTCCTTTACAAACCCTCTGGAGTACAGGGCATATGCATACATGACAGCCATATGAGAAAAAACAGAACCATTTTCCTTGGAACCATAGGCAAAACCAAACATGCGTCCCATGTCAGTCTTTACTTCATGAAAGTTCGTGTTCAGGCGATACCCTCCTGCTTTTGCATCGAATAACAACTCATCTGCTGCTTTTACAATAAGGGGTATCTGTTCATCTGACGCTGTCTTGCTAAGAATCGTGAACACCTGACCAGTCAGCATCATACGGATTCCATCCTGGCGTATCCCTTCCACTGCTTTTGCATGATTGTCGTAATAACTGTTGAACCAGCCGCCGAAACTCTCATTCTCCGAAGAAATCCACTCGTTCCGCCGTATTGTGTTTTTGATCTGTCCTGCCTTATCGATAAGGTCTCCTGCCAGTTCTTCTGCCGAAATACTTTGCTTTCTGCCTGAAATATAACTCGTACAGGAATGGCAGTAATTCTTTAGCAGCTCGCGTTTGCTCTCGGTATCTTTGCACTCTTTATTTCCGATCAGAACCAGCAGTTCCTGGGAAAGCTCAAGATTTGTTACTTTCTTTTCTTTTGAAAGCCGCTGCAGCAGCTTCCCCAGATTTTCAAGATTCCCGGCATAGGCAGCACTGAATGCAACACTTTCGCCATTCTCAGCTGCCATATCGAGCGCATCGTTCCAGTCCGCGCCAAGCAGTCTCATATGACCATGCTTTCCCACATCATAAAAAGCGGTAAGGTTCTGAACCAGTATGTGTTCCAGAATACTTCCTTTATAGACTTCATTTGCATTTGTATGCAGGACTTTGCTTGTTCCATTCCATAGCCCGTCTTTCTCCGTGCCCCTCTGTATAATACCATCCTTAAAATAGGACTGTTCTTCGGTCAGTATCTTATAATCTCCAGTCTGGTTGATGTAAAGCAGCGTCGTGATAAACGGCCAAACCCCATGATCCATCCACATTCGCACGATGGAATTTCGATCCGCAACAAATTCTCCAAGTGTCTTCCCAATGATTGTTGCATTGCTTCCATCCATTCGTATGCCGCCGTAATAACTGAGTAACTGATGCCGGATCGATTCTTTTGAAATAAGGAGAAGTGCCAGACTATCCTGCCACAGGTCACGGTATCCACGCCCGCCTCTTCCATAATCATGGTGCGGCAGAAATGAACAGCCAAAGATCCTGCGCAGAGTCGGCTGGATTCCTACCCAGCGCAGCCACAAGTCAAACTTCTCATCGCCCGTCTCTACTACGATACCAGTCTGTTCTTTCCAGTATTGCAGCATTTTATCAAACGCTTCTTCTTCTGATTTTTTATTTAACAAATCAATACCCTGGCCATGGTAGCCAAGACTTATATAAAGCGTTCTTTCTTCACCCGGATTTAGTAGCAGTGTGTTCATCTCTAACGCACCAATGGCTTCGAATCCTTCTGCCCATCCGTCTTCCCTCATGGCAATGGAAGCTGCGTATTCCCTGTCCCATACAGCTTTTGGGTAATGTAAACATCGTCCTTCCCCCCGGAATTCTTCCATGACAGGGTAACACTGTACCGGTCCATTTCCCTTATCATCCTTTGCATAGACCCCATAGCTAACTTCATTGACCTGGTGCCCACGCTCGTCAAAGGAAAGTGTCGGCTTTACTTCAACTCCGTACTTTGCGACCCTAATTCGGTGCAAAAGGCTGGTTACATGGCGATGATCCCTGATGTTTTCTGCACTACGGCCATAGATTGGTACGGCAACCACAGGTTCAGCTTTTAACAGCCTGTCACCATGATTACTTATGGTCACTTTCATTAACTCGACTTCCTGTCCGATTGGTACGAAATTCTTTATCGTCACCGTTAACCCCAGAAAGTCATTTCTTCGAATCATCTGATGCCACAATTTTCCTGCTTCTACGGTTACCAGGTCTTTCATCAATGGATCCGGACCGTACTTCCACATATTCTGTAACGGTGAACAGCCATTGGCAGCCCAGAACTGATCTTCATTAATACGGAGCCATACATTACGTCCGCTATTACTTTCCTGCAGGTCCTCAATGGACACTGGTTCCATAAGGAAGGAATTCTGGCCTGTCTTATTATCGCCATGCAGAATCGGTGTTATGCTGGCCATTACACTGTCTTCGTTTCCCATAGGAAAGTACAGACAGCTGGTGTCATCCGCATCCGTCAGCCGGAAATCACCCTCCGAATTTATATACTCAATTTTCATGCCGAACTCCTCTCATTCTTGTTTTATTCTTATTCTAAAGAATCTTGGGAGGATTTTAAGTATTCTAATTATCAAACTGGTGTGATTATTTTAGGGGATGTCTATTCCAAAAGACTTTGATAAATGCATTTTGTTTTCTGATGTCTGCTGATTTTGCTAACAATTTTGTTTGCATTTTTACCATTGGATAAATACAATGAAGATAAGCAAGGGCGTAATACTTCTTCACGAAGCAATTCATGACCTGTATGAATAACGCCTGACAATGCAAAAGCTTGACAGAATCGCAGCAGAAACTGCAAGGAATCATTTCAATTCCTGTGATAGAGTTAGTTCGAGAGGAGGGATACGATGAGTTGGCTTGATAAAATGAACGAAGTCGTTGACTATATTGAAGCAAATCTTGATAAGGAAATTGATATGAATGTAATTGCAGAGCTCTCCTGCTACTCAGCGACTACATTCCAAAGAATGTTCTCAATCCTTTGTGATATGTCCTTATCCGAATACATACGGCGCAGACGTCTGACTCTGGCTGCTTTTGATCTATCACACAGCAGGAACAAGATTGTTGATCTCGCTGCAAAATACGGCTACGAATCGCCAGAGGCTTTTACTCGTGCCTTTCATGCTCTGCACGGAGTTTCTCCGACGAAAGCACGGTGCGCAGGAACCAGTCTTACAGCCTACCCGCGTATCTCTTTTCATCTTTCGGTAAAAGGAGATGCACCTATGAACTACAGAATTGAACAAAAAAAGGGATTCGATGTCTATGGAATCGAGAGGATTATCAGCACAGCAAACGGCAGCAACTGGCAGGAGGTTCCAGCTTTTTGGAACGACATGTTACAAAGCGGTGAATTACAGAAACTAATTGACTCAACAAATGTTCCGGGCACAGCCGATGGCCTGAACACGGTAAATGCCATCAACTGTTATCGTAATACCGGGAATGATACTATCCCTTATATGCTGTTTGCATTTAAGACAAGTGTCAGTGCGGCCGATGGATATCAGGTCGTTACCGTTCCCTCCGCAACTTGGGCAATCTTTACAAGTGAACCGCATTCACTGGAGGAGACCAGCTCTGCTCTGACTGGTCTGATCCGTCAGATCTATGCTGACTGGCTGCCATCTGCAAGCTACAAAAAGAAAGAATTATATGAATTTGAAATGACCTACGGGAAAGACGGTAAATTCTACAGCGAGATCTGGATACGCGTCGAACCCCTGCTACAGGACTCTTTGTAAAGCATTGAACACAGGAGTTTTCTTTGTGTCTTTGGGGGCAAAGTATTTTGCCCCCTGATTGGAGGTATCTATGAGCATACATTTTATAGCTTCCCTGTCACGCAGCCCTGGCCGCAAACTAATAAAGCTTCCGATTGAGGCTAGTGAACTTCTTCCCTCCCGAGGGATGGTGGTCGTAAACGGAATGGTAAACAAGGTCCCTTTTACCGGCCTTCTGGAACCGGACGGGCGCGGCAGTCACTGGTTTGAGATGGAGGATTCCCTGTATGAAAATGCGGGACTATCCATGGACGCCCCCATATCCTTTGAGATCGAACCGGCTGCCAAATGGCCCGAGCCTGAAATGCCAAAGGACATCATGGATGCCTTCGAACAGGCAGGACTTCTCTCTGAATGGAATCAGGTAACTACAAAAGCACACTGGGAATGGCTGCGCTTTATTCGCTCCACCGAAAACCCGGTGACACGCGCAAAAAGAATTGATGTTGCCTGCTCAAAGCTCCAAAAGGGTGACCGGCGTCCCTGCTGCTTTGATACCTCCCGCTGTACGGTGCCTGAGCTTGCAAAGTCCGGGAAGCTGATGATTGATCAGGATAGCTGATGCCTGACCCACAAAAGCTAATGATTAATCAGGATAACGGAAGATTGACCCAGAAAAGCTGACAGGTGACTGGAAGGCTGATGACTGACCCACAATTTTATATAAAGTTTTACCAACGGGTGCATTTTCTCCCTTGACTTTGACACCGTGTCGTACCGTAGACTATAGCCTGAAAGGAGGTGTGCCTATGAATACAATGACAATAAGTGAAGTATCAAAGACTTTCTGTGTATCCACAAGAATGCTTCGTTACTATGAAAAAGCCGGATTAATTACCAGTACACATCGGGTAGATTATGCTTACCGTGTATATGAAGAAGAAGCGGTAAGACGTCTGCAGCTGCTGCTCATTTTGCGGAAGCTGCGAATACCGGTAAAACAGATCGAACAGATACTTACGGATCACTCGCAAAGCAATACCCTGCCGATTCTTATAAAACAGGTCGATGAGCTTACTGACGAGATTGCATCTCTGAATAGAATTCGTGATGTTCTGACTGCCCTTACCAAGCGTCTTGATCAAAATCAAAAGCTCCAGAAAAAGATCGATCTGCTTGAGGATGAAGAGCTTATAGAGATTGCAGACACACTTCAACTTTCTAAAACAAATTTGAAGGAGACTGTATCTATGAACGAAATTGACAAAGCCAATGAAACACTGGACAAAGGAATTGAAGTACGATTAATTCAGTTACCGCCTTTCACGGTTGCTTCCTGCCATTATATTGGAGAAAATCCGGAAGAGAATGTACAAAAGATAATGAAAAAGTTCCTGCTGGATTCTCATTTATATGAAGCAAAACCAGATGCCAGACTCTTTGGTTTTAATCACCCGAACCCATCTGATAAACAAGAGCACTATGGTTATGAGGTCTGGGTCACGATCCCGGACGAAATGGAACTTCCCGCGCCTCTTGTGAAGAAGCATTTTGACGGTGGTCTTTATGCCGCCCATTCCATGGACTTTCCTAATTTTCAGGAGTGGGAATTGCTGTTCAACTGGGTCAATCGCAGTGATATGTATCAGGCAAATTTCAGTGAACTTGGAGAAGAGATTATGGGGGGATGTCTTGAAGAACATCTGAACTGGGTCTACTCGAATCATTTGGGCTGGCCAGAAAATGGAATTGATGGAAAGCTTGATTTACTCCTTCCTGTAAAAGCTAAATAGCCAGCAACTTCTTACTGATAACAAAAACATGAATGATCAAAAGCGTCCCATTTCTGACAGAACAAAAATGTGACGCTTTTTTGTTTACTTTATTATTACGTCTTTTTGGAAATAGGATTGACTTTTATCATCACAATATTTACAATTAATATATTTTCAGTACATTATTACCGTTTCTATGATCACAATCTTTTCTTTCTCGGCAACTGGAGGAATTTTAAAATGCAGGTATATGATAAATACATAGCTGAACTAAACTACCATTATCCAAATATACGGATCAAAGCAATTGATATTACATCGCTTTCAGAAAAAGAAACCAGGGGATATAAGTACGCCTTACTGCTCTACATTCCATTAGATCCTACCTATATTGCAGCGCAATTTAATAAGATCACAGTGGACTACTCCGATTTTTGTGAGAAAGAGCATCTTACCGATGAAGCAGCCGAATGGTCTGCCGAATGCATTGCACAGAATGGCTACAAAGCCTACGCACAATCAGAAAGAAACATTGCAGACAGCTTTGATAAAAACAGTAAAACATCCTTGCTTCCGCATAAAACAATAGCGGTCTATGCCGGACTTGGCTGGATCGGAAAGAGCAATCTGCTGGTTACGAGAGAATATGGCAGTGCTTTATCCATGTGCACAGTACTTACCAATATGCCCTGCCCGGATGAAAGCGGTGCCTGGTTGGAGTCCGAATGTTCCTCCTGTACGATCTGCTCAGAAATATGTGCACCAAAGGTCCTCCACGATACTGCATGGACGGCTGCAACCAGTCGGGATCAGATCGTAAATGTGTATGAATGCAGAGAATGTCTTCAATGCATGATCCAATGCAAGTGGACAAAGCGTTATGCTTTACGCCAGACACAAAAATAAAATAAGGGATACCATTCTTTCGTGGTCTTAAGCAAAGGTCTGAGGTAAACACTATTCACCAGATAATTACGAACCATTCAACTTCCTCTATCGTCTAATTTGAAAACGATCAAACAAACCTATTGAAAAGGCTGTCACTGCAGTCCTTACAATACAAGTATGAATGGAGGGAACACAAATGCTGCACTTATCCGCTGCAACCAAACAAGGAGTTAGATATCTGCTCTTTGCAATAATGATAGGCTTACTTCTTATTATGACCGGATGCTCAAATACGAAAAATAACAAAACACAAAACAGTAATGCACAAAATACCGGTACTCAGAATAACAGCAGTCAGAACACGAACACAAAGGATGACACAGATCCGACCCCAACAAACAATCAGAATGCTGCAGACGCAACACTCTATAAAGCAAGCACGCTGGAGACAGCTCCGGATCTTCCGGTCGCTTCACCTTCTTCCTATGATTATGACTACACTTCTCCTGATTTCATCAGAGATTTTGCAATATCTTCAACCGCAAAGGTTCTTGAGAATGAAAGCGGTAATACCTGTTATTCCCCCATCAGTCTTTTCTTTCCCCTCGCTCTCGCTTCTCTCGGTGCTTCAGGCGATACACAGGCACAGATACTTGAAGGTCTGTGTATGAATGGCATGACATCGGATGAGATCAGAGAGGCGGCTTCTGCACTGTTCCAAAAATTATACTTTACGAATGAGACTTCTGCCTGTCTGATTGCAAATTCTCTCTGGATGAATGAATTGTACCGATTCAGGGATGATTTTAAGGTGACCGCTTCCGACAGTTTTTTTGCCTCCTTATTCACCACAGATTTTTCTGATGCAAATACAGGCAAAGACATGACGGAATGGATCAGCGTAAATACAAAAGGTCTTCTGGCTCCTGACATACAGGTCGATGAAAGCAATGTCCTTGCCATTATCAATACTTTGTATTATAAAGCTCACTGGTCCTTAACTTTTGATGAATCCCAGACTGATACAAAAGAATTTACTCTTGCGGATGGTTCTGCTGTTGAAACTGATTTTATTAATACGACCAATACGAATTCAGATTATTATTTCGGTGAGAATTATACCTCTGCAACCCTGTATCTGATGGATCAGGCCGGAAGTGTTACCTTTATACTTCCAAACGAAGGCACCACACCAAAAGAGATCATCGCTTCTTCCGATACCATGCGTGAGATTCTTGACCATACCTCCTCAGACAGCCGGGCTATTCTTCATTACAGCATCCCTATGTTCTCCTATGACACCAAGATGAACCTGATTCCTGCTCTGGAGTCTATGGGTATCAAGGACGCCTTCGATCCGGGTCTTGCACAGTTTGATTCCATCGTAGCCGATCCGGCAGAAGGACTTTATGTAGGTCAGGTCGAGCAGGGAACTCATATTGGTATCGACGAAGAAGGTATTGAAGCGGCCGCTTATACCATTATGATGTTCGAGACAACGGCCATGCTGGAGCAGGAGCCTCAAAGTATTGATTTCCTTTTGAACAGACCCTTTGCTTATGTTGTTAGAGATTCGTATGATAATGTTCTGTTTATTGGGGAAGTCACAGATCCGTCTTCCGATACAATGCAGGATTAGTGCATTTCCAGAACCTGTAACCATGATTTGATCGTAAATCATTTTAAATGCTCAAACAAAAAGCAGTCCTTACCGGAATCAGTCAAAGCTGAGAAGTAAGGACTGTTTCTATTTCAGAAGAAAGAGGTAACGTAAAGAACTATACTTATGCCTGCAGTTTTTTCAGCAACTCCTCCATATAGGTTGCTGGCATTGGTTTATAGTAGTAATACCCTTGAACTTCATCGCAATTGTTTTGTGCTAAAAAAGCAAGCTGGGATTCGTTCTCAACGCCTTCCGCTATAACGCCAAGTCCCATACTTTTTGCTAATACCAGGACCGCTTTTATAATCGATTCATCTGCTTTATTATTTTCAATGCCCTGCACAAATGGCATCGCGATTTTGAGCCGGTCAATGGGTAAGTGTTTCAGATAACTTAAAGATGAATACTCGGTTCCAAAATCATCAATTGCTATTTGAATACCCATATTCTTTAACAAATTTAGTTTTTCAACAATATAATTTGCTTCTTCCATCATAACGCTTTCCGTGATCTCAAGTTCCAGGTAATCAGGACTCAGCCCAGTCTCCTCCAAACTCAAGCCAATCTGTTCAACCAGATTGTTGTTCTGAAATTGTTTTATGGAAAGATTGATTGCCATGCGCATTTTGGGATACCCTGCATCCTGCCAGCGTTTATTCTGCATGCACGCTGTCTTTAAGACCCATTCTCCAATTGGGATAATTAATCCGGTCTGTTCTGCAATTGTAATAAATTCGCTTGGCGAAACAAGACCTAATTCCGGATGATTCCATCGCAGCAATGCTTCAACACCCACAATTTTTTCAATGCCGACCGTGACCTGAGGCTGATAATACAGTTCAAGCTCATTTTTTTCAATCGCTCTGTGTAATTTGCTCATAACTTCCATCATTCGATTGATCTTATCCTTAAGAATAGGTGAACATAATACGAATTGATTTTTTCCGTTTTCTTTCGCCTTATACATTGCCAAATCTGCATTTTTTATCAGTGTTTCTGCATTCTGTCCATCTTCCGGATAAAATGCAATACCAATGCTTGTTGTTAAAAAATACTCTTTATGATTGATAATAAATGGATCATGAAAACTATCCAGAATTTTCTTTGCGATAATCTCAGCATCCGGATACTGGTTCAGATCTTCCGCCACAAAAAGAAATTCATCGCCCCCATTACGTCCCACAATGTCTGATTTCCTTAGAAGCTGTACCAGCCTGCGCGAAACTTCTTTCAGCAACATATCTCCGGCAACATGCCCGGCGGAATCATTGATCATCTTGAAACCATCAAGATCAATATACATTATTGCAACAAAATTCCCCAGACGGTTTGCCAGACTGATTGCATGGTTTATGCTGTCTGTCATCATCAGTTTATTTGGCAGATCGGTCAGAAAATCATGGTAGGCCAAATACTTCATTCGCTCTTCCATTTTTTCGCGTTCCGCTATCTCTTCCCGAAGTTTTTCATTGCTGCTGTTTAGGTCTCTGGTTCGTTCCTGTACTCTCTTTTCCAGCTCATTGTTGCTTTCCTTTAAGGCTTCCTCGCTATTGATCAATGAAATCTGAGCTTTCTCCAACTCACTTATCATATAGTTTATCTTCATAGAAACAACATTCAATTCATCGTTGAATTTCTCAGGCTGCAGCCTCGAAGAAAACATTCTTTTCTCCCCAATGTCTTTTATATTTGCACATAATACAGATATTCTTGAAATAATATTTCTGTCGAAAAAAACCATAACAGAAAATGAAAAAACAAGGCCGACCAACACTAAAACAATAAGCACCTGGTTTATGGCAGCTTTTCCAATATGATTAATTTCTCTCTCCATAATAATATTTAAACGGATAGCCGGTTCGTCATAAATATCACTCATATAAGAAATACACGCTATCCTGTTTTTGCTAAGTATCTGAACAGTACTCTCTCCTGATTCAATGCTCAGATTTTTTATTTCATTCTGGCTCAGCATTTCCACTTCCAGATCCAGATTTAACTGTTCCGCTAAATTTTCCACCATGGCATCATCCAGATAATAGCCCATAACAAGGTTACCCCTTACCGGTCCGGATCCTCCACTGGTCAGAATAGGAGCTGCCGCAATAAGCATGGGACCCTCCGGCAAATTGATAATTCCCTGCATTCTATAGTCAGTATCTGTATTCCGGCAAATAGGACTTTGATGAATATAATCCAGAAAATCCTGTGGAGCTGAAATCATCTCCTCGTTTGTCTGATCCATATATCCAACATAAACATATTCTCCTGAATCATCAATTAATATGATGGCATTGATCTCCAGATTACGGAAGGTTTCCACCATAAGATTGCTTTCTTCGAATCGTTCATTATGATCTTCTATGTACTGATATGTATCGTCCCATACAGCCCAGTCGTAAACTGTCGCATACAAATTGTCCAGTTTTGAGGTGATCGTATTCTGTACACGTATCATATGCTCATGAATATATTTATTCTCTACAATATTAATACCTTTCATCATTATGATGCTCAGTATCAGATATGACATAACAGCCATACAAAGAAAAGCGATTATGATCATTTTTATGCTTCTGAATTTTAATGATTTAAACCGAAACTTTCTTCCCTTCATATAGCATCCCTCGCTTTACCTATGTAGTCTGATTACAGATTCAATATGTGCATAACAAAGTGTTTGTTTCAGGTATATAGAAAAGATATATGAAAATTTCTCGATGCTCTTACAGAATAATGTGTCCCATTAAATGAATTTCTTTGTTTAAATACATGTTATCGGATTGTTTTACGATTATCTTTCGTTTTTATGTATTTTGCATTTATTTTCTTTATTATATTATTATTTTTGTTGTTTTACAATGATTTTTATTTATCAAATTCTCTTTTGCGAATCTCATAGACAAAAATAACATATAGATTCTCATATTCTCAATATAGATGAAAAATAGTATTAATTTTCTTATATTGCAATGTTTCCATTTGACTTTTAAATTCAATGCTTCTACAATTTATATATAAGATGATACTATGGGCAAAAGGTCATGTAATTCATACTTGCATGAATCAGCATGCAAAGCAATCATTGTATACGCACAGAAACACGTGCAGAAATGAGGTGTATATGAGCATGAACAAAGAAATCATGGAACAAAATGCAAAAAATTTTCTTAGCACGTTATTCAGCCTGCCGGAAATCGAAAAAGTAGCCATAAAAGATATCGTAATCTCGTCTGGCAGCGACACTGACAGCATTCGTAAAGGTCTTTCGCTCTGTTATCATGATGGTTTAAGTGATGTTGATATATCCATTTGGCTATGCCTAAGTCCGGAAGACTTTCACGGCAGCACACCATTGTACAAAAAATACTTGCCTCGTCTAGGTTTTGAACATAATATCTTTGGAATTCTGTTCCAGGGACGCAACAACAACGACGAATGCAAAGAAGGATTGCGAATCTGTCTGACTTCCGGCTTTCGAATTGATCTGACCTGTTATGCAAGATGTGATCTGAATGCTGCTCCACTGCCTGAATCAGATCTGAGAAAAACAGATGAACTTAAAAAAACCCAGCACATCTGGAATGACTGGGATTTGGATCATGCAAATTCTTTCTGGTTCACCACCATTCATGCACTGACAAAGCTATTCCGCAATGACTACCTGATCGCTGATCATTTAACTCATATGCTTCTTATGGAAGGTCTTGTCCTGCAGATGAAAACGCGTGATAACACCTATCAGACGAACTTTCACCGCTATGGGTATTCAGAATCGCTGGAATACCTGCAAATTGATATCGCTCCTTACGAAAAATACTGGAATAAGAAAGATACCACTTTTTCTCACATCGCACAGAACTTATGCCGTGCGGTACTGGCTTATGATGAACTTGTTGATAACGCTTCTCCTGAGTACCAGAAAAAGTGTGATCAGTTTTTTACATTATGGGAAGGTTACCAGGTTTCTCTGGATGTCTCTCAATGAAAACAAAAACATTTCTGAATTTCATACACAAAAAGCTGCTCACTGGAATTTGAATGTAGAACATTTCGACTCACCAACTATCTGTTCTGAAATAAGTAGTCAAACAATACAGGAGCAATCTGAGGATAGGTCAGATTCTGCGGCAATTCATCAAACTCTTTTGTTTCAGCCATCTCACTCTCCGGAATACTGCTTAGTTTATGTATCCTGGCATGAAACACCATACCATTTGCCCAATTATCTGTCCCTTCCTCACCTGCCCAGTAATCGCAAAGAGGTTCCATGCTATATTCTATGGCTCCTGATTCCTCATATAGTTCTCTTTTTGCTGCCTCCAAAGGCTGTTCTCCTGCCTCGATGTGCCCTCCTTGTGTTTCCCAGGTTGTTCGGTCTTTGTGTCTGCTAAGTAATATTTTCCCCTTGTATTCTGAAAGTATTACGACATATTTATATTGCTTTAAGGAACCAATTTCATATATTTTACTTGTCATGTTGCTCTCCCATTACCTTAAAATGCACTCGCATTTTTCAGGTTCTTATTTGAATCTGCACTCTCATTATACTATTCAAAGATCTGTTACAATCTTTGATACAAAATCAACTGCATTGTTTATGTCTTCTTTATTCGGATGACGGCAAGATACAAATAGAATTCTGCCCTTACATATAAATTCATCAATAACTGTAATATTCTTTTCTGCCAAGATACTACATGCTTCATCCTGCCGCTGTTTTCCTGAAGCACAGCTGGTCACAAGTGCTGCATATTTAAGTGCAGGTGCTTGTAATGCATTTAAAAAATTCAATAGCTCCGGCATGCTTTTCCCACCATAGATGCCACCAACGATAACCAGGAATTCTGTATCTTGCAATATCGGATTATCAGTAATATTACCGGCGGATACCTTTATGGCAGTGCCAATTGCTTCTGCCAGTTTTTTTGAATGATTGGTTTTTGTTGCATATACAACAGCAATTTTCTCTATCTCCATTGTCCTGTTACCTCCTGTTATAGTGTTTTAAAATCTGCTGATTACTCCTGCAAATCAAGGTAACGCATTTCTTCGTTAGTCATAGGAATGTCAAGCGCCAGTATATTATCCTCCATTCGCTTGGCATTCAACGTAGAGACCACCGCGAATGTATTAAGTTCCTGATTCATTAACCATGCCATGGCAATCTGTGGCACAGTACAGCCCTTTTCTTTCGATAGTTCTTCGCATCTTTGCAGTCTTTCAAAATTATCCGGTACACCATAGGCCTTCATAACTGCTTTGTCCAGAATACGGTCTGCTTCTTCCATAGTCATACCTTTTTGTTTCCCGGAAAGAAAGCCACTTCCCAGACTGGAATAAGCGACGACAGGCATCTGATTCTCTTTATACCATTCTCTGGCCGATTCGTTTTTCTTTCCTGAAATCGTAACACATCCACCACCCCAGGGATCACATACCTGTTCGGCAAGGCTATAGTTAGGACTGGAAACCGTAAAAGGGATCATATCATGCTTGTATGCATATTCATTTGCCTCCGAAATCCGCTCATGCGTCCAGTTCGATCCGCCAAAGGCTCCGATCTTACCTTCCTCGTGCATGGCGTTCAGTATTTCAATAAGTATGCCTGCTTCGACTTTTTCATCATCTCTGTGCAGCAGATAGATATCAATAAACTCAGTCTGAAGATTTTTTGCAGACAGAATAAAATCTTTACGTATTTCTTTTTCATTGATTCGTTTATTCCAAAGCAGACCTGGATGCCCTCCTTTTGACAAAATAACGACATCTTTTCTGCACTCTCGTTCCTTCATCCAGTTTCCAAGCGTCTGCTCTGCCTGGCCATAGACTCTTGCTGTGTCAAAGGCAGTAACTCCAAGTTCAACGATTTGATCCAGCAACTCGTTTTGATCCGTTCCTTTTATAAAAGGGGCACTGGCTGTACCATAGAGAATCCTTGACACAGGTTTGTCCACCCCTGTTATATTGGTATACTGCATTGTAGCCATTTTTATTTCCTCTCTTTCCTGCGCTGCTTTGCGCATATCAAGTTTGAACGAGCGGTGACGCGCGAGGCACAAACTTGCTTGTGAAAGAATTATTTATTTCTTTCACTTTTCCTCCATTCCTGCGCTGCTTTTTGCGCATATCAAGTTTGAACGAGCGGTGACGCGCGAGGCACAAACTTGCTTGTGAAAGAATTATTTATTTCTTTCACTTTTCCTCCATTCCTGAAACGGATTGTAGCAGAAAATAAGCAACTTATAGTTCAAATCATACATCAATCTATAGAATATTACAATTCTGTCTCTTATTATTCTAACCGGACCTCATCTTATCTCCGTTCATGGTATCGGTCGCAGCATTACCCGTACAGCTTTCAAAACTAAGTCTTTACATTTTCTGTGGTCAATGGTACTATATTTTATATATTATCTAAGGAGAAGATCATGCAGACAATGCCAAGAAACACACAACTTGACAGAATGCCGCTTGCAGCAGCCGGAATTATATTCCGTTTTGTTGTTTTAGAGGAGTAGTCTGCCCATTTTTCTTCACTTTCTGTGTATTGAATTAATGACAGACTCAACCCTCGTGGCAGTCTGTTTTTTTGTACTGAAAATTAGAATTATGGTGCGTAACAATACGCAGGAATGAGGGAAAGATGATTGATATATTGATAAATTCCATCGATAAAACTTACTTTGGCAACCCGGTTTTCACTGATGTTTCTTTGGAATTAAAAGAAGGGGAACGAGTTGGTCTGCTGGGTGATAACGGAACGGGAAAGACGACGATTTTTCGCATGATCGCAGGAGAAGAAAAACCAGATCACGGAGAGATCTCCATTCGTAACGGCGCAAAAATCGGATATTTCAGGCAACAGGCGGTTAACTATGGAGCCCAAACGGTTCTTGGTGTTTTGTATGAAGCGTTCAAAGAACTGACCTCGCTGCAAAAAGAAATGGAAAAGCTGCAGAACGAATTAGAACATGGAATGAATCTGGAGCAAAATGTTCAAAAACTCGGAGTTCTGCAGAACAAATACGAAGCGCTAAATGGCTACGATACGGAAGAAAAGCTTTCAAAAATCAAAGTCGGCATGAAGCTTGAAGAGTTGCTTGAGCAGGAGTATGCAACGTTAAGCGGCGGTGAACAGATGCGTGTTGCTCTTGCAAAACTATTGTTAGAAAGTCCCGATATCCTGCTGCTGGATGAACCGACGAATCATCTTGACATTGATACCTTACAATGGCTTGAAGGATATCTGAAGGTTTATAAAGGTTCTGTACTTATTATCTCCCATGACCGCTACTTTCTCGATCAGGTCATGCAAAAAGCTTATGAAATAAAAGGCGGGAAGACCGACGTTTATTATGGAAATTACTCCTCTTATCTTGAAGAAAGAAAAGAGCGTTATGAAAACCAGCTAAAATATTACGACGTGCAGCAAAAAAAGCGAAAACAATTAGAAGATGCAGCAGCACAGATGCGGATCTGGGCAAAGCAGGCTGACAACGAAAAACTTTTCAAAAGAGCAAAAGCCATGGAAAAGCGACTGGATACCATGGAGAAAATAGACCGTCCTATAGAAGACACCAATCACATGCGATTGTCCTTTGGCAATGATAGTAAAAATGTGAAATGGATGCTTCGTATACTGGACTACACGGTCAGCATAGGTGAACGCATTCTGGTCGATAAAGGTGAACTGCAGATCCGAGCAGGGGAACGCATTGGTCTGATTGGTGCAAATGGCTGTGGAAAAACCACGTTCATCAAAAGTCTCATGGACTCAGAGGCTCTCAATCCCAGTGCCAGAGTTGGTTATCTTGAGCAGAACATTACCTTTGAAACACCGGGAGACACTGTTATTAATACATTACGTCATTATCACCCAATGGATGAAACATCCCTTCGCAGAACACTGGCTGCCTATGAGTTTCGCAGCGAAGATGTGTTCAAACGAATTGAGAATTTATCCGGCGGTGAATGTGTCCGTTTAATGCTTTGTATCCTGGTTCTTTCCAAAGTTAATTTCCTGATGCTGGATGAACCGACGAACCACATTGATATCAAAACAAAAGAAGTTCTGGAACAGGCACTGCTGGATTTTGACGGTACTATCCTTTTTATAAGCCATGACCGTTATTTTCTGAACAAACTGGCAGACCGGATCGTAGAAATCAGAGATCAGAAGCTGCTCTCCTATGTTGGCAATTACGAATATTATAAACGCGAAAGGGAAAAAGAAACTAAACTATTACCAAATGAGAAGAAAGAAAATGCTGTTTCAGAAGGCATAGACAAATTGCAGCCTGCGCCAAAGAAACCTGTATCAGAAAAGCCGAAAGAGTCCCTATCCGATGATCTTCCCAAAAAGCTGAATCCTTATAAACGTAAGGAACTCGAAGAACGGCTCGCAAAACAGGAACAGGAGGTAGATGCTTTAAAAAGGGCATTGGCAGCGACCGGTTCTGACTATACACAGGCGGTCCTAATCAGCGAACAGCTTAAACAGGCGGAAGCCCTGCTTGAGGTTACCGTGGACGAGTATCTGGTTTATGTTTCTTAGGTCGGCTCCACTCATCTTACGGATTTGCTTTTTTGAAACAGTACAATCGTTTTTTCAGGATCCTTTAATCTCGTCTGTCAATGTTCTGTTCACCACAAGATTTAGCCAGTATTTTATATTATCTTTTTATGTAAAATACTGACTTTCTCATTGACTTCTATTGTAAATTGCTGTATTCTTTAACTGTATTTATTTTCTAATTCTTATACTATTTATCATTTATACTGTTAAAGCTGGCTTATAATCAATGTTTTAACTCAGGATGTATTTGTATTTCACTATATTCCACTTTGTATTTCATTTTTGTTTTACTTTTTTATTAACATAAATTTCGATTTGTAATTAATAAGCATCAATGTATTATTCTGATCATTAATTCGAAAGGAGACACGAAATGTCCTCACTTGGTTTCACAGGTTTACTCACTACTTTACTCTTCATACTTTATGCCCTTGGCATCGCAATTATTCTTGGATTGGCAATTCTTGCAATCTATACCATGATCCTGCTGATCAAGGCACTTAGGATCTATATCAAGAAAAACAGCTGACCATCATCTGGTCAGCTTTATTCGGTCCAAAAGTGCAGGAAATTCTTCTCTGTATCTTTTTATCTGTGTCAGGTCAATATACATTTTTAGTACGGTGGGTTCCTCACCTGCTTCATAGAGAATCTCACCCATTGGTGATACGCACATACTGTGCCCGGCAAAGTGTGACCCCTCCTGTTCAAAGCCGCAATTGCAGGATACAAGAAAACTTTGATTTTCAAGTGCTCTTACCTGATTAAAAAGACGCCAGTGGTTCAGCCGCTGCATAGGCCAGGCCGATGTAATCAAGAATATATCCGCATTGTTCTCAGCCATCTGTCGGAACTGTTCCGGAAATCTAAGATCATAACAGGTCGCCATTCCAATATTACCAAATTCGGTGTTTACAACGGTTGTCTGTTCTCCCCTGGTAAGAAGTTTTTGTTCCTCTGACTCATAACCAAATAAGTGAATTTTCCTGTACTCAGCCAAGAGATGTCCCGTTTTATCGAATAATAGAGAAGTGTTATAAAATTTACCATTCTGATATTCTATGAAACTACCGCTATGAATCATACAGCCAAGTTCTTTCGCCCAGTGACTCATTCTCGAATAGGTCTGTCCCTTTTGATCTTCCGCACAAGAGGTATAATCAGAAAAGTTAAAGAACCCACAACCCCAAACCT
The DNA here is from genome assembly GCA_003249225.1 of Clostridia bacterium. Lineage (GTDB taxonomy): Bacteria > Bacillota > Clostridia > Lachnospirales > Lachnospiraceae > SZUA-448. The sequence goes on along the minus strand of QKJQ01000029.1, from coordinate 14,888 downwards.
CAGGCAGCATAATCAGATCCGGTATTTCATTGCTGATTTTCATATTCTCCAGAATTCGTTCAACCTCCTGAAAACGATTCTTCATTTTCTCACTTTCTTTGATTCCAAGCTGAATTACCGATATCTTCATAATGCCACCCTTCTGTCAACATTTCACTTATCTTTTTTTCCATAATTTTTCTTGAGTTTTGCAATTTTGTTACTTCATAAACACACCATGAAATGTCATATCAGCCAGGGTAAGGGTCAGCTCTATGCTTCCATCCCCGTTGAATACTGCCGTTCCATTACACCCATACTGCGTTATAAAATCTACCGCATAGACGCCCTCCGAACATTCAAAGAAACTACGTTCCGTCATAGTCGTTGATACCTCATTATCACCATTATAGTCATTATAAATATCTGAGTTAATGTGCATCGCCTGAAAATGATAATCAACCTTTGAATCGGTCATAACGAAAGAAATTGAACTGCCGGATTCTGCATCTGTGTATTCTCCGGTATAATCACTCAAAGTAAAATCACTTGCCTGTTCACTACCGTCTTCTGCCCCGTCACCTGCGGTATCACCATCATTATTTTCTGTATCCATCCCGCCTGCTGTACCGATTCCGGTTGATGAATATTGTTCTGTTACGACTTCGTCAGCTGACAGTTCCTTCGCAACGACACCATCTCCATTTATGAATACCTTCATGGTGTACGTTTCGATCTGATACATGTCGATTCCTGTGGTACCAAAGTCCCCATATATCTTCAACAGCTGCTGTTCTTCATCATAGTCGTAGCTCAATGGTCTGATTACGGAGGTACTTCCATTTTCATCCGTAATTTCTTCCAGGTAGGCCGAAGGTTCACCCATCCCGTTGTCTCCAATCATGCTGATACAGTAATCTCCCGCATACACCAGAATACTTTGATTCTTTGAAATTGAAGTAACTCCGCTGATGAAAAAGTCTGCACTTTCACTTGTACTGATAATAACTTGCAGTGACATGCCTGACCATTCTTCCTCCTGATTCTGACTTGTATTTTCTTTAGTTCCTATTCCCTCGGTTCCCTCTGTACCTCCAGAAGTTACCGCCGCAGTATTCTCTGCCGCCTGCTGTTCTCCCGTCTCCTGTTGTGTATTTTTATCTTCTGTATTCTCTTGTGTTGAACTTACCATATTGCTTCCTGTATTTTCATCAGCAACAGGGTTGGATCCTCCACATGCCGTCAGTCCTGCTGTAAGGACCAGGATACTTACGATTACACTCAATCTTTTCATTTATGCCTCATTTCTGCGCTTTTTGCTCGCTGATCCTTCGCTAAAACTATATCTTACTCCTCAAAATGGTCTTCATAGAAGTAATATATGGTTCCATCTTCATCCGTAAGTATGACTTCTGTTCCATTGACTTCAATCTTCCATTCTGAATAACTGCTGGTGCCATTCTCAGGATTTGCTCCGTAATTGTTAACATTCAGTTTCCCGCTCGTACCCGGAGTCTCAAGTGAACCAAATGTATTAACATTCAGGAAATCACTCATATTGACCTCATCAATCGTGCCATCGCCTTTCCAGTCTATTCCAAGAAATCGAATTTGCTCCGCTTCATGTCCATCTCCTGGGACGGCTCCTTTTACTGGGACCTGCCAGTTCTCCATATCTCTTTCATCCGTAAGAAAAACAGTTTCCTCGCCATTTACATTTCTCTTACCAAGAACATAGGTAAGATAATAATCTTCTGTTTGTTCTTCTGTGTTATTGCTCTGCATCGTATCCTTCGAAGCGTCAGATGCAGCATTCTTTGTTTGATCGTTCTCTGCGTTTTTCGATGCTTCATTTTCAGACGGATTACCACAGCTCGCCAAGGAGAGCAGAATTAACACTATCAGGAAAAGTTTTGATGCTTTTTTCATAATCAGAATCCTTTCTTATTTTTATTTGCTACCGTTCTTTAATCAAAAAAGAAACGTATTGCTTTGACCAGATCACCCAGGAACAGGATAGGCACGAAAATTATTGACAGATAGAATAATAACAGACATATAAATAATCGTGAAAGTACTTCAGCAATCATTCCCGTTCCGTCATGTCCGCTGCCAACCACTTCTCCTGTACGAACATAGACCAGTGTATAATCTCCCGTTTCATACTCATGAGAAAATGCATTGTAAAACCCGGTAAAACTTAATCTCAGGAACAATGGAATCATTGTAAATCCGCAAAAGAGCAGCGCCTGTCCAGGCATATTCTCAAAATGTATCAGACTAGACCAGTAAGTCTTCCATATTGTCCCAAATGGTACGTCCTTATAACAAGTCAGCAGTTCCTTAAGATTTGCCGGAAGGAAATTGAACAGTCTGGCATACGCACCCAGCAATATCACAAATCCCATCGTGTAAGTGACCAGACGAAGCAGCATTTTCAATATGTGCAGAATAATATTTATTGTTCTCATTTTACAACCTCCATATTTTTCAGGTCTGATTGTTCCTCTAAATAGTCTTCGTAAAATGAGTTACTAATATTATAGCTAACACAAAGATTATATTGCTCTTTATACTTCAGTTCAGTGTAACATATTAATACAGATGCATAAACCTCTTTCCCATTATAATCTTCACAGATAACTTTTCTACATAGGATTCCACTGTCATAATACTTGCTTCCACCGTTATACCCTAATTCAAATCCGTCTCGCTCCAATTCTGATGCATACTTTTCAGCAACCTCTTTCGGATTTTCTACTGCTTTGTGGTACACATCATCAGACTGATAACAATTACTGTCTGTATTGAATTCAGGCGCAAAGGTGGATGCAATGCATCGTTCATTAATCTCTTCCCACGATACGTTGAATTCTCGTCCACGTGTATTAAAATTCAGCGGCAGACAGCGGTCCTGCCAGTAGACCGGTACATCGAATGAGCAGCCGCCTGTGAACACTACGAGAAAACATAGAATCAAAAGAACCATTCCTTTTCTTTTTATAATCATTTTCTTCCTTTTCAGAAATAAATCTTCTGAACCCCTTTCGTAATCACCGCAGAATTTATTCAACGGTATGTGCTGTACGGTATATAGTATATTCAAACAAAAGCCCGTCATACTCTGCTGTTATTACAGCCGTATTATGATCCGTCATGGTAATTACGTATTCACCGGTCGGTTCCCCCTCTGCTGCGAGGTTCGCTGTAAACAAGGAAGTCGTCTGGTCTTCTTCCAGTGAATTGAACATAGCCGCAGCTTTGCTTTCATATCTTACTTCACCATTCTGATATTCAAAAACATGAAACAAAATCTTACTTCCGCTTTTTTCAAGAAATACCTCGCAGGAAGGTTTTCCAAGTACTGCATCCATCTCTTCGCTGCAAAAATACCCTTCCCAGCTTCCTTGTCCCGCCAGATCGGTATCATCATGACTTTCTGCTCCTCCCTCATTTGATGAATTCGGTGTTGAGGTCGGCTGGACTGTTGCTGCTGTTCCTTCTGCCGGATAGTCTTTGTCTCTGCAGGAGAAGAAAAAGTATGTGTCCGTCGCATGATCATTTTCACTTTTATCTTCTTCCAGGTACTCGTCTCCCAGTCTGTCAGAGTACGTATAACTGCTGACTGCTTCCGCCTCTTTATTACTGGTATAAAATACACAGTTTCCAACCTGCGCAATTGGTTCAAGCTCTCCTGTTATATCGAATAAGTCATCTCCATACGTGTATATCTTTTCTTCTCCGCTTCCAAAAAGTGCTGCTGTCTCTTCGTCTTCAAATCCCAATTTAAATGAACTGCTGACAAAATTACCATACTCATCATAGTTTAGCATACTATAATAAATCACCTCAGAATTCTCCGTTGACGAGTGTCCATCAAGATCCAGAACTTCGTATCGTTTTTTAATCATAAATCTTCTGGTCCCCGGATAAAAGTATTGTTCATCACCGCTGACCCAAGTGTAATTATTGTATATATCCGCATTTTCATATCCTTTTGAAAAATAATAGGAATAGCCGATTCCCTGATAAAAGGACATCTCCTCGATCAGATAATTCTTTGTATAGGCGGTATTGATACCTTGCTCCAAAAATTCTTTGTTATAGTAAATAATGTTACCATATCGAACTGCGCAGCCTTTCATAAACTCCTGACACAGGTCTTCTCCTGCATAAAGCTCCCGGTACGTCACACCAAATCCTTTTTTGTATTCATGATAAGCTTCGGCGTCCTCTTCCTTATCGAAAACAAAAGCCTGATAATGTGTATCCACATTTCCTTCTTCATCGAAAGAAACCAGATCAAATCTGGCTACATCAAAGGCCGAATCAACCGTATCCAGATAGAGCACACCTGGATAACAGATCAGACAATAATCCTCTGTCGATGGATGAAAATGTTTGTCAGCATCCGGAAAATCAGGAATCGCAGTCAGCGGGTAGGCTTCTCCACCCATTTCCTTGGTAAGGGAGCTTTTTGATTCATCAATAAAGTCGCTTATTGTAAAACCAGTGTCTGTTGTTATATCTTCTGATTCCACATCACGCCCTATGTCATTAGTAATATTCTGGTCCTCGTTGCTGTTTTCCACAGCATTGTTTGTTTCAGAGGTCTTCTGACTGCCACAGGCTGTTACTGTCACCGCCAGCGCAAATATCAGCAAGATCCGGGTAATTTTTCTCTTCATTATACTCTCCAATCTTTTCTTCCTATCCTTGTCATTCTATCTGATGTAAACCAGCATCTTATAAACCTTTGTACAAGAGCACATCGATATTCCAGTACACTAGTTATAAAATTTGCCTTCCGGTGTTATAACATAGGAAGGTGTTGTTACATAGAGGTCCCCATTCAATGTTCCATGATCCGAAAGAACACTCGCTTCTTCTTCAAATTGTGTTCGTAAAGCATAATAGGGGGCATCGATCAGACCATAATTTAGAATTGCACTACCACGGCCAGAATCATTTAAACAATCCGCTTCCACATAGTCGCCAACGGTCACATGCCCGTATTCATTATTCTGCAAGGCATACATTGTTCCTTCTCCCTGCGTCCGCAGTGATAGTTTTACAGCATCAATAACTCCATGATTGCTGATTCCAACGTTATTATCGTCCGTACTATATGCAGTCAAACATGAGCCTTCCCTATTGTCATCCAGAATAAAGCCATTTCCTCCATTATAAATGCCCGTATTCGATCCAAGCTCATCGATGACTTTATAGGTTTCATTCTCGTTATGACCACCAGTCATGCAGTCTAGATATGCGTAGTTGATCTGTCCCTCATTGGAAATCCCCACACAGTAATATCCATCTTGAATGGACATATAGCCAGAAACCGTTGTAAGTATTCCACTGTTTTCTATCCCGGTGCAATAACTGCAATTATATAGCGTGGTAGTCAGCGAATCTGTTTTGATACTTGCTATAGAAGGATTCTTAATTAACAGATTGTTTTCACCGGTTCCCATAGAAAGAATACAGCCGGTGTATATCTCAGAACCATTCTCGATTCCAATGTTGTCCTTCCCCTCCGTCGAAATGTCTATCCTGCTGCTCAAACCTCCACAATAAATACCATTGTTCGACAGTAAAATGTTTTTTTCTCCTTTTATTCCTGCGAAAAAGGACGTATTGTACATTTCTCCATTATTTTGAATTCCTATACATTCTTTACATTCATCCGCCACTGCTTCGTTGCTGGTCCACGAATTTAAGGAAATTGATAATTCCTTATTTTCTTCCGCCCGAATTGCGGCTCCAATTTCAATATGAACTCCAGTAACATATTCCCCTGACATAGCAACATTCCAGGTCTGCCCATACTCCTTTGATGTCATATCAACAGTACAGCCTTCACAAATACGAATTCCGATACACCTTTTATCCGCAGCCGCTTGTGATGATACAATTCGAATGCTGGTATAAGGTACATCAAATACTGCATCCGGTAACATTTCAAGGAGTATTGTGTCGTTACAAATATTCAATGTATCCTCATTCGTAAGCTGATAAAACGAGTAAAAGCTTTCTTCCTGCTCTCCGCAGGATAATTCTAACCCTCCATCCCCACTGCTTTCTATTCTTCCTTCGTTGTATATTCCTTTTGCACCGGATGAATTGAGAAGAATAATGCGTAAATTGCCCTCCCCCATATTCAAAATCCCATCGGAATGATTACAAATGGCTGTGCCTTCATAGATATCAGTCAGAGTACCGATAATAGAGGTTAAACTAAATTCAGTTGTTCCATAATTATCAATTACGGTTCCCTGTGAAAGATTAATATTTCGATTATCAAGGTTCGCTGTTCCATTGTTCACCATATAGGTGCCGGTAACTACGCTGTCCCAGTCATAGTTATACAACAATTCCATATAGGCTTCCTGTGAATTAGTGCATCCGGTTCCACTGTTTACCATCAGATTTCCATTCAATGAGCATGTTCCTGTATTATCAATACCAATCCCGCTGTTTACCGTAATGTCCCCATTCAGGGTACAGTTTCCTGTATTGGCAATACCAATACCATTGTTTACAGCAATCACGGGGTCAAGAACACAGCTCCCATTATTGATTATTCCTGTACCATTCTCTACGATGATCCCTGTACCTTCTTCCATTAAACCAACAGACATCTCCTCATCAGCTTGCTTGATAATATTGCTATTCAGGATTCCCTGTCCGCTCCTGACTGTTATACAGCAATTTGCTAGAGTAAGTTCTCCTGTATTTGATAAACCAATACCTTCTGCCACAAGGCTGCATGTGTCCAAAATGCAAAGAATGCCATCATTCTGGATATAATTATCTGCTGATGTATAAAGTGTACCATTCATAATGGTTATGTTCGAATCCAAAACCAGCCTCTGCTCCAGCGTTATTTCATTGCCGCAAAGGTCAAGTTCCCACTCCTTCTCTTCTTCTGAAAACAGGTAAAAGGAACTTGTAAATTCAAAATACTCCTCTTTGTCCTTCCCGTTTTCCTGATAATATGCACAAACTACATTTTCACCGAAAAAAATAGTCTCCGAACCGTGTGTTTTCGCCGTTGAATCGTTTGTTTCATCAGATTCACGGGGGCCATTATATCCCCCTCCCGATTCTGTAGATGCTCCTGCCATGTTATTTACAGCATCGCGTTCTGCAATTGAATCAGTTCCACATCCTGCAAGCAGAAAGACCAATGAAAATAGTACAATCGCTTCTCTTATTTTCTTCATAAGATCCCCCTCAATTTAAGTATTTCCTACCAAATATTTTCTGGTCTACCATTCTGAATTATAGGTAAATACTCCAAGATCCCCATCTTCAAAATACTCCATATTCTGATAATCAGCGAAGGTCGGACATCCGTTCTCAAGCGCATACTTGTAATAATGCCCGGTTACAGAACTGCCGTCTTCCTGAAAGGTAAGGTCCAGAATAAAATAATAACTTTCATAGGAAGATGAGATCACAATAAGATTTCCATCCTCATCACACTGAATAAAATCGCTTCCTCCATTTATTATGTTACCTTCCTTATCAAGAAAATTGATATTCAGGTTGGTTATAAAAATGCTGTCCGCCAGTAAATTTATTTCGCTGTTCGATCCATCTGAGGCATTTTCCTTCTGATAACGCCCGGCAAACGGTTTCATGTATTTTGAGAAGACTTCATTCTTTTCTATACCTTCTTCTCTGCTTGTAATATCGGATAACCAGTAGTAGATGGTTGCGTTTCCATCACTTTTTTCTAAAAAGTGCCTGTCATAGAAGAAATACTCTCCCATGTTCTCCAACAGATTTGACTTATCATTGTACATATTAAAGGGAAATGCATCCACACTATCCGTTTCATATTGATAAACGATGGAACCTACCCTTGTAATTTCCCGATTCCTGCCGTCCATCAGATACTGCATTCGATCCTGTAAATGTGCTTCCATTTTTGTTGCTGCTGTCTCATCGGGGCAAACATATTTGTATTTTTCATTCACACATTTTCCCAGCTCATTGTATGAATTCAACGTATACTGCTGTACGATGGCTGTCTCTGTATAATTAACGTCAATGTCGATTTCACCCACTGCATAGGATACGATATAATCCTTTGTTGTTGGTTCAAAATACTGTGCATCCGTATCATGAATCGGAATCTCGCCCCAGACTCCTGTATCATCTTTATTTGCAAGCGTGGATGGTGCAAGGTAATCATTTTCCTTGAAAGCATTTCCTGAACTGTATCCTTCGACTCCATTGATGGAATAATACAGAACAGAACACACTCCCGTTACATCATTCAGGATAAAATTCAGACTGATAAAAGGATATTCATCCCCAAGGCCCCAGGCGGCCGTTTGAAAAGCGATTCCGCTGATATCATTATCCTTTTGGAAGCCCCAGCAGGTACCGGTATAAGCGGCTGATACAATATCTGCATTCAGTAGTCCATGATCATCTGCCCGAACGGTGATTATTACTTCACTGTTATCGGACCCATCCGTGTAAGAATAGGTACCAAACCAGTTCTCCTCGGCCATAATCGCAGAATTGTCTTCGGAATTGTCGACGCTATTCCAGAAGGAAGAAGCTTCTATAAGAAATTCACTGTTCGAAAGTATAGAAATGTAAAATCCTGAACTGTCCGTTCTTTCTATTTTAAGAAGGATCTCTGCACCATCGCAGTTCGTTCCATTCAACATTCCGCTCATGGTTCCAAAGAAGCACAAAGAGTCTGCATAATCCTTTGTCTCAGCCATCGTCGAAAACAAAGCCGTGCAATCCACATCCTGTCCCTTCATCTCTAATACGACCTCACCATTTCGGCCGGTGAAAAACATTCCTTTTATGTTTCCCAGATCATAACTGTCATAAATACCGGAATAACTGTCCTCCAGCACCGGTGACATCAGTGAGACTGCTTCGCTGCCATAGGCATTCTGAATGGATGTTCCAACTTCAGAAGTTACTCCGGATTGAATGAACTCTGCAACGCTGCAGGATTGATCTCCATAATTATGGGAATCGGAATCTTCCGTAACAGAATTGTCTGTTTGCTGATCATTCGTCCCATTCTCTACTACTGATTCTCCATCGCCTCCACCATTGTTTATTGCTGCGCTTGCATTATTCATTGTCAGGTTATTGCTCTCTCCTGCTCCGGCATTGCCACAAGCAGTTGTAAAAATCATACAGGTCAGTAAAACAAGCACGACTGCTCTCTTCTTCATGATATTCTCCCTTGTGTTTTAGTTTTCTGCATTTCTGAATATAATATTCCATGTTTATTATAGTGATTCCTACTCTACTAAGAACATAGACAAAATTCACATTCGTTGGTAATATATTCAAAAAAACTGCCTCTGGCTTTTTTGCCATAAGCAGTTTTTACTTTTCTTTCAAAAGTTTATTCACATTTCCTTTCACCAATCTACTTTTTCCTGACCAGTGGGAGCAGAACGGTTACTCTGGTTCCTTTTCCTTTTTCAGAATCTATAATTATTCCATATTCCTTTCCAAAGTAAGTCCTTATTCTTCGCTGTATATTAAGCAGAGCTACATGGGATAACCCTTCAATCGGAATATCCTCGTCTTCTGCCAGATTGATTTCATCCCGAAGGTTTTTCAGATGTCCCATTTCCATCCCGACTCCACTATCCTCAATGATGATTTTAATCGTCTCTGATTCCAGGCGTGGGTACACATGAATCAAGCCCTTGTGCTCCAAATCACTTTTAACAAATCCATACAGGATACTGTTCTCCACGATCGGCTGCAACAGCATTCTGGGCAACTCGATTTCCTCAAGAAAATCCTCCATATCAATTTCCACCTCGAACCTGTTCGGGTAACGAATCTCCATGATGCTCACATACTTTTCCAGTACAAAAAATTCCTCCATGCCACTGATAAAACTGTCCCCGGCATTTGCATAACGCAGAAGAAAGGAAAGCCCGTCACAGAGCAGACCTGCTTTGTCACTCTCCTGTGCCTGAGTCAGTGCTTTTATGACAGTCAGAACATTTACAGTAAAATGTGCATTGATCTGTTTTTTTAATGAAACTATATACGCTTTTTGCTTTTTGATCTCTGCTTCCTGCAAAAAAAGTTCTGCCTCATAGATCTGTCGGTCACTTTGTTCAATGCGGGCAATCAACTCATTGATTCCATGAACGAGCCCGTCAAAATGCTCCAGGCCGGTCGGCATAAGAAAAGCTCCTGTTCTGCCTTCCATAGCCTCAACATTTACAATAACAGACTGTATCGGAACGAAAAATTTCTTTCTCCAGAAGGTAAGAAAACGTTCCAGGATCATGAGCAGCAGGAATGCCATCAAGACCATAACCGCCAGGAACAGAATGCTTATTTTGTCCCCTGCGCTTTTATAGGAGATTACGAGTTCAAAGGGTGTGAAACCGACCTGTTTTTGTATGATGTAATCATCCAGTTCCTTTAGTTCATCCAGACTTTTGTCAAGCATGGCAGCATCATTTGCCACGATTACTTTTTCATCCGCAGCAAGTGCGATCCTCATACTGTTGTTCTCTTCAATTTCCTGAAACATATGATAGATATCAATTTCATCCATCAGCATGACGATTTTCCCGAGGCTGGATGTATTCTCTGTTACATCCGTTACATATCCCACATAATTTATATCATCCAGCTGGACCTGAATATGCCTTTGTAAAGAATCCTTCTGAATGAGGCTGATCAGTCTTTTCGCTGCGGTATTGCTTATGGTTCCGTTAAAACGATAGAACCTGCCGCTGTTCTCATATATAACTATATTACTGATAAATCCTGACTTGATCGAGATCTGTTCCATCTGATCCACCACGATTGCTGCTCTGGCATGAAACTCACGTCCATCTGACGAATTCAACAGCTGATATACCGCATCATCCTCCGATAAAAAGAACGAAACCTCTTCCAGCTGCAGAAAGGATTGGTTCAGCTCACTGATGATCTGTGAGGAAGCCTGTTCCATTGAACGGATCACGTACTCATTTAACAGGCTGTTCAAATAAATGTAAAAAAGAAACCACATAGCAATCATTGTCGTACCTAATGCTATGACGGTCCATTTTAATTCGTGCATTAAGGATTTTTTTCTGCTGTTCATTCTGTCATTCCCTCTTCTTCACTGACCGTTGCTTCATTTCCTTATCTCAATATTCTCTACCAACAGCCTTTTCCAGAAAGCAGTCATCGATTCACGATTGCTGTATATGAATTCTTTGTCAAGACGCACGATATCCATGTCGCTAAGAGGAACTGGATTTCCGTCTGGTGCATCCTGACGAACAGACCATGTGCCTGTTGTAGTATAGGGTTGCAATCCTTCTCCTGTTCCGTCCGCTTCACCAAGCAGGTATCGTATGAATAATTTAGCGGAGTTCACATTAGCAGCTCTTCCTGCAAGGGTTATGCTGTTTGGCGTATAGACTGCAGCAAATGGTTCGAGATTATAAATCAATGCCACATGATAACCTAACTCTTCGTATCTCATTTTACTTGATATCATGATTCCGATCCAGACATCATTAGCTCCGTTATTCCCTACACTTTCCAGAACTTCGTCACTGGAATTCGTAAAGATGATATTGGGGGCTGCCATCTCCCAGAAAATCTCTCCGGCACATTTACCGTCCGGAATGATAAGTTTTGTGCCATAATAATCTTCGTAAGCTTTTTCCATAGCCGGAGACTGTGCGAACAGAGCTGCGCAAAATCCATTGGTAGAAAAGGAACTGAGTGGGTTCGCCATGATAATCTTCCCTTTATACGTATCTTCTGTCAGCTCCCACAGGTTGTTAATTGGCTGAGCATCAAATACCTCGTTATTATAGACAAGCATAATCGCTTCTCCCAGAAATTCAAGTCCCTGCTCAATGTTATCATCCTTAAGCCTAAAGTCAATATCCCATGGAACATAAGAGTATACAATACCCGGTTCCAGTAATTCCTTGTATAGGCTTCCGTCGCAATCGCTGCATACAACAAGATCACACTTATACTCTTCGTTCTCATATTCATTTTTGATCTTATTTACAATATCATAACTTCGAATATCTCTGACATCTACCGTAAGCCCGGGGTACTCCTGTTCAAAGGTCGTTTTTACATCAAAGATTCTGGAAGATACGCTATATATGACCAGGGTGTCTTCTAAAAGTGCTGCCTGGTACAGTTCCTCTTTTGAAAGATGGTCTGTCAGGTCAGCTTTTTCGAGCCACTGCTCCATATCACGATACTGCTCTGTTCTTGCCACAGTCTTCTCGCAGCCGACGAGTAAGGTACTCAGAAAAGTAACCAATAATGCAAGTAAAATGTAACATTGTATTCTGTATCTGTTCATCTGTATCCTCCAAAGTACTGCAGGCTAGTCAAATGACTCCCAAAGTTTTTCAATTGTCGATTTGTACTGCTGCCAGGTATCCTTATCCCTGCTGTTACTCTCCCCTGTAATGAATCGAAGTATCCAGTCATCTGTCGTTTTATTTATCGTTTCATAGAGGGCAGCATTGTCAGGAAATAAACCAAGGTATGCTTCTGATTTTCCGTAGTAGGTCTCGTATGTTCTGATAGCTCTTGCATCAATGTATTCAACAAGTGAGCAATCTCCGTTCCAGGTCACACTGTTTGCATACATGTCGTCTAACATCAAAGGTCCTGTACCGGCAAAATTTTTATTCTGCAAACTGTCACTTAAATAATTTATCGTTGTGATCTTTGCTAAGGAGCCATAGGTAGATAATTCACCACTGTCGGAATATTTCCAGTCCTTTCCCTCTTCTCCAAAAGCTGCGATCAGGGAAGCTTCCTTCGATAGCATGGTGTCCATAATTTTATAGGCTTCCTCCGGATGTCTGCTATTTGCAGGTATATACCCTCCAATTTTCGGCTCCAGATTGACCCAGACTGCATTTTTCTCTCCATCCGGTCCGGCCAGTGGTGCAACCTGTATAAATTTTGCCAGAATATCTGAGCAATTCGGATAGATAACATCAGAGATACTTTTGCTTGTAAATGCTCCTACCAGGTCCTCCGGATCATTCACCAGTTCCATAATCTGTTTCTGTGAATAAGAAAAACCAATATCAGAAATCAGTCCATTTTCATACAAGTCTCTGCAAAAGTTCAGACCCTGCAAAAATGTATCCTGCACCTGAGCAAGTTCAATCTTACCATCTTTGAAATATAGTCTGGCATGGAGCGGATCGTTATATATAAATGCATTGAGCAAATAATTGTAACTTTGCATGGAATACGAGGCTTCACAGCTAATCAGAGGAAGTTCATCCTGTATGCCATTCCTGTTAGGATCCTTTTCTTTAAATGCCTGTAGTATCGTGGCTAATTCTTTTGTTGTCTTTGGAATCTGGAGCTTCAGTGTCTTGAGCCAGTCAATATTGATCCAGAGGACCTGCAGGTTGTGTTGCTTTCTCGCTGTATCCATCTGCGGAATATAGTATACGGCATCTCCTCTTTTGATCTGGTCATACAATTCATATTCCGAGTACTCCTTCATCACCTGCGAAAAATTACTGTCTTTCGTTATAAACGCAGACAAATCATAAATCATCCCTTTGTCGCAGAAAGAATTGAACGCATCGTCTTCCAGGATTTTTTCTTTGCCCGATAAAAAGACCGCATCAATGGCACTTTCATCAAAGCTGAGCATTGTCTGGATATATTCCGTCTCATAGCCTTTTGGGATATACTCAAAGGTAATGTCATAGCCGGTCTGTTCCTCCAGCCAGTGTGTATAATAGTTTGTATTAAAATCCCTGACCCCATCGTTTACCATAACTGCGATCGTAACGGTCGTTTTCTTGGCGTCCTGGTCCGATTCGATAAGATAATGTATCCCAAATCCAGTTGTACTCAGCAGAATGCCAAGCAGAGTAAGTATTAAAATTCTGTGTTTTCTGACCATAAAATCACCCTTATCTTTGTCTGTGACCCTCAGGAGACTGCATCCATATTTTTCATGTACTGACTGGGGGCCTCTCCATAATAGCCTCGAAATACTTTATTAAAATAAAAATAATCTCTGTAACCACAGGCTGTAGCAATATTCTTAAGTGACAACTCTTTCTTTTTCATTTCCGACACAGCATATTCCATGCGAATTCGAGTCACATATCTAGTCAGTGTCGTACTATAGTGCTTCGCAAACAGGTTACAGATATATCCGGCGCTGATGCCAAATCTCTTTGATAGCTCTTCCAGTGTGAATTTTTCTGCAAAACTGTTTTGTAAATAATCCGTTAGTTCTGCGAAGGCAGGATTTACGATCTCTTCTTCATATTCTGTTAGCATAGGATACTTTCTTATCAGCTTCTCTGCCATCTTTTCCAGAACCATCTGTGCTTCCTGCATCTGCAATGGCTTTAGCAGATAATCAAATCCGTCCTGCTGAAAAAAGGTTCTGGCATCTTCAAAGGTACCGAACGCGCTTAACATTATAAATTCAGTATCCATTCCTTGTTCTCGTACACTGTGTATAAAACTGTGCCCGTCGAGTTTTGGCATCTTCAGATCAATAAATACTACATGCGGTTTTATTTCGAATACCTTTTTCAATGCAACAACAGCATCACTTTCGCATCCAATGACCTCAAATCCATTTTCCATCCAGGGAATCGTATTTACGATCTGATCGAGTATTAACTCATCATCATCTACTAAAAATACTTTGTACATATGGTTTCCTTCCCGAAACGATTTTCCAAAATTAAAATGCATATTCTAGATTTTAACTCAAATAAACCTGAATTATTCATGATAATTCATTGAGCGGTGCGAAGCACCGCATAGTTACTGTATTTTTTTATGCTTTTTACTTTCACTTATTAGGTGAAAAAAATTATATACAAAAAGAACCTCAAGTTTGTTAAAATTTAGGTGTC
>QKJQ01000037.1 GCA_003249225.1 Clostridia bacterium | reverse complement strand
TGCAGAAGCTGGTAAAGATCGAGGAATTCTACCCGTACCATGTTCTAACGGTATGCAGAGGGCATTACGAGTGCTTCACACACCACGACTTCATGAAAATGGCGCAAGACGCTAAAAATCTAACACGGAGGGACCAATATGCTAGCTGATGATGTAAAGGAATTAAAGAAAGAGAAGCCAGTGGGAGTAGTTACGCAGGAAGGTGCCTGTAAATATTGTGGACAGATGGCAACGGTAGAAACTATCTTCGGGTGGTTACAGGAGAAAGTTGATGAAGCAGTCACGCAGCAATGTGATTGTGAAGCTGCCAGAGAGTATGCATCCAAAGAAAAGGCAAAAGAGAGAGTGCATAAAAAGATTGATGATATCTTTTTAAAACAAGGGAATGGGGTATCGATTGCAGATAAGAGTGCAGAATATCTGCATATGGCAGCAGATAAGGTTGCAGAGTATGAACTGGACTGGGTACAGATTCAGACACCGACAGGGATCAAAGCCAAGATATCAAGAACAGCAAAGGGAAAAATCAAGATCGAAGGCAGCAGGGGAATCAAGGTAACAGCAGAAGCATAATTTATGATGGGAGGTAGAGCTTTTTGTTGATGTAAGATAAACATGCAACGGAAAAAAAGGGTCTTGCTGAGTTTATTGAATAGCTGCACCTAAAACAAGTTCAATAAATCCGATTAAGCCTATAATGAAGCCTATAGTTTTCGCACGTAACCCCAACTTACGAAGAACAATGGCAACTATTGTGTCAAAGATTGCAGCCGCAATAAATGCTTGCACTTCTGATATTTTTATCAACTCCAAAAAGAGATCGCGCAAATAACGACCAGCGCCATCCATTCCATTATAGAGATCTTCAGATGTTAGTAATTGACTATCAAAAAACATAAAACACCTCCTATGAATTCACTATATCACAAAAAGTGGAGAAACCTTACATAAATGGAATAAAAATCGTTGCGAATACTGAAAGGAGAAACAAATGGCAATACTAAATTATACAACAACAATAGACGCTTTTAAGTCTGCATCGGAAATCGAGTATGTCCTGATCAAGCACAGAGCAAAATCAATTATGAAGGAGTACCAGGGCGAACGAATAACAGGCCTCTCTTTCTTAATCGACACCGGCAGCAGTCAGATACCGATCAAATTACCGGTAAAGGTAGAAGAATGCATGAAGATCCTGCGAGAACAGAGAAAAACAAACAAAGCAGTCAAGGATACGGCCGATCAGGCTGAAAGAGTAGCATGGAGGATCCTGCTTGACTGGGTAAAAGCACAGATGGCACTACTGGATATAGAAATGGTACAGATGCAGGAAATATTTATGCCTTACATCGTAGACAACACTGGAAGAACATTGTATGAGAGGTTGGAAGAACAGCACTTTCTTTTACTCGAGTAAAAAATCACAGCTGCAAGGCAGCAGGAGAGGAGAAGCCTATGAAAGAATACAAAGCAGAACTAACACTACCGGTTAAGAACTCACCTCAGGCAGCAAGAAACCTGTCACTCTTCTGTAATAAAGCTCAGAACATGCTTGAAATAGTCAGGAGCACCAGCGGAGCGTATGAAGGTAACTCAATAAGGGTAAGGATTGAGATTGAATGTGTGGAGGGAGAATAATGGCAGGTGAACCATGTAAAAGAGACCGCTTCTATCCATGCCAGGAATGCGGAGAGTGTGGACGGTTTGGTAAGTTACACGATGAAGATGAACAGGAAGAGAATGAGGAGGATGAGGATGATACATAGATTAAAGATATCACCAAAATATTTAAACGACATACTGGATGGCTCAAAAAAATTTGAACTCAGGAAAGATGATCGTAATTTTAAAGTCGGTGATGTTCTGAAGCTGAAAGAATGGAAGGATGATCACTTCACGAGAAATTATGTAAAGGTAAAAGTGTATTACAAGCTCAGTGATTGTCCGCAATTTGGACTTATGGACGGGTACTGCATCCTGGGTATAGGCAATGTATTTGAGAGTGTAACGGTATTCGACAAAGATTGATAAAATACAACAGCAAATGCTGGTAGCAGTGACGGAGGAAAAGAGCATGAGAATAGTCTATACAGCTGATATCGATGAAGAGATCTACGAAACATATGAGCTCATGATTACCCTTAATGAAACCATGGAGGCAGCAGTTGGCTGCAAGGTGATAAAAAGCAAATTAGAGACAGACGAAGAAGTATGCGAAATGGATGCAGGGGAAGACGATGTAGATTGCAGCGGAGTGGCAGCAGGGGCTAACAGAGAGGGGATAGAATGAAAAAAGAATTTGAATTAAACAGAAAGACGTATAAGGATATCAAAAGAATGGACCATCACCAGATGGAGACCTACATCAAAGAGATCTATGATCTTGGAGTAAAGAATGGTGAGCAGGCAGCAACGGACGAGCAGATCAAGCCAGCAGATATAAAACTTGCCATTTCATCAGTCAAAGGAATAGGCGATAAAAAGACGGAAGAAATAATGCTGGCACTAGAAAAGATTCAGAAGATTGCAAGTTTCTGATAAAACCCATTATATAATGCGAAGCAGGCAGCAGGGTTAAAACAAAGCAGAGGGGTGAGAAAAGTTGTCAGATATCGAAAAGATAAAAGAATACTTACAAAGCTATAAGAACCTATGCTGCAAGCTTAGGTCATTAGAAGAACAGATGCAGGGAAAACGGGAGGAAGAGCAATCAGCCAAGACACAGAAGCTTTCTGATATGCCAAAGGGGAATAAGCAGTCAGATCTTTCCGACATTATGGTTATGCTTGAAGTATTGGAAACTAAAATCATATTGCAGAAGGAAGAATGTCTGAAACGTAAGATAGAAATAGAAAGTATGATTGTAGGCATTCAGGATGGCGTAGAAAGTCTGATATTACGCAGAAGATATATCGAATTTAAGGAGTGGACTCTTATAGCAAAGGAATTGAGCTACTCAAAAATGCAAGTATTTAGAATTCATGATGTTGCACTAAATAAAATTAATGTTATTGAATGTTACTCGTAACCTGTGTTATTGTGTAAGTGAAAAATTACCGGAAAAAGGTAAACCTTCAACCACGCAACCCCTTAAGAAAGACATCTTTCAATTTTGTTAGGTGTCTTTCTTCTTTTAGTGAAAAGTAGTAAAGTGGAAAGAAAAGGGGAGGAAAAAATATACATGAGACTAACGAATATTTACAAGATATGTAAAGCAAACCAACCAATTCTACAAAGTATAACTAAGGCAAATAGAAAAGCACTGGCAAACAGACAAAATGAATTTACATTTGAAAATTGGAAGGATATAGAGAAATCAATTTTTGCTATATACGAAATTGAGTGCCTGAATAAAGTTACAAAAGATATAATTGATTATATTCCAGCTTCTTTTTTTATAGGCGGTGTAATAAGATTTGATGAAAGCTGGTTTGGAAATTTTTATAGTAAAGTGTTGATTTTATTGCGTAAAATGGAAACAATAATTGATTTAGTCGAATCAAAAGAAAAAGTTGATGATGAGACAAATAGCTTAGATGTTAATATACCTGATAACATAGAGCTTTCAAAACTCGGAAAAATAATTGGTGATTTGAATATTGTCCTTACGCAGTGCCCAACTATAGAAATTGAAGCCAATAGCTCTAGAGTAATACGAACTGATTCAGGCTCTATATGGTTAGTAATATCAGGCACAGCATTGTTTTTAATGGGTGTTGGATATTTGCTAAATTGCGTAAACAAATATCGTGCAGATTTAATAACAATAGATCAACAGAAGATACAATATGATAATATGGTAGAAAAAAATAAAGTATTAAATGGAACCGTTGAAGTTTTTGAAGCTTTAAAACAAATTGCATTGGATGATTGCGTAAAAGATGTTGTAGAAAAATCAGGAAAAGACCTAAATCACGAAGAGGTTTCAAAAGTTAAAAAAAGCGTAGAAAAAATGTCTATGATAATTGAAACAGGTACAAAATTATATGCATCAATTGATACTTCAGAAAAAATTCAAGAACTATTCCCAAATAGAGAAATTAAGTTAATAGAAAGTTTTTTCCCAAAACTGATAGGTCAAGATGACGATAAATAGAAAATAGATAGTTTTTATTATAAAGAGAGCATCCTTCGGGGTGCTTTTTTAAATACAAAAGAAAGGATGTGAGCCTGTATGGCAATGACAGCAAAGCAGAAGAAATTTATAGACGAATACCTGATAGATCTGAATGCTACACAGGCCGCAATTCGTGCCGGATATTCTCCGGAAACCGCCAGATCCATCGGATCTGAAAACCTGACAAAACCTGACATTCGCGCGCGTATAGATAAGTCAATGGCAGTACGATCCAAACGGACAGGAATTAACCAGGATAGAATAATCATGGAGTTGGCACGAATCGGACTGATTAATCCTAATAATTTGATTAATTTCAACGAAGCAACAGTAAAAGAAGACGCGGCAGCAGATGATCTGGCCGCCATTGCTTCGGTAAAGGTAAAGATAATCCCATTAGAAGAAGGCGAAATCGTTGAAAGAGAAATCAAGATGTATGATAAGATAAAGGCCCTTGAACTATGCGGCAAGCATTTAGGAATGTTCAAGGATAAACTCGAAATATCAGGAGTTCAGGAGGAAAAGAACAAACTCGACACAATACTCACTCAGCTAAGGGGTGATTAAGCTTGAGCAAAGAGCAGCTGCTTTTATCTGATAAATATAAGGCATTTCTCAAACATGATGCACCGGTCGAGTTCCTGGAAGGGACCACGGCAGCAGGAAAGACGACAGTAGGGATCTTCAAGTTCATGCTTCTGGTAGCAGAGAGTAAGAAAAAGTATCATATCATAGCCGCGAAGGATACCGGTACAGCAGAAAAGAATATAATCAACAAGGATCTTGGAATCATAGATGACTTCGGGATCCTGACAGAGTATAACGGTAACGGCACCAAGGATGAAAAGATTCCACACATCCTTTATCATACAAATAACGGTGACAAGGTCATTTATGTTATGGGGTACGGAGATAAAAAGAAGTGGCAGAAAGCACTCGGCGGTCAGTATGGATGCCTTTATATCGATGAGGTTAACACGGCAGATATAGACTTCGTTCGAGAAGCTGCCATGCGATCAGATTACATGATGGCAACACTTAACCCGGATGATCCAAGTCTGCCAGTATACAAGGAATACATCAACTGCAGCAGACCGCTTCCTGAGTATAAAGCGGATGCACCGGATGAAATAAATAATATGCTTACAGAAGAACCGAAGCCCGGATGGGTGCATTGGTTCTTTTCTTTTGATCACAATTTAGGTCTAACAAAAGAAAAGCTAGCCAAGATCATACTGAATGTGCCAAAGGGTACGAAGCTCTGGAAGAACAAGATCATCGGGATACGAGGCAGGGCGACCGGCCTTGTATTCAGCAATTTTGACCGAAAACACCATACCAAAGAAAAAGAATGGGCTAAGCGGTACATCAGATCATATGATCGAGTAAGTCGAGAGAGTCAAGATGAATGGTTCGTTCACTTTACTGCAGGTGTTGATACGTCATACTCACAGAAGAGCCCAGATACAATCTCATTCAGTTTCACTGGAATTACCAATAAAGGTAAGTGCATTGTACTGGATGAGAAAGTATATAACAACGCAGAGCTACAGACACCGATAGCTCCATCAGATACAATAAAGAACCTGGTAGACTTTATGGAACGTAACCGTAAGGAATGGGGACTTGCTAGGAATATCTTTCTTGACTCAGCTGATCAGGCAACAATGACAGAATGGAAGAAATACAAAAGGACTCAAGGATCCGTATACATCGTTAATGATGCATGGAAGAAAACAGAGATCATTGATCGTATCAACATGCAGCTTGGATGGATGTCGTTTGATAATGACACAGGTAAGGAACCTGATTACTATGTATTGTCGCATTGTATGCATTATATCCATGAATTGGAGTCTTACAGCTGGGACGAAAAGAAGGACAACACACCGGAAGATAAGAATGATCACATGGTCAACTCAACGCAATATAGCTGGTTGCCATATGTGAAAAACATAGGTGTAATGAAAACATAAGGAGAGCGACTATGAATTGGTTTAAGAATTTTATTTTAAAGCTTCTCAGGATTGAACCGGCCAGAGACAAAAAAATTGTTATAAAAGAGCCAATGAGCTTCAGGGCGAATGTGTTAAAGAATAAGATACTATATCGTGGTGATCCGGCTGAGATAGAGCAGTTTTTCAAAGCGATAGCACAATACGATGTTGAGAAAACAAGGTTCTGGGCATCAGTAAGTCAGGGCAGTGTACGAAAAATGCACAGTGGTATTGTGGGAATAGTAATTGACCGGTATAAGGACATAATTACAGCAGATTTTGAAAAGATAGAATTTGGTGAAAAATCAGACAAGAAACCAATCAAAGACTTATGGGATGAGATAGCAAAGGATAATGACTTTCTGGATATCATCGAAGAGGCAATTATAGGAGCTCTTTCCTCTGGTGACGGTGCATTTAAGATTAATATTGATCCTGAAAGTATTTATCCAAGAATTGAGTTTTTTGACGCTGACGATGTTGATTTTGTTCGGAAGAGTGGAAAGCTTAAAGAGATAAAATACTATACAACATATTCATCAGGCAGCAAAGAGTACCGGCTAGAAGAAACGTATGGCTGCGGTTATGTGAAATACAAGCTATTTGATGAAGAGGGGCATGAAGCAAAGCTATCTGCACTTAAAGAAACTGAGGAACTTAAAGACGCAGCCTACGATATGGATTTTATTATGGGTTGCCCATACATGGTACATAAGTCAAGTAAATACAAAGGCAGAGGTAAAGCTCTGTTCGATCTGAAGACTGATGTAATAGATGCTCTGGACGAAGTAATCAGTCAGTGGCTTGATGCTGTAAGGCTTGGAAGAATAAAACGGTATATACCAGAGAACCTGATACCAAGGAATCCGGAAAATGGTGAGCTCATGCCCGCAAATCCTTTTGATAATGATTTCATTGCCATTGGTGATGATATGGGAGAGGGCAAAAAATCGCAGATTGACATATCGCAACCACAAATCGCATATGAAGCATATCTAAATAGTTATATTTCATTCATGGATATGGTGCTTCAGGGAGTTATTTCTCCGGCTTCACTTGGCATAGATCTAAAAAAGACCGATAATTCTGAATCTCAAAGAGAAAAAGAAAAAGTCACTATGGAAGTAAGGTCAAAGATCGTAGATGCATTAACTAAAACAATCCCTGGATTCGTAGAGTGTGTAATGATGGTAAATGACATCATGAACGAAAAAAAAGCTGGTGAATACAAAGCTTCTATCAAATTTGGAGAATATGCATCACCTGACTTTGATAGTACAGTCGAAACAGTCGGCAAAGCTAAAAGCTATGGAGTAATGAGCATTGAGACTTCAGTCGAGCAGATGTATGGCGATACTTGGACAGATGAAGAAAAGAAAGCCGAAGTTGAAAGAATAAAAGCAGAGCAAGGAATTGCAGTGGTAAATGATCCAGCTGTGAATATCGAGGGGGTAGTGATAGATGAAAGTAAAAGTAATGAACCACCTGTACCAGATGAACAGGGAAAAGTATAATGGAATGCTCAAAATAGCATCTGAACAGGTACCATTTGGCATATATGCCGTTGAAAAGGATGATTATGCAGAGCTCCGCTGTGACAAGTGCGATAGCATGACACAACTTAAAAAGCTGACGCGTCAATTCAGGGTAAATGGGTTCAAGGTATTCTCGAATGGCAGGTGATTCGATTGGATGAATATGATATCGAGAAAGCATTCAAGGCGATAGAAAACGAACTGATGGCATCAATGATCCGCAATATGAAAAGGCATCACATGGAAGAGATCGAAGAAGGAATGCAATGGTCCATGTGGCAGGTCGAGCAGCTGAAAGCGTTAGAAAAGTACAAGCAGCTGAATAAAGAAATGTTTTCGAGCCGATTTTCTGATATAAACAGTTCAATCACTGCGCTGGTACAGAACGCCAGGGCAAATGGCAACATGCAGCAGGAGATCCAGATCCTGAATGCCATCAAGAACGGATGGAAGCCGGATGCCGCACTAAAAGGCAGCGTAAAGACAATGGGCGAATTCTTTAAACTGAATGATAGAAAGCTTGAAGCGCTAATCAAAGCAACAACGAATGATATGCAGAAAGCAGAAAGCGCTATTCTCAGAATGGCAAATGATCAATACCGTCAAGTTATATTCAATGCACAGGTTTATGCCAATACAGGAGCCGGGACATACGAAAAGGCCGTTGATATGGCGACCAAGGATTTCATGAGCAGAGGACTGAATTGTGTTGAGTATGCAAACGGAGCAAGGCACACACTGGCAGAATATGCTTTCATGGCAATCCAGACGGCAAGCAAGCGCGCTTATTTGACCGGGGAGGGCGAAAAGCGTAAGGAATGGGGAATTGCTACAGTCATCATGAATAAGCGCGGTAATGCCTGCCCTCTGTGCCTGCCATATGTAGGTAAAGTAATGGTTGATGATGTGTGGAGCGGAGGAAAGTCAGACGGAAAGCATATGCTTATGAGCACGGCCATGAAGAATGGACTTTATCACCCGCGCTGCAGGGACAGTCATACGACATTCTTTCCCGGAATAAGCTCTGAGGGTGCATCGTACTCAAGAAAAGACTTGAAGCAGATTGAAGATACATATAAATCTGATCAGAAAGACAATTATGCGAAGAGACAGGCAGATAAGTTCAAAAGATTAAGAGACGGTGCACTTGATGAAGATAATAAAAAGAAATATGATGTAAAATATAAAGAATGGGCAAAGCAGGCAAGCACATCAAAGAAAAAAGTTAATATTACAGATGTTGCAATCGATAAAATCAAAGACCCGGGAATAAGCGAATTCTCGGCGGCTGAAAATGCAAAGATCAAGCAATTTCATGAAGAACTTTTACGGGTAGCCAAAGATACAAATAATAGCAACGAAGTTCTGGGAATGTACACAATGGACTCCGATAGTATGTTAACTGTTTTGGGTGATGAATCAAGTGTTTTAGCAAGTGCAAATGCAGACGCAAGAGTCTTCATGATGAAAGCAAAAGATAACAGCGTAATTTGGTCACACAATCATCCAAAAGGTAGCACGTTTTCTTATGAAGATATAAACTCATTTTTGAACACAAAAGTAAAATCAATGACAATAGTTACAAACAAGGGAAAAACATTCTCTTTGACCAAAAAGAATAACTTCCAATTAGTCGAATTATATGATAAAATAAAAGAACTAAAGAAAACTGCAAAAGGTAATGTTGCAGACGAAATATTAAAAATCATAGAAAGGTATGGCGTTGAGTATGTCAGATAAAACAAAGTACAAAGAGTTCGATTATAACAATATGCCAGCACTGGATGATGATTCTCCTGAGAACATTGCAAAAGCCGAAGCGATGGCAAAATTTTTTTATGATCAGGAAATTGAAAGAAGAAAAGAGAAAGCAGAAAAAGAAGCGAACCAAAAGTAATACCACCGATCAGTAAAATGATAGGTGGTATTTTTGTTATGGAAATCAGCGAACTGGCAGCAGGGCGCTTTTTTTATGTCCAAAATGCTTATGACATAATATTTAAAAGGTGCAGACGGTGAGACACACTGAAAACTGATGAAACACGGGAGACACCCGACAACTGAGAAAGAGAGACACTCTTACAACTGAAAGGAGCAGGAGAAATGAAGAAATCTTTATTACCATTGAACATTCAATTTTTTGCAGAAGGAGATCAGGGACAGGGAGATCAGGGAAACCAGCAGCAACAGCAACAACAGCAGCAGCAGACAGCCGCACCCGCTATTGATTATGAAAAACTGGCAAATTTGGTTACTGGAAAACAAAACGTAGCGGAGGAACAAGTCCTGAAAGGATACTTTAAGCAACAGGGACTCAGCCAGGAGGAAATGGACAAGGCAATCAAGTCTTTCAAGGATGAAAAAGCAAAGAATAGCCCTGATGTAGCAGCATTACAGACCCAGATCACTGAACTGCAATCAAAGGCTGACACCTCAGAGATTAACAGTATTGCAACTGTAGAAGCTGTTGGGCTTGAGATTGACAGCAAAACAATACCATATGTAATCAAAATGGCTGACCTTAGCAATGTTAAGGGACAGGATGGTAAAGTTGATAAAGAAGCTGTGAAGAAAGCTTTAAATAAGGTACTTGAAGATATTCCGGGACTAAAACCTGCTCAGCAAAATAATAACAATCAAAGTGCGCCGGGATTCAGAATAGGTGGGATTACGCCGGCAGCAAACACAAGTGAGAATAAAACTGTATCGATGAAAGATGCAATTGCTTCTCACTATCAGAAAAAATAATGGAGGTATAGGTTATGGCTATTACTTTAGTAGAAGCACAAAAGAATGTGCAGGATGATTTACAGATGGGAGTTATCGATGAATTTAGAAAATCGAGTTACATTCTTGATAACATTACGTTTGATGATGCAGTATCACCAACAGGCGGTGGAGCAACGCTCACTTACGGATATACAAGACTTAACACACAGCCAACAGCTACATTTCGTGCTGTGAATAGTGAGTATGTTCCGTCGACAGTATCCAAAGAAAAACACACATGTGAACTTAAAGTGTTCGGCGGTGCATTTGAAATCGATAGAATTATCGCAGGAATGGGCGGTATTGTATCAGAGGTAGATCTTCAGATGACACAGAAAATCAAAGCAGCAAGAGCCTTGTTCAATGATACGTTTATCAATGGTGACAGCGCATCTGACGAGAATGCTTTTGATGGCTTGGATTCAGCAGTTACTGGATCGACCACAGAGTTCTCACTGGATTCAACCTTAGATATGTCAACAGCAGCACTGATTGAAGCAAATTACGTAACATTCATGTTCTACCTTGACAAGTTTCTAAAAAAACTGGATGGAACACCTTCTTTCATTGCTGGTAATACAGATTTTATTTCTGTTATCCAGTTGTGTGCAAAACTCGCCGGTAAATACAATGAGACAAAGGATTCATGGGGGCAGCAGGTAGAAACATACAATGGCATCAGACTTGTTGATATGGGAGCAAAAGCTGGATCCAATGATGATGTCATTGCAACAAATGTTACAACTGGTATTTCGTCTTTATATTTTGGCAGACTTGGGTTGGATGGACTCCATGGAGTATCAATGGCCGGGCAGGCACCAGTAAAGTCATGGCTGCCTGATTTCAGCACTGCAGGCGCAGTAAAGACTGGTGAAGTCGAAATGGTTGCAGCCATTGCACTAAAAGCTTCGAAGGCAGCCGGCAAGTTCACGAATGTAAAGATCAAATAAGGAGGATGTCTGAATGAAGTATACGATCAAATCTCCGGTGAAAAAGTTTACTGGTAAGGTAGCTTCGGTCTCTTTTTTAAACGGGATCGGCGAAACTGAGAGCGACCATCTGGCAAGCTGGTTTAAAGATCATAAGTATGAAGTGATCACAAATGTATCACTTGATGAGGAAACGATCAAGGATGTAGATGGAAATGCAGAAACATCCGAAGAAAAGGCAGCAGACAGAGTTGATAAAGATCAGGAGGGTAACGAGCCTGAGACTGATGAGTTAAAGTTAATGACAGTCGAAGAGCTCAGAGCTTATGCTGATGAAAACAACATTGATCTTGGAAGAGCAACAACTCAGGAAGGTATTCTTGAGAAGATCAAGGCAGCACAGAAAGAATAGGTGATAACATGGCCTTAGAGGTTTATGCCAGTAAAGAATACTACTCAGGAGAACACTGCACAGCAATAATTCCTGATGATCAGCTGGAAACAAAACTAAAAAAGGCAAGTCGGCACATTGATGCCCTTACTTACAACCGAATTGTGGGTAAGGGCTTTTCTGAGCTTACTGAGTTCCAGCAGGAGGCTGTAAAAGAAGTGTGCTGCAGCCTAGCAGACTTCGAATATGAGTATCAGGATTATATTGAGAACGTCCTACAAAGCTATGGCATCAACGGCGTATCAATGTCATTTGGTACTGGATGGAACACAAAGGTTCAAAATGGTGTCGCAATCAGGGCAGATCTCTATCAAAGGTTATGTCAGACTGGGCTTTGCGGTCCAAGACTGGGGGTGTATTGACATGAGATTTCCATGTGTTGTTGATAAAAGATTCTGCACAACGCCGATTCATTTGGAATTTGAATCTGAAGAGCTTGATAATTACGGAGATCCCAAAGCACTTGTTGCTGTAGATGCTAAATGTAATTATCAGGACTCATCAAAGATGATAATGACCGCGGAAAAAGAATATGTGCAGCTTTCCGGAGTGGCATTGTTTCCGGGAGATATTGCACCTGATCTTCCGACCATAGGCAAAGGAACAGCAACAATATTCAGCGAACAGAGAAGTATCTTGAGAGGGACCAAGGCAAGGAACCCCGATGGAACAGTAAATCATTGCAGAGTGGAGTTGATTTAGTTGATAAACGTGAATTCTGTAGTCAAGATAAACATGACAAAGGTGAACCAGCTGGCAAAAGCGCAGATTACTGCTCTTGAAAAAACAGCAGAGGCACTGCATACAGAGGAAGTTCAGGCACAGGTAATGCCAAGGAATACAGGTGCATTGCAGAATGAGAGTACATTTGTTGACTATTCTGATTGTGCCAATGGTAAAGCATCCCTGGTATCAACTGTCCCATATGCAAGAAAAGTCTACTTCCATCCTGAATTTAACTTCAGGAAGACTGAGAATGCTAATGCAAAAGGATTATGGCATGAGGACTGGATTGATGGAGAGGCAAAAGACTTCTGCAAGAATGCATTTAAGGAGTTTTACAGGCAGGAAGGAGGTTTATAATGCTTTTTTTGAGTGATGTAAGGGATTATATTGCAACACTTGGTATTGCTGCGGATGGAAATGTGTATACCGGTAAGTTGGATAACAAGAAGAACCTTTCAATTGGTGTATATCAGAGAAAAACAAGCAGACCTCCTTCTGTAAGTCTTGGAAACACTGGCACCTACAAAGTCAAGCAGGTGTCATTTCTGATTCACTGGAATAAAAGCTTTAGCGAGACAGAAGCTGCGGCCGCAAGTCTGTATGAAGCACTTGAAAGCGTAAGACAGGTTATGATCAATAACAAAAAGATTTATTATTTTAAACTGCTTCAGGAAGAGCCGATCGATGTTGATAAAGATGAAAAAGGCATCAACGAGCAGGTAATTGAAGCAGACATATTTTATGAAAGGTAGGTAGTAATATGGCAGGAACAGTATACCCAGTATACGACAATGAGTTTGCTATTGGCACGAGTGGATTAGCCAGCACCACAGAACAAATGGTAGCTATTGCAAATCTTGAAACATTCGGCTTGAGTATTGATGGGACCATTGAGAACTGGAACCCGATGGAAGCAAAGGGATGGGCAGAGGCTATGCTTACCGGTAAAAAGCTTTCTATTTCCTTCAAGGGAAAGAGAACGGTAGGAGATGCCGGAAATGATTATGTCGCAGGCCTTACATGGAAACTTGGTAATGACGTGGTAACGCTCTTTAAATGGACGTTTCCAACAGGTGCAAAGGTGGAATTCCCATGCGTTGTTGACGTGAAGAACTCAGGCGGTGGAGATAGTACCAATGTTGAGCCTTTGGAATTCGATGTACATTGCAAGGGCAAGCCAACATATACGGCAGCTACTTAATAATATGGCATAGAGGGGCAGCAGAAGCTGTCCTTCTTTTGCCTTTCTTTTTGAAAGGATAAGATCATGGGAAAAGTAATTGATATTACAGAAAAACTGAGCTTTGAGGATAACCCGAAGCTGAAAGTAAAAGGTAAAGTGTTTGAAGTGAATGCTGACGCATCAACAATGCTTAAAGTCATGCAGCTTATAGGTGACGGCAAAGATGTTTCTCCAAACACAATCATATCAATGTATGAATTAATGTTTAGTGAAGCTGACAGAAAAAAAATCGCTGATATGAATTTGCAATGGCCAGATTTTCAGATACTAGTCATGTCGGCCATTAGTCTTGTCACGGGTGAAAGTAATCAGGGGGAGTAAGTGATCCGTTTTATGATCTGTTCGAAGACTGGGACCTGATCGTTTCAAGCTTTTTGTCTCAATATGGAGTCCGTATCTATTCGGATGTATTTAAGACCATGAAATGGGGAGAATTTGCTTCATTGCTTAGCGGATTAAGCGCAGAAACACCACTTGGCAGAATAGTAAGTATTCGTGCTGAGGAAGATAAGAACGTACTGAAACATTTCACAAAAGAACAGAACCGGATCCGGAATGAGTGGAGGAACAGCACCGCTCAGAAAATGGATGTATTAACATTTAACAGAGAAATGAAGAACCTTGAAAACATGTTTGCTGCAATTGCAAAGTAGGTGATATCAATTGAAGAGATAAAAAGCAAGATGGTTAAGAAAATAAAATGCCCTCACTGTGGATACGAAATGCCAATATGCTACACGGATGAAGCGATAGCAAAAGGAATATTTGTACGATGCAAAGGAAGGACATGCAGGAAAGAATTTGAGATAAAACTAAGAGTCAAGTAGAGCCATTATGTGCCGATGACCTTTAACTTATAAAGGCAGGTGAATCATAATGGCGGCTGAAAGCGTAGGACAGATTGGTCTTGATCTGGTCGTAAATAAGAACGGATTTAATAAGCAGATGCAGGGCATTACTGGTCTTGCTAAAAAAGCTGGTGCTGCCCTGGCAGCTGCGTTTGCTGTAAAAAAAATCATTGACTTTGGATCCGCATGTATCGAACTGGGATCCGATCTGACAGAAGTACAGAACGTGGTTGATGTTACATTTGGCAGCATGAGCACCAAGGTAGACGAATTTGCAAAATCGGCAGCGGCAAGCTTTGGTCTGTCTGAGACCATGGCGAAGAAATTCACCGGCACATTTGGATCCATGGCGAAAGCGTTTGGGCTATCGGACGATGCAGCTTATGATATGAGCACATCACTGACAGGACTGTCCGGAGATCTTGCATCATTCTACAATATCAGCCAGGACGAAGCCTATACAAAGTTAAAATCAGTGTTCACGGGTGAAACAGAGTCACTAAAAGATCTTGGTGTCGTAATGACACAGAGTGCTCTTGACAGTTACGCTTTAGCGAACGGCTTTGGCAAGACAACATCTGCAATGTCAGAGGCAGAAAAGGTCATGCTACGGTATTCATTCGTAACGGATAAGCTTTCGCTGGCACAGGGCGACTTTTCAAGGACTTCAGACAGCTGGGCGAACCAGGTAAGGATCCTCGGTCTGCAATTTGACAGCTTAAAAGCAACGCTGGGGCAGGGATTCATAAACCTTTTCACTCCTATCATTAAATCAGTAAACACATTGATCAGCAAGCTTCAGATCGCAGCCAATGCATTTAAGTCATTTACGGAAGCAGTCTCAGGAAAAGCTTCTTCCGGCACTGCAACGAGCAGCATTGCATCCGATGCAGAGACAGCCACATCAAGCCTTAATGGCGTGACAGATGCAGCGACAGAAGCGGCAAAAGCTGCTGGATCAATTGGAATAGATGAAATAAATGTACTTAACGATACCAGCACTGACACATCCAGTGATTCGACGGATGAATCTTCTACAGTAGCAGATACAACCAGTGAAGCCGTGGAAGAGGTAAACAAGCTTGCAGAGAAGTTTACAGAAATAAAGCAGTTATGTGTTGATATCGGTGATAAGTTCACAACCGGCTTCCTGAATCCAATTAAGACAGTAGATTTTTCAAATCTTAAAACGAACCTGGATGGGATAAAAGATAACCTATCAGGAATCTTTACAAACAGTGATCTGGCCGGGTCTGCATCTGCATTCATTGATTCGTATATATCTGCTATCGGGGCATACATAGGCAAATTCGTAACGGTAGGCACGAACATAGCGCTGAACCTGATCGGTGGATTTAATCAGTTCCTTGATGAGAATTCCGAATCGATAACAAGTAAATTAACCGGTATCTTTGATGCAGGAACAAAACTTGCTGAGACATCTGAGAAATTCAGTAATTTTATCGGAGAAATCAGCGGAATACTGACCAGTGATTCAGCAGTAGGGATTTCTGCCAACATTATGGGAATCTTTTCGGAAGGTTTCCTTGGATCCGCAGAACTGATAGCGAATTTTGGTGCTGATTTTTATGATATGGTGGTCACTCCGATCACCGAGAATTCAGAGGGAATCAAGACGGCAATCGAGGGGACTCTGGAGCCTATTGAGACCATCACGGAGTCAATCAAGAATTATATAACTGACTGCTTTGCAATCATAGAAGAGAAGTATGACCTTTATGTAAAACCTGCATTCGATAACATGAAGCAGGTACTGACAGAAGTTTCAGCAAAGGTACTTGAATTCTATAATCAGTATATACAGCCGGTTCTTAGCCGGTTGGCAGAAAAGTTCTCTGTTGTAATGGAAGAGCATATTAAACCAGCGTTCGATTCATTCACGACCTATATAGGGACTGCGATACTTGCTATATCTGAGATCTGGAAGAATTATTTAAGCCCATTCATCCAGTGGATCATTGATAATATCCTACCGTACCTGGTACCAATATTTGAAAATCTCGGAAATACATTTATCATGTGGTTTGGATTTATAGGCGACGCTGTGAAACTTGTATGGGACGGGCTTACTGCATTTATTACCTTCATCAAAGATGTCTTTGCCGGTGACTGGGAAGGTGCTTGGAACACAATCAAGGATTTCGCAGTTGAAGTATGGAATACGCTAAAAGATGATGTGGAACAGCTATGGAATCAGATCATAGAGAATATAACTGCGAAGCTTGATGCATTCAAAGGCGTTTTCACGACAGTGTTCACGTCGATCAAGGATACCGTTAGTGATCTGTTCACTCAGCTCTGGGATAAAATGAAGGGAATCATCAATTCCATTCTTGGCGGCATTGAGAGCATGGCGAATGGTGTAGTAAGCGGAATCAATACTGTCATAAGCTCACTTAATAACCTAAAGATAGATGTACCGGATTGGGTGACAAAGCTTACCGGAGTCAGCGCTTTTGGTTTTAATATTCCATCACTTGGATCCATTACAATACCAAAGCTTGCCAATGGTGCATTTGTTAAAGCAAACACACCTCAGCTGGCCATGATTGGCGATAATATGCATCAGGGTGAAATTGTATCACCCGAAGATAAACTTCTTGATATGGCGGTTAAGGCTGCAAATTTAGCAAAGGGAACCGATTCAGGTAGCATTTATTTGCCTATAATCATTGAATTATTGAAGAAACTCATTGAGCTGATCAGTGCTCTTGATTTTGATGTTGAGCTTGATGGCAAATCAATGTTAAAGGAACTAAAAGAAACTCAAAAACGATTAGGATTTCAGTTTTAGGAGGGATAAGTACATATGGCAAATAGTTTCATAACAGTCAACGGAAAAGCCTTCCCTTCACCGGACGTGGGTCTCAACTTCGAGGTTGCGACCCTTGTCAATGGTGGCAAGAATGCAGACGGAACATTTGTGGGCCAGAAAGTAGGCAGGGATCAGTACAAGGTAGATAACCTGCAGTGGTTCAGCCTGGACGCAGAGACATGGAGCAGCATGCTGAAAGAATTCAGCAATTACTTTGTAATAGTCAAGTTTCCGGATATGGTAAACAATGCATGGGCAACCCTTTTAATGTATCCAGGTAATCGTACAGCAGAGCCACAGGAAATCGATTCAGATACTGGTCTTCCATCGAAGTATAAGAATTGCAAAGTAAATATAATCGATTGCGGGGTGGTCTGATGCAGAATGCAAGTACAGCATATAAAACAGCAATGAAGCAGCCACTTCGGAACCGGTCATATTTGAGAGTATCAATTGGTGTCATCAATCAGAAAGCTCAGGCATCCGCACAGGTAGAAAATGCAGAAGAGTGCACGTATTGGTCGAATCTAAAGAAACCACTTGAAAATGACACAGTAGATCTGCTATATGCGACTGCAGAGCAGGATTACAGCAAGACTGATGGAAATATGTACTTTCTTCCACGTTCACCGGATGATGTGGTCCTGAACGCAGGGATTGTGTCAGCGGAGCTTTTGGGAGCAGTTAGGGTAAGCTTTGATACAGCCTATGACATAAAAGGCATGATGATTGAATTCGGAAAGTCTTTTCCGACCGATTTTACAATAGAATCAGATAATAATACTGTAAGCATTTCAGGGAATGGTTCAGGAAGCTTTCGAACAGAAGAAATATTCATGCAATCAACCTATATTTTGATCACTCCAACCACTATGTCGAATGGAAATGGAAGGCTGCATGTAAACCAGATCACGATGGGCATCGGAATCTTTTTTACCAACAAAGACATTAAAAGTTCGAGTCTGAAAGACACAGTTTCACCTATATCAGAAGATCTGCCCGCTATAGATTTCAGCTTAACAGTAGATAATACCAAAGGCGTATATGACACAAGCAATGACGAAAGCCTTATCAATTTTCTTGAGACCGAACAGGAATGCATTGTTGAATATGGCTATGAGTTAAATGATGGAACAATAGAGTGGATCTCTGGTGCAAAGGTATATATGAAGTCATGGTCTGCAGATGACACACAGATGCAGACCTCATATGTAGATCGGTTTGCTTATATGCAGGATACATATTACAAGGGAAAGTACTATTCTGATGGAATAAGTCTTTTTGCACTTGCGGTTGATGTTCTCACCGATGCTGGACTTGAAGAGAGTGATTACTGGATTGATCCATATCTTGAAACAATAATAGTCTATAACCCGATTCCGGTATGTATGCACAAAGAAGCATTGCAGATTATTGCAAATGCCGGCCGGTGTATTCTGTCACAGGACCAGGAAGCGAAGATCTATTTGAAATCATCATTCCTTCCGGATATGGTAGCTTCATCAGATAACGAAGCATATTTCAGTAATGTAGCCAATGTTTTGATATCAGGCTCCAAAGATATATATGCAACTGCGAATAAATCTTTTTCTGTGACCAACGGAACGCAGTTCTTTCTGCCAAGACCGGACTCAGAGAAAGTCTTACTGAACACCGGTTATGTAAGTGATGTAACATCAGATGAAGATGGCCTCTTTGAGGATAACCCAAAGATAGCAATAACCCTGGAAACAGCATTCAAGTTCTATAATTTAGCGCTGCAATTTGGCGGGATCCCGCCTGAAGAGTTAATTATACATACCTTTCTTAACGAGGCAGCAGTCGAGGACCTGACAATATCTGAGATACTCACAGAAACAGTTATCAGTCATGAATTTATTGATTTTAATAAAATGATCATCGAGATCACCAAAGGTTCGGCTTATAACAGAGCAATAGTAAATCTTATAGAGTTTGGTGAGGTGACTGATTACACGCTCGAAAAGGCACTAGATCTGACGGATAATCCGACAGGAACGAAGCTTGAAAAGGTGAAAGCTATTCAATTGACAAGGACAATGTATAATCAGGCAGGCACGCTGCAGGAGCTGCTTAATGAGAAGGTAACGGCATCAGATACTGAGTACGAGTTCATTTTTGAATTCTCAAATGCTTCATATGGTTATGTATGCAGTCTTTCAGATCCGGGAGCAGGACAAAGCATTTCAATACTGGAAAGCGGAGCATTTTATATCAGAGTATCCTTGAATGGATTCACAGAGGAAACAGAAGTCACAATAAGTATTTCAGGATATGAGTATGTCATTTCTTCTGCAAAAACAGTGATATCATTGAATTCTAGTGGAGAAGTCAAGACATGGGGAAATCCACTGATAAGTACTGTAATACAAGCCAAAGAAGTAGGTGAGTGGATGGGAGAATACTTGTCAGCTGACAAAGAATACGGCATACCTTACCGTGGGGATCCTCGTATAGATGCAAATGATATTCTGTACATGGAAAATGACTATATCGATGACCTGCAGGTAAGGGTCCTTGAACATTCAGTAAGTTTCGGCGGCACGCTTTCAGGGTCAATAAAAGCAAGGAGGATCATGTAATGGCATGGACAGAACCAAAAACAGACTGGACTTCCAGCGACTATTTCAATCCGGAAGATTATAACCGGATAAAGAATAACCTGGTCTACCTAAATGAAATGGCTTCTGATCTTTACATTGGGTATGACTTTAATGATATGGGTGATGACAAGACTTATGAAAGTTACTATTATCCGGATGAAATCAATCTGTTTGAGTCTAATTTGGAAAGCATAAATACAGGAACATATCCAAGGGAGATCGGGGATACTAAGACATTCTATGAGAATCAACCATTTATTGATTATAACGAGCTGAACCGAATGGAAACAGGAATATTAAAAGTTTATAACGGTTTGGTCGGGCAGTATTATGGCAGGAAGAAACTCGGGTTTACTCTAGGAAGGAGGAGAGCAGTTTAATGGCTGATTTAAAAATTGATTTCAAAGATGATATATTCTCTGGCAGTAGGAAGTTTATCATGTCAACAAATGAAGATGGTACTGTGTCATTTTCTGATGCAACCGTATATGAGCAGCAGGGGGATTACTTTGGAGCTGGGCAGATCAATGCAATCACAGCGGCTATTAATGCCAACACAGCATCAGCAAGCGCTAATGCAGACGCTATTGCAGCAAAACATTCCACCGATGTAAACGTAACGCTTGGAACTGGATGGTCAAGTGCACTGCTAACAGTTGCTGTAGCCGGTGTTACGGCAGACAGTAAGCTGTCATATGACGTAAACAATGCATCGGTGACACAAGCACAGTTCGAAGCTTTTGTTGACGCTGAAATGGTCATATCGACACAGACCGCTGGATATGTGACTTTTAAATGTCTGGGCACGGTACCCACGATTGCGATACCGGTCACGGTTAGAATCGGGGTGTAAACTATGGCAGGAATATGCAGAAATAGAAGACGTGCTTCCGGTAAGATAAAAGCTGGGAGCGTAACTTTTACTGTTTCAGGTACTTGGACGGCACCGGCCAATATGACAATCAAAGTATTTTGCGTTGGAGGAGGCGGAAGTACAGGTAATGCCTCTGACTCTGGACCAAGAGCAATGGGTGGAGCTGCAGGGGGGTATACAACTACTGCTGAAATACAGGTAACAAAAGATACTGTATATAGTGTGATTGTTGGAGCTGGCGGAACGGTAACACAAACATATTATGGTAATACCGGAGGCGCTAGTTCATTCGGCGGTGCGATAGCTGTTGCGCTTGGAGGAGAAGGATCAAGCATGACAACCGGAGGTAATGGAGGATCTGGTGGTGGTGCAGGAACCACAAATACGAGTACAGGAGTGACATCAGGCGGTAACGGCGGATCTGATGGATCGAATGGAAGTAACTCAAACCCTGGTACTGCACCTGGAACTGGGCAGGGCACAACCACGAGAGCGTTCGGTGAAGCAACAGGCACACTATACGCAGGCGGAGGCGGTGGAGCTGATTATGCTTACAGTACTTTATCTGCAACGGCTGGACAAGGCGGAGCAAATGGCGGTGGCAACGGTGGTGCATTAGGTATAAATACTATTTATGCAGCTTCCACACCGGGAACGCCAAATACAGGCGGCGGAGCTGGCGGTCCTATTGGACAAGCCGGTTACTTGGCGGGAGAAATAGGCGGATCCGGAATAGTGATCATTAAATGGGATGAACAGGAAGCGGCATAACGAAGGGAGATAACTATGTATAGCAATCAGATATTTGCCCTTATGGGCAAGCAGAACGATGTACTTACAATAAATAATTTGTGCATCTGTGATGATTATGAAATGGCCAACAAGCTGGCAAGGGCATGTTATGGTTCAGATGCCATTGCAGCAGATGTATCGCTTTATCCAGTCAGATTAGGCGATTCATACGTTGATGGCATCTATTACCGGGACGGAGCGGTGATTGAACGCAATCCAACGGAAGCGGAGCGAATAGAGGCGCTGCAGGCGCAGCAGGATGCGTTTGAAATTGACTCAACAATAGTGCAGGCTGACATCATTTACGATGTGAGCTTGCTACAGCTCGGATTATAGGAAAGGAGTAAGCGATGACAGCATATACGATCATGAAAACAGTCATAGAATCAAAGAAGAAAACAAAGGAGCGTTGCCTTGAAATGCTCGATGTTTATCTTGCGGCCGACCGGTTGACAGATGAAGAGTACGCCGAACTTGTAGCACTTGTTGAAACGACCTACGCAGAATAGTGAGGTGACAGCATGCAGTTAAAATTTAAAGTAACAGGTCAGGTCATAGTGAGGACCGACACTTGCCAAATAGTATCCGGCAGCAAGTATGTATATACAGCTGCTTTTTCTTTGCCGGAAGATTATGAAGGGTTTACCCGGATCAAAGCTTTCTTCGCCCGAGCAGAAGAAGAGCTGTCCATGGAGCTCACGCTCAACGAGACAACAGGCAAATATGAGAGCAATGTCGATGACGGGCTCAACCTTATCACCGGTGATTACATGCTTTACCTGGTTGGGTACTTTGACGACGGTAATGCCAAGAGACTTCCGGCCGTAATGCTCGATAAAATCAAGGTCGTATCAAGCGGAGAGGCAGAGCGGGATCCTCTTGGTGTAGTGGACCCTACATACATCGAGCGGATGGATACTCTTACAGTCCTTGTTGAACAACTACAGCAACAAATCGAAGGTAGTGGCTCAGAAGCAGTGCAGGCGCTATCTGACGCAGTTGACGGGTTGACAGAACAGGCCAATACGATTGATCAGGCTGTAGCCAGCAATACACAGGCAATCACAGCTAATGCAAATAACATTGTCGCTATGGGTCAGACGGTATCAGGACATACTGTAACATTGTCAGAGCAGGCACAAGCGATACAGCAAAACAGTAATAATATCAGTGATTTGAGCGATACCGTAGCAGGGCAAACTCAGGCAATATCAGAAAATACAAACAGCATAGGCGTGGTAAGCAACGGCCTTTCAGCGCTCGGGCAGACCGTATCGGAGCATACAGATGCTATCGCGGAACAAACACAGGATATCGCTGATGTTGCAGCCGTAGCGCAGGCAAACACGGAGGACATCGGAGCGAACACCGCAGATATCGGAACGCTACAGCAAGCGGTATCCGGGCATGACACGACACTTACTGCCCATGCGCAGGCTATAGCAGCAAACACTCAGGCCGCCAGTGATAATGCATCGGGAGTGGCGGCTAACACGCAAAATATTGCAGCTAATGCCCAGCAGATAGCAGTTAACAAGCAGGATATTGCAGATAATCGAGGGGACATCGATAGATTGCAAAGCAATAGCCCGATCATTGAAAGTTATGGAAATGTGATTTGCAATTTTGCAGATTATAGCAGTTATTATTCTGTGGCAAATGCAACACTTACCAAAACTACTGATAAAACAAAGCGAGCAGCTCAATCCGTTAAAATAAAACCGACCGTTGCCGGATCCAGAGTGCAGGCGGCCATTTATGGATTAAACATAAGTTATAAAGCAGGTGATGTTGTAGGATTTTTTTGGAATGCGACTGAAAAGGATATCGATAGCTGCGGAGGCGTTACCATTCAAGCAAGTAATGGTGATGTTATTGCAGCGTTTTCTTCTTACACGAATCTTGCAGGGTGGAATTTTAAGAAATGGATTGCATCTGCTGATGTTACCACTACATCACTAACAATCACGATCGAGGGCACATCTGACTTTGCACTGTATCTTGACTCATTTGTAACAGGATACAGACTAAAACCAAAGGTAATGCTATGTTTCGACGATAGCAGTACCGCAACTATTTATGATGATTTTTTCCGCGTGCTCAAACAATATGGCTTCCCTGCAACATTTGCATTACAAAGTGGAGTATACCCAGAGTCAACATCCACGGCAATAACAAAAGCTGAGCTTGTAGAATTGCAGGAAAACGGATGGGATTGGTCATTTTATTATGGGACAGATGCGAACCTGGGTGACACAACGGTGAATGATGATACTTATTATGATGCTTGGGAAGCTTCGATTTCAGGGTATTTGGATATCTTAAATAAACATGATCTTTATAACCCAGTGGCATATTTTTGCAGACACAACCTTGCAAGTGACAATATATGCGAGATTGCCAAAAGCCTTAATGTTAAAATCGTACGTATGGCAAACAGCCTGACAAACATAACTCATTACGACGAAGAAAGTATCGAATTACCAACATGGTCAGTATCTGATTACACAGGGCAGACAACGTATTCTGTAGCAACGGTCAAAGGATTTATTGATAAAGCGGTAAATGAGGGCAGCTGCATTAGCATTCTTTGCCATGGTCTGATGGATGTGCCAACTTCTACATCCTATTGTAGTG
The DNA here is from genome assembly GCA_003249225.1 of Clostridia bacterium. Lineage (GTDB taxonomy): Bacteria > Bacillota > Clostridia > Lachnospirales > Lachnospiraceae > SZUA-448. The sequence continues at coordinate 239,309 of QKJQ01000037.1, read as the reverse complement.
AGGCAAGTTATACGGAATTGTTAGACTACATAAAAAACTATGTTGATGCAGGACAAATTGAAGTTGTAACTTACAGCGACTTTTACAAAGGGTTTTATAAGTCAGAACATGAAAATCTTTTATCGGCCAGAAGCAATAAGATCAATAATAGCTTAAAAGATGAATGGAATGTACTTTCTCCATCAGTGACATGGGGCGGCGCAACACCAACTGGTGTTGTAGTTGAGTTCCGGTATAAGATAATCGGGAAGACATGCTTTGTTGCGTTTGATATCTATTGTGCTGATGGTAATGGATCAACATCATGTTCAATTGCTCTGCCGGAAGAGATACGGCCAAGGGTGTTCGCAACCGATGTTTATCCTATTTTATTTATAGGGACCAAAAGAATAGGATCAGCAACGACAGCTACAAATCCATTCCTATACAGCACCTATATTGGATTTTTTAATACACTTACTGCCGGGTCAGTGGCGGCACAAAAAGCGTACATGGTTTACGAAATAAATTAAGAGCATAGACCACCTTTACCGGGTGGCTTTTTAGTGCGTAAAAATAGGACAGGAGGAGTTAATGTATATCGATGCAGACACAATCATAAAGGCAGCTGCCGTACTGGTAGCACTGACTACACTCATCGGGGGAGTGATTGCAATCTATAAGTTTTACAACAAGTGCAATAAGATGGGTGACGACCTAAAGCAGCACGAAGCTGATCAGGAAAATGAAATTAAAGTAATGAAAGAAGAGCAGAGCGCAGTGACCAAAGCAATACAAGCCGAACAGTGTTTGATCACATACGGCCTGCTTGCCTGCCTGAAAGGGCTCAGTGAACAAGGTTGTAATGGCCCGGTAACCGAAGCAATAAAGAAGATCGAGAAACACATTAACCTGCAGGCACACGATCAGGAGGGATGAAGATGCGAAGACTTAAGCAAATGAGATTTATGAAAAAGGTGGTCCTCCTGGGGCTGTTTATGTGTGCCATATATCTGCCGGTATACATCCTGTGTGCTCATCATGGGATCTTGTTACCGGCGACACTCACAAAGGTATGGTTTGCCTTATGGGGGACGCAGCTATGCGCCACCACTGTACTAAAAGGACTGGAATCAAAGGTTGAATCAAAAAAACAAATACAAGAAAGCGAGGAAAAAGTATGACATTATCATTATTTTTATTAGGGTTACTTATCGTATCGGTGTTTACGACACTGTTTGTTCAGGGGATCAAGTCAACATTGGATGAGCTCGGGAAAAAGTATTACTCCAATCTGCTTGCAGGAGGCGTTTCTCTCGTTTTATCTGCACTGGTGGGAGTATGTTATGCATTGATCAAAAACCTGGCATTTGACGCAGCATACGTCGTATATTTGATTGCTCTAATGGCGTTAAGCTGGCTGTCTGCTATGGTTGGATACGATAAGGTAATACAGGCGATCACTCAGATTAGGAGTGATGATTAATGAATGATTATATACAAGGACAATACGTCAAAAAGTTTGAATCAGGATCCAGGGGCTGTAAAGTCATTGCTCAGTGCGGTAATGATTGGGGAGCCTCTTTTGGTACATACCAGCTGACACTCCGCTGGGGAAATGTTATCTGGTTTTTACAGAAGAAGTTCCCGAAAACAAGTAAGCCATTCAACCTGTATTTCAATAAAAGCAAAGCAGATTTCGCTTCTAAAGAATATCCAGGAGAAGATTACTGCTCACCGGTCGAAGCGGTTAAGAAATGCTGGAATGCCTGCATCGAAGCAGTTGGTGTAACACAGTTTGAAAAGACCGAACGCAATTACATCAAGAGTATTTATTATGATGTGACAAACGGGTATTTCAAAAAAAATTACAAGGTCGACATCAATAAGCTCTCGATCGCATGGCAGGAAGCTGTATGGAGCTGCTCTGTACGTGATGGATCCGTATCTGCATTCAATTTCTTCCGGGACTCCGTAGGACAGGCAAAGTTCACCGAGCTGACTTTTGACCAGTATTATGACTACCGCAAGGCAAAGCATAACGATTCTGGCCGGTGGACTCGTGGCAACAACTCCGGGGAGCGTGAGCAGATCAGGATCTTCCTTGATGATTACACTCCGACTTTTACGACAATAAAGGAGGACTCACCGGTACCGCATATCATGTGGCTGCAGTACAAACTTGGCAAGTTGGATATCGACGGCAAGTGGGGACCAAAGACAGCAGCCAGAGTGCAGGACTTCTTCCGGACGCAGGGATGGACGGTAAACTCCGGGTACGGAGTCGGGAAGTCAACAATCAAAACATTGCTTAAGGCATAAGAAAGGCGGTCATCCTTCGGGGTGGCCGCCTATTTTAATATTATGATAATATATCTTTGATAATATCTTGAACGCTTGGAAATTTACTTTTTATTTCAGTGTGAAGATCGACAATATCTGAATTACCTTCGATGCTTTCGATTCCCTTATAAGTCCTCGGAACAAAGAATAATTCCAATCGATCAGACAAGGGTTGAGGAACATCTGAATTTGATGGATATGCAACCAATACAATATAATTACCTTTTATTATTGTATAGAAGCTACTATCATGCTCAAAATTATCAGTGATCATTACTTTGAATAAAACATTTCTTTTAGTATCTTTTAAGGGTCTCCTTTCATTAAGACTTAGTTTTTCATAAAGTTCAACGTTACTATCTAAATAAAACCACTCATATTCTCCTGATGCAGTTTTTGTAAAAATGTTGCTGATAAGTTCCCCTCGGTCTTTTTTATCAATCATAAAAAGCCTCCTTTTCATTGTTTAGATATCCTATAATTTTTGAAATTTTATTGCTTATATCTTCATTGTTCATATCTTCATTTGAAGCACCTATAGCTTTAATATCCTTGATTAATCTCTTTAGAGCATTTTTTTCTTTGCGCGATAGCGCTTTATTTGATGACTCATAAAGTATATTAATCTCATTTTTTAATTCTATTTTTTTTAATGTGCTCGGCGAGGTTTTGCTATTGCGTGCTAAATTTTTTTGGAAGCCAATAAGAGTTTCGCATACTGATGCGCGTAGTTTGTTATATTTGTGACCAGCTCTTAACTTTCTTATTTTAAAAGTTAACCGAGTTGTAAGAACTGTAATCAATATCGAGGTAGCAAAAGAAAGAAATGTAATAAATATAGATATACCTGAAATGAGGTTGTTACTGCTTAATGATTCAAAAAAAGAAATAATACTACCACCTCCTGCAGATACTTTATTACCTAATATAATAATCCACCAATTATGTGAATGCAAGAAATATATGTAAACACAAATCCTCTTATAACCATTTCCGTCTATATCCCGCACATATACCCACTATAGGCTATAAAGATTCTTTCATATTTGATTGGTTTATTGACATCAGTATAAAAATGGGTGGATAATAGATAAAAGGAGCGTGAAAGCATGGGAAAGCAGTCAGATAATAAATCTTACAATGATTCAAAAATAAACAAAGAGGTAACCATATTGTTTTTTGCTGTTGTTGTAATTGCAATTTTTATGGGAACGTATATTTATATTAATTCAAAGGAAAGGTTTAATTCTGCAAGTGATATGAAATCACAGATGCAAGGGACGTATACCTATTATATTGGGGATGATCCGCAAAGACAAATAGTTATTGAGAATGATACGATGAATTATGTTTCTTTGTCTGGCGATACATGGTATGAGGATATTAGTGAGTGGTTACCGAGTGAGGGAGAAATATATACCTATCGAACATATTATGTTACCACATCTGGAGACATAAAAGATGGATCCGATTTATATAAAAAAGGTGGAATTATGTGTACATATACGCCAACACCGAGTCCAACAATTGTACCTACAAGCGCACCAAAAGCAATAGAAGATCCGGACAAAAACAAATCATATTCGGAACTAACTACTTCTGATAAAAAGGAAATCTGTGAATTTATTCAAGGGTGGTATGACTATTATGATAGACGGGAAGGAAAATATACTGGAGATCAGTATACTGATGAAGTTTTTCAATTGGCAGTTGAGAGATATGGACTAACCGAAGAACAATTAGTTTATATTTGGGGATATTCATATGAGTATTAAGATAGGTTTATTTTTTTTACATGCAGCAATCTGCACAAAAATAACCTTCTATTTCTATTTGCGTCACCGGATCATTGATGCTACCATAACCATATCTCAGATTAGGAGGTCAGTATGGCAGATATCAAGAAGCAAGGAAGTGGCTATATTATAACCAGTAAATCGAGCAGTTTTAGAGTTAGTGGAGTAAATCTGTGGATTGTCACTGAAATGATTGAGAGAGGCGCCAGAGAAGTGCGCAGGCGTATGCAGTGGAGCTGGAGGATGATACGGAGAAGACTGTTTTGACAACAATCAACGCATGTGCTAAAGTCAGCTTATAATAGTATGAAGAAGGAGGGTTTTATATATGGCTCTTATAAAATGCCCAAGTTGTGGTAAGGATGTTTCTGACAAAGCAAATCAATGTATTCATTGCGGAGTTATATTGATTGATGATGTTGAATCAAAAAGAATTTGTATTGATTGCGGAAAAGAAATACCCATCGGAATGGGAATGTGTCCCAACTGCGGGTATCCAATCGATGTTGATGAGAAATTTGATTTATTATTGGAAGAAAAAAAGAAATCCAAAGTATTTTTAAAATTAGGTTTAGTATTTGGAATATTAGTACTAGCTGCAGCTGCTTTTTTTACAGCTTTTCATTTTATAGGGCCAAGACTGACCGATGAAGAACAATTGGCATATGAAAACGCCATGAAATTAAAGGACATGATGAAGGATCCTGATTCATTTAAGTTATATGATGAGATGTTTTTATTAAATCATCTTGATGAAGATGGAAATATTGAGTTTACCTATACTATTTTTAAATACGGAGGAACGAATGGTTATGGAGCAGTGACGACAGATGAGGCAATATTTAAAGATGGTGAATATATAATGGATTATGCAGATGAACCAGATGCAGATGCATCGAATTACATAGATCAACTTATTGCAAAGGAATATTTAGCTATTTATGTTATTACAAACGGAACCGAAGAATCGTTGGAAATGGTGGATATAGATATTGAAAGGATTAAGGATAAAATGGGACTTGATTAAGATTAAAGAGACCCTTGCAGTGGTGAGCTGCAGGGGTCTTGCTTTTGCGAATAATATTTTCTTCTTGCAGAGTTGGTTTCTTCCTATTATAATGGCATAGTATTTTGTGTTACACATTTGTTACACATTAAGTGATTTTTCACGTATTTTACTATACCTTAGGAATCCTGAAGTCATTGATTTTTAAGGAAATGTTGATATATCCGTTAAGGCATTTCTAATAGTATATTAATTTGATTTTCCGGCACTTTACGTTTATCATTGAGGTAGAAAGAGAAAAGAAAAATGATTTAAAGGCAAGAAAACAAATGGAATATAAAGGAGTGAGAGCATGAGGAAGAATAACAATGCAGTTATTGTTGGTGCGGTATTGATCCTGATTGGCGCCTATGTTATCGGCCAGGTATTTGATCTGATACCATTTAGTCTGTTCTTTGATGGCTGGTGGACAATGTTCATTATAATACCATGTCTGGTTGGAATTATTAACAACCGGGGCGGAAGAGTTGCATGCGGCATAGGTCTTATCATTGGTATAGCATTATTACTAAGTGCACAGGAGTTCATCAAGTGGAGCATGTTTGCACCACTAACGCTGGCAGCGATCTTTGTACTGATAGGTCTGAAGATGATCATTTCAGGAACCGGATCTGACAACAGTGATAAAACGTATGGCACAGGAAATGATTACCGCGAATACAAGGGAAATGGAAATCATCATAACCATACGGCTGATAAAGGCGAAAAAACATACACCTATACGTATGATTCCACAGCAAAAGAAACGACGGATCAGAACGCAGGATATCAAACCTATCAGTCGAATCAGGCAAACCAAACAAATCAATCAAATCAAAGCGGATATGCAGGTCAGTATAACCAGAACCAGAACAATGGACAGACATACAATCAGACAACAGGCAATGGTAACAATGCAAATTTTAAGCAGGGCAGTGCATATCAAAACGCTGATACGAACAGGGAAACCTGTGTGTGTACTGCCGTACTCAGTGGAAGAAATATTAGATTTGATAATGAAGTATTCCGCGGAGCTATGTTATCAGCTTTCCTGGGCGGAATCGAACTGGATCTGAGAAATGCAATTATTAGTGGAACAGTAACCGTTGAGGCAAGAGTTGTTCTTGGAGGTATTGAAATCTGGGTGCCTAACTATGTAAGAGTGATTACAAAGGGTGATCCAATCCTTGGAAGTGTTGAGAATTCGACCCGTACCCCCGCCGGAGCAAACGAAACAACACCAACCATAATAATCAACTCGTCTTGCATTTTAGGCGGAGTTGAGATAAAATAATAGAAGGTATAAATAAGATCCTCGGTAGATTAATACCGAGGATTTTTATTCTTGTGGAATGGAGTTAATTGAATGGAAGAAAATCTGGTATTATGCGGAAGCAACTCTTATGAACAGAAATACTATCTGAATCCGATTTTTTCAAAACTGCCTCAGATCGTTCAGGATGAGCTTAAAATAACCTGTGTTACGTTTACAGAGGATGTTGGCGGTATTCTTATAATGGAATATGAGCAGGATGGAACGCTTATATTAAAAGTGATGAGTGATGAGGGAGACCTGCTGTATGATGATATAGGCAGCGAATTGAAAATCAAACAGATTACAAAAGAAAAGGAAAGCTTACTTCGTGAACTTGAACTTTTTTACAGAGTCGTAATAAAAAAGGAACCTATGGAATAAACATACAGGAGGAAACTATGTTACTGGTTATTGACGCAGGAAATACAAATCTGACATTTGGCGTATTCACAGCAAATGAATTAAAGACTCAGTTCTGTCTGATGACGAAAACGCCCCGAACTTCAGATGAGTACGGACTTCTGATCTGTGAATTGTTAAAAGCGAATAAAATTAATACAGAGGACCTGCAGGATGTAATTATATCCTCGGTCGTTCCTGGAATAATGAGGAATCTGACCTCCGGTATTGAAATATATCTTGGTTTAAAGCCGATCATTATCGGTGTAGGCATGAAGACAGGGATCCGTATAACCACACCGAACCCGAAAGAAATCGGAGCAGACCGCATCGTGGACGCGGTTGCTGCGTATGAAGAGTATGGTGGACCAGTTCTTGTGATCGATTTTGGAACAGCAACAACGTATGATCTGATTTCTGCTAATGGAAGCTTTCTGGCAGGAATTACTTCACCAGGGATTCAGATCTGTGCCAATGCCTTATGGACGCAGACGGCGAGATTACCGGAGATTGAGATAGCACTGCCGCCTTCCATACTGGCACAGGATACAACGACAAGCATGCAGGCAGGGCTTGTGTATGGGTACATAGGCCAGACAGAGTATATTATAAAGAAAGTAAAAGAAGAGGCAGGTCTTGAGCAGATGAAAGTCGTTGCGACTGGAGGACTTGGCAGAATTATTATGGGTGCTACTGAAATGATCGATGTCTACGATCCAGAGCTGACGTTAAAAGGATTGAAATTGATTTATCTGAAAGGAAACGGGAAAACTCTTCACTAGAAGGTTTTTCTAAGAAAGCTATGAGTTTAATGATAGGTAATGTAAAATTAGACGGAAAGGTGGTCCTTGGCCCTATGGCAGGTGTTACGGACCTTACTTTCCGTTGTTTATGCAAAGAACAGGGAGCAGCTCTTGTCTGCACAGAAATGGTCAGCGCCAAAGGTCTTTATTACAACAGTAAAAACACAAGGCAGCTGATGGAAATCGCAGAGATGGAACATCCTGTTGCGCTGCAGTTCTTTGGAGAAGATCCGGAGATTATGTCAAAGATGGCAAAATGGGTCGAAAAGGACCCCTTTGATATTCTTGACATAAACATGGGATGTCCGGTACCAAAGGTCGTGAACAATCAGGAAGGTTCTGCGTTAATGAAGAATCCGAAGCGTATCGAGGAAATTGTTTCAGCAATCACAAAAGCAATTCAAAAACCGGTGACGGTGAAGATAAGGAAAGGTTTTTATGAGAATGAAAACTCCGCTGTGGAAGCAGCAAAAGCAGCAGAGGCTGGCGGCGCAGCAGCAGTGGCAGTGCACGGAAGAACAAGAGAACAGTATTATAGCGGGAAAGCAGACTGGAGCGTTATAAAACAGGTAAAAGAAGCAATCAAGGTACCAGTCATTGGCAATGGTGATGTTAATTCGCCGGAGACAGCAAAAAGAATGCTTGAAGAAACCGGTTGTGATGCGATTATGATCGGTCGGGCAGCGCTTGGAAATCCATGGCTGTTCGCGCAGGTTAATGCTTACCTGGAGCAGGAAAAAAAACTTGTGGCACCACAGCTGCCGGAAGTGATAGCAATGATCCTGCGGCATTACGATATGGTAAAAGCACACAAAGGAGAGGAAATCGCGGTACGAGAGATGCGAAAACATATCGGGTGGTACACGGGAGGGTATCCTCATTCCGCCCATTTGCGAAGTCTGGTAAATCAGCAGGAGTCCTATGAAAGAGTTCTTGATATCCTGAAACATTATGAGGTATCTTTTTTAGAGGGGACGAATCCTTTCCTGTAAAAACACAAGATGTGGTAATTCATCAATGGAAATGGACCGTAAAGGGAAAAATATTCGTCAAAATAACGAGAGAAAGTTAAAACAACGGCACATCATTAATGAAATATCCTAAACTTTATAAACTTCTGTGAATTAATGAAAAAAGTAGTTGCTTTTTTTCTGTTTACAGTGTAATATACCCCTAACGAAAAAAAAGACAAATGTACGCGTCAGAAAGACACACAGAAAAGACGGATCAAAAGTGGTAATAAGCTATCGTTATCAATAAGTAATCGTGAGTGTTCTTCTTACAAAGAAATTGAGTAAGTCAAAATGCGTATAAGAATAATTGGAGGATCGGGATATGAGTAAGTTACGAGTTGGAATTCTTGGTGCTACCGGTATGGTAGGACAGCGTTTTATTGCATTGCTTGAAAATCATCCGTGGTTTGAGGTAACGACGGTTGCTGCGAGCCCAAGAAGTGCAGGCAAGACCTATACAGAAGCAGTGGGTGAACGCTGGAAGATGAGTACACCGATGCCTGAATCAGTGAAAAATCTTATTGTTTTAAATGTTAATGAAGTAGAAAAAGTTGCAGCTGAAGTTGATTTTGTATTCAGCGCAGTTGATATGACCAAAGATGAGATCAAGGCAATTGAAGAAGCTTATGCAAAAACAGAGACACCAGTTGTATCCAATAACAGCGCACATCGCTGGACACCGGATGTACCTATGGTCGTTCCGGAATTGAATCCTGAGCATTTTGATGTTATTGAAGCACAGAAAAAACGACTTGGAACAAAACGTGGTTTTATTGTTGTAAAACCAAACTGCTCCATTCAGAGCTATACACCAATGCTTCATGCACTGAAAGAATTCGAACCGACCGTTGTTGTTGCAACGACATATCAGGCTATTTCGGGAGCCGGCAAGACTTTTGCTGAATGGCCGGAGATGGTAGATAATGTGATTCCTTATATTGGTGGGGAAGAAGAAAAAAGCGAGCAGGAACCACTTCGAATCTGGGGCAAGGTTGAGAATGGACAGATCATCAAAGCCAGTGCACCGGTTATTACAACGCAGTGTATCCGTGTTCCTGTTACGGATGGACATACAGCAGCAGTCTTTATGAGCTTTAAGAAAAAACCAACAAAAGAACAGATACTGAAAGCTTGGGCTGAGTTCAAAGGACTTCCTCAGGAACTTGAACTTCCAAGTGCGCCAAAGCAGTTCATACATTATTTTGAAGAAGATAATCGTCCTCAGGCAAAAATGGACAGGGATACCGAGAATGGTATGAGTGTCTGTGCAGGCCGTCTTCGTGAGGATATCGTATACGACTATAAATTCGTTGGACTTTCACATAACACGCTGCGTGGTGCTGCGGGTGGTGGAGTTCTCTCGGCAGAGCTTCTGAAAGCTCAGGGCTACATAACAGCCAAAGAATAATTGTAGTTTCGGGAGACAGGATACGCATTGCTCCAAACTCTCTACTTATTATCTTACCATTACATTTTTCAAATACCTGTGATTTGTCAAAAGGCCTCTCTGTCAAGCAGAGAGGCCTTTTGCTGGTATGCCGCCAGGTTCAATCGTTACTTCATGAATCACTGGTTTATTTATATCTTCTAATTGCTTTCCGTGGATTAGTTCTGCTGGTATTTTGTAAAGAGATAGTCGATGAATTCAGCAGCATTCTCCATATAGTTCGAGGTGCTTATAATACCGATTACCGGTCGGATACCTTCCACCTGATAGGTCTGGAAACAGGGAAGAGAATCAAGATAGATTCCGTAGACTCCTGTCTCTGATCTGCTTAGTTCCGTACCGTCGACATCGGTATCAACAACTTCACCGAACACGAACTGGTCACTTAACTGGCTGAACACATCATTTGGCAACTGGTCAGATAACTCAGCAAGATAACCATTTTGAATGTAGTTCAAGAATTCATCCTCCGGGGCGATAAACACATCAAGGTCTCCTGCAAAAAAGTAAACACTGAGTTTTTGCACAGATGTACTGTCCGACATAAAATAGGAAGAATCGATCGTAATCGTCTGTGTCTCCGGGTCAATGTCAAGATAGTCGGCGAAGGATGTCTGCAGGTCGGCGAACATGTCACTGTAGTATGAAAAATCAGCGACTGCTACATTCAGGATGGATTCTGGTTTTGGTGCCAGCACTGAGTAAAGAAAATATCCGACAAATGCCAGTACAGCCAGGGCTACAAGGATTTTTACCAGAAAATAATCTTTAAAGTATGCCAGTTTTTCTTTTCCCTGCAGTTCCTTCCATTTTTGTTTATCCGTTTGCGGAGCACGTCTTTCATAAATAGATGCGTCATCACTAAGGCGCGTTTGCTTGCCAGCCATATTAGTTCCCTCAATTCTTATTGCATTGATTATCTATTAGCTAGTTTAGCATAGAACACCTCATAAAAAAAGTAAATAAGTATAAAATTTTCGTAAATAAAAATTCATAAATCAAGCACGTTATCAGCCTAAAACTGCTATAACGGTATGTGTTTTGTGATCTGCATTATAAGGAATGATATTTCCTTTAATTTCTTCTCCGTCAACGAGTAATGAAGAAACGCCAGCGTTTACATGGTTCGGATTCTTTATCTCGATCTTATAGGTTGTTCCTCTGAATTCACGAACAACAGAATAACCATCCCATACGGCAGGAATGGAAGGATCGATCATAAGTCCTTCGTACTCCGGTTTGATACCAAGTATGTACTGCGAGATAGCTACAAAGTTCCAGGAAGCGGTTCCTGTGAGCCAGGAGTTCTTTGCTTCACCAAATCGTTTTGCATCTTTTCCTGCTACCATCTGAGCGTATACATAAGGTTCCAGACGGTGAATTTCAGAAAATTCTTCTGTGTAAGCCGGAGCAATTCTTGAATAGTAATCAAAAGCTTTATCGCCTCTGCCCATAACAGCTTCAGCAATGATAATCCATGCATTGTTATGGCAGAAGATACCTGCGTTCTCTTTATAACCTGCAGGATAGGTAGAAATCTCACCGTACTCAACATAATATTTTGTAAAAGCAGGATTGTTTAATACAAGTCCATACTTTGTTCCAAGACGTTCTTCCACGCTGTCAAGAACAGAAAGAGCCTTGCCGTCGTCGAGACCACACTTGCCAAGGATACAAAAGCCTTGGGGTTCAATGAAAATCTTTCCTTCTTCGCATTCTTCGCTGCCAATTTTCCTGCCAAAATCATCGTAAGCCCGAAGGAACCATTTGCCGTCAAATCCATGCTCCATGATGACATCACGCATTTTGCCAACTTCAAGGTGTGCGCGCTCTGCTTCTGCTGCATCACCTTTTCGTTCCATCAGAACAGCATATTCCTCACCAATGTAAGTAAACATACCTGCGATCATAACAGATTCTGCAACTTTACCGTCTTTTCCCATTAAAGTTTGGAAAGATTCACCAGATTCTGTAGAGAAGCAGTTCAGATTCAGACAGTCATTCCAGTCGGCACGACCAATCAGCGGAAGTCCATGCGGTCCTACGTTTTCTATAACATGATTAAATGCACGTTTTAAATGATCGGACAAAGGCTGTGCAAGTTCTGCTTTGTTGTTGTATGGCGTTGAGACATCCAGAATGCTGTAATCTCCGGTTTCTTTGATGTAAGCAACAACCGCAAGAACAAGCCATAACGGATCATCGTTAAAGTTACCACCGATTTCGTCATTTCCCATCTTGGTCAGCGGCTGATACTGGTGGTAAGCGCCACCGTCTTCCAACTGAGTGGAAGCAAGGTCGATAATACGTTCTCTGGCGCGTTCCGGTATCTGGTGAACAAAGCCCAAAAGATCCTGGTTGGAATCACGGAAGCCCATACCGCGGCCGATTCCGGATTCAAAGTAGGAGGCACTTCTTGAGAGATTGAAGGTTACCATACATTGATACTGGTTCCAGATGTTGACCATACGGTCTGTATTTGCTTCCGGTGACTGTACGGTGTATTTAGAAAGAAGAACCGACCAGTAATCTTTCAATTCCTGGAATGCCTTGTCTACAGAAGCTGTGTCTGAATACTTTTGCATCAGCGCTTTTGCCTGTTGTTTATCAATAATATTCTGTCCATTCGGAGCATAACAGGACTGAACGAGAGCTCCTTTTGCAATGGCAGAAAGAGGTTTTTGTTCTGTTGTTCCGAAAACGTTTTCTGTCTCTAAAGTACCGGTCTGATACGCCCATTTTTCATCATGTGGATTCTCGATATAGCCAAGCATGAATATAAGGTCTTTGCTTTCGCCAGGTGCAAGTGTGATGTCGATGCAATGGGAAGCAATCGGAGACCAGCCATCGGCTACAGAGTTCGTTGATTTACCAGCCACAACAGCCTTTGGAGCCTCGAAACTGCCATAGGTTCCGAGGAAGCTTTCTCTGTCAGAATCAAAGCCTGAAATCTCGGTATTTACGTTGAAAAATGCGTAATGATCGCGTCGTTCTTTGTATTCGGTCTTATGATATATTGTTGAGCCCTGAATCTCTACTTCACCGGTATTGAAATTACGCTGGAAGTTAGAACTGTCATCGGCTGCATTCCAGAGGCACCATTCCAGATAAGAGAAGAGTTTAATTGACTTTTCCTTATCCGCAGAAGTGTTTCGCAGTGTCATTTTGTGAATTTCCGTATTATCATTCAAAGGAACAAAAAATGTTACAGAGGCTTCTATATCGTTGCGAAGTCCTTTGATCGTGGTATACCCCATTCCGTGGCGGCATTCATAGGATTCCAGTTCCTTTTTGGCAGGAGCCCAGCCCGGGGACCAGAAATCACCATTGTCAAAAACATAGTAATATCTTCCGCCGCCAAGATCCAAAGGAACGTTATTATAGCGGAATCTTGTCAGTCTGCGCAGCTTCGCATCCTTGTAAAAACTATAACCTCCTGCTGTATTCGATATCAATGAAAAAAACTCCTGTGAGCCAAGATAATTGATCCATGGATAAGGAGTCTGAGGCGTTGTAATCACATACTCCCTATTCTTATCATCAAAATAGCCGAACTTCATAAACCCCTGCCTTTCTGGACATTTGTCCACAACTTAATCGTTATAGTAAACATTATAATATGAAAAAACTGAATTTACAACCCAAGGATTTAGAAAAAAACACAGTAAAATATAGAGAATCGCTTGTTTGACCTTATTCTGTACAAAACATAAAAAAAGCAGGAAAATCCTATGAAAAGTACAAAAAACTTTAAAAAAGACTTTATATTTTTAGGAGTATCTAGTATAATGGTTTGCAACATCAGGAGAATAGAACAAGCATCAGATTATGTTTCTTACGATCGGATGTTTACGGAGGATTTTGTTATGAATGAATTGTATGCAGAAGCAGGCGCTAAAAGGAAGGCTGACGCCAAGACATTTATGTTGAAGTTTTTAATGATTTTTGCTGTTGTTATCCTGTTTGCAGCAGGAATGCTCCTCGCAAACCAGATTCTTTTCTTTGTTGCGACCATAGCCATTGTATTCGTTGTGTTTTTAATGCCGCGATTTAAAGTGGAATATGAATACATATTCTGTGATGGTCAGTTCGATTTTGATAAGATCATGGGTGGGCAGAGAAGAAAAACAATGCTGAAGATCGACATGGAAAACGCTGAAGTTTTAGCACCAGTCAAGTCACATGCACTGGATGGTTACACTTACCAGAAATTAGCGGTAAAAGATTTCACATCCGGGGCAAAGGAGAGCGAAGGCAAAGTTTATGCCATCGTAGGAAAAGCAACCGTTGGTAAGGGCAAGACGAAATCCATGGAAATGGTAAAAGTCCTTTTTGAGCCAAGTGACAAAATGCTTGCCTGTGCAAAACAGAAATCACCAAGAAAAGTGATGGAATACTAAAATGTTTGGGAAATGAATAGGAAGTGAAGACTTCCTATTTGTGCTTTAAACTGAGGATTCGAAGAGGATACGAATCTGTAACACGATTATAGAAAGTGAGGATATTTCATGGGTACAATAATAAGTGATGGGATCACATTTGATGATGTATTGCTGGTTCCCTCTTATTCAGAGGTAACACCGAACATGGTTGATTTATCAACAAATCTGACTAAAAAAATCAGACTGAATATTCCGATGATGAGTGCCGGTATGGATACGGTTACGGAACATCGGATGGCGATTGCTATGGCACGACAGGGCGGCATCGGCGTTATACACAAGAATATGTCAGTGGAAGAGCAGGCAGAAGAAGTTGATAAAGTGAAGCGTTCAGAAAATGGTGTTATTACAGATCCGTTTTTCTTATCTCCCGAACATACTTTATTTGATGCAAATGAGCTGATGGCGAAATACCGTATATCCGGTGTGCCGATCACAGAGGGCAGAAAACTTGTCGGTATTATTACGAACCGTGATTTGAAATTTGAAACAGACTTTACAAAAAAGATTAAAGAATCCATGACATCAGAAGGCTTGATTACGGCAAAAGAAGGTGTTACACTGGATGAAGCAAAGAAGATCCTTGCGAAGGCCAGAAAAGAGAAGCTTCCGATCGTAGATGATGAGGGGAATTTAAAAGGTCTTATTACCATTAAAGATATCGAAAAGCAGATCAAGTATCCTTTATCAGCGAAAGATGCGCAGGGAAGACTTTTATGCGCGGCGGCAGTTGGTATTACATCAAATATGCTGGAGCGTGTGGAAGCACTTAATAAAGCAAAAGTTGATGCGATTGTCATTGATACAGCACATGGACATTCCATCAATGTAATAAATGCAGTGAAAGAAGTTAAGAGTAAATTCCCTGATTTACAGATTATTGCCGGCAATGTCGCAACAGGTGAAGCAACAAGAGATCTGATTGAAGCAGGCGTTGACTGTGTAAAAGTCGGCATCGGACCTGGTTCGATCTGTACAACTCGTGTTGTTGCAGGCATTGGTGTACCACAGATTACAGCAATCATGGATTCATTTAATGCTGCTAAAGAATATGGTATTCCGATTATTGCAGATGGTGGTATCAAGTATTCCGGTGATATTACAAAAGCGATAGCAGCAGGTGCCAATGTATGTATGATGGGCAGTATATTTGCCGGATGTGACGAAAGCCCGGGAACCTTTGAGTTGTATCAGGGAAGAAAATATAAAGTATATCGTGGCATGGGCTCGATTGCAGCAATGGAAAACGGAAGCAAAGACCGTTATTTCCAAAGCGACGCAAAGAAACTTGTACCAGAAGGAGTTGAAGGGCGGGTTGCTTACAAGGGAACCGTTGAAGATACAGTATTCCAGTTAATGGGCGGCTTACGAAGCGGTATGGGATATTGTGGTGCAAAAGACATTGAAACCTTAAAGGAAACCGGTAAATTTATTAAGATTTCAGCTGCTTCCTTGAAAGAAAGCCATCCACATGATATACATATAACAAAGGAAGCACCAAATTATAGTGTTGACGAATAAGTAAAAATGTGGAATAGTAGTAATAGAGAAGAATAGATGACGTAAATTAGAGGCATAAGCTTTGAAGTGTTTTACACAGGAGAGGGGTCAAACGTGAAGACTTTATCAAAGGATGAATGGAAACGGAGACGCAGAATTAAACATTATGCACGTCTGGGTGTTATTGGAGCCAGTTTTTTACTTGTTGTGATAATGATTCTTTGGGGAGCAGTTTCACTGGTCAAAAAAATAACAGCCGGAGAAAATCCGGTCTGGACATCTGCCGGTGACGTGGAAATAACAGAAATGCTCCTAACAGTAAATGATTACTCGAGGCCACAAATCAAAATGGATGATGTTACTGGTGTTGTTATACACTATGTAGGGAATCCGGGCGCCGCCGCCTCCACTGTCCAAAAATACTTTCAGCAACTCAGAATTACGGAAAAAGCTTATGCAAGCTGTCACTTCATTGTAGGACTTGAAGGCGAGATCATTCAGTGTATTCCGGTGAATGAGATTGCATATGCATCAAAAGACAGGAACATAGATACCATAGCGGTCGAGTACTGTCATGACGATACGGATGGTGAATGTACTGGAGCAACCTATGATTCTTTGGTGAAACTAACAGCAAAGATATGCAAGACATACAATCTGACAAGCGATGATATTCTGAGGCACTATGATATTACAGGAGCAGACTGTCCAAAGTACTACGTCGATAATCAGGATGAATGGGATAAGTTCAAAGCAGATGTTATGGCGGCGATGGAAAGTATCGAACTGTAAATATCAAAAAGATTTCATGATAGGTGCTTTTGGCTGCAAAAGCTGAATGATCAACAGAACGTAAAAATTGACCCGATCTCAAAAAATAATTTGGAGGTCGGGTCTTTGTCGTTTTATGGATTGATTATAATTTAAAGGATACATTTCTTCCACTAGGCTCATAAGCCCGGATAGAAACGGAAGCTGATGAAAACATTCGCTTTGATGCAATTGTAGTTTCAGAATCAGAATACATGTCAGAGTAATAAACAATTTCTGAAACACCGCGTTGAATTAATGCTTTTGCGCACTCATTGCAGGGAAATAACGTTGTATAAACTCTGGCACCTTTTAAGCCGGGACCATCATAATTTAACAAGGCATTCAATTCTGCGTGACAGACATAGAAATACTTTGTATCAAGATTCCCTCCAATTCGCTCCCAAGGATACTCGTCATCGGAACATCCTCTTGGCATACCGTTGTAACCAACGGATAGAATCTTATTCTCTTCGCTTACGATACAGGCACCGACGCAGGTGTTTGGATCTTTGCTTCGCATAGCAGAAAGCATGGCAATACCCATAAAATACTCGTCCCAGCTAATATAATCCTCTCGTTTCATAGGCCCTCCGATTCTGTAGAATAAAATATTAAATATAGTAATAATTTTGTTTTTTTGGAAGCAGGGAATCTATTGTGTTTTTTTGTTTCTGTTTTCTATAACTTCTTATCAGCAAAAATGAAGCGATTAATGAAAGAAGTATGATTAATCCGCCGCATTGCAGAAGATATTCTTTTGGAAACATAGAAAGTAAAAAGGATTCATCTTCAGAAGTAAAACTTCTTCCAAAGATAAAATGATGCAGAAAATGTGATATCTGAACAGGAAAAATCAACAGGAGGCTGCAGGATGTTATGGAAACAACAGGTGTAACAATACCGGCAACAAGAAATGCCTGGTATTTGGTCCTTCGTAAAAGAATAATAAGGAGTACAAAGGAAAAGGTTAAAAATATTGTAGCAAGATATAGTATAAACAAGGCGTATTGAAGATCTGAAAAAATAGCCAGACTGCTGTTTGTTAGTGGAATTGATAATGAAAGGGAAGATTCCTGAAAAGGAAGCAGGTAGTGTATGATCTGTGCATAATCTTCTTTCAACAGACTGGAAGAAACCAAAAGGCGGGAAGGCAGATCGAACCATTTTATATTCAGATAATAAAGGGGCTGTAAATTCAATACCCCCAAAAAACCAAGGAATAAGAACAGCAATGAAGATACAAGAGCGGTTATACAATTTATAATAAGGTTAAATGGATTGTTCTTATGCTTATATTGTTTATTCGAAATCATGTCTTTCTCCTTCGGGCAGTTGATAATCAAAATCATTATACTACAGAAAAAGGGAGAATTCAACACCGGGGATTGCTGGACACAGAAGGTGTATTAATTCTAAAATCATAAATTGCTTGCAGTGATTTGATATTTTCGATATACTAAGAATGTCCCAGAGTTTACAAATGAGGACATTTTAGAGGGGAATGGGCTATATGATAGGCTATTATAATTATACTGTTGTTCTGACATATCTAAGTCTGGCTTCCGGCATGTTTGGAATTTTGCAGGCAGCAAAAGGACAGCCGACAACAGCAATTATCTGTCTGATGATATCCGGTTTATGTGATATGTTTGATGGGCAGGTAGCGAGAACCAGGAAACGTACAGAATCAGAGAAAAAATTTGGCATTCAGATTGATTCGCTTGCAGATCTGGTTTGCTTTGGTGTATTGCCTGCTGTTATCGGTTTTACAATCGGTATGAATACATGGTATTACGAATTCATTCTTTTATTATTCCCAATGGCAGCGTTAATCCGACTGGCATATTTTAATGTAAGCGAAGAAGAAAGACAGAAGAGTTCAGCAGAAAAACGGAAGCACTACGAAGGATTGCCGGTAACGAATGCAGCAATCATTTTTCCTTTTGTCTTTTGCTTTCGCAGATTCGCAGGTGAATACTTTACGTTCGTCTTTGCCATCGCGCTTTTGCTTACCGGAGCATTTTTTATCATACGGTTTCATATAAAGAAACCTGGCTTAAAAGGTATGTTATTTTTTGTGGCTCTTGGCGCGGTACTTTTATTGTTCGTCCTTCGCAGCTTTTAATGACGTCATAATAAGTAAGCTAATCTTAGCACTCAAATCTAAGCACGCATATCAAAGGAATATCGTTTGACACTTCCTTCTGTGTGTTCCAGTGCAATGAAATCACTTACAGGATCACTGGATTCTTCACGCAGTATAATTTCACTTTTAAAAGAATAACCGATAGCTTCCAGTGAAACTGCAAGCTCAGGAAGAGACTGGTCTATCAAGGCGGCGGAAGAGGAGTCATCCAGATAGAATCTGGAATTGATTGAATTACCTTTCAGATCAAGATAGACATCCAGCGGTCCCAATTGTTCCATATCAAGATGGAGAAGCACACTGATATCATGAGGATTCTTATGCAGTGCTTCTTTTTTTGTGTATACATAAAGTTCACTGTGTGTTGTTTTATCAGAAAAACGTATGGGAAGCTGCACATAAGGGAACAATTGATTCAGCAGGGTCTGAAAATCAAGCATGTCTTTAAGATTTTCAACACTTGTGCGCAGTGCATTTGCTGCATCATTCAAGGTTGCAGAGGAGGACAGGAACTGCTCCGTATGTTTGATGTCACTGGTTAGTCTCGAATAATACTCATCCAGTGCGTTCTCTTTTGTCAATTCTTCAGGAGAAAGCGTCCAGCGATGCTGCAATACTTTCTGAAGAAAGTTCTGATAGGCCGGATCATTTGCAAGAGCGGAAAATGCGGCATTGGATTCCGAAGAAGCAGCTGCGCTTCCTGCCAGTTGAGTCAGGAAATCCTGGATATTAATACTGCCGTCTTTTATGGCAGCAAGTGTTTCAGGGGAAAATGTTCTTGAAAAATATTCAATATTCTCTATGGCAGTGAAAAAAGACTGCAGTCCCTCTTGTGGCAGGAGCGAAGCTAATGGTGTATCCGGTTTTGATAATGTGGCAGTGATATTGTCCTGTGACAATAGTGCTCCACTCTCCTGAGGGTTTACTAGTTGCTGTTCTGGTGAAAGCCCAGAAGTCTCTGCCGATGGAAATGAGGCTGCTGATTCATGAGAAGATTCAAAACCTGGAATAACCTCAGTGTTATGATTCAAGGTAACAAAGGGTGGATTCTCAGATGCAGAAGTTACCAAATCAGAGGCAGCTGTAATGTTTGCCAAGGAATTGTTTGTAAGAGCTGATTTTGAAGAAGCTCCAGAAGAAGTTAAATCGTTATTTAATAAACTGGAATTCTCGGAAACAGGAATCGATGTAAGCATTGACAACAGATTCTGATGTGCACCCGCTGCCTGAGGAAGATTTGGCTGCGCGATGATTTCTATCAGTTGACTGGTTGTATTGGTAAGATGTCCGAGGATTCTATGTTCATAGTTACGGTATGCTTCGAACTGAGACGTTGTTTCTGGATTTACCGGTACATTATATTTACTCATGATAGCCAGCGTAGCGATTGAAGTATTTTTGAAAGCGAGAGACTGCTGTAAAAGTTTATGGATTGAGTTATTATCGATCGAAAGCTGATTGTTTAGAAGTTCTTTAACGATTGTCTGATTGCGTTCATTGTTCGGAAGATTTGCGGCATCAAGGGCTTTTGAAATAAGTCCGGACTGTGCCTGGGCTTTTCCTTCCGGAAGAAAGCGAAGCAGTAATTGGTTCTGTGTGGACTGTATTACTTCAAACTCAGCACTTTGCCCGATAGACAAAGAAATGGCATCATTCAGCCGCCCGGTAAGGATGGTGGAATCGTTCAAAGTAAGTTTGACTTCCCGTTGAACAATATCAGTAACGACACCTTTGATTTTATCGCCGGAAACTAATTCGGAAGTTGCCGGTTTTTGACTGGCAACGGATGACTTTGTGACAGATGATTTATCGGAAGATGAACTCTGAGAGACTGTCCTTTGGGAAGATCGATAGGATTTGTCTAATGGTCGGTCAAGCGGATTCATAGGCTACCTGCTTTCTGATATAGAATCAATATACAAATCGAAAAAAATATGCTATAGTAACTATATCGGATAATATTAAAAAATCAACAGGTATCGGCAAATTTGTAAAATTAGTTGATTTTTTTGAAGTTAACGATATAATGTTTAAATGTCGACTGTTTATTTGCAATCCTTTTATTTAAGTAAGGTAAAACAGCAGACAAAAAAGTTAATATTATATGGAGGGATGAGTATGAAGAAAAAGATGTTTCTTCTTATGCTTTTCGTCGTATTTGCAGCTGTACTTGGCGGATGCCAGGACGGTAACGCGAACGAGAATGGCACCGAACCTTCCGGAGCAAACGCTTCTTCGGAAAACGGAACAGTGATAAGCAGCGATGATTCAGCATCGACTGACGGTTCTCCTGTTTATGGTGGTTCGATCGTAGTTGGTATTTCACAGGATTTAGACAGTCTTGACCCGCACAAAGTTGTAACGGCAGGAACCAGAGAAGTATTTTATAATGTTTATGAAGGCTTAATGAAGCCTGATGAAGATGGTAATATAGTTCCGGCAGTTGCAAGCGATTACAGCGTATCAGACGACCAGATGACGTATACATTTATCCTGCGGGAGGGTGTTAAGTTTCACAACGGCGAGCTTGTAACGACGGATGATGTAATATATTCGTTAAAACGGTGTGCCGGTCTGCTTGAGACTTCCGATCCGGAAGTAAGCATTGAATCGGCATTTTCTACGTTTACGGATGTTTCTGCGACAACAGTGGATGGAAAATCAGCAGTTGTGATTCGGTTATCGGAGCCAAATACAGAGTTACTGAATTATATGACAACAGCAATTGTACCGGATGGCTATACGACCGCAGATGGTGCGGCACCGGGAACAGGACCGTTTAAATTCGAATCCTATACACCTCTGCAAAGCTATGTAATTGTAAAAAATGATGATTATTATATACCGGGAGTTCCTTATCTTGATGAAGTTACGTTCAAGATTTCGACTGATGCAGATGCTGCATTTCTGGAAGTACTATCCGGCGGCATTGACATATTTCCTTATCTGACAGCAGATCAGGCATCACAGCTGTCCGATGATTATAATGTCGAAGTAGGCAGCATGGCGCTTGTTCAGGCGTTGTTCCTGAATTGGAATGCAGAACCGTTCAATGATATTAATGTTAGAAAAGCGATTTGTTATGCAGTCGACCGACAGGCAATCATTGACATGGTAGCAGATGGTATGGGAACAGTCTGTGAGACAGGAATCTTCCCAAGCTTTAAAAAGTATTACGACAGTTCGCTTGAGACCTATTATACACAGGACATTGAAAAAGCAAAGGAATTGCTGGCACAGGCTGGTTTTCCGGATGGATTTTCCATGACGATTACAGTACCGTCGAATTATAAGTTCCATGTCGATACGGCGCAGGTTCTGGTAGAACAGCTTGCTGCAATTGGTATAACTGCAGACATAAAACTGGTTGAGTGGGCTTCGTGGTATACCGATGTGTATAAGGCTAGAGATTATGAAGCAACAATCATTGGACTTGATGCAAATCTTGCTCCCAGCAACATTTTGAGGTTCTATCCATCTACATCCGGAAGTAACTTTATGAATTATACCAGTACAGCGTTTGATGATACCTTTGCTCTGGCAGTGAGTACGCCGGAAGGGGATGAAAAGACAGCATATTACAAACAGATTCAGCAGATTCTTACCGATGAGGTATCTGCCGTATATCTGCAGGCACCTGCCAATATTGTTGCTGTAAGCAAAAAGCTTGGAGGCTATACGTTTTATCCGTTGTACGTTCAGGATATGGCTTCTGTATATTATATGGAATAGTTTAGCAGGAGGACACCGATGAAATTCTTAATTAAAAGGGTCATAACACTTTTATTTACTATGTTTCTGGTTTCGGTGTTCTCTTTTGTTGCGTTTCAGATCATACCAGGAGACAGTGCAGCTCTAAAACTTGGGATGGATGCGGATCAGGCTGCCATTGATGCACTGCGGGAAGCTATGGGGCTGAACCGCAGTGTTTTTGCGCGTTTTTTTGATTGGTTCCTATCCGCAATAAAAGGGGATTTTGGAACGTCTTCTCAGTATAGCATGTCGGTTGCACAACTGCTTAGTAAAAGAATGGAAGTAACTGCCTGGCTGGCGGTTCTTTCGATCGCCATGATCCTTGTATTCTCTTTGATTCTGGGATTACTGGCTTCCAAAAAGGAAAATGGGTGGATTGACCGTCTGATTACGATCCTATCGCAGACGTTTATGTCAATTCCGCCCTTTTTTATGGGTATCATTCTGGTTCTTATATTTGGCATAACTCTTCGCTGGTTCAAAACAGGAAGCTGCCCGGATCCCGCTGAAGATTTTAGCGGATTCTTAAAATTCTTGATTTATCCTGCCATTGCCATCGCGATACCCAAGATCGCAATGACTGCAAAATTTCTTCGCAGTTCGCTTCTGCGGGAACAAAACCTTGACTATGTGCGCACAGCAAAAAGCAAAGGAAGCAGCAGTGAAAGAATCCTGATTCATCATATTTTAAAAAATGCCTTACTGCCGGTCATCACTTTTATGGGCATGGTGATTGGAGATGTATTTGCCGGGAGCATTATTGTTGAGCAGGTATTTAATCTGCCTGGAATCGGAAAGACATTGGTTGTTGCCATATCGAACCGGGACTTCGCAGTCGTACAGACTGTGGTGCTGTACATAGCCATGCTGGTTATCGTAATTAATTTTATCGTAGATGTGTTGTATCAGTGGATCGATCCAAGGATAAAGCTGGATTGATCGGGAGTAAACTGGATTGTTTGAGAGAAAGCTGGATAGATCGGGAATAAACTGGATTGATTGAGAAGAAAGCTGGATTAATCGGGAATAAAATTGGGTTAGTCTGAGTATAAAACTGGATTGATTGAGAAGGAAGCTGGATAGATCTAGGAATAAACTGGATTGATTGAGAAGGAAGCTGGATAGATCAGGGAATAGAATGGAATCGAACTAAGAAGAGAGGATTGTCATGAAAGGCAGATATCGTAATTTCAATTTCATAGTGGGAAGCTGTCTTGTGCTGTTGATTATGATCCCAGTGTTGATTGGATTGTTCTATACGCCGTATGATCCTGGTGCAATGAATGCTTTGTTGAAGAATATGGCACCAAGTCCTGAACACTGGTTTGGTACGGATAACTTTGGAAGAGATATCTTCAGCCGTGTTATGGAAGGCGCTAAGCTTACTTTTCTTGTCGGTCTAATGACTGTGGTCATCGGAGGGAGCATAGGTATAACCATCGGCGCCATAACTGGATATTTTGGTGGCCCGGTTGACGAGATACTTATGAGAATTAATGATGGACTTGCAGCATTTCCGAGTGTACTTCTGGCACTTGTGATGGTCAGTATATTCGGATCGGGAAAGTATATGATAATACTTACGCTGGGCATTGTATTCATACCAAGTTTTGCAAGAGTTGCAAGAAGTGAGTTCATTGCACAGAAAGGGAAAGACTATGTATTAAATGCAAAACTAATGGGAGCGGGAGCTTTACGGATCATGTTCCTGCAGATACTTCCGAATACGCGTACAATTCTGCTATCGGCAATGATGATTGGATTCAATAATGCGGTTCTGGCAGAGGCCGGACTCAGCTACTTAAGCATTGGAGCTCAGCCGACAGACTATAGTCTTGGACGCATGCTTTCCGAGTCACAGACCTATCTGCTTTCTGCCCCTTGGTACGCAATGGCCCCAGGCCTTACAATCGTTTTTACGGTTCTTGGTTTTAGCCTGATGGGTGAAGGACTTACCAGTGGGGACAAAAGTACTGGCTGGGGACATCTGAAAAAACAGATGAGAATGTTCCTCCCGGCATCCAATATTGAAAGATTACCTTCGAAAGCAGAGCAAGAGAATGAAAATATATTGGAAGTCCGTGATCTGGTTATAGGATTTGCCGGGGAAAATGACATCAAAACAGTCGTAAAGGGAATCAGTTTTCAGGTAAAGCCCGGCGAAGTATTGGGAATCGTGGGAGAATCGGGTTCAGGGAAAAGTATGACTGCTCTTTCTCTAATGGGCTTATTACAAAAAGAAGGAAAAATTCTGCAAGGGTCTGTAAGATTTAATGGGAAGGAACTTACAGGTCTTGCAGAGAAAGAGTTCAGGGCAATCAGGGGAAATGATATAGCTATGATTTTTCAGGAACCGATGACTTCATTAAATCCACTTTTAACAGTTGGTAAGCAGGTAGAAGAACAGTTACTTCTGCATGGTGTAAAGAGAAATACAAAGGAGAGGGTTCTGAGTGCCCTTGCCGATGCCGGACTGGAAGATACGGAGAAAGTGTATCACAGCTTTCCTCATCAGCTGTCCGGTGGTATGAGACAAAGGGTCATGATAGCAATGGCAATGATCTGTAAACCAAGATTGCTGCTTGCGGATGAACCAACTACGGCTCTCGATGTTACGGTACAAGCTAGAATTTTGCATTTGTTAAAAAAGATGAACCAGAATTATCAGACCTCAATGGTGTTCATTTCTCATGATCTGACTGTCATACGTAAAATGTGTTCCAGAGTACTTGTTATGTATGAAGGGAGCATCGTTGAACAGGGGAGTGTAGAGGATATATTTAATAACCCACAGAACACTTATACAAAAAAGCTTCTATGTGCTGCACTTGGAAAGAATGTGGATGCGACAGAACAGGAAATCCCAGAAAATGAGCCATCCGTCGATCTGCAGCA
This sequence comes from Clostridia bacterium, assembly GCA_003249225.1. Taxonomy (GTDB): domain Bacteria; phylum Bacillota; class Clostridia; order Lachnospirales; family Lachnospiraceae; genus SZUA-448. Next base: position 213,620 of record QKJQ01000037.1, on the reverse strand, counting down.
AAACAATGCACTGTTTGTTCAGGATCTTCATGTATTTTATAAGAATACGAGAAACCAGAAATCGAAGCAAAAGAAAGTGTTCGAAGCGGTAAAAGGGGTATCTCTGCAGGTAGGAAAAGGAGAAATTGTTGGTATTGTTGGCGAGAGCGGATGCGGAAAATCGACCCTGGCAAAAGCGGTTGCTGGTTTAACAAAGGATATCAGCGGCGTCATTGATACGAATCATTCACAACCGCAGATGGTATTTCAAGATCCATATGGCAGTTTAAACCCTGCTAAAAGAGTTTATCAATTATTACAGGAACCGTTAAAGTTAAGCAAAATGTACACGAAGGAACTGCGGGAACAGCAGATTAACAGTATATTAAATAAAGTTGGTCTGACAGAAGAGATAAAAATGCGTTATCCTCATGAACTGTCCGGTGGTCAGCGTCAGAGGGTTGCGATTGCAATGTCTCTGATGTTAAAACAGGAATTAATTATACTTGATGAACCTGTTTCTGCGCTTGATGTAACTGTGCAGGAGCAAATTTTGGATCTTCTGCTTGAACTGCGTGTGAAAGAAAACTTGAGCTTTCTTTTTATCTCACATGATATGTATGTCATACGTAGAATGTGTGACAGAGTCTGTGTTATGTATCATGGTGAAATCGTAGAACAGGATAGTACAAAAGCTTTGTTCGAAGACCCGAAACATCCTTATACCAGACAGCTTCTCGATGCGGTGCTTCGGTAAGCAATACTGCTTTGTTTAGAGAAACTTAACATTACAGTACTTGCGGAAAATGAAGCAAGATGGTATGATTTTTCTTGTTGCAAGCACAAAGAATGGTTTATGAGGGGATTGGAGAAAAAATGAGACCAGATTTATTTCATATTGGAAGCATTACACTGCATTCTTATGGTTTAATGATAGCCATTGGAATCATAGCTGCATTTTATACAACAGAATATCGATCAAAGAAGATGGGAATTGATCCTGAACCGATTTTTTCTTTAGGAATATGGGGCGTAATCGGCGGAATTTTGGGTGCTAAGATTTTGTTCTGGATTACTGAACTTCCAAGTATAATAAAAGATCCATCCTTGCTTTTGGATATAGCACAAGGCTTTGTTGTCTATGGCGGAATAATCGGTGGAATTCTTGCAGCCATTGTATATTGCAGAATTAAGAAACTAAAATTCTTGCCTTATCTGGATGCTGCCGCACCAACAATTGCTTTAGCACAGGGTTTTGGAAGAATAGGCTGTCTTATGGCAGGATGCTGTTACGGAAAAGAAACAGATGCCTGGTATGGGATTGTATTCCCTTCTGGTTCCAATGCTCCGGCAGGTATATCCCTGATTCCATCACAGCCGATATACAGTGCAGCTAATTTCTTAAGCTTTGCGATTCTTGTCCTTGTATCAAAGCGATTAAAGGCTTACGGTCAGACCGGGGCTTTGTATCTTATTTTTTACAGCATTGGACGGTTTGTACTTGAATTTATTCGAGGGGATGTAAGGGGAAATGTAGGTGTTTTCTCAACATCACAATTCATATCAATCTTTATTTTGATTGCAGGTGTTGCATTATTCCTGCTCTGTGGAAAATTCTTCAAGAAGGAAAAAGTATCAATGGCGGAGCCCTTGGTAAAAGAAGAAGAAGCAGAAGAAGCAGCAGAAGAAGCAGCAGAAGAAGCAAAAAACGATTAAACAAAGTACAAATAAACAAAGTACAAAAAATGAAACATAAAGCAGAAACGTAAAAAATGAAACACAAAGCAGTAACGTAAAAATTATTATATAAAAGATAAAGTGAAAGACGACGCTCTAAAGAAAATGGTCGGTGCACAATGTATATGTGCGGAAAGCGGTGACTATGAATATATTGATCAGTGCCTGTCTGCTTGGAGTGAACTGCACCTATAACGGTATTGGAAAATCACTGGATTGCATTGATGAATTAATGGAAAAGCATACATTGATTCCTGTGTGCCCGGAGATTTTTGGTGGGCTGCCCACACCACGAACACCGGCAGAGATTCTTGAGAATAAGATTATCACAAAGACAGGTGAAGACGTAACAAAAGAATATGAAACAGGAGCAGAGGAAGTAGTAAAGCTGGCAAAGCTCTATCAGTGCAGATATGCTATACTAAAGGACAGAAGTCCGTCCTGTGGGAAAGGTATGATATATGACGGATCATTTTCTGGAGTACTGATACCGGGAAATGGGGTATGCGTCAGCCTTCTTGAAAAAATAGGTGTTGAATGTATACAGGAAAGCAAAGCAAAAGAGTTCTTATCCAGACTTGGATAGGAACTCTTTTTTAACAGTCTTTTTCTAATTATCATTCGTTGCTTTTTTGCGGCTGTCAAAATAGACAAAATTATCGATAGGCTCCAAAATATCCTGAAAAACTGACCGGGGTGCCACTTCTATGTATTTCTTCAAGAGTTCCTGCTCACGTTCTCCTTTATAGCGTGCATAGTACATAGTGAACAGGTTGTGTCCCCGGACATAGGTCTTGATCAGCTCCAGATTCTCTTTTACATCCTCGACCGTGTTAAAAGACAGGTTAAAATCCTCTTCAAGTTTCTGCATACTGCTGATATTGTGGAGATACTTTTTATATTTTCGAAGAAAAATGCTGTAAAAGGATTCCACACTGGGGATGATACCGACTTCTGCCATGACCTCGGGATCCAAAAAGTAATTTTCAAAAGAATAGTATTTCAATACCAGTACATTCCGTTCGGTGACACGAGGAATGCTGCCCTGATCATATTGATTTTGTAGATGATAGTAATCGCAGAGACTGTTGACCAGCGTATCATGATCTTTGCCATCACCGTCGCGTATCATAAGGAACTGATCCTTCAGATACAGTTTATTGATATATTGAAGATTTGCATAGGTCTCGATATTTGTACAGCTGTTCGTCGGAATAATAGCGATGCGGCGAAGATTTCCCTGTTCATCGGTCAGTTCCGAATAGTACTGCTGCAGGAGAAGGGGGAGACGGTTCTTATCCTGCTTTCCTTCTACAATGAATACAAAGCTGACATTGAGAAAATCATTGGCGGTATAACCAAGGTCATTGAGGATCTCGTCAATGTTGGTCTGCTCATTTACAATGGTATTGCTGTATTCATTCATAAATGTCTGCTTGATCTGACGCGAATTAAAATTAAAGATACAGTTCGGTGAATGCGTCGAGAAAATGACCTGATTTTTCTTTGATAAACGGTACAGGACATCACTGGCTGTCTTCTGGAGCTGGGGATGAAGATAGATTTCAGGATCTTCCATTATAATAATACAGGGAATACGGCTGTTCTCTTCAATATAAGCTTCCAGAAGTGAGAAGATATAGATACTCTTCATACCCGCACTCATGGAGGTCAGTGCATGTTCTCTTGGTTGCAGACGGTTTGATATCACAATATTCAGACGGAATAATTCATCCATATTAAAATCTATAGCATATTTGATATCCCGCATCGAATTGTTATTCTTGTGAAAATAAAAGTTCAGCCGCTCAATAAAATCCTCGATGTTCCGATTCACAAGCTTGAATTCCAGAAGTTTGAATGTTTCGATAACAGAAAGTTCCATGGGTTTTTTCTTCTCAATCATTCCAATGCATTGGTAACAATAAATGCAGGGGCGGGAAGAGTCAAACATACAGGATTTGCTGCGGAGTATGTCCAGGGATTCATGTCCTCTTGACATGATAATATTCTCTTGGATTTCTGTCAGTTCCCGGTCGGTATCGATGTGATAAATTTTTGGAAGAACCAGAGGAATGTAGGGATTGTTCTTTTTTATCCCATCTGTGTACCGTGGCTTCTGGTTTCTGGCTGCAATGAATGTAAAGGACAGCTTTCCGTTTCGATAGGTAGGAAGTTTATCACAGAATTCTTTCTTCCATTTATCAAATTTTTTATACCGGCTAATAACATATCTGCTTTGAAGATAAAGCAGATCATCTTCCTCGATTTCAAGAACCACAGTGATTTCTACTGGTTTATCCACTCCGGCATAATCATCTTCTCTTATTTTGTACAGCCCGGTAATGGCAAGAATAGCATCAAGTATTGAACTCTTTCCGGTACTGTTCTTACCGACAATAATCATAGCATTATCAATATCATGGAGCGTTAGTTCGTTGATCGACTTAAAATTTTTGATAGACAACTGACATATTTTCATGATAGAATCTCCTAAGGCGATGCGAAGGCAGGTTCGCACGGTTATAGTATTTACGCGCTGCAGGATATAGAATTCCAAAAGGGTGCTGTTATAGCAGATCAGATATAAATAGTAAAATAGTTGTTGACAGTTAAGAAGTTATAATGTTATAATAGTCTGGCTGTAAAAGCAAATGAAGCAGAGTATCCACTCTCGCCCTTAGCTTATCTTTATTATAATGCGAACGGGTTAATATTTCCAGACAATATTAAAATGCGGCTCATATTTCCGTGTTTTTTGATTTGGTTATTTTAGTGGATGGCTTGCCATCCTTTTTTTGTGTTCATAATGACAGCTCACAACGTTATGTTCATAAAGAATGGATGACAAGATGCAGGAAACCAAGGCGCAGGATGCTGTTCTCATGAAACAGCTGCGATGACAAAAGTAATCGGCAGCATGTGGAAGAGTACAATCTGAAAACAGCAGACTATCACACAAAACGGAGGTGCAGAACGATTAGCGATTTAATGATTAACGAGCAAATCAGGGATAAAGAAGTTCGTCTCATCGGCGAAGACGGAGAACAGCTGGGTATTATGTCAGCAAGGGATGCGTTTTTAAAGGCACAGGAAGCGAATCTTGATCTTGTCAAGATTGCCCCTACAGCAAAACCGCCTGTTTGCAAAATTGTTGACTATGGTAAGTACAAATACGAGTTAGCAAGAAAAGAAAAAGAAGCAAAGAAAAAGCAAAAAGTAACCGAAGTGAAAGAAATCCGTTTATCTCCCAATATTGATGCAAATGATTTGCAAACAAAAGCTAATGCTGCAAGAAAATTCCTGACCAAGGGAGACAAAGTTAAGATATCTCTTCGGTTCCGTGGTAGGGAAATGGCGCATGTCGGTTCAAGCAAAAAAATCCTCGATGACTTTATGGCTCTTCTCGAAGATGTCGCAGTCCTCGATAAACCGACGAAAATGGAAGGCAGAAGCATGACTATGTTTTTGACCGAAAAGAAATAATACGTGAACCAAGTTATTGAATTCGCGGATATTATAAGAAGCTAAAGGAGGAAATAAAATGCCGAAATTAAAAACAAGCAAAGCTGCAAAAAAACGTTTTACTATTACCGGAACTGGAAAGCTGAAAAGAATGAAAGCTGGAAAACAGCATATCTTAACAAAGAAATCCCGTAAGAACAAGAGAGATCTTCGTAAGCCGGAAATGATGGATAAGACAAACGAAAAAAATATGAAGAAGATATTACCATACTTATAGAAGAAGGAGGAATTAAATAATGGCTAGAGTTAAAGGCGGAATGAACGCTAAGAAAAGACATAACAGAGTTTTAAAACTGGCTAAAGGTTATAGAGGAGCCAGATCTAAGCAGTACAGAGTAGCAAAACAGTCTGTTATGCGTGCATTAACTTCCTCTTTCGCAGGTAGAAAAGAAAGAAAGAGACAGTTCAGAAGATTATGGATCGCACGTATCAATGCAGCTGCAAGAATGAATGATATTTCTTACAGCAAGTTGATGTACGGTTTAAAGCTTGCTGAAGTTGAAGTAAACAGAAAGATGCTTTCCGAGATGGCGATCAGCGATCCAGAAGGCTTCAAAGCTTTAACTGATCTTGCAAAAAGCAAAATCGCATAATTTCATATAGAATATATGAGAACAGAATTCTGGTGCCGTTTCGGTATCAGAATTTTTTTTTCGGGATTTTGGGGCAGGGAATTCCTATCCGTTACACAGAGTTTGAAACACCTTGTCTGCTTGAGATTTTTAGTCGCTTCTCCCCCTATAAAAACCAAGCATTAAGCGATTTCTAATGCTTTTCTAACTTGCATTTCCCTTAGCCCTATCGTACTATAAAGGCAGATAAAAGTTGTGTAATGGGAATCGGAATAGGAGGATTATTTATGAGAAACAGATTGAGTAGCATTCTGTGGGGCATCTTTTGGCTGCTGCTTGGCGTACTGATCGTTGGAAAAGTTTTTGACCTTTGGGAGTTTACTTTATTCTTCCCGGGATGGTGGACATTAATACTGATTATACCTTGTGGTATCGGGATGATCAGATATAGCTTTGGTGTGGGTTCTACGATAGGTTTTGTGATTGGTATACTTTTACTGATGACTTATCAGGTACCGGATCTGATTACAACGAGTATGGTATGGCAGTTGATTTTACCTATTCTATTGATAGTAATCGGATTAAATGTAATCCTGAAAAGCCTTTTTGGTGTAAAGAGAGATTTGTTGAAAAGGGCCAGACAGTATGAAAGAAGAGAATACGCGGCTGTTTTTTCAGCACAAAAGATTGCACCGGCCGGACCATTTTTTGGGTGTGAAACGAATGCGGTGTTTGGAAGTTCGGTAATCGACCTGCGAGATGCACAAATCACGGAAGACATTCTTATTAGTACGACCAGTGTTTTTGGTGGAGTTGATGTGATTGTTCCATCCTATGCGAATGTGAAATCCTCTTCGACCTCAATATTCGGAGGCACTGAGAATAAAGTGAAGAAAAATCCGGACGCTACGATTACTGTATACGTAACATCAGTAAATCTGTTTGGAGGTGCGAAGATAAGATGACAACATTTCAGAGAGTTGTAAAATATTGTTCGATTGTGTTTGCGGTAATGCTGGCAGTTAGTATTATTTCATTGATCATACAGGCAGGCGTTGGACTTGTCGCTGGTCTGCATCTGATTGACCAGGTTACAGGAACTACGATTTTTGAGGAGGTTGAAGTGACAAACGACAACGCAATAAGCTTTACAAAGGATTTTGATGAGGCAGACATAAAGAACCTTGATATTAATAATTATTATGGATCAATGGTCATTGTATCCGGTGATAGTTTTCATGTAGAAGCAAAAAATGTACCGGAAAATTTTATTGCAGAAATTCAAAATGGCACATTGTATGTCGGGTATGAAAATGGTGGAACAACAAATGTATCCTTCTGGTTCAATTGGAGTTCATGGAATCTGAATACAGAAGTAACGATCACAATACCGGAGGACTTTTATGCAGAGGAAGCTTCCATTAATAGTGGATCAGGTAAAATTACAATCAGTGGAATCAACGCAGATCGGCTGGCAATAAACAGCGGCTCAGGCTCGGTCACAGCAAGTGCTTGTGAAGCAGAAGCGCTTGAAGTCGATTCAAGCTCAGGATCTGTATCCATGACTAAATTGAAGGCAGTCAGTTCTGGTTTTAATACTTCATCCGGTAGCATAAAAATCACAGACAGTGATCTTGGTGAAGTAGATTTTGACAGTGGCTCCGGAAGTGTTACAATGGAAGCTGTCGACATGGGAAAGTTTGTGCTGGACAGCAGTTCCGGAAGAGTCAAGGTTTCAGAAGGAAGTATTAATGGAAGTATCAGCATTAACAGCGGTTCCGGTTATGTGACCGTTGTTGCAAATGGTGATATTGAAGATTACGACATTGACACAGATGCCGGCAGCGGCGGAATCTGGATTAATGGTGAAAAAAGGAATGATTACGAAAAAGATAATAAAGGGAATGAGTATAATCTGGTCATTGACGGAGGATCAGGAAGGGTATCTGTTGATCTGAATTAATCCAATAGAGGTGTTGCAGAGAATTGTTTCCCTATTAATTTTCTGCAACACTTTTTTTCATATAGAAAAGCGAAGCCTCAAAGCTTTCTACCAGGTGCATGGTCTCAGCATTCTCAAAGAAGCTGGTGAACATTTCGTTTATACTGCTTTCTTCAAAAATTACGGTTTTTCGGCCCTGTAAGCCTGCTGGCTTTTGGATAATAACAGAGCCGCCTGCTGTCTCGACCAGAATGGTCATATCGGACTGAAAATGGAAGGAATCGTCATGAATCAGATGATTGTGGATGTAGTCCTGTAAATCAGGATGGCAGGTACGATTGACAACATATTTGCGTTCTTCCATTGTGAGGGGCCGATACAGTTCAGGAGGGAACTCGTTATCACGACCTGTCTCGAGGAAGGTAGTCATTCCGGCATTTGTAAAAAAGGCAGTAGCCTGAATTTTCTTTTCTTCGGTTCTTTTCAGTATATCAACTTCGGTCATTTCAATCAGCAGTTCTCGGTAGGGAACATCAGGTTTTACGACCTGATCAAGGAATTCTTTTCGTAAACTGATTCCAAAACATGGGTTTTCATTAATCATATAAGCCAGGTTCTTATTTAATAATAACTGCATGTATTCTTCGACATTGGCAACATCTTTATTGATGGTTTTGCAGTTGTTCGAAAGTTCTGAAAAAATAGCAGAATAGAAGTCGTGCATTTCAGAATCATGATAAATAATACCGTAATCAGCATCGAGTGAAAAAAGTAAGATAAACTCCGCTGTTATTATAAGATTTGGCAGTATAGACATTGGATTGATATGCTGTTCTGCATCGTTGTAATAAACTTTTGCTTCATAATTGGACAGATGAAAAACAAGGGGAAGTATATTAGTCATATACTGTGCATTTTTATGAATGGAATCCCGCTGTCTGTTAAAACAGATCAGCTGTGTTACAGAAAGCTCACGTTTCTGTGAGTGTTCCAGAAGGGTATTTGTAAGGAATGCATAGGAAGGCTGCATACATAACTGAATCTTGAATTCTTTTTTCTGCGATTCAAAGTCAAGAATGATGCGTAGATAATGCTCCAATTCCATTGTGCTGTGAAAGAGTATACGAGGGGGGATTGTTTCCATGGAGTGTTTCGCTTCAATATTTTTGAAGGAAGGATTCCATTTCGTTACTTTGGATAAGTTTTCCAGGAGTTCTTTAATGCATTCACACTGAACATAGACATTCTTTCCAATGCGTTCCATGTTCCACAGACGTACTAATTCGTTTGTATCATGACTGGATAGCATCAATCGGTCGGACAAGAGAAAGATGGTCTCGAGTGTCTGAGGAAGACGTTCACCCGTTCCATAACGATGAAGAAGTGTTCTTTCTATATTACACTTTTTTGCTAATGCGTACGTTGAATAACCGCTATTCCCAACTAAAGTTCTAAACTTTTCTGAAAAATCAGACATCAGTTCCTCCTGTTAACGAGTGACAAATAATTACTGTCACAATGATTGTCACATATTGTAATAGGATAAGTTTATTCTAAAATTTACAATAAAGCAATCATTAAAAGAGAAGTCGAAAGGAAGTGGAATGCTATGCTGATAAAAAGAGGAAGAATGGACCTGGACAAAGAAGAAAAAAGAAATTATGAGTCTAAAAGAGAAATAATACAGGAGTTTTGCTGTGATTACTGTTTATACAATGATGACGGATATTGCTGCGGTGTCATACCGATAGACAAACATGGAAAATGTGAGGAGTTCAGACATGTATGACTCACAGTTCATAGATCTTTGTATGAAAAATGAGCCTTTGCTTTACGATAGTACAATCGTACATGCAAAAGCTCATTTTGAAGTAAATAGAATTAGTTACTTTCTTCTTCATCCGGAAAATCATGAGGTGTCTGTAACAGTTCTTTTATCTTTGCATCGACCTCTTCATTTGTCATATTGGATGCATCAAATCCCCATTGACCTGCCTGCTCAAGCAAAGGCTTTCTGATTCGATAATAATCTTCCGCAGCTACGACGAGTGCTTCCGCTTCTTCGATACTCAACCCGGTGAAATCAAGTTCAGCTTCAACCGTAATGGTTCTGGTTCTTAGTTCATCCCATTTATCCTGAATCGCCTGTGCCGCTTCTTCTTCAACTTGCTTCTCTCTGCGTGCTGTATACATTTGTTCTAAACTCATACCGGTCGTATCAACACCATAATTGGCAAGATCAGTAACAAGTTGGTTGAACTGGGCTTCATTTATTACCTTCCATGCTTCTTCTTCGCTCATACCGGATAGATCAAGACCCAGATAGGATGCGTTGTCAGCCCGCATAATTGGCTCGATTGTTGCTATGATCTGCTCGTCTGACATACCGGTCAGATCATACTGGATCTTTTCTGCGTAGCTTTTGCAGCTTTCAACACCGGGGGTACCGCTTGCGGGTCCGACTGTTGGAGCATCCTTGGTATTCATAGCTTCCTTCACCAGCGCAATGGCATCTTCCTGTGACAACCCAGTTATATCCACACCAAATTTTTCTGCCTGTGCAGCCAGTTCATCCGGATTTGTTAAGTCAGGAGCTGTTCCGTTGCTCTCATCCTGTATTTGCAGTTCTTTAATCAGTTTCCAGGCTTCTTCTTTTGACAGTCCAGTGATATCGATGCCATAGAAAGCTGCTTTTTCTTTTAATTCGGTTGCTTCTTCCCGCATAAGTTCCTGCTTTGCAGCTTCTATTTTAAGCTGTGCATCAAGAAGGGAGAGTCCGGTGATATCGACCTTGTACTGTTGTGCCTCTGCCAGTTGTTCTGTTGTCATGAAATCAGTAACCAGAGCAACGGCGTCCTCCTCACTGAGTGAGGAAAGGTCAATGTTCATATGAGTTTCAATAAAATAAGCATAAAAGGTTCTTGCATCTTCATAGGATAACTTTTCAATACCCGGCAGTGCATCTGCAAGCACAGAAATCGCTTCCATAAAGGAGTCTTTATCATTCTCCATATAGGCCTTCACGGATTGAATTACATAAGAAGGATCCACAACATCATCGGTACTTTTTTGTGAAACCAGATCATTGATTGAGGCATTGATGGTATCATCACTAACATTTGCTTTCAGCTGATTTTTTATAAGATCATATTTCCCTGCTGTTATATCAAGTGATTTTACCTCCGCTACCGTCTCAAGCGTTACGGTAGCGGCAAGAACCTCTGCAACAATATCGTTTTCATTGTTACTTTGTTCAAGGGATGACTTAAGGGCAAGCGCCAGCCGGGATGATTTTAGATTATCTGCACCTGCAGTGGCAAGATAGATCGAACCTGCTGCATCGGTAAAGTAGCCATCCTCGCTGATCACACTTACGGTTTGTTCAATACCTTCCGCAATGGACAGGTTCTTGATGTCAAGCCTGCTGACAATGGACATGGCATCCTCGTTTGCCGCTTCGACCAAGAGAATTCTTTCATATCGATTAACTTCATAGGTAATACCCGGATTTACATCCAGACTTACATAATAATATGGTTTCAGGTAGGTGTAAGCAAAAACACCTGCAGCAAGAACCACGATCAATATAGGTAGGATGATAAAAAACTTTGAATTTCTCTCAGAACTGACATTCGTCTTCAATAATTGATACCTCTATTATAATATATTGTTTATGGCAAGAATCAGAAGTATGCAGGTGATCAGGATGAATGCAGCAAGTAACAAAAGGCCAAGGTTCAGTTTTTTCTGTGGCTGTTCCATCGGTGCGGAGGATGGAAGAAGGCCGGCTTTACGCAGTGCTGTTGAGATTGGTTTGTATAAAAGCATGGTAAGCCCGGTGTTCAGACCGCCCTTTAAGAGGTTGAAGGGAAGGATCGCCGGTACTAAGAGTGCAACGACTTCTTCTCTTGGGATTCCCATATAGTAAGGGGTGATTACATAATTCCAGATCAGCATGATGATCGTCATTGCAATGCTTCCAAGTACAAGTCCAAAAAATGCACCGGTGAGGGTGTGCTTTCTCTTATATACAAAAGCGGCTGTACAGGCAAAGGCTCCGGTCGCAAAGATGTTCATGATCAGGCCGATGATGCCATCCGAACTGATTGTGAACATTTCAATAATCGATACAATCGTTGTAATAATAAATGCGGCAAGCGGGCCATACAGGAAACCACCGATGGCGATAATAACACCCTTTGGTTCGTATTTAAGGAATAATACGATCGGAATCCGGAAAGCAATGACGACGGCCAGAGCTATGGCAGACAAAAGTCCAAGAAGGACTATTTTTTTTGTTCGTGCTGAATAATCTTTTACTTTCATTTTAATCCTCATTTCTGCGTTTTATACGCACTTATTATTGGCACATATTTTTGTGCGGTCGTAGGTGCAGCCAGCTTTGATAATCAGGAAGCGGTACACAAACGTTGATGAATAAAAAGGCTAAAGGCGAAGCCTTTAAGCGAAAAAACACCCGAAGAAAGGTCTTCGGGTGTGCAATAACAGATTAAAACCAAGTATGGTCCTAATATATGATATGCCTTCTTTCATCCAGACTTTAACTGTCGGTATTGGAGTTGCACCAATTCTGCGTGTTCTCTGACTGGATCTTTATATTCATTCAATGAAAGATACCAGAGTCAGCACGCTCGCGGACTTTACCGCCGATCGGGAATTACACCCTGCCCTGAAGACGAGCTTATTCAAATGTTGCTTAGATTATAGCATGAATCCTATCTTTGTCAATGGGAAAATCAAGAAGATTTCACTCGTAGTTTCTTCTTGACGCAAAAAATAAACCATGGTAACATGAGTAAAATATAAAGTAAACACAAGTTCAAGCACAAGAACGGAGGATAACATGAAAATAGAAACAAAATGTCTGCATGAAGGATATACACCAAAAAATGGTGATCCCAGAGTCGTACCGATCGTACAGAGCACGACCTACTGCTTTGATTCCACAGAGCATATAGCTCAGCTTTTTGATATGCCAACGGAGTTTATGTATTCAAGATTTGCGAACCCTACAGTAGATGCAGTGGAAAAGAAAATCGCAGCACTTGAGGGTGGTGTGGGAGCCATGTGTACGACAAGCGGTCAGGCAGCTTCTTTGCTTTCTATTTTGAACGTCTGCAGTGCAGGAGACAGCTTTGTTTCAACAGGAACGATTTACGGGGGAACGGTGAATCTGTTCGCAGTATCCATGAAACGTTTTGGAATTGAATGTATCTTTGTAGATCAGGAAGCATCCGAAGAAGAGATCAGCAAAGCATTTAAACCAAATACAAAAGCTTTTTTCTGTGAGACACTGGCAAATCCGGCACTTGCGGTATGTGATATTGAGAAGTTCGCAGGAATTGCACATAAAAATAAGGTTCCGCTGATCATTGACAATACGTTTGCAACTCCGATTCTTTGCCGTCCGATTGAATGGGGCGCAGACATCGTTGTTCATTCTACGACAAAATACATGGATGGTCATGCCGTACAGGGCGGCGGTGTTATCGTTGACGGTGGCAAATTTGACTGGACCAATGGAAAATTTCCGGAATTTGTTGAGCCGGATGCTAGTTATCACGGTGTGTCTTATACCGAGACCTTTGGACCGATGGCTTACATCATTAAAGCAAGAATGCAGTTGATGAGAGACTTTGGCTGTTACCCGGCAGCAAATTCAGCCTTTCTGCTGAATCTTGGACTGGAGACATTGCCGGTGCGTATGAAGCAGTACTGTGAGAATGCAAAGAAAGTCGCTGAGTATATTCAAAAGTCCGACAAGGTTATTTCTGTGACTTATCCGGGACTTGAAACAGATAAGCACCATGCACTATCAAAGAAATACCTTCCGGATGGGTGCAGCGGTGTCATTACCTTCTCGATCAAAGGCGGGAGAGAAAATGCAGTGAAGTTCATGGATCACCTGGAACTGGCATCCAACGTTGTACACGTAGCGGATATTCGTACCTGTGTCCTTCATCCGGCATCAGCAACGCACAGACAGCTGACCGATGAACAGCTCGTTGCGGCTGGAATTGACAGCGGAATGATCCGTTTCTCCTGTGGACTTGAAAATGTAGATGATATCATCGCAGACATCGACAAAGGCTTTGCAGCAATTGAATAGTCATAAAATGAATCATAATTGAGCCTGAAACAAAAAAATCATAGTTAACCTGATTCAAAAAAAGAATCATAATTAAACCTGAATCATAATTAAGCCTGAATCATATATAAAAAGGTTCCATACCACATTCTTTCGAAAGACATCACGCTTTCTTCTGAATTTTGTATGGAACCTTTTGTATTCATTTGCTTCAAAAAATCCTTCTTTGCTTTTTCATCTGTCGCATAATCACAAAGTATGAGACCGCTAAAAGGGCAGCGGCAGATACCCAGGCAAAGGGGCCAGCCAGACAGATACCGGTAAATCCAAGTACTTGCGGCAGCGTCATGGCAACAATAACACGGGTAACAAGTTCAAAGACGCCGGCCATAAGCGGCATAAAACTTCTTCCAATCCCCTGAAGCGCATTTCTGTGCACAAAAAGCAGGAATAAAGCAGGGAAAAAGAGAGAACACAGGGTAAGATAACGTTTTGAGAGTGACAGGATCTCAAGGTAAGCAGGCTCAGAGCTGTTCACGAACAGATTGGTCAATTCAGTTCCAAAAAGCTGTAGAATGATCAAACCGGCAACTGCAAAGGATAAGGTAAGAATAGTGCATTTTCTTACACCGTCGCGGACGCGGTCAAGTCTTCCTGCACCAAGATTCTGACCGGCATAATTTGCCATTGTTACACCGAAAGAACCCGCCGGCTGTGTAACGAGCTGTTCGACCTTGGTAGCAGCCGTGAAGGCAGCAATGGCAACAGAACCAAATAAATTTAAGGCTCCCTGAAGCACCACAACACCAATGGCTGTGATCGAAAACTGAAATGCCATCGGCAGGCCGATACGAAGGTGGCGCCAGTAAAAAGCAGGATTTGATTTCCAGTCTCCTTTTTCAGGAGCCAGATAAGGATAATTCTTAATCATATAAATCAGGCAGAGAACTCCGGAAACACCCTGCGATATGACCGTTGCCAAAGCAGCACCGGCAACGCCCAAGTGAAAGACCAGGATAAAAAGAAAATCAAAGCCGATATTCAAAAGAGAGGACAGAATCAAAAAGAACAGTGGTGTTTTGCTGTCGCCAAGTGCCCGAAGTATTCCTGATGACATATTGTAGAGAACCATCGTGGCTATACCGGCAAAGATTATTACAATATATGACCAAGCGTCATCAATGATGTCAGAGGGGGTATTGATCATCACAAGCAGAGATCGTGCGGAAAAAACAGACAGTATGGTTATGCTAATGACCGTAATAATACATAGTTTGATTATGGCAGCGATTGAGCGTCTCAGGTAATGAAAATCCTTAGCACCAAAGTACTGAGCAGTGATAACAGCAAAACCACTGGTCAGACCTATTATAAATCCAAGGACCAGAAAATTAATCGGTCCGGTAGTGCCGACCGCAGCTAATGCAGTGGCACCAATAATTTTTCCCACAATAATGGTATCAGCCATACTGTAGAACTGTTGAAATACATTACCAATCAAAAGCGGTATGGTAAAGGTAAGTATTAGCTTTAGCGGTGATCCGCTTGTCATGTCTTTGCTGCCGTCCCGCTGCAAAAGAGCAATCAGATTTTTCATTCTATGACCTCATATATAAATACGAATTAATACCGCCGGCACGGTGTCCGGCGGTCAGCGATACTAAGAATAGCATTTTAGAACAAAAAAAACAATAAAATTTTTTATGGGAAAACAGAGAAAAACAAGTCTGAAACGGTACTGCTTTTAGCAAAGTTTATAAAGAACAGCGCCATGTGGAGGAAGTGATATGGACTCAGTTGCGGCTGGTTCAAGGTCTTTTTTCTCCCAAAGGTCACGAAATATTTTGGAAGAGGAGTCCGGTATGCTTGAAAGAGCAAGCATTTGCGTGACCTCACCTATATTAAAAGCAGCAATGTAAGTGTTATTCTCATTATCTTGCGTACGCCAGAGGATCAAATCGTCAACTCGCTGAATCTCTTTTGCTCCATGGGTATTGCGGTGAACGTAAAGAACTTCTTCATTGGTTAACAAAGAGAGTGTATACTCGTCATTATCACGCATCTCACCGCCCATCATAAGCGGAGAACGGAAGATGGACCATAGGGTAATCATAGTTCTTTGCTCATCTTTTGTTAAAAAGGTCATACGATTCGCGGTAGCTTTGTCTCCATAACGGATGGCTATGTGACCAAGAGGCAGCATATCACAGTCCGGCCAGCAGCCTTCTGAAACAAAAGGTGCCCAGTTCCTGCAGCGGTCGAACATAGCTTTTAAGGATGGCCAGTTATCCCAAAGATCACCGGTCATACGCCACATATTGGCATGCTCACGAAGATGGTCGGCATGTTCGATCATAGCCGGACCGGGAGAAAGGCTGAGTACGATATCACGACCACAGTTTTCAATGGCTTTTGCTATCATTTCAATCTCTTCTTTTGCAGAATACAGGTCATGTGGCTTGAATTCTGTAACACAGATGTCATCTACTTTAACAAAATCGATTTCCCAGGAGGCATACAGTTCGAACAAGGAATTATAGTATTCCTGAGCTCCTAGCACTCTTGCATCGACTCCATACATATCTGTATTCCAGGAACAGATGGAGTAGGGATGTGCGATTTCTCTGGCGGTTGCTGTTGTTCCAAGAATTTTTGTGTTCTGATGAGCGGCCTGTCTTGGAATACCACGCATGATATGAATACCGAATTTAAGACCAAGGGCATGAACTTTATCTGCAATCGGACGGAATCCCTTGCCGTCTTTTGCTGAAGGGAAACGGTTGACGGCAGGCAGAAGCCTTGAGTACTCGTCCATAACAAGAGGAGTAAACTTATGGTAATCGGTGGATTCAGCCGTCGGCTCATACCACTGAATATCGCAGACTATGTATTCCCATCCGAATTGTTTGAGATTCTCAGCCATATATTCTGCATTGCCAAGAAGCTCTTCTTCCGTTACGGAAGCCCCATAACAGTCCCAGCTGTTCCATCCCATAGGCGGTGTTAGCGCTCGTTGATTTTTATTCATTCATCTTCTCCTTTGATAAACGTTGATCTTATTATAGTCATCTGCAGGGTATTGTTAGACCCTAACTTCATAAGTTTAGTATAAGAAAAATTCATAAAAAATCAATGGTTAAACTTGAGAAATTTTACAGGGTGGAGTAATATAAAGTAGGTACTGTCAATAAAAGCCGATGGTGCCTCAGAACCTTGAATGAGTAAAAATTATGAAAAGAGGAGCGTATAAAACACATTGTATTTGAATCTTTTTTGCAAATAAGGGAGGATGCTATGAATGCATATTATGAAGAACTGAAAACCTACATTGAAAAAAGCGCAGCACTTGGTACCGCATTATCGATGCTGCACTGGGATAATGAAACACTGGCGCCGGAAGAAGCCATAAAAAATACATCGGGTGTGCTTGGGATTTTGTCCGGTGAATACTATCACACAGCAGTGAATGACAAGGTCATGGAACTTTTAGAGAAGCTTTCACAGCCAAAAGAACAGGAAACACTTGACTGGAAAGAAAAAGCTATTGTGAAGAACATGGCAAAAGACATAGAAAAAATCAAGGTGATTCCGGCAGAAGAATATATGGAGTTTGAAGCACTGACTTCAGAAGCCGCCGCAATCTGGGCGAAAGCAAAGCAGAATGATGACTATGCTTCTTATATGCCGACCTTGGACAGGATTATTGAGATACAGAAGAAGTTTGCTGGCTACCGCGCAAAAGAAGGACAGAAGCTTTATGACATTCTTCTGGATGATTACGAGGAAGGCTTTACAACAAAAGAGCTTGATGAATTCTTTGGAAGGATCAGAGAGGCAGTTGTACCGCTGCTTGCAAAGGTCAGAGAAAAGGGCGAAGTTGATAAGTCGTATAATGAGCGTTTTTTTGCCAGTGACAAGCAGGCTGAATTTGGAAAATTCCTTGCAGAATATGTTGGGTTTGATTTTAAACGTGGGGTTCTGGCGGAGAGTGAGCACCCATTTACCATGGAATTCCATAATCACGATGTACGAATTACGACGCATTATTATGAGAATAATCTGGAAAGCAGTATATTCTCCATTATTCACGAGGCAGGGCATGCCTTGTATGAAATGGGTGTCAGTGATGAACTGACCCTCACTCCGGTCGGGAGTGGAACATCGATGGGTATGCATGAGTCCCAGTCAAGATTCTATGAGAACATGCTTGGACGAAGCAAAGCTTTCTGGACCCCTATCTGGGATAAATTAAAAGACACGTTCCCTGAGTCATTATGCGATGTATCACTGGATCAGTTCATAGCGGGGATAAACAAAGCAGAACCTGGATTTATAAGAACAGAATCCGATGAACTTACCTATTCGCTTCATATTATGGTCCGCTATGAGATTGAGCGGATGATATTCAATAATGAAATTGAGACAAAAGACCTGCCAAAGGTCTGGAATGAAAAATATCAGGAGTACCTTGGTATGACACCACCAAACGATAGACTTGGTATTTTACAGGATCTGCACTGGTCCGGCGGCAGCTTTGGATACTTTCCATCCTACGCATTGGGGAATGCCGTTGCTGCTCAGTTGTATCATTATATGAATCAGAAAATGCCGATTGAAAAGCTACTGCTGGAAAGTGATCTGTCTTCGATCCGTGAATTCCTGAAAGAGAACATTCATAAGTGGGGCAAGACCAAAACAACGAATGAGATGCTCATGGAGATTACCGGAGAACCGTTGAACGCAGAGTATTATATTACGTATCTGACAGAAAAGTACGGCAAATAAAAAGACAAGAAAGAAGTAAACAAAGAAGTTATTAGAAAAGTAAATGAAAAGGGAAATAGAAAAGTAGTTAAGAGGTAATAAAAGAGACCAATAAGTTAAATGAATAGAAATCGTGGGTACCGAAATACATTGCATTTGAATGTGTTTCGGTACTCACGATTTTTTGTGCGCTCAGTATTTAGACAAAATAAATGAGCGTAGACTTGGGGGATCTACGCTCAATGCAAGAGAGGAGGAGCTATTATGTAATCTTATTGCGTGAGGGGGGAGAATACACAATACTCCGGGAGGCTAGCAAGGCCATCACTAACATTTATAAAATGTTTAGTTGTAAGTATATTATATACCATACATCACAAAAGTCAAGCACAAAATTGCAATTTTCGAATAAAAAAAGATGGCATACATGAAAACAAAAGATAATACGAGAATATAATGCATTTGATTCACAAAATGTGATACTGTATAGAATGATGTGAAAAAGTGTTACTTATTTACTCTAAAACTTCATTAAAAAACTGTTTTTGTACATAAAACGAAGCTATTTCAATGTAAAGAAAGGCTGAAAAGCTGACAAGTGTTGGAATTGATATTGCATTATTTTATAAAAACAGGCATAATAATAAGGAATAGATTTTAATTGCGTAATCCATACGCAGGAATGAGGAGCAAAATGAAAAAAATAACCGTGATAATTGGAATTGCAGCGATTAGTTTAACTATGACCGCCTGCGGTTCTTTCTTTAAAAGTAATGATAATAAGCCTTCTGTGACAGGGACTGTTTCGCCAACGGCAGCATCCACGACAACACCGGCACAGGAAGCAACGGCAACGCCTACCGCTATGCCGACATTATCCCAGGCACCGGCTGCCACTACGGATACACCGGCAACTTCAACACCAATGCCTGTGGCTACAGCGACTCAGGCTCCTACACCGAGCCCGGAACCAATCACTGCAGCAGAAGCTGTCGCTGTACTGAAAAAGTACATTGATACTTCTGTCTATTCCATCTCCGATCCGGTATTGATTGATGTTGATGGAAAACAGTACTATCAGTTTACAATAAGTGATGCATCGCAGGTATATTCTCCTGATGTTATTGTCGAAGCACAAAGCAGTAAATTATATTATTATGATTCGTATAATGTGTTATCGGCATTTGAGAGTTTTCCGCCGGATAAAACAGAAACAGCAAATTCACAGGGGGACACATTGACACAGGATCAGGCAATTGCACTTTTAAAGACATTGTCGGCAGAAACCCTCGGACTTCCAGACACCCTTGATTCTTACAATCTGAAAGTCGATACCTGGAATACGGTGGTCAAAGGAAACGAATGCTATTGCATTAATGTACTGTCTGATAAAGGCGGAACAACAACACTCGTTGGAATGTACTATGTATCATTGGACGGTTCGCTGATCTATAAAAATGTAGAAGATGATTTTGTCTTGATTTATTAAGAAAACAGAGTATGGAATCATTAAAAAATGTTGCATCATTCTTGTGAAATGATATAATTTTATGTAAATTGACGTAATGGAGTGAGGGTGCGTGAAGCAGAAAATTGAGCAGCTGTCAAAGGGAATCTTTGAGTATCAGTTACCTGATATCATACTTTCAGAAGAAAAGATCGAAAGGACAGTGGCAGCCGGGAGAACACATCGGGGGACATTTATAATCAGCAACAGCAAAGGCAGTCGGATGAAGGGGGTGCTTTATTCATCGAGCCGTTTGTTAACGCTGGAAAATGATAAGTTCATCGGTGAGGAAAATGAGATTTCTTATGAATTTTCAGCAGAATACATGAACAATGGTGATGTGATAACCGGTGAGATCAGTATTATTTCTGATTGCGGAGAGACACTGCTGCCGTTTGCAATAACCATTGAACCACCCTTTTGTGAATCCTCCATGGGTGTAATCAAGGATCTTTTTCAATTCACGAATCTAGCCAAATCAGACTGGCTGGAAGCAAAAAATCTATTTCTGTCCGATGATTTTTCAAAAGCCCTGACCTTTTATGATGATAAGTTTTCGCTTCTTTACCGTCATCTGGTAAGCAGCAGGTCCGATGACAGGGCATTGGAAGAATTCCTTGTCGCAATCCATAAAAAGCTCCCTATAACAATTGAGATCGATAAGCTCGAACTTACCTATGAAGCGGGGCAATATAGTTTTCTTGATAAACTCATTCTTACAAAAAACACATGGGGCTATACAGAAATCGATTTTTCGACCGATGCTGACTTTATATCCCTGGAACATAAAAAAATAACATCCGATAACTTCATGGGGATGACCTGTGAGGTCGGCTTTGTGATTTTACCGGAGCACATGAGGAACGGTAATAATTTTGGCGTGATTCGGCTGGAAAGTGTTTTTGCGACCATTGAAATTCCAATTAGTTGCCACCGCACAGGGAAAGCAGCTCCTGGCAGGGAAAAACACAAAAAGCAAAGGCAGTTTGAAGAAAAACTGATTAAGAACTATCTTAATTTTCGCATGAATAAAGTGGCTGCCGGCCGCTATGCTGCTGAAGCTGGAAATATTCTTTTTGGACTTGAGAACCAGGCCAGTCCGTCAGTTTTGTATGATCTTTATCACATTCATCTGCTTATGGCCACGGGGAAAGACACTCAGGCAAAAGCAGCTCTTTTGGTGCATGAAAAAGAGCTTGCTGTATATGAAAAAAACCAACCGCTTTTATTTGCTGCGGTACTTTATCTTAATGCTATGTTACAGAAGCAGCCATTGGTGTCTGCGCAGGTCTGTGAAACTCTGCGGTCTTATTATGCAAGTCACAGCAGTGAGTGGATGATCCTCTGGTTTTTATTATATCTTGATAAAAAGTATGAATATGCAAAGCAGCAAAAGCTGCAGGACATCCGTGAACAGTTCGATCAGGGCTGCAAGAGTCCGGTGCTTTATTATGAAGCAGCATTCTTAATGAATGAAAATCCCTCTATTATTAAAGAATTGCATGATTTTGAGATACAGATCATTAATTTCTCTTTTAAATATGGCTATCTTTCAAAAGACGTAGCTATGCAGTTTACCTATCTCGCTGGGAAAGAGAAGAAATTTCACCCACTGGTATTCCGCCTTTTGGCAAAGATTTATGTGAAATGGCAGGAGAAAGAAGTTCTGACTGCCATCTGCAGTCTGCTGATCCGCGGCGCAAAATCCGGCACGGATTATTTTGAGTGGTTCCATTTAGGGGTCATGCAGCAGGTCAATATTTCAGAGGTGTATGAATATTATCTTTCTTCGATCGGTGAATACGATGATACTGCATTAGCATCCCATGTTCTGAAGTATTTTACGATGCACCATGAATTGACAGACCGTAGAAAAGCATTTCTATATGCAAATCTGATACGTCATAAGAATGAGGAACCGACCATATATGAGAGCTACAAAGAGCATATAGAGACCTTTGCAATCGAGCAGCTTTCCTTTGGGATAATAAACAGAAATACGGCGGAAATCTATAATGAAGTTTTGCCGAACCTCCTGCTGACCGATAAACTGGCAAGGCTGATACCGGATATCGCTTTTTATTATGAACTTGAATGTGAAAATAAAAATATGAAAGAAGTCTGCGTGGTCCATAAAGAGATCATGGAAGAAGTCTTTTCACCGATTGTTGAGAAGAAAGCTTATATCAGTATATATACGGAGAATGCGGAAGTCTTCCTGGTCGATGATGCGGGGAACCGATATATTGCCACAATAAATTATACGTTAAAAAAACTGATCCATCTGGAAAAGCTGCTTTCGCATTGTTTTGAAGTATCCGGTGAGCATCCAAAGCTCTTGCTGCATCTGGCTGAGAAAGTCCAGTATTATCAGAAATTTGATGCAGCCGGGATCGAGCTTAGAAAGCGTGTTTCGCGGCTTCCGGGATTGAATCCGTACTATTCAAGAAGTTATCTGCAGACACTGATATACTATTATTATGAGAATTATGAAGGTGATCTCCTGGAGATGTACCTGATGCAGGTGGATCTGGCTACGGCGGAACGCTCGGAACGAATTAAGCTGATTGAGTTTATGATCATACGGGATCTCTATAATGTCGCATTAAAAGGTATGGCAGAGTTTGGGTTTGAGGGGATAGACAGCAAACGTCTTGTGAAGCTTTGCTCCAGACTGATTATGAATGAAGGCGGTATGGAGAAGATCGATGTTCTTGTGGATATCTGCCATTATGTCTTTAAAGCCGGTAAATTCGATGATGTCATATTAAAATACCTGATTGATTATTTTTATGGAACGACCTCGGATATGTATGATATCTGGAAAGCCGCAAAAACATTTGAACTGGATACGCTCGATCTTGAAGAACGGTTGCTTGGACAGATGCTGTTCGCAGAAAGTTACATCGGAAATGCAAAAGCTGTCTTTGGGAGTTATTACAGAAGCGGTGTCAACCGCAAGCTGATTCGAGCATTTTTGTCCTATTATGCATATAAATACCTGCTTAAAGACAGACCACTGGAACCTGAGCTTTTTGATATTATGCGCAGAGAAAGTAATTATGAGGAAAATGAAGTCTGCCTGCTGGCTATCTTAAAAATGTATTCGACAAGAGAACAGCTGACCGACGCGGAAGTTAATTTTATTGATTATCAGCTTCATCGACTGGAACAAAAAGGTGTGATTCTTCCCTTCTTCAAAGAGTTCAAAAACAGCATGAAGATTCCGCAGAAGATCTATGATAAGTTTTTTGTGGAATACAGGACAGATCCAGAGTGCCATGTTGAGATTCACTATTCCTTTGAAGATGGCAGCAAATGCAGCTCTTTTACAACAGAAGAGATGAAAAATGTCTGCTATGGGATCTTTGTTAAAGAATTTGTTCTTTTTTGCAATGAGTCGCTTCAGTATTATATTACCGAACGGTGCTGCGATGACGAGAATATTACGGAAAGTACAGAGATACGGCTTTCCCCTGAACAGACCGGTGGTGAAGATACAAAATATTATCAGCTGAATATGATCCTGACGGCAAAAGAAATGCAGGATGAGAAAACAGCGTTAAAATTATTGGAAACCTACGTGAAGAACGAATATGCCATTTCGCAGTTGTTTCACCCATTATAAACAGATAGCTGTGCCATGGTAAAAGACAAGTTTTAAAAAGCGGCAGAAAAGGAGGAGGCAGCAGATGGAAGAGACAAAGAACCTGTTGGTAGGTTTTGATTTGTGCGATGACTATTCACAGATCAGCAGCTTTCACTCCAATATGCCTGAACCGGAATCTGTCTGCATTTCTCCGGATAAAAGCAAATATCTTATCCCAACAGCAGTCTGCATAAAGCAGTTGACCGGAGAGTGGCTGATTGGTGAGGAGGCCATCCGTTGCAGGGACAGAGAAGCCGGTACATATATAACGAACCTGCTTTCACTGTATGAACAGGACGCAACAATAACTGTGTACGGTACAGAGTATTCCGGCGCATTCCTTCTTGAAAAGTTCTTTCGAAAGACGCTGAGTCTGCTTCGGCAGAGGTTTCTGAACAATAGTATTCTGCAGATGGTCCTGACCATGAAGACTGCGAATGAGGAGATGGAAACAAAGCTTTATGAATTGTTAGATCATTTAGGTCTGCAAAAAGACCGTGTTTTCATCATGAATCATACCATGAGCTTTATGTATTACACGGTCAGCCAGAAAAAAGAACTCTGGGGAAATGATGTTGCGCTTTTTGATTTTGATAAAGAAGGACTTATCTTTTATCAGCTGACCTTCGGCCGAAGAAAGCAACCTTATGCAGTAATTGCGGAACAGATCGATCTTTCAAAAGAGATAAGTTATGGAATGCTTTCTGAAAAGCCGATCGAACGGCTGAAATTCAGCTTTGAAAATCTGGCAAATGAGACGCTGTATAAAAAAATCATTTCATCACTATTCGTGACCGGAAGAGGCTTTGAAGGAGACTGGTCGGATGATGTTCTTCGGTCTTTGTGTATGGGTCGAAGAGTGTTCAAGGGTCAGAACCTGTATACGAAAGGTGCTTGTTATGCGGCAAAGGCAATAGCACAGGGTATGGAAGAGGAATTCGTGTTCCTTCCGGAAGATAAGTGTATAAATACGATTGCCCTGCAGGTCTATCAGGATACACAGACACAAAAGCTGACACTTGCAAAAATAGGAGAATCATGGGAAAAAATCAATGCGAAATGTGTTGTTATTCTGGATGATTGTATGAATCTTGAATTCCTGGTAACAGATGCAATAAAGAGGGAATCCATTCGTGAGATATTAACGCTTGACGGTTTAAGACTTCGTAACGATAAGACAACAAGGCTTGAGATTACATTGAGCTTTATGGAACGAAAGGTAGCGGTCATAAAGATAAAGGACATTGGGTTTGGGGAGTTTTATCCAACGAATTACCGAATATGGGAGCAGATCATACGATTATAATAAACGGGGGATCTATGGGAAAAGTAATCTTATGCGCGGGAAAACAGGCGAAACAGCCGTACCGGTTCCGCTCAACAGGAACAAACATATATAGTATTGAAGAGCTATGTTATTATATATATCATAACATAGAAACGGTCAGTGAAGAACTCTTTGACTTCAAGCTCGTTGATTTTCTGCGTGATGATCTGGAACTTGACAACCGAGCGCTGCAGGTTGAAAAGCTGATCAAAACTCATGCCGGCGTCAAGGATATTATCGTAACCATTTTCTGCAGTGCAGATTATTATGAAGAAGATGAAATCAAGGAACTTTTAAAGGAACTTGACTATCTGAACAATATGACTCCAATGCAGCGGAAAAAGCGGAAAGCTGATTATCATCTGGCACATCACCAGAACCAGGAAGCCATGAAAATCTATCGTGATATAATATATTCCAAAGAACCGGTCGAACTTACACAGGATGAATATGGAAGTATTATGCACAACATCGCTGTGATCCATGCAGGAGCCGGTTCCTTTGCAGCGGCTGCGGAATCTTTCAGAGAAGCTTATGAGAGGAATGGCAATGTTCAGTCATTAAAGCAATATTTATATGCGTTAAAACTTGGAAAACAGGACACACAATTTGGAAGAGAATTAAAGCGCTATGTGGACAACCGGGCTGTCGTAGAACAGATTGAAAATGATCTTTATTATGTTGCTGATACACAGGAGAATTCTTTCGAAGTGCGTGAAGTCGAGAGGGCAAAACAGCTGAAAGAAGAAGGAAGAATTAACGATTACTATAAGCTGATGGAAGAGATACTGTTCCGGCTTAAGAATAAATATCGTATGGAGAATGGATAATGGCATTTTTTTCAAAGAATAAAGAAGCGTCTGAGAGAAAAAGTACATCGAATCGAAAGAGTTTTTCTCAGAAAAAAGGGCTATCAAAGAGAAATGAAAAGGAAGAGTCCGATGAATCATCGTGGATGTCCGTAAATGAAGCATTATCACGTAAAAAGCTTCAGAAAGGTCAGGCTGGCCGTGAGGAAGTCATGGATCGGTGTAAGGAGTGTTGTGTGCTGCTTCGTGATGTGGGAACACAGCTTTTAGAAACGAAGGATGAATATCAGTCGATATCAACCTATCTGGAAGATATTGAAAGAATTGATGCTCTTGCCAACGAAAAAAAGGCTGAGATCATGGAAACAGCCAGGACAATAATCGGCTTGAATAATGAAAGGACGAAATTCCAGGAATCGAATATGGGAGGTCTTGCACCGGCTCAGTTCCATCAGCTGGAACGTTTTCAAAAAGAGATTCCTGAACGTCTGAAGGAAATGCAGGAACTCGAAGAATATCAGCAAAAAGTGAAAGATGACATGAAACAGATTGAGGGAGAGCGTGGTGTCGTGACCTTTGAATCGGAGGAACTGAAGAACCGTCGTAAATTCATGAAGACACTTGCGTTTTCTGCCTGCATCATTATCGGATTATTCTTTGTTGTTTTGTTTTTACTTTCTTTCTACACACAGGCTGATATGATGATTCCATTTCTGATGACAGGAATTCTCGCCGCATTGATTGCCATGTATTGTGTTGCGGGGTTGCGAAAGGTCCAGTATGCAGAAAAAGTAAACAACATCAAAATGAATAAGGTCATACAGCTAATGAACAAGATCAAGGTAAAGTACGTAAATTGCACCAGTTCACTGGAATATATGTATGAGAAGTTCCATATTAACAACTCGTTGGAACTTTCTTTTGAATGGGAACAATTTGTAAAGATACTTGATGAACAGGTACGTTACAAGGAAAATACAAAGCTGCTGGAATTTTATAATGCCGCACTGATGGAACTGCTGGAAGAGGAAGGCATTACGGATACAGAAGTATGGATCTATCAGCCGGAAGCACTTGTTGACAGCAAGGAAATGGTCGAAGTAAGGCATTCTTTGAATGAGCGCAGGAGAAAAGTACGGGAGAGGCTTGAATACAGTACAAAGCATTTTGATATAGCGGAAGCAGAATTACAGGGACTGTTAAAAATAGCACCTGAATACGAAGCCGATATCAGAAATATGATGAAAAATTATCAGGTGGCAGTTAAAGAAGGGGCATAAAAGATTTGCCTTGACAAACGATTGATTTGTCCTTTATAGTAGAAGAATCAAACAGGTAAATGTAATGAGAAAGAGGAGTAGGTCAATAACCTTATCAGAGAGAGCAGCCCACGGCTGAAAGGCAGCTCAAAGAAGTGTTGACGGAAGGTAGCTTTTGAACAGTATCCCTGAACCAAAAAGGTAGGGGATAACGGGAAGTCCCGTTACAGACAGAGCCGTAGATGCGGCAGAAAGGCAGAAGCAGGAATGCGGCTGCGAAAAAAGGTGGTACCACGGTCCTCTCGTCCTTTGTGATGGGGGATTTTTTTTATTTCTATGGACCAAAGCGGAGTACCTTACAGGTTATAAAGTAACATGCAGAAGATTGAGGAGGATTTTTTAATGAGCAGAACCGGCGAGAACGAACTGGCAAAGAATTATGACCCAAAAGACATTGAAGAACGCCTGTATGAAAAATGGCTGAATAAAAAGTATTTTCATGCAGAGGTAGATAAGAGTAAGAAACCATTTACGATCGTTATCCCACCGCCAAACATTACAGGACAGCTCCATATGGGACATGCCCTTGATAATACAATGCAGGATATTCTGATCCGTTATAAGAGAATGCAGGGCTTCAATGCGCTCTGGCAGCCTGGAACCGATCATGCCAGTATCGCTACGGAAGTTAAGATCATCGAGAAGTTAAAAGCTGAAGGCATCGATAAGGAGAGTCTTGGAAGAGAAGGCTTTTTAAAGCGTGCCTGGGAATGGAAAGAAGAATACGGCGGACGAATTATCGGACAGTTAAAAAAGCTCGGTTCGTCCTGCGACTGGGACAGAGAACGCTTTACCATGGACGAAGGTTGTTCGAAAGCCGTGGAAGAAGTGTTTGTCAAATTATATGAAAAAGATATGATCTACAAAGGTTCCAGAATCATTAACTGGTGCCCGGTATGTCATACTTCCATTTCCGATGCAGAAGTTGAGTACGAAGATCAGGCAGGACATTTCTGGCATATTAAGTACCCGATTGTAGGAACAGATGAATTCATTCAGTTTGCGACCACCCGACCAGAGACCATGCTTGGGGATACGGCAGTTGCCGTGAACCCGGAAGACGAGAGGTATACCCATCTGATCGGTAAATTTGCGAAGATTCCGTTCGTTGACCGTGAGATTCCAATTATCGCGGATGCTTACGTTGAAAAGGACTTTGGAACCGGTGTTGTTAAGATCACCCCTGCGCATGACCCGAACGACTTTGAAGTTGGTAAACGTCATAATCTGCCGGAGATCAACATCATGAACGATGACGCTACCATCAATAAGAACGGTGGCAAATTCGAGGGAATGGATCGCTACGCTGCAAGAAAACAGATCGTAAAAGAGCTGGAAGAGTTGGGTCTGTTAGTTAAGATCGAGGATTACTCTCATAACGTTGGTACACATGACCGTTGTAAGACGACCGTTGAACCGCTCATTAAACAGCAGTGGTTCGTTAAGATGGACGAACTGATCAAACCGGCAGTGGCAGCAGTTCAGAACAAGGAAATCGAACTGGTTCCGGAGCGATTCGACAAGGCATATTACAACTGGACGGACAACATCCGTGACTGGTGTATCTCGAGACAGCTCTGGTGGGGACACAGAATACCTGCTTACTACTGCGATGACTGCGGTGAGATCGTAGTCAGCAAGACGGCACCGACTGCCTGTCCAAAATGTGGCAAGAATCATTTTACACAGGATCCGGATACTTTGGACACCTGGTTCAGCTCAGCACTCTGGCCTTTTTCTACCCTTGGCTGGCCGGAAAAAACAGAAGACCTTGAATACTTTTATCCAACGGACGTACTTGTTACCGGTTATGATATCATCTTCTTCTGGGTTATCCGAATGATCTTCTCCGGTTACGAGCAGATGAAGGAGAGACCATTTAAGACAGTTCTGTTCCACGGTCTGGTGCGTGATTCACAGGGACGCAAGATGAGCAAGTCGCTTGGCAATGGTATCGATCCTCTTGAAGTAATCGATAAATACGGCGCAGATGCGCTCAGATTTACGCTGATTACCGGAAATGCCCCGGGGAATGATATGCGTTTTTACTGGGAGAGAGTAGAAGCCAGCCGTAACTTTGCCAATAAAGTATGGAATGCTTCCCGCTTTATCCTGATGAATATGGACCAGATGGGCGAGGATGCCTGTGTGGCTTCTGTAGACAAAGCTTCCTTAACACAGGCAGACAAGTGGATCTTATCCAAGATGAATTCCGTTGCAAAAGATGTATCGGATATGCTTGATAAATTCGAACTTGGTATAGCAGCACAGAAGATCTATGATTTCATCTGGGAAGAACTTTGTGACTGGTACATCGAGATGGTGAAGCCAAGACTTTACGGCGATGATACAGAGACAAAGAAAGCAGCGATCTGGACGCTTCGCAGTGTACTTACCGATGCATTAAAACTCTTACATCCATACATGCCATTCCTGACAGAAGAGATCTTCTGCAACTTGAAAGATGCAGAGGGAATTCTTGAAAGCAACGAATCCATCATGATTTCAAAGTGGCCGGAATTTACAGAAGACAATGCTTATCCGGAAGAAGAAGCAGCCGTTGAACTTATGAAAGAAGCGGTTAAATCCATCCGTATCCTTAGAAATGGAATGAATGTACCGCCGAGCAGAAAAGCAACTGTAATCGTTGTAACAGAAGACAATGATGTGGCAGCAATCTTTGAAAAAGGCAAAGTATTCTTCATGGCTCTGGCATTCGCTTCTGACCTGAAGCTTCAAAAGAACAAAGATGGCATAGCAGAAGATGCTGTGTCGACCATTATTTCAAAAGCTTCCATCTTTATCCCGTTCTCGGATCTTGTGGATGTGGAGAAAGAGATCGAACGTCTTACAAAAGAAAAGAAACGTCTGGAAGGTGAACTGGAACGTTCGAACAAGATGCTCTCCAATCCAAGCTTTGTATCAAAAGCTCCGGAAGCTAAGCTTGCAGAAGAGAAAGAAAAGCTAACTACCTATTCCAATATGCTGGCTGAAGTGACGGAAAGACTGGCGTACTATAGTAAGTAGGATAGATTGTTAGAAGATTGGATTGTTAGCTGATAAGTCGTAAGCAGATAGGATCATTAGGATGTTGATTTTAGAAAATAAATCCGTTAAATAGTAGTGAAAGAAGAAACTTCACACAGCAGAGTAAAGTCTGTGTGAGGTTTCTTTTTCTTATATTCAGCATATAAGTTTCATGTTGCAGTTTATTAATAAGTCGTTATAATATTTTGCATAATATGATATGTAAATAATTAATAAATATGCAAATGGTTGGTAATAGTAAAGTAACAATATTTGGCTATAATTTTTGATGGTACATATCCCCAGCTTATTGTTAATGTTAGATCCACCTTGCTGTATATTTGGAGGGCATAGTACGGGAAGTCATGCGAAGGGAGAAACATAGAATGAAGATAGGAGCTGCTTTATCTTTTGTTACGCTATTATTACTGGTTTGTCTGACTGGAACATCATGCGGTACAAAAGGGGAGAAAGTCACGGAATCAGGAATAAATGATTCGGTTCTTATGACAGAGGATAATTTTTCTGTGAGATATGAAGATGAGCAGAAGGAAACACTGGTTGAGGGAGTAACAGAGGGAGTAACAGAAGAAGCAACAGAAGAAGAGGGAGCAACACAAGGGGGCACAGAAAATGAGACGATACCTATGGATGATGTAGAGTCTAAAAATGAGAATAATAATTGCAGTAATTCTGGTACTTTGCCAGTCTATACGATACATGGAGATATTTTCGTTAAAGGTGGCAGAATCTATTATAGCAATCATTACGATGGGGATGTGCTTTACAGCTGTGACTTGGAGGGCAATGATATCCATGCTCTTACGGATGTAGCAGTTTCCTGGTTTGATGCTACGAAGAACCAGATTTTTTTTACAAGTGAAGAGGAATATGCGAATCTGTATGTAATGGACCTTGATGGCAGTAATCTTCAGCTGTTAGGTAAAGTTAGTACGAGTTCAGTTTTTCTTACAGTGGATAAAATCTATTTTGGCAACTTTGACGATAACGGAACCCTATATTGTATGAATCTTGATGGCAGTGATTTGAAGAAATTAAGTGAGGATATTCCTGCTTCGATAAGCGTATGTGGGGATGTCATTTCTTTTGCAGGCAAATCCGGCGGTACTTTTGGCATCTACCGCATGAATACAGATGGCACAGGTCTGGAAAAGCTATCTTCTGACTACACCGAACAGATTCTTGCAGCGGGCGACTGGATCTACTACAACCGATACTCAGGTGAATCAGATGGGATGTTCTGTGCGCTGCGAATCGATGGATGTGAGAGTAAATCGCTTTGTGACAGTGTTGCGCAGAGTATAAATGTAGTAGGCGAGCTGGTCTATTATTATAATTCTGCTGACAGAATAGTATATACGATAGATGTGAGTAACGAAGAACAGAAAGTCTATTCAAGTTTTCTTACGGACTGCTTTGTCATTGCGGATAATGTACTATATTATTCGGATGGAAGAGCTATAAACTGTAAGGACGTGGATGGATATTTTAACTTTATAAACATAGATCTGGGATATGTCGATGGTTATGGTAATGTAGGAAATAGTTGCGATAACAAGTTGGATACCGGAGATATTCAAAGAGGAGAGCTTATAGAACCGATTTATGAAATCACTGAAAGCCTGCATGAAGATATGCCTGAATATCATTTTGTGGCAAAAGGATTAACCTACTCTTCTTATGAGTGGTATTTTGGATATGTTATAAGTCTTGAAGTGTTCGATGAAAATGGTGAACGGATTCTTTTTGAGGATTATGCAAACCGGCAGGAGGATCAAACCTTTCCGGGTACTCCGATTGATGCCTATATGATTGATACAATGGGGCTTCATGTGGTTGATATAAATTTCGACGGATATCAGGATGTAATCATTTTGAAATGTTTAAGCGGAGCACATGATAATTCATGGTACGACTGCTGGTTGTGGAATCCTGAAACATCGACCTTTGTTGAATCAGAAGCATTTGAAATGATTGCAAATCCCGCACTTGATGCAGAGAAAAAATGCATCTACTCAACGGGTGGTTCAGGAGCTGGTTGTGCAACCTGGAACATTTACCAATATATCAATGGTGAATTTATATGCACGAATACCCTGGAATACGAGTATGATATGGATTTAGCAGGATTACACTTTATAGAAACAAGGCTTGAGAATGGAGAAAGAATCGTTATACGAGATAATGTCTATGCAGGGACCTATGCGGATGCACTTAATGAGTCAGGGTATCGAGATGACGATCTTTGGCAGCTTGGAAATGCATGGTGGTATGGAAGCGGGGGACATCATGCAGATCAATGGTTGGAAGATTAAGTGACAGAAGATAACTCTTCCAGACAAGAGAACAAAGGAACCATGAGTATATTGTTAAAGTAAATGGCAGAAAGGCTGGACATCATATGAAATATCGTACTGTACTGATGCTTACCACATTGCTTCTGATTCTTACTGGCTGTGGTACAAATCGAATTGAAAATGGAACTTTATCTGAGAATGAAGTGACACCATCACCAGAAGTGGTTACCATAAACAACGCATCACACGTAGACTACAGCATTACATTTCAGGCAGAGGAGGAAGCTGTAACGGTAAGTATCTATGATATACCAAATCTTTATAATAGTCTGGCAGGGAATGACGATCCAGCCAAAGAAGAGACACAGCTTGATAAATACGTTGACAGCATTGAAACAAAGGTGCTGTATCAATCAGACACCTCGTATTATGTCCTTATAAAATACGACAGTCAAAGTCAGTAAGATAATTCTCTTTTGCTTTCCTATGAAAATGGAAACATGAAATCTTTGTATCTGGACCAGACGACTTATCAAAACTGCCGGGTTTCACCGGAGCAGGATAAGCTTGCACTTAAATTTGCTCAGATTAAAGCTGCGGTGGTAACGAACCGTATTGCAGTGGTAAACCTGACCGATATGATGATAGACAACGATATTGTTTTGCCAGAGGACTATCTGTATTGCATTACAGCCTTTGAATGGACGGATAATGACGCGCTTACGATAATGTATGGCTCAGAATATGTTCTTACCCCTTCCCCGACCCCGGAACCGGAACCAGTGCTGACTGCAGAACAACAGCAGACAAAAAACTATTATCTGAACTATTGTGTAAAAGTGCAGACGGAGGGTCAGATAATTGCAATACCTGTAACCGATATCTCCTATGTCAGTGATTTCATCTATGCTGGAGTTGATTATTCACAGGATTATTCGGTTCAGGTACTTGCATTCCTTGTAGGTCAGATTGAGACAGAAGTAATCTGTAAAGAGGATGATATTTATTATCTTCTAATGAGCTGCTTTTCCGGAGTAAAGAATCGAGAGTATATTCTTATTCAGTATAAAAATCAGGAAGTACAAGTTATAGATCTGGGAATGGGAGTTCTCCAAGGCTACAAACTGTCACCGGATAATTCGAAGGCAGCATTTACCATTGCGTCAATTCAAGGGGATAAACGATTGGATGATCTTATTGTGATCAGATTGGCTAAGATGTCACAGGATACTTCCATTTCGGTTCCGGAGCCATATCAATATGAATTCAAAGATTTTACCTGGACGGATAACAACACAATTGATGTGGAATATAACGAAGATACGAATCTGGTATTACTTGATGATAACGATGCAGTAAGCAACGGTCAGAGCAACGATCAGAGCATTGATCAGAGCATTGAAAACGATGAAGGAACATCAGAAGCCACACCGGCCCTTTCACAGACCTCATCCGAATATGATATACCAGTCATTCGAAATGACCGTGTATTTGAATTCAGCATTGATACTAACGGTGACAATAGAAAAGAATCCATTCTATTCTATAAGTACTATGACGCGGGTTCATGCATTGATATGTATGTTGATGGTGAAAAGAAATATGAATATTATCAGGAAAATGCGGCATTAATGGGAGTGGAGACCGTGGAAGCTCTTGATCTGGACGGTGATAAGCAGGATGAATTATTTATCACTTTATACAAAGCGACTGCGGATGATGGGTATCATTATACGATCCTATGTCTGAAACAGACAAAGGATGGTTGGGTACGAATGTCAGGCCCTAAGGACAAGTATGGATGCAGTTTATTTGATTTTGCGATAACCAGAGGGGAAAGTGAGTTTGACCTTATCATTTCATCCGTTGATACGGACTGGACTGTCCTTTTTAACGCTTCTGATTATTATACCGAGGATGCTTCCAAGCTGTTTTCAGAGGAGCATCATTCTATAGATACCATCCAGAATTATCGCGGTTATCATTTTAATGAAGGTGATTCTGTGGGATATGTTTCAGGAATATGTAAGGCCCAGACAGGTGATTATAACGGGCGACCCTGCCTTATTGCGTATGAAGTGGTCAGCCAGTCCCATATGACTTTTATCGGGATGTTGAGCGTTTCTTTTACTTACAATGCTATTGGAGAATGTGAAATACTGAATATTGAGTTTACACCATGAGAAGCCTTACGATTCTTCTTACATTTAGAACTGCGTCGCGACCGTGAAGAAGCTTTTCAAGAGCATAAAGAATACTTGCCTATTCGAAAAAATTTGACATAAATGTTGCTTTTTGCATGCCATAAAGGTATGATGAAAGAAGGAATATTCTTTGAAGTTCAAGGAGGAAATCAATGTTAAATTTTGATACAGAGATAGAAAAGTTCCAGCCAAGTCTGGAAGTTGACCAGGCGGAAGAGGCCATTTTCAATAATGATCTGACCGATATCCGTGATATACTGGATACGATTTTACAAAGCGAGAGAGAAAAGCAGCAATAAACGGGGGTAGGAGTTTATGATTTGTCCAAGATGCGGCAATCTTGTAGCTGCACGAAGAAATATCTGCGAAGCTTGCGGATATGATCTGTCTGTATATAAAAAAGTGACACATGTATCAAATAGATATTATAATCAGGGACTGGAAAAAGCGAAGGTACGGGATTTATCCGGTGCCGTTGTTTTATTAAAGAAGAGCCTTGAGATGAACAAGACGAATACCAATGCAAGAAACCTTCTTGGACTGGTATATTTTGAGATGGGAGAGACTGTTGCGGCAATCAGCGAATGGGTCATCAGCAAGCATTTTCAGGCAAAAGAAAATGACGCAGATGTGTATATGGACGTGATCCAGTCCAATCCTGAAAAGCTGGAAGGATACAATCAGGCCATCCGAAAATACAATATGGCACTGGAATCGGCAAAGCAGGGGACGGTGGATCTTGCGATCATTCAGCTTAAGAAAGTAATCGCACTGCATCCAAAATTTTTACGCGCGAATCATCTGCTGGCACTTTTATATATGAAGAACAGTGAATATGAAAGAGCACGCAGAATATTGTTAAAATGCAAAAAAGTCGATATAGCGAACACGACAACACTTCGTTATCTTTCAGAAATCAACAGAGTGGCCTCCGGCGGTGTTGCAACGGAGAATCCGGATTCCTCACAGGACGATGACTATACCGGAGCAAATGCGCCGATCATCATGAAGGAGAATGAATACAAGGAAGAAAAGCCTAACATCATGAATTTTATCAATCTGATCGTGGGCGTACTGATCGGACTGGCGGTGGTAAGTCTTCTGATCCTTCCGACAAGAGAAAATCAGATCAAGGCACAATATGAGGCAGAACGGCTTGATTACAGTGATGAACTCAACAGCAAGATTGCGACCATAGATTCACAGGCTACAAAGATTTCGTCTTTAGAGACGACGAATGAAGAATTGAAGCAGTCACTAGCAGAAGCAACCGGACAGGTCGAATATGTCAGTGTGGAAGATCCGGTGTATGGTGAGTTGTATCGGCAATTATCCGCAGCAATCGAAAGCTATATACCCTATGAGGTTGATAAAGAGATGACCGCGTCGAATGACGGGACGGCTTCCGAAGAACTTTGTCTGGCGGCGGCACAGGCACTTGCAGGTGTGGATATGACCGTTACGCAGGATGCCAATATCATTGCACTGTACGAGTCCATGACAACCGTGGTATTTTCCGAAGCATCGACCTTTACCTATGTTTCCGGTCGTGCCTACTACGATGCGGGTGATTATGAGAACGCAATTGCAGATCTGACGAAATCGGTTGTTTACAATCCTTACTATGACCGTGCACTATATTATCTTGGGAAAGCTTATCAGGATATTGAGTCAAATGAAAGAGCAGCGTATTATTACACACAGCTGCTGGAGAACTGTCCGGATTCGACACTGACGGGATATGCAGCGGATCGCCTGGCTGCAGTTTCAGGCCAAAATTAATGGTAAGACACAGGCGGAATGAAAGAATAAGTATCCGCCTGTGTCTTTTTTCTTATCTTTAAGCGTACGCGCTATAGGATGAAGCAGCTGTGTAGGATTCCGCAGAACCATCACTTGAATATTGAGATGATGCCTGCATGGCCTGCTCAAGCAGGTCTTCATAATCCTCATCACTTAAATCATCGGCAGGAGGCGGTCCCATTGGCGGTGGTGGTGGCGGTGCCATTTCAGCATTTGTAATGCCAAGTGTTTCTTTCAGCTGATCGATTTCATCTTCCAGATCGCTGATTTTTGACTGAGTATCGTCAGAGGATGTTTCTTCATAATAGGATTTTAACTCTTCCTGTTTTTGACGAAGAGTTTCAAAAAGCTGTGAAATATCCGTATCACTTGATGTCTCTGAAGATGAAGAACTCTGCGATGTACTTTGTGTCAGTGCACTTAAAGTACTGTAATAAGTTGAACTTGTGATAGAATCAATACTCATTCTTACCTCCATAGTTTTGTGCAGAAAGAAGTCAGCTGTACTTCTTGTATACTGCATGTTGCTTTGTTTCATTGTGTATGCTCATCCTGAATAACACAATGAACAGCAGAACGCCTGATCAGGGCATTCCTTATGAGACTGTCATTGGGTATATCGGTAGAGGTTCCAAAAGTTTAATAGCTGACTTTGCGAATTCACAGTTTGCACACCAAAACTACACACATGTGAACAAAATGGAATATTGTGGAATATTGTGGAATATAATAAACAGCAGAATATCAAGGCATATGCCAGAAAGCTAAGGAATGTGCTAATTCATAAGTAAAAGAAGAATCCATAAGGGTAACAGAAAGGGAAAAAAAGTGAAACGAATTTTACTGATAACGACGGGCGGAACAATAGCATCAGCCAGTACAGCAAAGGGTCTGCTGCCATCGATCAATGGAGAATTACTGGTGTCCTATCTGCCGGAAATGAATTCGGTATGCAAGCTGGATACGGCAGAAGTCTGTACGATTGACAGTACGGACATGACGAAGAACGAATGGGTCGGTATTGTCAAAAAGATAAAAGAATCCTATGAAGCATATGATGGATTTGTAATCAGTCATGGAACCGATACCCTGGCTTTTACGGCAGCAGCCCTGACGTATATGATCCAGAATTCAAAAAAGCCCATCGTATTAACTGGTTCACAACGACCAATCACATTTGATTCGACCGATGCGAAGGTGAACCTGACGGACAGCATTCTGTGTGCCATGGATGAAAAAGCGAAAGGCATCCTGGTCGTATTCAACGGAAAAATTATAGCAGGAAGCCGGGCAAAAAAGACAATGTCGGTAAGCTACCATGCATTTTCAAGCATTAATTACCCGTATCTTGGAATCATACAGAATGGCACGATTCTTTGGTACATTGAACCAGAGAGTACGCAAAAGCAGGTGCAATTTTACGAATCAATGAATGATAAGGTGTTTTTACTGAAGCTGACACCCTGTACTTCAGCGGAAATGCTTGCAGATATATTCAAACACAACGACTGCGTTATCATTGAAAGTTTTGGATCCGGGGGGATTCCAGACCGTCTGACGAACAGACTGATCGAGATAATGAAATCAGAGGAAGGAAAGGATAAGCTGCTGATCATAGCAACACAGGTCGTATATGAAGGGAGTCATATATCGGTCTATGAAGTTGGCAGCAGGCTGAACCATAAGGTTTTGTTTCTGGAAGCAAAGGATATGAACCTTGAAACGACGCTGGCAAAAGCTATGTGGATCTGCGGATTTGAAGGCAGTACCTTTGAAGAAAAAAGGGACAGGTTCTACACGAGAATAGCTGCGGACATTCTGAATTGAATTTCGCAGGGACGTTGAAGAAATGAGAACAAGCAAAGAGATTAATGAAAGTCAGTAATAAAAGTAAGCAGCAAAAGTAAGAACTGAAAGAAAGCAATAAAAGCATGCAATGAAAGCAAGTAACGGTTGTAAGAATTGAAAGTAAGAGATAAAAGCACGGCAATAACACAAAGACAAAATCACACAGGAGAGGACAGCGGTACATTTTACAGGGAATGACTTGGTAAATGGATCACTTTGGGGCGACACATAACGAGACAACCTAAGATAACGACAGAAAATTACGGCAGAATTTAGCGGCAGAACGTAATGACAGGACAACTAAATACAAGGAGGAAGCTTATGAGAAATAACGTTATCGTTGGACAATCAGGTGGACCCACAGCAGTTATCAATTCCAGTCTTGCAGGTGTATACAAATCTGCCATGGATCGAGGGATTGAGAAAGTTTATGGTATGCGTCATGGCATTCTTGGATTTCTGGACGAGCAGTACACGGACCTTTCGGAGCATATTAAAAGTGAGCTTGATATCGAGCTGCTGAAGAGGACACCGGCTGCCTTTCTTGGAACCTGTCGCTATAAGCTTCCGGAGATCTATGGACATGAAGATGTTTATAAAAAAATCTTTGCAGTGCTTGACAAGCTTGATATCTCCTGTTTCCTGTACATTGGCGGCAATGATTCCATGGATACCATTCGTAAACTCTCCGACTATGCTGTTATTGTGGATCATCCGACACGATTTGTCGGTGTTCCAAAGACCATCGATAATGATCTTGCCGTTACCGATCACACACCTGGATATGGCAGTGCAGCAAAGTATATTGGTACAGCGCTGAAAGAAGTTATTGCAGATACGTTAAGCTTTGCCTATGATACGAAGATCGTAACCATCGTGGAGATTATGGGACGGCATGCCGGCTGGCTAACCGGAGCAGCAGCGCTTGCCGAAGGGGAAGACAGTGTGGGTCCT
Organism: Clostridia bacterium; assembly: GCA_003249225.1. Classification (GTDB taxonomy): domain Bacteria; phylum Bacillota; class Clostridia; order Lachnospirales; family Lachnospiraceae; genus SZUA-448. The sequence goes on along the minus strand of QKJQ01000037.1, from coordinate 174,227 downwards.
GATTTGATCTACATGCCGGAACTTACCTTTGACATGGAACGATTTGTCGATAAAGTAAAAGAGATTCTGCCCAAAAAGAAATGCATCACGGTCGCAGTATCCGAAGGAATAAAAGTTGCCAATGGAAAATACGTCTGTGAACTGGGGGAAGGTTCTGATTATGTAGATGCCTTTGGACATAAACAGCTCACCGGAACGGCAAGAACGCTTGCAACAGTTATATCGGCTGAGATTGGCTGCAAGACCCGTGCCATTGAGCTAAGCACTTTGCAGCGTTCAGCATCACACCTTGTATCACGCGTTGACATTACGGAGGCATTTCAGGTAGGAGCTGCCGGTGTTAAGGCGGCCATGGAAGGTGAGACAGGGAAGATGATCCTGTTAAAACGTGTTTCCAATGATCCCTATATCTGTATCACGGATATGCATGATGTTCATAAGATAGCAAATGCCGAAAAGACAGTGCCGCGTGAATGGATCAATGAGAGCGGCGATTATGTGACCAAAGAATTCATGGATTATATGAAACCTCTGATTCAGGCAGAACTTCCGCCGATCCAGGTCGAAGGAATACCACGGTATCTGTATATGAGGAAGAATGGAACACCTGTTACGTAAAAAGAAATACGAAAAGAAACTGGGCCGTGCATATTTGTACGTGATCCAGTTTCTGTTCGTTAGGTTAAATATTTATAAATGTTTTTCTTGATGCAGTTTTGAAGAACTCCGGGGGCATTGTTAAAAAAACACCTGCATAGGTTGAAAGCACATAGGAAAGATGGTACAATGATCGATAGATGTAATGTTTTTTGATTCACAACCGGATCCTGGCCAGGATGTCTGTGATAGATGCGTTGGATAGTGTGGGTATATTATCCAAACAACAAAATTGCATGGACAATTTTCCAAACAGCAGGATTGCATGGATTTAATCATCCAAACAACTGGCCAATGTTATTATAAAAGGTATAAACAGGTCACACAAAAATTATACTGGAAATGAGGAGCGATATGAAATTTAATGAAATGCCCTATGAACGGGTGAATTTTGAAGAAGTAGAAAAAAGTTTTCAGGAATTGTTAAAAGCATTTGCAGAAGCAAAAAGCGGGGAAGAACAATTCGAAGTACACAAGAGATATTATGAACTCTCTGATCATGTTATGACTATGATGACGATAGCACACATTCGTCATGACTGTAATACAGAAGACAAATACTACGAGGCTGAGCAGGACTATTACGATGAAGTTACACCGATACTTCAAAATTTAATGGTGGAATATTCAAAACAGATGTATGATTCACCTTTTCGTGCCTATCTTGAGGAGAAGATCGGGAAGGTTGCGTTCAAGAACATTGAACTGCAGATCAAATCTTTTGATGAAAAACTGATTCCTCTCATGCAGGAAGAAAATGCACTTACTACAAAATACTCCAAGCTGATTGCCGGAGCAAAGATCGAGTGGGAAGGTGAAATTCTGAATCTGTCCCTGCTCCGCAAGCATATGACATCCTCAGATCGTGATGTCAGAATCCGTGCTTTCAAGAAACACACACAGTTTTTTGCAGACAATGCAGAGGAGTTCGATGAGATCTACGATAAGCTTGTTAAAAATCGTACAGAACAGGCAAAAATCCTCGGATATGAGAATTATGTGGAACTAGGGTACTACCGTATGCAGAGGAACTGTTATGATATGAATATGGTGAATTGCTTCCGGGATCAGGTCAAAAAGTACCTGGTACCTTTTGCAGAAAAGCTTCATGAAGCAAGAAGAGAGCGTCTGGAGCTCCCACACCTTATGTATTATGATGAGATCGTTACTTTCAAGGATGGAAATCCTGCACCGACTGGAACAGCAGAAGAAATTCTGGCAACCGGTCAGAAAATGTACAGTGAGCTTTCCGAAGAGACTCATAAATTTTTTGATTTTATGATGGACGGTGAACTATTCGATGTATTTGGAAGAAAGAACAAACGTGCCGGCGGCTATATGACATATTTGCCGGATTACAAAGCACCTTTCATTTTTGCCAATTTCAATGGTACCAACGGGGATATCGATGTAATCACACACGAGTGCGGACATGCATTTCAAGGCTTCCTGTCCTCCGAAGATGCGATCCGTGAACATAGTGAAATCACGATGGAAACAGCAGAGATCCACTCCATGTCGATGGAATTCTTTACAGAACCGTGGATGAAGCTTTTCTTTGGCGACAGAACAGAGGATTATCTCTCTATGCATCTGGCGGAAGCAGTTACCTTTATTCCATATGGCTGTCTGGTCGATGAATTCCAGCATGAAGTCTACCTGCATCCGGAGATGACTCCTGCAGAGAGAAAAGCGACCTGGAGAAAGCTTGAGAAAGAATACAAGCCACATCTGGATTACGAAGGAGATGATTTCCTTAGTAACGGTGGTTTCTGGCAGCGCCAGCAGCACATCTACGCAATGCCGTTCTACTACATTGATTACTGTCTTGCACAGACCTGTGCACTTGAATATAAGGTGCTTATGGATGAAGATTACAAAGGGGCATGGGAAAGCTATCTGAAACTTTGCAAGCTTTCTGCTTCCGGCTTCTTTGTTGACATGATTAAGGAAGTAGGGCTTCACAATCCACTGGAAGAAGGATGCATAAAGAGCATTGTTGAAAAGATGGAAAGTAAGATCGATAAATAATTTGATAATAACAAGAACAAGTACGCTTTTGGCGTACTTGTTCTTAAATAAAAAGAGAATGAACAGAAGGAGATAGGCTTATGAGCATGACGGATCAGATATTTGTTGCAATGTGCAGGGATATTCTGGAGAATGGAACCAGCACGGAAGGAGAAAAGGTAAGGCCGGTCTGGGAAGACGGAACCCCTGCATACACCATGAAACGGTTCGGAATCGTGAATCGATACGACCTTTCTAAGGAATTTCCAATTGGAACACTTCGCCGTACCGCATTTAAGACCTGTATCGAAGAACTGCTCTGGATATGGCAGAAAAAGTCCAACAACATTCATGATATTAATAGCCATATCTGGGACAGCTGGGCAGATGAGACTGGCAGTATTGGGAAGGCTTATGGTTATCAGCTGGGTGTTAAACACCATTACAAAGAAGGTGACATGGACCAGGTGGATCGGGTATTGTATGATTTAAAGAACAATCCCTACAGCCGCCGGATCATGACAAATATCTATGTACATCAGGATCTGTCTGAAATGCACCTTTATCCCTGTGCCTACAGTATGACCTTTAATGTGACGAAAGAACCAGGCAAGGACAAGCTGACGCTGAATGCTATATTAAATCAGCGTTCCAACGATGTGCTTGCAGCAAACAATATGAATGTCTGCCAGTATGCAGTGCTTGTGTATATGTTCGCACAGGTTTCCGATATGCTGCCGGGAGAATTCGTCCATGTTATCGCAGACGCCCACATCTATGACAGGCATATTCCACTGGTTAAAGAACTGATTACCAGAGAGGCTTACCCTGCACCGACCTTCAAAATGAATCCGGACATTAAGAATTTCTATGATTTTACTCTGGATGATTTCTCTCTGGAGAATTATCAGTTTGGACCAAAGATTGAAAACATACCAATCGCAATCTAAATAGGATACTAGGGTCAAAAGATCATGCGATTCATGCTTGCATGAATAAGCATGGCTTTGAGACCCGCAAGACACCTCTGTGATTCCGACATGAACGCAGAAAAGGACAGACGTCAAATATAGAATTCAAGTCGAAAACACACTTGCAAAAAACACATAGAAAGCCTATAATAAACAGCAATATGATTAATCTCAATAAACTCCCGTTTATCCATGATGAGAGGGAAGAGAGCTGCTAAAGCAGCTATAGAAAGGAAGGAAATATACAATATGTGGAACATCAGAGTAGAAAAGACAGCAGAACCAAAGCCATTACCGGCAGCAGATAATCCGTTGACATTCGGTACGATATTTACGGATCATATGTTTATTGTGAATTATGAAACCGGGAAAGGATGGTTCGATCCCCGAGTGGTCCCTTACCAGAAAATTGAACTTGATCCTTCCGCTATGGTTTTCCATTACGGCCAGGAGATGTTTGAGGGATTAAAGGCATACAAGTCGAACGAAGGAAAAACTTTGTTGTTCCGTCCCAATATGAATATTGCAAGAGCAAACAGAAGCAATGACAGACTTTGCATTCCGGAAATTCCGGAAGATTTATTCTTAGAAGCAATCAAAGCTGTGGTAAGAACAGATGAACAATGGATTCCCACAAAGCCAGGAACTTCTTTGTATATTCGTCCGTTTGTTATAGCAACAGATCCTTTCCTTGGCGTTCGCCCTTCAAATACCTATTTATTTATGATCATTCTTTCACCGGTCGGAGCCTACTATCCGGAAGGTTTGAACCCTGTTAAGATCTGGATCGAAGATGAATATGTCAGAGCCGTAAAAGGGGGCATCGGTGAAGCTAAGACAGGTGGTAATTATGTGGCATCTATGGCGGCACAGGTTAAAGCTCATGATGAAGGATATTCTCAGGTATTATGGCTTGACGGCGTTGAAAGAAAATACATCGAAGAAGTTGGCGCTATGAATATCTTCTTTAAGATCAATGGCAAGATCGTAACGCCTCAGTTGAATGGAAGCATTCTTCCTGGTGTTACACGTGATTCTGTTATTCAGCTGTGTAAATCATGGGGACTTTCCGTGGAAGAAAGAAAAGTATCCGTCGATGAACTGATAAAGGCAGCAAAAGAGGGTGCTTTAGAAGAAGTATTTGGAACTGGAACAGCAGCTGTAATCTCTCCGGTTGGACATCTTCGTTATGAAGATCATGTATTCCAGATCAAGGACGGTGGAATTGGTGAGATCAGTCAGAAACTTTATGATACAATTACCGGTATTCAGCTTGGAAAAGTGAAGGATGAACTTGGCTGGGTTGTTGTAGTAGAATAAAACAGCACATAAAGTGTAACAAACGGAACCTGGGAGAAGAATACTTTTTGACCCAAATCATAAAAATGGAATAAATCAAACAAAAAAAGTTCCTTGCAGCCGCAAGGAACTTTTTCATTTCATTTAATTAGCCGGGACAACGGTGTCATCGGCTGGAACAACAGTATCATCAGCAGGTCCCGTGGATGGAAGAACCGCGGGTGTTGCTGTCAGGGTATTTAATAAATCAGTAGTATTTGTATCGGTCGAACTTTCGTCTGTTTTGAAGGGCAGAATATAGGGGGTATCATATGTAATAGGAAGTTCAGGATCTTCATCCTTTAACAGATATACGACTTCCTGCTGGTTTTCAAGTGGGGTATCTGCGGTTGCGATATTTCCAGTTACTGTGTCGATCGTTACTTTGACATGACAGTCGCATTTTTCGGTTGGAACGGTGCCTTTTGCAAAGTATTCTGTTGCAATACTGTCTCCGCCGATGTAGTTATCACATAGGCCAACGACGGCAAGCTTTCCGCATTTGGTGCAGATCTGAGCAGAGACAATAGAATCAGGCATCTCAAACTCTTTGTACGCAAGCTCTTTTGTCTGACAGATTCTAAGCATAATATCATGCCACATATACTGATGATACTTTGTGCTGATCTGATTGAAGTTATTATCAAAACCTGTCCAGATTCCCGCTGTGTAGTAAGGTGTATAACCGACGAACCATAAATCATTGCTTCCGGAGGCTGTACCTGTTTTACCGGCTATTGCCATGTCATATTCATCTGTAAAATCAAGTCGGGTTCCGGTACCTAATGTTATGGTATCCTCCATGGCATCGGTAAGCAACCATGCAGTAGATGCTTTCATTACCTGGGATGACTCGGATTCATTATTGAGCAGGACTTTACCTTCACTGTCAAGAATAATGGTATAGAAGATTGGTTCCTGGTATTTACCTGCATTTGCTATAGAAGCATAAGCTGCTGTCAGCTCAAGATTTGTGACACCATTGGTCAGACCTCCAAGAGCAAGTGGAAGTCCAATGTCTGAATAGGTCTGATTTCCAACGACTTCGGAGGAGACCAGAGTTGAAAACCCAAGGTTTTCAAGGTAATCAAAACTTACCTGAGGTGTTACTACTTCAAGTGCTTTAACAGCTATGATATTCATGGAATTATAGATGGCAGTACGAATGGACTGAAGCCCCCGATACCCCTGGTCTTGATGTTTCGAGTCATACCAGTTCCACACCTGCTTCTCGGTTCCCGGATAAAAATACTGGGAATCATCAAAAACGGTTGCCAGTGTCATACCGGCCGTATCAAGAGCCGGAAGGAAAGAAGCGAGAACCTTAAATGTCGATCCGACCTGACGTACGGTATTGGTTGCGCGGTTCAGGGAAAGACTCTCTGTCTTTTCGCCGCGTCCGCCATACAGAGCGACTACTTTTCCTGTGCTTTGATCCATAATGACCATGGATGACTGTGGCTGCAGCTTTAGGATTCTTTTTTCAACAACGACATCGCCCTCCTGGGTCATAGCTGCTTTGAATTCATCACATTTGGAGTTTATATCATCATAGTTTATGGTGAGTTCTGAAATACCGATCCATTCAGAAGAGTTATCGTCATTGTCTTTGTGATAATAGTAATGATTCGTATCACGGTAATCGCTAAAGTAATCATAAAGATCGCTTTGCTGGTAATGCGTTGTAACGCCATCGTGGGTAATGGAGAGAGCATAAGACAGCTCATAATAGGAACCTTCTCCAAGAGCAGGGAAATAAGTCTCATCGGTATAAACTTCATCAACGATATCCTGAATTTCTTTGTCCTGTGTTGTATAAATCTTCAGCCCGCCCTTGTAAAGCAGATCGGAAGCTTCTTTTTCCGTATAACCGAGTTTCTCCTGAAGATCGGAAAGAACCTGTTCGATTAATTCATCGGTAAAATAAGAGTATGGAGAAGTATCTGTGTCGGTAAGAAGCTGGTCGTGTTCCTGAATACGAGTGTAAACATCATCAGCTAGTGCTTCATCGTATTCTTCCTTGGTACAGAAATTATTTTCAAGCATGATATCCAGTGTTTCTTTACGGTATTCAGCATTCTGCTCCGGGTAAAGGATGGGATTACGATAGGTAGGTGAATAAGCGATCGGTGCGAGGACAGCAGCTTCTGAAAGTGTCAGTTCATCAACGTCTTTGCCGAAGTAATTCTGTGCAGCTGTCTGAACACCATAAGAACCATTTCCAAGATTAATATTGTTCAGATAATATTCCAGAATGGTATTCTTGTCCAGCTTGTTTTCTATCTGAATTGCAAGATATTGTTCCTGGAACTTTCGCACGATTTTGTCCAGGGCATCGGTTTCGTTACCGCCGTTAAAGACTTGATTCTTGATCAGCTGCTGGGTTATGGTGCTTCCGCCGTATTTTAAGCTTCTGGTTTTAATAACGGATACTACGGCACGAAAGATACCACGTATATCAATACCATTATGATCATAAAAACGTGCATCTTCTTTTGCGATGAAGGCAAATTTGACACAATCAGGAATAGCATCAATGCTGACATAGACACGGTTGGCTTCCGCGCCGTATAAAGTGTCTGATACACTGCCATCGCTGTAATATAAGGTTGTTTTGTATGATGTGGTGATTAGATTCAGATTATCAATACTTGGCGCAGTATCAATCAGTCCTTTTACGGCACCAAATCCGGCGAATACGCCGACTATGACCAGACCGACAATGCAGAGCACGACCAGCCGGATAAAAGATATCTTAAATTTTGATGTCATTCGTTTGGATGTAGACTTTATCTGATGTTGTTTTTGAATGATTCCTTGTTTCGTAAAATTCATGGCGACCTCACAATATTTGTATATTTCCCACCGCACTTTATTATAACAAAAGAGATACAGGATATCAAATTAAAAGAATGTTACAATAATGTTACGTGGACTATGCAGCTAAGCGGTTATGGGAAAGCAAAGCAGTTCTTGGCAGCAGTCGGCGGCATAAACCTGATCGAGCGCTTCTATGACTGCGGTATCGCTGGTTGCTTCCTTGATCTGAAAGAGAAATTTGCTTTCTTCATCAGGATACAGTAAAATTCTGCAGGTTACGATGTCGGTGTACTCACTGGAGAGAATGGGTTGTTTTAGTTGCCCGGCTATGTACTGGAGCTTACCGATGCTCGTATAATCGACCCGTATCCGGTATTCTCTTGCCAGTCGTTTTTCCAGGATTACACATTCAGCCAGTCCTGCTTTCACAGCTTCACTGTAAGCACGGACAAGTCCGCCAGTTCCAAGCAATGTACCGCCAAAATACCTGGTCACTACGACTGCCACATTATGGATTCCCTCTTTTTGCAGTACATCAAGCATTGGACGTCCCGCAGTATGGGAAGGCTCACCGTCGTCACTGCAATGACTGAGTTCGGTTTCGACACCGATGCAGTAAGCAGAGCAGTTATGGGAAGCATCGTAGTATTTTTTTTTCATTTCATCAATGAAATTCTGTGCAGATATTTCAGATTCGACCGGAAGGACGTTTGCAATGAATCTGGATTTTTTTTCTATGATTTCTCCGCATCCACCCTGGTATACTGTTTTGAATTCTGTTTTCATAGAACGCCTCATTCCTGTGCATTTTCTTGACAAATTAAAGCAAATACCATACTATTATACCAGTAATTACAAGGTTAAGCAAGGCAGAGAAGGCAGAAGGAGAAGCTCCGGGGTCTATGAAAGAACATAATAAAACAGCAGGGCAGGTGATATCCACGGTTTTGCTGGTCATAATATTAATTCTGATATTTTTAAATTCTGCAAAAACTGCACCGGAATCATCGGCTGGCAGTTCATGGATCACCTTGTTCGTTCTGCGTGCACTTTTTGGAAGAGATCATGTCGAACAAATGAGTCAGGTGTCACTCGAGACAACAGAGACATTGATAAGGAAAGCAGCACATATCACGGAGTATTGCATCCTTGCACTTAGTACAGCATTCTGGCAGACGCAGATGCGAAAAGAGCCGGTCAGCAAAGACATAAGGTGTCGTTTTATTCTCTTTACCTTACTATTTTGTGTTATCTATGCAGCAAGTGATGAATTTCATCAATTGTTTGTTGCTGGACGAAGTGGGCAGGTCACAGATGTGTTGATCGATTCGATCGGCATCGTCATCGGAACATTTCTTTTTTATCTGATTTTGTCAAGAAAGTGGAGAAATCATGGATCTGTTTGATTATATGAATAATAAAAATAAGGAAAAAGAGTCTCCTCTTGCTTCCAGACTTCGGCCGAAGACGCTGGAGGAGGTTGTAGGACAAAGTCATATCCTTGGTGAGGGAAAGCTTCTGTATCGAGCAATTAAGGCGGATAAGATAAGCTCTCTGCTTTTTTATGGGCCACCGGGAACAGGAAAGACAACGCTTGCAAAGGTAATCGCCAATACGACCAGCGCAGAATTTGAACAGATCAATGCGACATCAGCCGGAAAAAAAGACATGGAAGAAGTTGTGACAAAGGCGAAAGAACGAAGCGGTATGTACGGGAAACGTACGATTCTGTTCATTGACGAGATTCATCGGTTCAACAAAGGACAGCAGGATTATCTGCTTCCCTTTGTCGAAGACGGTACTGTCATTTTGATCGGTGCAACAACGGAAAATCCGTATTTTGAAGTAAATGGAGCTTTGATATCAAGATCCATGTTGTTTGAACTGAAACCCCTTGAAAAAGAAGATATTCAGAAGCTGATACTAAGAGCCCTGACAGATCAGGAAAGGGGCATGGGAGCTTACAAAGCGGTCATTGACAAAGATGCACTGGATTTCTTAAGTGATATGGCAAATGGCGATGCCAGAGCTGCATTGAATGCGATCGAGCTTGGCGTATTGACAACAGACCGGGCAGCAGACGAGCTGATCCATATAACGGCCGAAGTTGCTTCAGAGTGTATACAAAAGCGCCTGCTTCGCTACGACAAAGGCGGAGACAATCATTATGATACCATTTCAGCGTTCATAAAAAGCATGAGAGGATCTGATCCGGATGCAGCTGTTTATTATCTTGCAAGAATGATCGTGGCAGGAGAAGAACCTGCTTTTATTGCAAGGCGTATTATGATCTGTGCATCGGAAGATGTATCGAACGCAGATCCGAACGCCATTGTTGTTGCAACAGCAGCATCGCTTGCCGTCGAACGGATCGGAATGCCGGAGGCACAGATCATTCTGGCGCAGGCAGCAACCTATGTTGCTACGGCACCAAAGAGTAATTCGGCTGTGAATGCGATATTTGCGGCAAAAAAAATTGTAGAAGAACAAAGGACAGCGACAATTCCTTCCTATCTTATGGATGCACACTATAAAGGAGCTTCAAAGCTAGGACATGGTATCGGGTATCAGTACGCACATAGTTTTAAGAATCACTATGCAAAGCAGCAATATCTGCCGGATGAAATTAAGGACATGAAGTTCTACCACATGGACGGACAGGGTTACGAAGCTGTGCTCGAAGAAAACTTAAGGAAAATCAAGGAGGAGGCAGAAAATGAAGAATAAAGGAAAACGAATTGCGGCATGGATAGGAATCGGTTTATTGCTCAGTCTTTATTTGTCTTCTTTTTTAGCGGCTATATTTTTACCGGAATACAAAGATGGTCTGTTCATGGCAAGTTTGTACAGCACAATCATTATTCCGATATGGCTGTATATTTTTATTTGGTTCTATAAAAGAACCCATACAGAGGAAAGTGTATCGTATAAGCAGTATCGAAAGATGAAAAAAGAATTGAAGCAAAAGCTGAAAGAAAATGGTGGAAACCTGCCAGAAGCTGAAAACGAGCAGAACGCTGGACAGGAATAAGAGCTGGAATTAGTTCATTACGTAAGAATATATAAATAAAAAAGATTTTCCTGAATCAGGAAAATCTTTATTTTCTAGTGCACCTGTTAGGTATACATATCGTTCTGTGTAGGATGAATGTCAATACCTGAAAGGTATAGACAAGATAATCAGCTTAATCAGCTGCGTTCCTGCTTGTAAATCAGATAATGAACATAGTTCTTTAATTCTTCTGTGGCACTTGAATTTAACTGCTGATAAAGATTAAAGAATTCAACGATATCTTTATCAAGTACTTCGCCACCAACCGGCAGATAGGCATCGGATACACCGAGCAGATAATCACAAGAAACATCGAAGTATTTTGAGAGTGCGATCAGCTTATCAAATGATGGTTCATTACGCTTAGATTCATAATTTGATATAGCAGTTGGTTTTAATCCCAGAATATCAGCAAGTTCACTCTGGGTCAGCTTGTGCCTTTGCCGAAGTTGTTTTAAGCGCAAATTAAAGTTCATTTTTATTATTCCTCCTTGGTAATTGAGTTTGAATAATGTTATCAATACGAGAGTGACATTGCAAACATCCTATTATTTATTCATTATATACAGATTATGAAAATCTGTCAACGGAAAACACAAAGAAAGTAAGAAATGCGGTAAAAAAATTCGAGAATGTGAAATGTGGTCGGGTAAAATAATTATTTTCGACTCTGCAGGAGGTAAAAACTGGGCAGGGATATCGGAGGTTGTTACAGTAAAAGCCCGCTGTAACCGTTTTCATTGACAAAAATATATGGGTAACGTATGATATAGGTAGTTTTGAAACCTGCTTTTTTTCATGAAAAGGAGAATTTCCGAATGAGTGAAAACCAATATGAAAAAGAAGAGTTAATTCTATTAAAATGCTTCCGTGAAATCACAGAAAAGTCGCTTCAGGCTGTATTTATCTTTAACGAGAACGGTCAGATTATATATGGAAACGAACTTGCAAAAACAGAGACCGGATACGGTGATGATTTGCGTGATATCTCGATTTGTGAAGTTTTCCCCACAATTCTGCAAAATGAGAAAGGCAGTCTGCAATGGATGTTTCCGGAAAGCGTTGAGCCAGTAGAGACTTCGGCATATCGCAAAAACAAGACTTGTTACCCTGTAAAAGCTGGAATAATAAGAAAAATGGAAGATGGAATTGGTGGCATGATTTTTACTGCTAATTTTACAGAGCGAAAAGATGGAATACGTCGCTTAAAATCTATCATGGCAGATATGGAAGAATCGGATAAGCAGCGGACAGAGCTAATGGCAAATATAACGCATGAATTACGGACGCCTGTGAACGGTATGAAAGGCATGGCAGAAAATCTCCTGGACACCTCCCTTACACCAGTGCAGCAGGAAACAGTGAATATAATAATACGTTGCTGTAACACCATGAGCAAACTGATCAACGACATTCTTGATATGACAAAGCTGGAAGCCGGCAAATTAATATTGGAACAAAGAAGGTTCAATTTTAAGACATTTCTTGATGATATTATGGCATTCAATCATGTCCGGATCAATGAAAAAGGTTTAAAGCTTATTGTGAATGTAGCACCGAATATACCGACCTTTCTGATCGGAGATGAACTTCGGCTTGGTCAGGTCATTAATAATCTGATATCCAATGCAATCAAATTCACATCAGCCGGGTATATAGCGCTCGATATTGTAGTAAACGAGATAACCGAGACACAGATCGACTTGTTTTTTATGGTCATGGACACTGGGATTGGCATGGATAAGGAAGATCTGGATAAGCTCTTCAAAAGTTTCTCACAGGTAGATGGTTCTATTACAAGAAGATTTGGCGGAACTGGACTTGGTCTTTCCATCTGTAAGAGTCTCGTTGAACTGATGGGTGGCACCATTCATGTCGAGAGTGAGAAGAACAAAGGAAGTACTTTTTCTTTCTCCGTTCACATGCTGGTCGCTGAACCGGATGCAGATGAAACAATAGATTATCCAAGCGGACGTTTTGTATATCATGGAAAACTGGAGGATAAATCCTCGAACAGCTTTCAGCTCATTAAGGATACCAATGAACTGTTCGATAAGACTGCGAACCTGAGAACTGCAAAGGAAGCACTGGAAAAGCTGGTTCTGTGTACAGAACTTGGAACATGGGAAAAGGCAGAAGAATTTGCTGGCATTGTGAAAAACATGCTTCATGAAAATGAAGGTGAACTTTGGAAAAAAGCATTCCGTCTTGAATTAACAGTAAGAAAAGAAGATAGCGAAAAAACACTTGATATGGCCAGAATACTGGGAGATGATCTGGAACAACTGTTATCATAGGAGTGTAATATGAAAAATAATGAAAAACAGGGTGTCAACGTATTAATCGTTGATGATGTAATTGCGAATCTGATCATTTTGACAGAGATAATAAAAAAAGCAGGATATGTTGCCAGACCGGTAACAAGCGTAAGACAGGCGATGGATGCGATCACAGCACTCCCGCCGAACCTTATTCTTTTGGATATAACTATGCCTGAAATTGACGGGTTTGAATACTGTTCCATGCTTAAGAAAGATGTCAGGACCCGGGATATACCGGTAATTTTTATATCGGCGATGACAACACCGGAAAGTAAGACAAGAGGTTTCAGTCTTGGTGCGGTGGACTTTATCGTCAAACCATTTGACGAACAGGAAGTATACCTGCGGGTAAATACACACATCAAATTATACCGCATGCAGCAGGAATTGGAAGAATACAATAAGCATCTTCAGCGAATGGTGAACGAACAGGTAAGAAAGATTGCCGATGAACAGAAGATTATAACCTTTGCACTCATGCGTCTGGTGGCCAGAAGGAACAGTAATATCAAACAGCACATGGAGAGTCTTGGGAAAAATGCCCGCATGCTTTCAATGTCACTTCAGTTTTCACCGAAATTCACAAAACTGATACCAAATGAATTTGTTGAGGCAATTGAAGTAGCTGCACCGTTATGTGATATAGGAAAAAGCGCAATTCCGGATGAGATCGTATCAAAAAGAGGACCGCTGACACCGGAAGAAAATCTGGTTATGGAACGTCATGTTTTTGAAGGTTATGAGCTCCTGACGGAAATCTTTGATAAGAATAAGAACAATTACTTTGTAAAAATGGCGGCAGAGATAGCATTAAATCATCATGAAAAGTGGGATGGTACAGGATATCCGACTGGACTAAAGGGAAAAGAAATTCCGTTGTCTGCGAGGATCGTTTCAATATTAGATACATACATCATATTGACTGGACCGATGAACCCGAAAGGTCCGATGCCGCATGAAATGGTCATGGATATCATTAATCGTGGTGCAGGGTCAAGTTTTGATCCGGATATCGTAGATGTATTGAGCAAAGTTCAGAGGCAATTGAAATAATGCGAGGAATGGCATATAAAGCAAAGGGCATACTATGAATGAAAATGAATGGTTTAAAAGTAATGCATTAAAAATGAGAAGATTTGAAAACAGAAAGCGAAAAGCCGGGCGAAGAAGGCTGCTGGCACTGATCTGCATGTGCTTGCTTATTGTCGTAGTATGCGGCACGGCAATGGTTCTGGCAAAAGACGTGGAACAGGAGCCTGAAAATGGAACAGATGTGACGGGTTTTGACACTCCGACGCCATCGGTTACACCAATACCGACTGATTCTGCGTCTGACAATAACGAAGCTGCTGCAGAGGATGTGACTCCGACTCCGGAAGTCATGGCTGTCGCGGCAGGACCATTTGGTATTCTTGAACCAACGGCAACTCCAACTCCTTATATAGATATCCCTGAGGATGAAGAAATCTGGATGGCAGACTTTGTCGATACCAGAGAACCTGTCAATGCAAAGGGTATTTATGTAACGGCAGAGGTTGCGAAAAGCAGTAGCTTGGATGATATTATTGCGTTGATCGACCGTACGGAATTGAATACGGTTGTTATCGATATTAAAGCAGATACCGGTTATATTGTATATTCAATGGACAGTGAGACAGCAAAAGCGATCGGAGCAACAACAAACGAGATTTCCAATGTTAGTGCCCTTATGGCAAAATTGAAAGAACATAACATTTATGCGGTAGCCCGTGTGGTAGCCTTTAAAGATCCTCTTCTTGCGAAGAACCGGCCTGATCTTGCCGTTTATAACAGTGACGGGTCGTATTATGTAGATAATCAGGGAACAAAATGGGTCAGTCCATACAAGCAGGAAGTATGGGAGTACTTAGCTGAAGTTGGTATTCAGTGTGCGGCGATCGGGTTTAATGAGATAAACTTTGACTATATACGTTTTCCAACGGATGGTGTGTCAAACGTTGTTTATGATGAGACTGGTACCACAACAAAAGAAGAGGCAATCACTGCATTTGTAAAGTATATCTGTGAGACATTGCGCCCTTATGGAATCTATGTATCGGCCGATGTCTACGCTACGGTAATCAACAGTACCGTTGATGCAGCAGCCGTAGGTCAGGATTATGCTTCTATGTCGAGATATCTTGACTATATATGCCCGATGATCTATCCGTCTCACTATGGATACGGATATGGCGGGATCGATTATCCTGATATGGAACCATATACTATTATTAAATGGGCGGTTCAGGCTTCGGACAAAAAGATTGCATCCATACCAAGTTATCAGCATCACGCCATAGTTCGCCCATGGCTTCAGGATTTCACTGCAACGTACCTTACACATCATATGGTCTATGATGCGGAGGCAGTAAGGACTGAGATTACAGCTCTGTATGATAACGGGGTCACGGAATGGCTTTTATGGAATGCCGCCGTCGTTTATACAGAAGATGCATTATATGATGAGTAAAAAGGAAGAGTACGATGTTTCAATTGATAAGATATCTATATGACTATAAAAAAGAAAGTATTATCGGGCCGTTATTCAAACTTCTTGAAGCTTGTTTTGAACTGGCTGTTCCGCTTGTAATGGCGGATATGATTGATTATGGTATTGCAGAAGGTGACAGCAGTTATATCCTGAAAAAAGGACTGCTGCTGTTCTTTCTTGGAGTTCTGGGACTTACCTGTTCTCTGACAGCACAGTATTTTGCTGCAAAAGCAGCATTAGGATTTGGTACCGCACTTCGTAAGGATATGTTTCGTCTGATCCAGACATTTTCCTATACCGATCAGGACAGATTCGGGGCACCTACCCTGATTACACGAATGACAGGTGACATTTTACAGGCGCAGACGGGGGTCAACCTGGTCCTGCGCTTGTTTTTGCGCTCCCCCTTCATTGCAGTAGGAGCCATCGTTATGGCATTCACCATCGATGTGAAGCTGACTCTTATTTTCCTGATTTCCTCCCTTTTGCTTGGTGGAATCATCTATGGAATCATTCATAATAATCTTCCGGTGTTCCGACTGGTACAGAAGACACTTGATAAAGTGTCACTTCAGACAAGAGAGAATCTGAAAGGTGTGCGTGTAATACGTGCTTTTTCGAGGCAGGAGAAAGAAAAGGAAGAATTTAAAGATAGCTGTGATGAAATGAACCGTTTGCAGGAGTTTGCAGGAAGGATTTCAGCTTTGATGTCTCCGGCAACCAACATTGTTGTCAATTTAGCCATAATTGCCATACTTTACTTTGGCTCGGTACGCGTTGAAAAAGGAATCATTACACAGGGAGAGATCATTGCCCTGGTGAATTATACGACACAAATTCTGCTTGCTTTGGTCGCGTTATCAGTGCTTATTGTGGCATATACAAAAGCAGCGGCTTCCGCAGACCGCATTAATGAAATATTTGGTGTTGATGGAAGCTGTATGGCTATTCATTCAGAAAATGAACGAGAGCATACAGAAGTGATAAAGAAAAAAGCTGCAAAAGTTTCTGGAGAAATCGACGCCGGAGATCCTAAGAGTGTTCCGTTTCTTGAATTTGAGCATGTCGGATTCCGTTATCAGGGTGCCGAGACGAATGCGTTATCGGATATCAGTTTTACCGCAAATTCAGGTGATACCATTGGAATCATCGGAAGCACTGGGTCAGGCAAGACAACGCTGATCAACCTGATACCGCGCTTTTATGAAGTCAGCGAAGGAAGCATTCGAATTGAAGGGAAAGACAGCAGTGTTATGCAAAAAAAACATCTGCGTGACCGGATCGGTATTGCGCCTCAAAAGTCAGTGCTGTTTCAAGGCAGTATAAAAAGTAATCTTCTATGGGGAAATGCACAGGCAGGAGAAAGCGAGATCAGTCAGGCACTGGAAACTGCACAGGCAAAAGAATTTGTCGACAAGCTCCCGGAAGGAATCAATAGTCCGGTATCGCAGGGGGGAAGTAATTTTTCCGGTGGTCAGAGGCAGCGTTTATCAATTGCAAGAGCTTTGATTCATGAACCGGAGATACTGATTCTGGATGACTGCTCTTCTGCACTGGATTATGCTACCGATGCCAATCTGCGAAAAAGTCTTGTAAAAGGGCAGGAATCAAGAGTGACCTTTATGATTTCACAGCGTGTTGTATCGGTTCAGAACGCAACAAAGATCCTTGTTCTGGAAGAAGGACGCATGGAGGGATTTGGATCTCATGAGCAATTGCTGCAGACGAGTCAGGTATATCGGGAGATTTGTCAGTCACAGCAATAGCGTGGTAAACAAAGGAATAGTAAATGGAATATAGAAAATAGAATATAGAAAATAGAAATTAGAAAATAGAAATTAGAAAATAGAAAAGAACAGCAGTACTAAGTAAGTTCTTGAATCAGATACAGGAGTCAAAAAATCATGGCAAAAGAAAAACACAATCCAATAACCGTCGGAAAAAGAATTCTTCAATATTCAAGACCTTATCGATTTTTTCTTTGGGTCGCACTGCTGCTTGCAGTAATAAGTTCCGTGGCATCGCTGTCCATACCGATACAAATCGGCAGAGGGGTCGATTGCATGATTGGTCAAGGGGATGTTAACAAAGAACGTCTGATTCCGATTTTGATCCGACTGGCAGTAACAGCGCTGCTCTACGCTTTGTCACAATGGCTGATGAGTCTTTGCACAAATCGTGTTGCATATGGAACAGTGCGTGATATAAGAACAACTGTATTTTCTCATCTGGAGAATTTACCGCTGCGATATCTTGATGCAAAGAGGTATGGAGATACCATAAGCCGTATAACAACAGATATAGAAGTGATTTCAGATGGCCTGATACTGGGAGCGGCGCAGTTGCTTACCGGAATCATTATGATCGTTGGTACTCTCTTCTTTATGGTATCCATAAACCTTTGGATTGCTCTTATTGTAGTAATCCTGACACCGTTATCTCTTCTGGTTGCCGGATTTATTGCAAAAAAGACGTTTGCCATGTCAAAACAGCAGGCAAAGGTGAGAGGTGAACTTACAGCCTATATTGAAGAAATGATAGGAAATCAAAAACTTGTCCAGGCATTTGCTCATGAGGAAGACGCTCAGAAAGAATTCGAAGAAGTTAATGAACAGCTTAGAAACAGCGGGCTGAAGGCTACCTTTTTTTCATCCATAGTAAATCCTTCGACCAGATTCATTAATGGCTTGATTTATGCCGGGGTTGGCATAGCCGGAGCATTTGCCGTTATCAAAGGTGTTATGTCTGTCGGACAGTTATCAAGTTTTTTGGCGTATGCAAATCAATATACAAAACCATTTAACGAGATATCTGGAGTCATGGCGGAACTGCAAAATGCTGCAGCCTGCGCACAGCGTGTGTTTGAATTGTTGGATGAGCCTGAAGAATCCGCGGATGGCAAAAGAGAGCTTACGAAGGCAAGTGGAAGGATCGAGTTAGATCAGGTTTCCTTTTCTTATGCAAAGGAAAAACCATTAATTGAAAATTTGAATCTGAGGGTTACGCCCGGTCAGAGAATTGCCATTGTAGGACCGACAGGATGCGGTAAAACCACATTGATCAACCTGCTTATGAGATTTTATGATACGGACAGAGGAGAGATTCGCCTGGATCATATTCCGCTCAGAGAGATGAGCAGAGAGAGTCTTCGCTCTTCTTTTGGTATGGTTCTGCAGGATACATGGCTTAAAACAGGGACTATTCGTGAAAATATAGCGTATGGGAAGCCGGAAGCAACAGAAGATGAAATAAGGGCAGCTGCCAGAGAAGCCTTTCTGGAGCACACCATTCTTCAGCTGCCGCAAGGGTATGATACGATCGTTTCGGATGATAAGCAGAACATTTCACAGGGTCAGAAACAATTGCTCTGCATTGCAAGAATTATGCTGCTTCTGCCTCCGCTTCTGATTCTGGATGAAGCGACGTCCTCGATTGATACGCTGACAGAAGTCAGGATACAAAAAGCATTTACAAACCTTATGAAAGGAAGAACGAGTTTTGTCGTAGCGCACCGGCTGACTACAATAAAGGAAGCGGATACGATACTGGTTATGAAAGACGGGTCGATTGTTGAGCAGGGAACGCACAAGGAATTGCTTGACCAAAACGGATTTTATGCTTCCATGTATCAAAATGCATAATAAAATTGAATCTGACCGGGTTATACAGTATAATAAGGATTGCCGGAATACTGACAATGTTATACATCGATGGTCAGAAGAACAGGATTGTCTAAAGACCGATGATGTAATAGATGGTAACAGAATAACAGGATTGCCGGAATACTGACAATGTGCTGTATAGAAAGAAACAGATACGAAAAGCGCTCGGCGGTATTCGTAAGCAAAAAGAGAAAAGACGAAGGAAAAAAATTGCAATACTATGCAATCAGATAAAGGAGAATACTATGAGTGAAGACAAATACACCAGCCCCCTGTCAGAACGTTATGCCAGCAAAGAGATGCAGTTTATTTTTTCACCGGATATGAAATTCCGCACCTGGCGTAAATTATGGGTGGCTCTTGCAGAAGCAGAACATGAACTTGGACTTTCAGTAACGGAGGAACAGATTCAGGAGCTCAAAGAACATATGGAAGATATCAATTATGAAACAGCCAAACAAAGAGAAGCTGTTGTGCGTCATGATGTTATGTCCCATGTGTATGCATATGGTGAGCAGTGTCCGAAAGCAAAAGGAATTATTCATCTTGGAGCAACGTCCTGTTATGTTGGCGATAATACAGACCTGATCGTTATGACGAAAGCACTTCGTGTCATTCGCAAAAAACTTTTAAATGTTCTTGCGAAGCTTGCAGAATTTGCAGAAGAACACAAAGCTCTTCCTACCCTTGCTTTTACACATTTTCAGCCAGCTCAGCCAACAACCGTCGGAAAACGTGCCACACTCTGGATGATGGAGTTGTTGCTTGACCTTGATGATCTTGATTATTGTCTTGGTTCCATGAAACTGCTTGGCTCCAAGGGTACGACTGGAACACAGGCTAGTTTCCTTGAATTGTTTGAGGGAGACCATGAAAAAGCGAAGAAACTGGATCATATCATTGCAGAAAAGATGGGCTTTAACGGCTGTTATCCTGTATCCGGACAGACTTATTCCAGAAAAGTTGACACAAGAGTAGTGAATGTTCTTGCTGGAATCGCAGCAAGTGCGCAGAAATTCTCCAATGATATTCGTCTGTTGCAGCATTTAAAAGAAATTGAAGAACCATTTGAGAAATCACAGATCGGTTCATCTGCAATGGCCTATAAGAGAAACCCTATGAGAAGTGAACGAATTGCTTCTTTATCCAGATATGTTATGGTTGATGCACTGAATCCGGCGATCACATCCTCTACACAGTGGTTCGAAAGAACTCTTGATGATTCTGCAAACAAAAGACTTTCTGTTCCGGAAGCATTTCTTGCGGTCGATGGAATTCTTGATCTCTACCTTAATGTAGCAGACGGACTTGTTGTATATCCTAAGGTAATCGAGAAGCACATGATGGCAGAACTTCCTTTTATGGCAACAGAGAATATCATGATGGATGCTGTGAAAGCAGGCGGTGACCGTCAGGAGCTTCATGAGAAGATCCGTACTCTTTCCATGGAAGCAGGAAGAAATGTAAAAGAACTTGGAAAAGAGAATAATCTGCTTGAATTGATCGCAGCAGACCCAGCATTCAACTTAAGTCTTGAAGATCTTCAGGCATCTATGAACCCAGCGCTCTATACAGGACGCGCGAAAGAACAGACCGAGGAATTTATCAGGGATACGATTCAGCCGATTCTGGAGGCGAACGCAGAACTGCTTGGAATAAAGGCAGAAATAAATGTCTGATTAGTACAGAGCTATTAAACACGTATTATAAGGAATGGAGTCCTATGAACATTCATCTTGAGTATTACAGGATTTTTTATTATGTTGCCCAGGAAGGCAGTATAACCGCCGCGGCTGATATTCTGCAGATATCACAGCCGGCTGTCAGTCAGTCCATTAAGCAGCTGGAAGATAATCTTGAAACCAAGCTTTTTCTTCGTATGCCCAAAGGCATGAAGCTGACAATGGAAGGTGAAGCTCTTTATACCTATATTAAAAAGGGATACGAGACTATACTTCAAGGTGAAATGATTCTTTCGAACATGTTGAATTTGGAGCAGGGAGAGATAAGAATCGGAGCAAGTGATATGACCTTAAAATACCATCTGCTTCCTTTTCTTGAAGAATTCCATAAGGAACATCCCAAGGTCAAGGTGAATGTGACGAATGGCCCGACGCCTGAGACGATTCAGTATCTGAAAAAAGGTAAAATTGACTTTGGAATTGTCAGCGGTCCGCTGGAGAAGATAGAGGATATTGATGCCATTGAAGTCAAGCGGATTCAGGATATATTTATCGCGGGAAGCCATTTTGCGCATTTAAAAGATCAGACGCTCGAGTTTTCGGTACTGGAGAAACTTCCGGTAATTTGTCTTGAACGAAATACAAGTACAAGAAAATATATTGATGCACTTTTGTATAACAATCATGTGATTCTGCAGCCGGAATTTGAACTAGCGACCAGTGATATGATTGTACAGTTTACCCTGCGTAATCTTGGCGTTGGAGCGGTTGTCAAGGAATTTGCCAGAGAATACCTTGATTCAGGAGAACTGTTCGAACTTAAATTTGCGGAACCAATTCCGAAAAGAAATTTTTGCATTATAACCAGCAAAAAAGTTCCGATATCGAAAGCTGCAGAAAAGTTGCTTGAGAATATGCTTTCTGTAAAAAGCAAGAATAACTGAAGTTAATCATCCTATACTCCCATCGAATTTCAGAAGATTTCTGTTATTGGAAAGGGAGTATTTTTGCTATTTTGTCACTTGATTCTTAAGGATCTATATAGTATAGTAACAGTAGCTAAATTAGTTAATAAAGTTGACTAATGTTACACAGAAAAAACATATCTGGATAAATATTCGATAATGGTTACTGTATCAGAGGTTGAAATCTTTCATAATCAGGGAGGAAAACACATGTATATATTACCAAAGCCACAGCATTTGAGCGAGACAGCAGGCGTTTTTACTATACCTTATTGTGGTGAGATAACGCTGGATGCAGATACTGCTGAGCTGGCATATACAGCCGCGAAGCTTTTGCGAGATGAGGTAAGTGTACGGCTTGGTTTTAAGCTGAAGATAAAGAGGTCATTTTCTACCGATGGATGTGTCATTGCCTTAAAACGTGATTCAGATGGATGTGAGCAAGGGTACCGGCTTTCTATAACGAGAAAGAACATTTGCATAACCGCAAAGGAAGACATCGGTCTGTTGTATGGTGTTCAGTCACTGCGCCAGATCATTGCACAGAAGGGAGCGGCCCTTCCATGTCTGGATATTATCGATTATCCTTCGATTAAAAACCGTGGATTTTTCCATGACGCAACCAGAGGACGTGTTCAAAAACTCTTCGGATACAAGCAGTTGGCAGATACGGCTGCGTACTATAAACTAAATCAGCTACAACTTTATATTGAGCATACATATCTATTCAAAGGGTTCAGTGAGGTATGCAGAGACGACACGCCACTCACTGCATCCGATATCATGGAACTAGATGATTACTGCACGTCAATCGGCATCGATCTGATTCCTTCGGTTGCTAGTTTTGGACATCTGGATAAAGTTCTTAAAACTAGAAGCTTTTCGCCACTTTGTGAACTGCCGGATGCAGAGAAAGAACCCTTCACCTTCGAGGGCAGAATGGAGCATCACACACTCGATGTCAGTCAGGAAAATAGTTTTGCATTCATCCAAAAAATGCTTGATGAATTTATACCTTTGTTCCGCTCAAAGTATTTCAACATTAATGGAGATGAGACTTTTGATCTTGGAAAAGGGAAAAGCAAAGAATTGGCCGAAGCTATGGGTATACATGAATTGTATGTATCTGTAATAAATAGAATTTGTGAATTTGTAAAATTGAGAGGCAAACGCCCTATGTTCTGGGGGGATATTATCATTGAAAGTCCGGAATTGATGAAAAAGCTTCCGAGTGATGTAATTTGTCTGAACTGGGGATATTCAGACCTGGAGACAGAAACAAATGCAAAAAAAATGCATGATGTCGGAGCGGTACAATATATGTGTCCGGGGGTTCAGGGATGGAGAAGGTTTATTAATCGTCTTGATCTGGCCTATGAGAACATCCGTAGAATGTGCAGTTATGCAGAAAAGTACGAAGCAATCGGTATACTGAATACAGACTGGGGCGATTATGGTCATATCAACGATCCTGATTTTTCAATTCCCGGTCTGATTTATGGAGCATCCTTTTCGTGGAATTTTAAACAGGATGAGAAAGAGCTTTTAAATAAAAAAATATCAGCGGTAGAATATCTGGATGAATCTGAAAGAATAGTATCATTGGTCAGTGAACTGGCGATGCAGGAGGGCTGGACCTGGGGAGATGCGGTGCGTTATATGGAAGCGGATCTGTCATCGGAGCCAAAGAAAGCAAAGCTGGAGATTATTCGGGAAAGTTCATTTATGCAATGCACAGAATATAATAAACGCATTGATGAACTGATGGAAATGCTCAGTAACCTGTCATATTCTTTAGACCCATTAAAACGAAATGTAATATATAAATATCTTGTTTCTGCTAAATTACAGAAACTGTTCAATTTGACTTTACAGATCCTTTCAAAAAGAGTCTATAACGAAGAACAGAGTGATAGTAACAACTGTTTTGAAAATCAAACCAAGCAGTGTGTAGATCATAGTATTGAGAGTTATATAGACAGTAGGAGTAAGAGTTGTTTGGCTCATAATAGTAAGAATAAAATTGTGGATCAACGAAATACAGAATTAAAGCAAGAAGTGAAGCTGGGACAAGAAAAGAAACACGCAGCAGAACAGAAATCAACAGAAGAATCGGAGCTGGCAGAAGCACTGGAGTTGGCATTTCTTAATTATAAAGATTTATGGCGTGAGAATAACAGAGAAAGTGAATTATATCGTGTGCAGGCTGTAGTGTTTTATTATGCGGATTTGTTACGCAGCCTGGCATAAGAAGGATATAGTAAATAACAATAATCTGCATAAGACAATTTACTGGTAAACAGAGCAAAGGCAGATTAAAGTTAGAAAAGACAACAAACGAATTAAGAGAGAGGAAATGCGAGAATGTCGGAAACATTTTTGCCGGAAAAACAATGGAATATAATCAGGAAAGAAAGAAACGCCTAGTAGGAATCGTAAATGAACTAAGTAAAATAATCAGCACTAAGCTGCCGGGAGAAAGCAATGATGTCTTACATAAAACATTTCAACAATGTTTTGTCAATACAGTAGAGACAACGGTCGAGTGTATTAATGGAGATGAGATCTTCCTGATTACCGGTGATATTGAAGCTATGTGGCTGAGAGACAGCAGCGCACAGGTCGTTCATTACCTGCCGTTCCTTTCTTCGTATCCTGAGTTGGCTGACATGGTAAAATCTTTGCTGAATAAACAGTTTCAGTATATAAGCATTGATCCATATGCAAATGCTTTTAATATTGAACCCAATGGACATTGTTGGGAAAAAGATATAACAAAAGAAAACCCGTGGAACTGGGAAAGAAAATATGAAATTGATTCACTTTGTTATCCAGTATGGCTTTTACACAGATACTATGAAGAAACAAAAGACAGGACAGTGTTTACAGATGATATAAAAAAGACACTTCAAGTAATCCTGGAGCTTTGGGAGACAGAACAGCATCATGAGGAGAAATCGGATTATCGTTTTGAACGATTGAATTGCCCACCAAGTGATACATTGATAAACCAAGGGAAGGGAGCACCTTCCACCTATACAGGCCTTTTATGGTCAGGCTTCAGACCAAGTGACGATGCCTGTGAATATGGTTATCTTATTCCTTCGAATTTGTTTGCAGGTGTTGTTTTGGAATATATAAAAGAGTATGCAAGGGATATCTATCATGATATCACAATGGAAAAAAATGCCGAGAAAATAAGCAGAGCAATCAGGGAAGGGATAGCGAAACACGCAGTTTATCATGATGAAGAAGCCGGTGATATCTATGCCTATGAAACAGATGGCTTCGGTAACTATAATCTGATGGATGATGCCAATGTCCCGAGCCTTTTGTCGTTGCCGTGGTTATCCTGCTGTGACAGAGAAGATGAACTCTATAAGAACACAAGAAAGTTCGTATTGAGCAAAAGAAATCCGTACTATTATCAAGGAAAAGCTGCTTCGGGAATCGGAAGTCCCCATACTCCGGATCAGTATATATGGCACATTGCATTGACAATGCAGGGATTGACATCCAATGATGAAAAGGAAAAGGAGGAATTGCTTTCCACGCTTTTATCAACAGATGCAGGAACAGGGTTCATGCATGAAGGCTTTCATTGCGATGACCCTGAAAAATATACAAGATCCTGGTTTGCCTGGGCAAATTCATTATTTGCATTATATTGTATCGATTTATACTGCAAATAGAAAAGATACTATTTTGCATAAGAATTGAGTTCATGAATTTCCTGAACCAGAAAAGCCAATAGAACACAAAGGGCATTCCTTGCGGAATGCCCTTTGTGTTTATTGAATATGAATTGGATAAGTGATAGCTAATTAATATGTGTGAGGAGAGGATTAGTCTTCTGTACCCTGTAATGCATCGTATCCTTCTTCACCGGTACGTACTCTGATAACGTTCTCGCAGTCATAAACGAAGATCTTACCATCGCCGATATGTCCTGTGTAAAGAACTTTCTTCGTTGTATCGATAACTGTCTTAACCGGAACTTTGCTTACAACCATTTCTACAAGGACTTTAGGAAGAAGAGTCATGTCAACCGGAACACCACGATAGAACTCGCTCTGGCCTTTCTGAACACCACAACCTAATACATTGCTAACGGTCATACCGGTTACACCGATTTCGTTCATTGCAGATTTAAATTCTTCGAATTTATTCTGTTTCATAAGAATTTCAAGCTTAGTAATCTTCACATCAGAAGCAATTGGAGCTTTTGCAGTTTTAAGCTGTACAGGAACTGCATCATCAACATGAACTTCTTTGGAAGCTTTTGATGATGTTGCTGTATTGATTGTAGGGATGGAAGGCATAAAGTCTGCATAACTGCTTGCAAGACCATGTTCTGTTGAATCAAGACCTGCAATTTCTTCGTGTTCAGAACAACGAAGGCCAATGGTATGCTTGATGACCTGGAACAGGATCGTTGCAGTAACAGCAACCCAAGCGATAACAGCAGCAACACCAAGTGCCTGAACTCCAAGTGCATGAGCACCACCGCCATAGAAGAGACCTTCTGAAGTTGAGAAGAAACCAACTAATATAGTACCAAGAGCACCACAGATACCATGAACACCAACGGCGCCAACCGGATCGTCAACTTTTAATACTTTTTCAATAAATTCAATTCCGAATACTACAGCAAAACCAGCAATGAGACCAATGAAGAAGGAGCCAACCGGACTTACAGCATCACAACCAGCTGTAATAGCAACAAGACCAGCAAGAGTTCCGTTTAATGTCATGGAGATATCAGGTTTTTTGTAACGGATCCAGGTAATAATCATTACAGTTAAGGTTGAAACAGCTGCTGCAAGGTTTGTTGTCATAAAGATATGACCCATTGCATCAAGAGAAGCATCGCCCTCAGCATTAACAGTTGAACCACCATTGAAACCAAACCAGCAGAACCAGAGAATGAATACACCGAGTGCACCAAGAGTCAAGCTGTGGCCAGGAATAGCCTTTGGTTTACCATTCTTATCGAATTTTCCAATACGAGGTCCCATGATCTTTGCTCCAACGAAAGCTGCAACACCACCAACCATATGTACTGCGGTAGAACCAGCGAAATCATGGAAGCCAAGGTCATATAACCAGCCGCCGCCCCATATCCAGTGACCTGAAATTGGGTAAATGAAACCGGAGATAACAGCACTGTATAAGCAGTAGGAAATGAATTTTGTACGTTCAGCCATTGCACCAGATACGATGGTTGCTGCTGTTGCACAGAACACAACCTGGAAAATGAAGAATGCATACTTTGGAACGCCTGCAGGAAGAAGATCGGTATATGCTCCCTGTGTTAATAAATCAACGCCACCAATTACTAAATTGTTAGTACCAAACATAAGACCGAAACCGATGAGCCAGAACATTGGTGTTCCAATACAAAAGTCCATCAGGTTCTTCATTATGATGTTACCTGCGTTTTTTGCTCTTGTGAAACCTGTTTCTACCATTGCAAAGCCTGCCTGCATGAAGAAAACCAGAGCTGCGGCCCATAAGACCCAAATTGTACTTGCTGATGAATACATAAGAAAACCTCCCATTTTTGTTTTTTTTCTTACTGTGCAATTGCACATTCACTATATAGGATGAACTGTTTTTAAATATCTGTCAATAAAGATAACAGAAATGAAATTTATAGACAGTTCAAACTACCAAAACATATCATTCCTTCGACGAGGATATACACAAAGGCGTGTACCAAAATGATACACGCCTTTGTGTCGAATAGGGATATGTGATAAGCAATAATTTTAGAATAACAAATCGCCGTATGTTGGATATGGCCAGTAAGCTTTTCCAACAAGTGTTTCGATTTCATCACCTGCAGCACGAAGTTCCTGCATTGCCGGTAATACGCTGTCACGAACAAATTCAGCCTGTCCAAGTGCTTCTTCGCCATCGAACAGATGAAGAACTTTGTCTTCAAGTGCAGCAGTTTTTTTACTGAAGTTATTCTGAAGTGATGCGATTTTCTTTACTAATAATACATCGGAATCTTCAGAGATATCAAGTCCAAGTGCTGATTTTGCTGTTGCTGAATCAGCAAGAGCTTTAACATAAGCAGCAGAAGCAGGATAGATTTCTTTACGAGCCATTTCAATCATAGTCAATGCTTCGATATTGATCTGCTTACAATAACCTTCTAACAGAAGCTCATAACGTGAGTGAATTTCAACTTCTGAGAAAACTTTATGTTTTGTAAATAACTTGATGTTCTTTTCTTTAACAAAGTAAGGAAGAGCATCAACGGTAGTTTTTAAGTTTAACAAACCGCGCTTTTCAGCTTCAACAACCCATTCTTCGGAGTAGTTATTACCATTGAACAGAATGCGCATATGAGCTGCGAGAGTTTCTTTAATAAGTTTTGCGGATTCTGCATTAACATCAGAAGCAGCTTCCAACTTATCAGCGAATTCACTGAGCGCATCAGCCATAATAGTGTTAAGTACGATGTTTGGTCCAGCAATGGAGAAGGAAGAACCAAGACTTCTGAACTCGAATTTATTACCTGTAAATGCAAATGGTGATGTACGGTTACGGTCTGTTGTATCTTTCATGAAATCAGGAAGTGTGTCAACACCTGTAATCAATGGAGATGCAACACCATCTTTTCTTGCAGTTCCGGCTACGATAGCTTTTACTACTTCTTCAAGTTCACTTCCAAGGAAGATAGAAATGATTGCAGGAGGAGCTTCGTTAGCGCCAAGACGGTGATCGTTTCCTGCGCTTGCAACAGAAACACGAAGAAGATCCTGATGATCATCAACTGCTTTGATTACAGCGGCAAGGAAAAGTAAGAACTGTTTGTTCTCGGAAGGTGTCTTGGTAGGATCGAATAAGTTCTTTCCAGTATTTGTTCCAAGTGACCAGTTGTTATGTTTACCACTTCCGTTAACTCCAGCAAATGGTTTCTCGTGAAGAAGACAAACAAGTCCATGACGGTCAGCTACTTTCTTCATGATTTCCATTGTTAACTGATTGTGATCGGTCGCAATGTTTGTTGTTGAGAAGATAGGAGCCATTTCGTGCTGAGATGGAGCAACTTCATTATGTTCTGTCTTTGCAAAGATGCCAAGCTTCCATAATTCTTCGTTCAAATCTTCCATGTAAGCACTAACTCTTGGCTTAATTGCCCCAAAGTAATGATCTTCAAGTTCCTGACCCTTTGGAGGTTTTGCACCAAATAAAGTTCTTCCTGTGAATATAAGATCTTTACGTTTGTTGAAAAGTTCTTTATCAATTAAGAAGTATTCCTGTTCTGGACCAACAGTAGAAGCTACTCTGGTAGTTTCTTTGTCGCCGATTGCGTTCAGTACTCTGACAGCTGCTTTGCTTACAAGTTCCATGGAACGAAGAAGAGGAGTCTTTTTATCAAGAACCTCACCGCCGTAAGAACAGAAAGCAGTAGGAATACAAAGTGAATTTCCTTTTATGAATGCGTAGGAAGTTGGATCCCATGCGGTGTACCCTCTGGCTTCAAAAGTTGCTCTTAAACCGCCTGAAGGAAAGCTGGATGCATCTGGCTCACCCTGAATCAATTCTTTTCCGGAGAACTCCATAAGAATACTTCCATCGTTCTGCGGAGAAATGAAACTGTCATGCTTCTCTGCAGTAATACCGGTCATTGGCTGGAACCAGTGAGTATAATGCGTTGCTCCTTTTTCAATTGCCCAATCTTTCATTGCATTAGCTACTACATTAGCTAAAGTAATGTCAAGTTTAAGACCTTCTTTGATTGTCTTTTGTAAGGACTTATAGATATCTTTTGGAAGTCTTTCTTTCATTGCTGCATCGTTGAATACAAGACTGCCAAACATTTCAGGTACATTCGTCATACTATCACATATCCTTTCGTTTTTTTGTAAAAATAGAAAAAAGGTACCACAAGAAATCCTAGTGAATTTCCCAAGCACCTTTGCTGTTCATGTCGGTGATTATAATACTCATGAATGGGGTTTGTCAAGTAAAAATAAGCGATTCTACAAAAAAAAGTGAAGATATTATCAGTGTTTATATTGACATAAGTACAGATTATGACAACACCCAAAAGGTATAATTAATATTGAAAAAGGAGTTGACAGTCAAATGATGCGTTTGTATAATAATCATAGACAAAGACGTCTGACATATGACAGTAAGTTTAATCAAAACTGCAAAGACAGCGAAACAGCTGCGTGCGGTTCTTCTGTTTTGCCCACAGATGGGATTTTGAGCAGAATTTCATATGTTATGGTGGTTATTAATCGGATTACAAAAGCTGTTCCTGGCTACGGTGAATAAAAATGTTTTTCAGAATTGTTTGAAAACGAAGGAAGAGTTGATTCTGTGCCACTATATTATATATAGAAGCAATGCTTATAAATCAGACGTGTTTACAACAGAAGAATGAATCGTTTTAGCGGTACGTGAACGAACAACTGTCAACTATATATAACAAAGCTATTGTTTATAGCGGTCTATTTTTTAATAGAAGAAAGGGGTCAATATGTTAACAGCAATTGTAGGAATTAACTGGGGCGATGAAGGAAAAGGCAGAATGGTCGATTTACTTTCAGAAAAGCAGGATGTGGTAATTCGCTATCAGGGAGGAAACAATGCAGGACATACTGTTATTAATCCGAGAGGAAAGTTCATTTTAAATCTTCTTCCTTCCGGAATACTCAGACCTGAAGTTGTCAATGTCATGGGAACAGGAATGGTAGTAGACCTGGAACACCTTTGCAAAGAAATCGGACGTCTGCGTGAAAAAGGAATTGTGATTACAAAAGAAAATCTGAAGATCAGTGATCGTGCAACCATCTGCATGCCATATCATGTAATGCAGGACTGTCTGGAAGAAGACAGACTGAGAGATGCAAAGTTTGGTTCAACAAGAAGAGGTATTGCGCCGGTCTATAGTGATAAATATATGAAGAAAGCATTTCGTATGGGAGATCTTTTCCAACCGGAAACCATGCGTGCGCGTCTTGATGGAATTGTTGAGTGGAAGAACCTTACGATTGAAGGGGCATACAAAGCAGAAGCATACAAAGCAGATGACCTTTGGAATTGGCTGATGACCTATTCTGAGCCGATTATGGAATTTATCTGTGACACAGGGGAGTACCTGACACAGGCAGAAGAAGAGGGAAAGCAGATTCTGTTTGAAGCACAGCTTGGAGCACTTCGTGATATTGATTTTGGTATCTATCCCTATACGTCTTCTTCTTCGACGATTGCAGCCTATGCACCGATTGGAGCAGGCATACCGGGAATGAAGATCGATAATGTAATTGGTATAATGAAAGCTTACTCAACCTGTGTTGGTGAAGGCCCATTTACGGCAGAAATGTTCGGAGAAGAAGCAGAATCTTTACGTCAGGCGGGTGGAGAGTATGGAGCTGCTACCGGACGACCAAGACGTGTGGGTGGATTTGATGTTGTTGCATCAAAATATGGGGTACAGGTACAGGGTGCAAATGAAATAGCACTTACGAAACTTGACATTCTTTCAGGAATGGAAAAAATTCCGGTCGTAAAGAGTTATCTTGTTGATGGAAAAGAGATTACAAGATTCCCTTATGGTAAAGAACTGGAAGAAGCAAAGCCAAACATTATTTATCTTGATGGCTGGAAAGAAGATATATCTTCCTGCAGAACTATGGAAGAATTACCAAAGCAGGCAATTGATTATATTGCTTACATCGAAGCAGCAATAGGCTGTCCAATCACCTATGTTTCTGTGGGTGCAGAGAGAGAAGCCATCATCGAAAAACATAAGTAAAAATGTAAAATAAATCCTGGCATAATTGGAGATTGTGAAAACATAAAAATTTAATAATACTTCATTTGCTCATTCAGGGTTATTTGTGCTATAATGAAAAGAAGTAAGTTTTTTTGCATGAAAGGACGGTAGAGGATATGTATTCGGAAGCAGAGGTTACTCAGTTCATTGCGGAGAATGACGTGAAATTCATTCGTCTTGCTTTTTGTGATATCTACGGAATACAACGTAACATTTCAATCATGCCAACAGAACTTGAACGGGCGATGCATGAAGGTATCTCTTTTGATGCTTCGGCACTCAGAGGCTTCGGTGATGTTATTAACAGCGAGTTGTTTTTGATACCGGAATTGTCGACACTGTCTCTTTTACCATGGAGACCAACACATGGCAGAGTCGTACGATTTTACTGTAACATAGTTTATCCGGATGGCTCACCGTTTAAGATGGACAGCCGTTATATATTAAAACAGGCAGTCGAAGAGGCAAAGAAAGAAGGATTTATCTGTAACATTGGAGCTGAGTGTGAGTTCTATCTTTTTAAGATGGATGAAGAAGGAAACCCGACAAATGTTCCTTATGATAATGCAGGCTATCTTTCCATAGCTCCGGAAGACAAGGGCGAGAACATCCGCCGCGAGATTTGTCTGACGTTGGAGGAGATGGGAATCCGTCCTGAGTGTTCTTATCATGAAGAAGGACCGGGACAGCATGAAATTGATTTTATGTACAGTGATGCATTGACCGGAGCGGATAATGTTCTTACCTTTAAGTCGGTTGTCCGCACTCTTGCAGCACAGAACGGACTCCATGCAACATTTCGTCCGAAACCAATCAAGACACAGCCGGGTAACGGATTTCATGTCAATGTTTCTCCTCATAAAATGGGAGCTTTTGAAGATGATCCGGATGCACTCGACAGTTTTATGGCTGGCATTATGAAGCATGTTAACGAAATGACATTATTCCTTAATCCATGCAGCGAGTCCTATGAACGTCTTGGAAACATGAAGGCTCCCAAATACATATCCTGGTCGCCGCTTAATCGGACGCAGCTTGTCAGAGTTCCTGCAGAGCGCGGTGGACACAGAAGAATTGAGCTCAGGTCACCGGACAGCATGACGAACCCTTATTTGGTGTATGCATTGTTGATTTACGCTGGGGTTGAAGGTCTTAGAGCAAAATTGAAACCTGAACCGGCACTAAACATTAACCTGATCAATGCTTCTGCAGAAGAGGTAAAAGATCTTCAACTTTTACCGCAGAGTTTTGCAAAAGCCTATGAACTTGCAATAAACAGTGATTTTATCAAAAAACATATACCGGAAGAAATGCTAGAATGTTACCAGAAGCAAAATGATATAACTAAGATGTGACAAAGGAGGAGAATGTTATGCTTTCCTCGATAAAAAATCACAATGTCCTTGTTGTATCCAGTGTTGATAAAGGAATCAGTTTTTTTTCAGAACTGTTAGGGACTGGTCAGGACGAGCCTGTATCGGTAGCACACAGTGGTGGCGAAGCCAGAAGAATGATGAATACAGATAGTTATACACTGGTTGTTGTTGACACCCCTCTTTCTGATGAATTTGGCTTGGAACTCGCAATTTACATTGCTGAGAATTCCAATGCCGGAACAATGCTGATCGTTAAAAACGAGATTTACGATGAGATATGCTATAGGGTTGAAGATTATGGAATCATGACGATATCAAAACCAATTTCCAAACAGTTATTTCATCAGGCACATCGTATGTTGAATGCTGTTCGGGCAGGTATGCGGAAACTGGAAGAGGAAAATAGAAAACTTCAAGTTAAAATTGAAGACATACGTATGATAGACCGTGCAAAATATGTTCTGATGGAATTTCTGAAGATGAACGAGGCACAAGCACACAGGTATATCGAAAAACAGGCGATGGATATGCGAATGACAAAACGAGCAGTTGCAGAAAGTATATTGAAAACCTACGTAAATTAGTATATGATATGTAACAGTAATAAATTAAATAAGGAACAGTTATAAATTTAATGCGATTGCGTTGAAATAACAATTTTTTATGAGGTAGAAAATGAATAATTCTATGGAAAAACTGCATGAGGAATGCGCAGTATTCGGGGTCAGCGTAACTTCAGAAGAAGCAGTTGGAATTACCTATAATGGGTTATTATCAATGCAGCACAGAGGCCAGGAAGGGGCTGGAATTGCTGCAATGCCGATGCATGGCAATGGAATCGTATGCCATAAAGATGTCGGTCTCGTTGGGGAAGTTTTTACAGAGAAGGTTATTGCAAAGCTGCCGGCAAGCAGTCTGGCGGTCGGACATAACCGATACTCTACTACTGGCTCGAATACAATTCATAATGTTCAGCCTTTTGTTACGGAATTTCTTACAGGACGAATTGCAACGGTTCATAATGGTAATGTTGTTAATGCAAAAAAGATCAAGAAAGATCTGGAGAAAAAAGGACTTGATTTTGCGGCAACAAGTGACAGCGAGGTAATATCCTCACTGATTGCATACCAGACTATATTAAAAGGCAATATTATTGATGGTACAATAGCAGCCATAAATGAATTAGAGGGAGCATTCTCTCTTATTATTATGTGTGGGGATCACAAACTGATCGCAGTCAGAGATCCGAATGGATTCAGACCGCTTTGTATTGGTACCAGTAAGGATGGCTGTGTTGTAGCATCAGAAAGCTGTGCGCTTGAAAGCTGCGGTTTTGAGATGTTACGTGACATAAAGCCAGGTGAGATGGTCATTATTGAAGATGGAAAGATCATCGATGAAAGAATGTATGCAGAGCCAAGAGCAAAAGGCATATGTATATTTGAATATGTCTATTTCGCAAGAACAGATTCTGTAATTGACGGATTAAGTGTCTATGAAGCCAGATGCAACATGGGCAGAGTACTTGCTAAGGAACACCCGGTAGAAGCAGATGTTGTAAGCGGGATTCCGGACAGTGGTCTGGAAGCAGCCAGAGGATATGCAGAAGCAAGTGGAATCCCATTGGTTCAGGGATTTGCAAAAAATCGATACATCGGACGAAGCTTTATCTTCCCGACGCAGGCACAACGTGAGAATGCGGTAAAGATGAAGATGAATCCATTACGATATAATGTAAAAGGTAAGCGTGTTATCCTTGTCGATGACTCCATCGTACGAGGAACAACTGCTGCAAAGATCGTAAGCAGCATGCGTAATGCAGGTGCCAAAGAAGTACATATGAGAATTTCTGCACCGCCATTTTTACATACCTGTCATTTTGGAACAGATATTGATGACGAAGCCAACCTGATTGCTAATCATCTTACCATAGATGAGATCTGTAAGAAGATCGGCGCTGATTCCTTAGGGTTTATCAGTCTGGACGGTTTAAAGCAGGCATGTGAAAAATGTTCTCTACAGTTTTGTACAGGATGCTTTGATGGAAATTACGGCATACCGGTTTCAGAATATTCCAAGCAGGATCTTGAAGGGTAAAATCCTGCTTGACTTATGAAATTAAGTTGTTAGTGAAGTGCAACATACCAATAACGAGAGAAATGGATATGAGGTGAACTATGAGTAAAACAGTTTATTTGGTACTGGAAAATGGAAAAGTATTTCAGGGTAAAGGATTCGGTGCAGAAGGCGAAGTCACCGCAGAAGTTGTATTTACGACCGGTATGACCGGTTATCTTGAAACTCTTACAGATCAAAGCTACCATGGACAGATGGTTATACAGACATTCCCGCTAATTGGCAATTATGGAGTTATTCCCGCCGATTTTGAAAGCAACAGCGTCGGGCCTTGTGCATACATAGTAAAGAATCGGTGTCAAAATCCCTCGAATTTTCGTTCGGAAGGGGATCTTGACACCTTTTTAAAGGATAGGGGAATTGTGGGAATTTATGATGTAGATACACGTGCCCTTACAAGAATCATCAGAGAGAGCGGCGTTATGAACGGAAAGATCGTTTCTGACATGACAGACATTGACTGGGAAGAAATAAGAAACTACCAGGTTACGAAAGCAGTTTCCAGTGTTACAAGAACAGAAGTTGAAGTTAAGAATATGAAAGACGCAAAGCCGCTTGCTGCCACCAACGATGTGGTGCTTGGAATTGAAAAACCAGAAGTTCCATACAAAGTAGCGTTGCTGGATTTTGGCCTGAAAGATAATATCGTAAGAGAGTTGAACCGTTTTGGATGCGATGTATCGGTATATCCAGGCGATACAGATCCGCAGGTAATTATCAATTCAAAACCAGATGGTATTATGCTGTCTAACGGGCCCGGAGATCCGGCTGAAAATGTTCAGATCATTGAGAATCTGAAAGTCCTTGCAAAGTCAGGAATTGCGATTTTTGGAATCTGCCTTGGACATCAGCTCTTAGCGCTTGCAAATGGATTTTCGACATACAAATTAAAATATGGTCACAGAGGCGGAAACCAGCCGGCTAAGGACCTTGTAACAGGGAAAATCTATATTACAAGCCAGAATCACGGGTATGCGGTTTCCAATGAAAGTATAGATTCATCCGTAGCAGTGGAAAGATTCATCAATGTAAATGATGGAACCTGTGAAGGAATTGATTATAAGAATACGCCTGCATTCTCGGTGCAGTTTCATCCGGAAGGAAGCGGCGGACCAAGAGATACGGAGACACTGTTCATACGTTTTACGGATCTGATGAAAGCAAATGTTAGATAAAGATATGGAGGAGGATGTACTATGCCGCTTGATAAAAGCATAAAGAAAGTTTTAATTATAGGCTCAGGACCTATCGTAATTGGACAGGCTGCGGAGTTTGATTATGCAGGAACCCAGGCATGCCGGGCATTGAAAGAAGAGGGAATAAAAATTGTGCTCGTAAATTCAAATCCGGCTACCATCATGACAGACAGTGTCATGGCAGATAAGATTTATATTGAACCTTTAAATCTTACAACAATCAAACGTATTATTGAACTGGAAAGACCGGACAGTATTTTATCAGGGTTTGGTGGACAGACTGGATTGACATTGTCTATGCAGCTGGCTAGTGAAGGATACTTAGAACGTCAGGGTGTAAAACTTTTGGGAGCATCCTTGTCGACCATAGAAAAAGCGGAAGACCGTCAGATGTTCAAAGATACCATGGAGAAGATCGGACAGCCCTGCATTCCTTCAAAAGTGGAAACAACAGTTGAGGGAGCTGTGGAGTTCACAAAAGTAATTGGTTATCCGGTTATCATTCGTCCGGCCTATACTTTGGGCGGAAGCGGAGGTGGTATTGCGGAGAATGAAAAAGAACTTCGTGACATCGCCGCGACTGGACTTGATTTATCACCAATTACACAGATATTGGTTGAAAAATGCATCTCTGGCTGGAAAGAAATCGAATTCGAAGTCATCCGTGATAAGGATGGTAATGTAATAACTGTATGTTCCATGGAAAACTTTGATCCGGTCGGTGTACATACCGGTGATAGTATCGTAATAGCACCAACCGTTACACTGGCGGATAAAGAATATCAGATGCTTCGTACCGCTGCTCTTGATATTATAAATGAATTAAAAGTAGAAGGTGGATGTAATGTTCAATTTGCTCTTCATCCAACATCTTTTGATTATGCAGTAATTGAAGTAAATCCTCGTGTGTCAAGATCATCCGCCCTCGCTTCGAAAGCAACTGGATATCCTATTGCCAAAGTTGCTGCAAAGATTGCCATTGGATATCGACTTGATGAAATCATAAATGCAGTAACTGGAAAAACGTATGCAGCGTTTGAACCTGCTCTTGACTATGTTGCTGTTAAGTTTCCACGCTGGCCATTCGATAAGTTTATCTATGCAAAACGTAACCTTGGAACACAGATGAAAGCGACCGGTGAAGTAATGGCGATCGCAGATAGTTTTGAAGCAGCATTAATGAAAGCAGTCAGAGGTGTTGAAGTATCCCTCGATACCCTCCGTATGCCACGTATGGCAAAATATCCGGATTCTGAACTGGAAGAAATCGTAACACATGCTACCGATGAACGATTGTTTGCAATCTTTGAACTTTTTTACAGAGGCAGAACGGTCGAAGATATTCATGCTTTATCCATGATAGATAATTGGTTCCTTGAAAAAGTTAAGTTACTATTTAATTTTGAAACAAACCAGTTGGGTCTTCAAACCGGAAGCGATGAATGGTATATCACCGGTAAAAAGCTTGGGTATACAGATAAAGTTCTGAAGAGAATGAACGATGGGGTGATACCATTTGTTTTAAAAGAATCTTATCACATGGTTGACACCTGTGCGGGTGAGTTCCCGGCAGAAACACCATATTTTTATGGTGGATTTGACGTAAAAGAAAGCGGCGTTGAGAATGAAGCACTTGCCTTTATAAATAAAAGTAAGAAACCAAGAGTTATTGTTATCGGTTCAGGACCTATCCGTATCGGACAAGGTATTGAATTTGATTATGCCTGTGTGCACTGTGTTATGGCATTACAGGAAATCGGATACGAAGTAATTATCATTAACAACAATCCTGAAACAGTTTCGACAGATTTTGATACGGCGGACCGCCTTTACTTTGAGCCGCTGCATGCAGAAGATGTCATGAATATCATAGAGATTGAAAAACCATTCGGTGTCGTTGTAGCATTCGGAGGACAGACAGCAATCAAGCTTACCAATCATCTGGCAGCCAACGGTGTTCATATCATTGGTACATCAGCAGATGGTATCGATATGGCAGAAGACAGAGAAAGATTCGAAGATTTGCTGGAAAGACTGGATATCAAACGTCCGATGGGTCATACGGTCATGACTACCGAAGAAGCGCTTGATGTGGCAACGAAACTTACCTATCCGGTTCTGATACGTCCTTCTTATGTTCTTGGCGGACAGAATATGATCATTGCATATGAAGAAGCCGATGTAAAAGAATATATGGAAGTAATCCTGCGCCAGAAGCAGGATAATCCGGTACTGATCGACAAGTACCTGAATGGTATGGAAGTTGAAGTTGATGCAATCTGTGATGGGGAAGACATCTTGATTCCCGGTATCATGGAGCATATTGAAAGAACCGGTATTCACTCCGGAGACAGTATTGCGGTATATCCCGGACCTCACATTGATGATGAAATAAGAGAATTAATCTTAAAGACTACGGAGAAGATCTGCAAAGGGCTGAACGGTATTGGTCTGATCAATCTTCAGTACATCGTTATGGATAAGGAACTATACGTAATCGAAGTAAATCCGAGGGCATCCCGTACAGTACCATATCTTAGCAAGGTAACTGGTGTTCCGATGTGTGATCTTGCAACCCGAGCAAGTCTTGGAGAAAAGTTAAAGAATATGGGATATGGAACTGGTCTGTATCCAATATCACCATATACGGCAGTAAAAGTTCCGGTATTCTCCTTTGAGAAGCTTACGGATGTCGACACACAGCTCGGGCCAGAAATGAAGTCAACTGGTGAAGTGCTTGGACTGGGACGCAGTTTCCAGGAAGCGCTCTACAAAGGAATCGTTGCTTCAGGAAGTAAGATGGAGAAAAGCGGCGGCGTACTGATTACAGTGCGTGGAAGTGATAAGGTCGAAATCGTAGATGTAGCAAGGAAATTTGATAAGTTAGGATTTACTCTTTATGCAACAAGAGGTACTGCAAATGTTCTCCGTAAGAGTGGATTGGATGTGCAGACAGTTGCTAAGATCCATGAATGGGAAGCAGAAAATGGTGATGGCGTTGTTATAGAACAAGTAGAACAAGAACTGGATGACACCAACAAACCTATCATGAGTACTATGCAGCTTTTAGAAAGTGGAAAGATCAAATATCTGCTGTCAACCTCGGCAAAAGGACGTAATCCGGCAAGAGACAGTGTAAAGCTTAGAAGAAAAGCATGCCGGCTTGGTATTCCTTGTCTTACATCCCCGGATACAGCGAATGCGCTTGTAGATAGTCTCTTAAGTAATTTCACACTGTTTAATTCAGAAGTCATTGACATTAATCATCTGGACAGTGAAAGACTACAGCTTAAATTTGCTAAAATGCAGACTTGTTCGAATGATTACATTTACATAGACTGCATGGAAAAGGAAATTGCTTCTCCTGAATTCCTCTCGGTTACTTTACCGGAGCGACACAAAGGAATCGGCGGTGACGGTGTAATTCTGATTGAAAAATCGGACAAAGCAGATGCCATGATGCGTATGTTCAACATGGATGGAAGTGAAGGTCAGATGGCGGGAAATCCAATCCGCTGTGTTGCCAAGTTCTTGTATGATAAAGGTCTTGTTAAGAGCAAGATCGTAAATATAGAAACAAAGAGCGGTGTAAAACAATGTAAGCTTTATACAAAGAACAGTATGGTCTACAAGGTAGAAAGTGAAATGGGAAAAGCAGTGCTCACACCGGCAGAGATACCGGTTGCGCTTCCAAAGCATATGCAGACCAAGGAAAATGAAACCATGATCATGAATCAGGAGTATAACATTGGAGGAACTGATTACAAAATATCATGTGTTTCCATGGGTAATCCTCACTGTGTTGTGTTCACGGATGCTGTCGACAGTCTGGATCTTAGTGTGATCGGACCTATGTTCGAACATGATAAGCTGTTCCCGGAACGTGTCAATGCAGAATTTGTTGAACTGGTAAGTGCTCATACGATCAAAATGCGAGTATGGGAACGTGGAAATGGAGAAACAAAAGCTTGTGGAACGGGCGCATGTGCAGGTGCTGTTGCTGCTATTCTGAATGGTTATTGCAAGAGTGATAAACCTATCAAGGTCATGTTACCAGGCGGAGACTTATTTGTAACCTATACAGACGATGGGGTTCAGCTTTCCGGAGATGCAGAAAAAGTTTATGAAGGAATAGTAGTTGTATAAATATTTGATTTATGGTAGTCTAAGTACTTATGAAAGTTTTGTAGTTTTAGTGTAAGCCTGATAGGATACAAGATCAAACGAAATTATTGGTTTAAAGTAAAGACAGAAGCACGTCTATGCTGCTTGTTCAAAGTTAAAGGATTGAATTAGCCGCTATTGTGCATAATAGGACTTAAAATGAATACTGTCATGATGATATGAAAATACTGTCATGACAGTATAGATGTTTTAAAAAGGTAATTTTATTTGAAAAAGAGGCTTGATGAAGAAAATTAAATCTAAAAATAATAGTAGGGCAGAATGGAGGAAAATAGAATGACGAAGTATATATTCGTTACAGGTGGTGTTGTATCGGGATTAGGAAAGGGTATAACTGCTGCATCTCTTGGAAGATTGTTAAAAGCACGTGGCTTTAAAGTCGCAGCACAGAAGCTGGATCCTTATATTAATGTGGATCCCGGAACCATGAGCCCTTTTCAGCATGGTGAAGTGTTCGTAACAGATGATGGTGCAGAAACTGACCTTGATCTTGGTCATTATGAAAGATTTATCGATGAAGATCTTAATAAATTTTCTAATTTAACAACAGGAAAAGTTTACTGGAACGTTCTTAATAAAGAACGAAGAGGAGAATATCTGGGTGAAACAATTCAGGTAATACCTCATATTACAAATGAGATTAAAGGGTTTATTTACAATGTGGGAAATAAAGCCAATGCTGATATTGTTATAACTGAAATCGGTGGAACGACCGGAGATATTGAGAGTCAGCCGTTTTTGGAAGCTATACGACAAGTGTCTCATGAAGTGGGCAGTAAGAACTGCTTGTTCATTCACGTGACGCTGGTTCCTTACCTTGAAGCATCGGGTGAACATAAATCAAAACCAACACAGCATTCAGTCAGAGAGCTGCAGTCCATGGGAATTACACCAAATATCATCGTTATGCGGAGTGATCATCCTGTGAACGAGTCGATTCGTAAGAAGATATCACTGTTCTGTAATGTAAAATCGGATTGTGTTATTGAGAACATAACGATTCCAACATTGTATGAAGCGCCATTGATGCTGGAGAAGAATCATTTCTCCGATATCGTCTGCAGAGAACTTGAGATCGAAGACAGAGTCGCTGATCTTACTGAATGGACAGCAATGGTCGAGCGGATCAAGAGCAGAAATAAAACCGTAACGATCGCACTTGTTGGTAAATACGTACAGCTTCATGATGCTTATCTTTCTGTGGCTGAATCGCTTTATCATGCAGGTTATGAATGTGGATCAAAGATCAAAATTGTCTGGACTGATTCTGAAACAATTACAGAAGATAATGTAGAAGAAATCTTAAAAGGAAGCGATGGTATTCTTATACCAGGCGGCTTTGGTAACAGAGGTATTGAAGGAAAGATTCTTGCTGCAGGTTATGCAAGAAAGAACAATATACCGTTCCTTGGTATCTGCCTTGGTATGCAAATCGCTGTTATTGAATTCGCACGTTCTATTTGTGGTATGACAGATGCCAATTCAGGTGAGTTTGATAGCGAAACACCTCACAAAGTAATCGATTTTATGCCAGACCAGAACGATGAAATTGCAAAAGGCGGAACGATGAGACTTGGAAGTTATCCTTGTAAAGTAGCAGAAGATACAATGATGAAGAAGTGTTATAAACAGGAACTGATCAATGAAAGACACAGACATCGTTATGAGTTCAATAATGATTACAGGGAACTTATGCTTGAAAAAGGTCTTATAATCAGTGGAACCTCTCCTGATGGCAGGATCGTTGAGACAATTGAGGTTCCAGAAAATGATTTCTTTGTTGGCGTACAGTTCCATCCGGAATTCAAGAGCAGACCAAACCGTGCACATCCTTTGTTCTTAGGTCTGGTAAGTTCCGCACTTAAGAATAAAGAAGCATAAATTGAAAGCTGATGCCGGACAAAAGGGCATGCAGCGGATTGGAGATCGAGATGAAGATTAATAAGAATTATCTTGCACTTGAAGACAGTTATTTGTTTTCAACGATTGCAAAAAAAGTGAAAGCTTATGCAGAGAAAAATCCCGATAAAAAGATAATCCGTCTTGGTATTGGAGATGTTACTCTTCCACTTTGCAGTGCCAGCGTTGAAGCCATGAAAAAAGCAGCTGATGAGCAGGGAACGAAAGCAAACTTTCATGGATATGGACCAGAGCAGGGTTATGATTTTCTGAAAGAAGCTATTAAAGCATATTATGCAGAGAATTCGGTAGCCTTGGAAGCAGATGAGATCTTTGTCAGTGATGGTGCAAAAAGCGATCTTGGCAACATTCTTGATATATTTTCAAAAGACAATGTTGTACTGATCCCGAATCCGGTCTATCCGGTTTACCTTGATACCAATGTAATGGACGGAAGAAAAATTACGTATATGGATGCGAATGAGGAAAATGGATTCCTGCCGATGCCGGATCCTTCTGTAAACGTTGATATTATTTATATATGCTCTCCGAATAACCCGACTGGTGCAGTATACACAAAAGAGCAGCTGGCTGAATGGGTTGCTTATGCTTTGAAGAATGACGCTGTTATTCTTTTTGATGCAGCATACGAAGCATTTATTACAGACAGTTCATTACCAAGAAGCATTTATGAAGTTGAAGGTGCTAAAAAATGTGCCATTGAGTTTTGTTCACTCTCAAAGACAGCTGGTTTTACTGGTACAAGATGCGGTTATACCATTGTTCCTATGGAAGTAAAGAAAGAAGATACTTCATTGAATAAACTCTGGTTACGCAGACAGACGACAAAATTCAATGGTGTGTCATATGTTGTACAGCGAGGAGCAGAAGCAGTATTTACAAAAGAGGGTCGTGAGCAGGTAAAGATCGCAACAGCTTATTACCAGAAAAATGCTCAGGTGATTACAGAAACCATGAAAGAACTGGGAGTCTGGTTTGTAGGTGGTGT
Organism: Clostridia bacterium; assembly: GCA_003249225.1. GTDB lineage: Bacteria > Bacillota > Clostridia > Lachnospirales > Lachnospiraceae > SZUA-448. The sequence continues at coordinate 130,634 of QKJQ01000037.1, read as the reverse complement.
GAATTCTCCTTATATTTGGATCAAAGTTCCGGAAGGAATGACATCATGGGAGTATTTTGACTATCTTCTCGAAAACAAGAATATTGTCGGAACACCAGGCAGTGGTTTTGGTAAGAACGGAGAAGGATTCTTCCGTTTAACAGCATTTGGTGATGCCGATCTTACGAAAGAAGCAATGGAACGGCTCAAGAGTAAGTAAGGGACCTCATAATTTGAAGAATGCTTATTTCATAATATAAACAGGTATATGCAATAGGAACATGATATACTATGCCGTGTGCTCAAAGTTGTAGCACACAAAGCAGTGCCATAGTAACACAAAGCAATGCCATAACAATACAAAGCAGTGCCATAGTAAGGATAAGCGGTACCGGAGTAACAAGAAACAATACTGTAGTTACAACATGCAACGGCGAAGTTACAATACCGAAAATCAGTACGGGAACATAGTAAAGTTATAAGGACCAGGATACACAAGCCAGTTCAAAGCGTCACCTTTCATCACACGACGCAATGAGTGGCAGGTAATCCGGTCCTTATTTTTTTAGTAATGAGAAAGCATATTTTGACAGAAAGGGTACAAGATAGCATCGATTCAGATTTACATCTCTTCTATAAATTCCTGCAGAGAACCTGCCTGGGCACTTAATTTTAGCCAGCGAGTGAGGATAGGAAGATTGCTTTCTTCCTGAATGGCGTGTGTTAAAGCAAAGGGAAGTGGACCATGCGATGATAACAGGGTCAGGATGGAATCAGCACGACCTCTTGCCAGGCCTTTTGTATGAGACAATGTCTGTTCTTCCCCGGAACGTAATTTTCGGTATTCCTCCCGGATATACTGATTCATGAGTTCTGGTTCCTTTGTCAGAGCATAAAGCTCTTCTTGTATGGACTGGCGGTCAGCGTCCAAAAAAAAGTCGCAGGAAGCAGCACCGTTAATGTCTTGGAACAGACATAAAAAAGATGAAAGCGGATCCGAATTATGTTTTTCCCCATGAAGAATATGTTTTTGATAGCATTGTTCTGCATCTGCTATAACAAGATGCACAGTAGCATTTGATGCTTTTTTTAGTTTCTGTTGAATAAAATGCAGAAAATCAATTCTGTCCCCAAAGCTCTTTGGTGAATTGGTAAGAAGACAAATGGCATAACAGTCGGGGATTTCAGTTCTGTTCGAGGACACTTCAAAAGGAATTATGGTCTTTTTACTGTTAACGGGCTGGTGAAGAGGAACGCTCGAATCAGAGATTTTTTTGGGTATATATAAAAACAAAAGAGGTTGTTCAAAAGAGTAACTATCCCTGAATTTTTTATATTCCAGAGCTGCCAGAGTCTCTTCAAAGGAACAGTTACAATGATTAATATATTTCAAATAACATTCCATAAGATCTTTTGTAGAATACACGGTAAAAGAATCTGATTCATCGATGGTAATAGCTGAATTGTTTTGTTCCGGAAAACAGTGTGAAAAGAGTTTACGGATACGATCCGGGTGTTTTTCAGAGTCCAGAATACGTGTCAGGATGCTTTCATTTTGCAGCGAGGGCAGTAAACGCTGATTTGCGATATCGGTCAGAGTTTTTTGGATTTCGACAGGAAAAAGATGAAGCAGATCCTGCATTGACTGTTTTTCTTTCATAAGTTCTCTCCTTGTTGTCGTTGATATCATGAATTGAGCACTGAAATAAAGCAACAGATTCAGGCATTTATTTGATGATAAAAGAGTATCATAGAGTATCATGAAATTCTATACGGAGTATTTCATGAACTTTTCATTAAATTGTAGCAGGAACAGCAGGAAAAAAATGAAGTACAGCAGAAGAATTGATGTATTGAACATGTTATATACTGGAAAATGTACAAATGTTCTAAGAAATATGCAGGGTGAATGTGTTGAGAAATCAAGTTTCGTATAGTATAATAAAAAAATACAGGGGTAAAAGGCCATGTGCTCCATGATTACATGAATAAGCATGAACCTGACCCCGACGGCATAATATTCATTTGTTTTAATAATCAAAAACCCGTTTTGAGACGGAATATAAATTGTTTTGGAGGATAAGATGGCAACAAAGAAAAAAGAAAAAAAGGAAAACAGCAATAAGAATGCGTGGCTGAAATATTCAAAAGAGGGAACCGATAAGATTTTTGAATTCTGTGAAGGATATAAGGATTTCTTATCAAAATGCAAAACAGAAAGAGAATGTGTGACTGAGATTATTAAGATGGCGGAAGCAGAAGGCTATAAAGATCTTTATTCCGTAAAAAAAGTAAAACCTGGCGATAAGCTCTATGCCAATAATATGGGGAAAGCCCTGGTGTTATTCCACGCTGGAAGCGAACCGCTGGAAAAAGGCATGAAGATTCTTGGTGCGCACATTGATTCTCCCCGTCTTGACCTGAAACAGAATCCATTGTATGAGGACTCAGATCTTGCAATGCTAGAAACACATTATTACGGTGGGGTCAAGAAGTATCAGTGGGTAGCCATTCCGCTGGCAATTCATGGTGTTGTGGCAAAGAAAGACGGGTCCGTCATTGACGTTGTGATAGGAGAAGATGATAATGATCCTGTCATCGGCATTTCAGATCTTCTGATTCATCTTTCGGCAGATCAGATGGAAAAGAAAGCATCCAAGGTCATCGAAGGGGAAGACCTGAATGTACTTTGTGGAAGCATTCCGCTGGATCAGGAAGAAAAAGAAGCTGTGAAAGCAAACATTGTAAAGCTTTTAAAAGAAAAATATGATTTTGAAGAAGAAGATTTCTTTTCAGCGGAACTGGAAGTTGTAACAGCAGGAAAAGCAAGAGACTATGGACTTGACAGAAGTATGGTCATGGGATATGGACACGATGACAGAATCTGTGCATATACCTCAGCAAAAGCTTTGTTTGAAATAAAAGAGACAGACCGTACCGCAGTCTGCATCCTTGTAGATAAAGAAGAAATCGGCAGCGTCGGTGCGACCGGTATGCATTCCAAATTCTTTGAAAATGCAGTGGCAGAACTTATCGACAAAACAGATTCCTACTCTGAACTAAAGGTGAGAAGAGCTATGGCAAATTCGCATATGCTAAGCTCCGATGTAAGCGCTGCCTTTGACCCGAATTACCCATCCGTAATGGAAAAGAAGAACACTGCATACTTTGGGAAAGGTATCGTATTTAACAAATACACAGGCTCCCGTGGAAAGGGTGGCTCGAATGATGCCAATGCGGAGTTTATTGCGAAACTGCGTGGAATTATGGAAAAGCACGATGTAAGTTATCAGTCAGCAGAACTTGGTAAGGTTGACCAGGGCGGCGGCGGAACTATCGCTTATATTATGGCAAACTATAACATGCAGGTCATTGACTGTGGCGTAGCCCTTCATAACATGCATGCACCATGGGAAGTAGCCAGCAAAGTAGATATCTACGAAACCAAGAACGGTTATGTGGCATTCCTGAAAGAAATCTAAGCAGAAGCTATTGTGAAGTGGGTCGGTTCCTTGCACAAATGCCCATTTCAATAAGATGTGTGTAAAAGAGAATGGGAATGAGGTTATATATGGAGAAAGAACAAATAAAGATTAAATATCACTCAGAGGATATTGAAAAGCTTCGCTATATTGACGGAAAATCAGACTGGATCGATCTTCGTGCTGCAGAGCATGTCGTAATGAAAGCAGGCGAATTCCGTCTTATTGATCTGGGAATATCAATGAAATTGCCGGATGGTTACGAAGCAGTAATTGTACCGCGAAGCTCCACATTTAAGAACTTTGGTATTCTCCAGACGAATTCCATGGGGGTTATTGATAACAGTTATTCAGGAGACAATGACATCTATAAGATGCCGGCACTTGCCATGAGAGATACTGAAATCAATGTGAACGACAGGATATGTCAGTTCCGCATACAGAAGAATCAGCCGAAGATAGAATTTGAAGTTGTGGAATCTCTTGGAGGAAGTGACAGAGGAGGAATCGGATCAACGGGTCTGCAATAGAATCATGACAGATCATCAATGTTGTTACGTACATCGATGATCTGTTTTGTTTTTATAAGAATGTACGTTAGCTTTCCTATAAAAAAGCACTTCGTGCAGAATGGGTACGTACGCGAAGGGTAAATTCTCATAGTATGAGCGCACACGACGCGAAGAATGTGTCCAGACACAATCTTATGTTATAAATGAAATTATAAGAACATGTTTAAAAGATAAAAAGTAAACAGCACCGCTTACAGATTTGTTATTCCAAAATATAGAAGAAAGTATTCGGTATTAGTGCATTTGCGTGCAAAAAATTTGCATTAGAAATAACATAGAAATAAAACAACAAAAAGAGAAAATAATATTCACGAACGAAAGAAATGTCGGTTCGTGTTGACAATGAGGCAACTTTTGAGTAAACTAAAATCAAAGAATTCTATGGATTTTGGAGGTGATTCTGAATATGACAACAGAGCTTAGAAAATTTGTTGCACCGGAGATTATCACCGGGATTGATGCAAGGTTAATGATAGGAAGATACATAACGCATTTTGCTACCATCAGACCAATGATTGTTACAGACAAGAACATAATTCAGATGTCGTGGTATCATGACATTATCCATGAAATTCAACGATATATAACCGATTTAGTGATATATGATAAAGTAACGTCGAATCCGAGGGATTATGAGGTTATGGAAGGTGCAAAGCTGTTTCGGGCAAAAAAATGTGACCTATTAATCGCTGTCGGCGGTGGAAGTCCTATTGATTGTGCGAAAGGCATCGGAATTGTTGCCGTGAATGGAGGAAATATACTTGATTATGAAGGTGTGGACGAGATCAAACTTCCAGGTCCGCCGTTGATCTGTATACCATCGACCTCCGGTGCGTCAGCAGATGTATCACAATTTGCAATTATATGCGATACAGAAAATCAGCTAAAAAAGGCAATCATAAGCAAAAAGGTGGTTCCGGAACTTGCACTCATTGATCCTGTTCCATTGATGACGATGGATCCCTATCTTACAGCATGTACTGGAATGGATGCACTGACACATGCCATTGAAGCTTATGTATCAAATGCGAATTCACCATTGACCGATATACATGCGCTGGAAGCAATACGATTGATTCAGACATCCATTGAAGATGCAATTAAGCCGGATCGCAGTGTTGAGACGATGTATCAGATGATGTTAGGCTCCCTGGGAGCAGGGCTTGCTTTCTCGAACGCCAGTCTGGGTGCTGTTCATGCGATGTCACATAGTCTTGGGGGACTTCTCGATCTGCCGCATGGAGAATGCAACAGTATGCTGTTGGAACAGGTAATTGCTGTGAATTTTGATGCTGCTTTCGAACGATATAGTAAAATTGCGCAGGCTATGGGGATTACAGAGGATGGAGAACTGACGAAAAGTAAACTGATAGAAAGAATTAGAAAGCTTCGGGAATCGGTTGGTATTAATAACTATACAAGTGTTGAATGGCTGAGTGATGAGATTCTGGACAAGCTGTCAGATGGCGCATTGCTTGACCCATGTATGGTTACGAACCCCGCGATACTGTCGAAGGATGAAGTGAGGGAAATCTATGGAAAGGTCTTACGACAAAAAGGATAAAAAAGTACCCAGCCGTGAATCGATCATTGGACTAGGGGAGGATTCGTTCCGCAAGAACTATTATCCGGAACTTCTCGAAAAAATCAATGATCTGGAGCAGATCAATGCAAGAAACAGAGCTTTGATCTCAACCATGCCGGATCTTTTGTTTGTAGGAAATGCAAATGGTGACATTTCACCATTTGCATTTTATGCACAGCAGAAGGACAAGATGATTCAGGATATACTTTACAATACACAGGTCATGGAGATTCTGAACCGCGGAGTTATCCGCGCGCTACGGGAAGGGACGCTGATATCCATGGATTTTCAGATGTCTCAGGGTGCTGTTGTGCAGTATTATGAAGCAAGATTTCTAAAATCTGAAACAGAAGAAATACTGATTATGGTTCGTAACATGACGGAACGCATTCTGCTTGAAAAGCAATTAAGATTACTGGCAGAACGTGACAGCCTTACCAACATCTATAACCGAAGAAGTTTTGAACAGGCCATGAAAAAATACGACCAGCATAAGGTAGAAAAGTTAGCCATTCTTTCCATTGATATCAATGGGCTGAAATTTTTCAACGACACGCTTGGACATTTCTTTGGTGATAAGATCATCGTAGATGCTGTTAGCATAATAAATAAAGTTTTTTCGGATCTTGGACATGTTGCCAGAATTGGCGGCGATGAGTTTGGTGTGATTCTGGAAGGTGAAGACGAAAGTCAGATAGAACTCCTGCTTTCCCGTATGAATCAGAAGGTGAAACAATACAACAACAAAGGAAAAGACTGGATTCTTTCTTTATCCTATGGATATTCTTATCTGGAAAATGGAATTGCGAATGTCGAATTCATGTTTCAGGAAGCAGACAACAATATGTACCAGAATAAGCTGCTTAAAAAGGAAAGTACGCACAGTACCTTTGTTAAGACATTTATGCGTGCTCTTGAAGCCAAGGATTTTGTATCAGAAGGACACGTTGCAAGAATGGAGCGGCTGGCTATCTTTATGGGAGAAATCCTTTTGCTGCGTCAGGATCAGGTTGACCGGCTTGCTTTACTTACAAAATTCCATGATATTGGTAAGATCGGAATTCCGGACAGCATTTTAAAGAAACCAGCAAGATTGACAGAGGATGAGTGGAAGATCATGAGAACTCATTCTTCGATCGGTGAAAGAATAGCACTTGAATCAACAGATTTGAAGGACATTGCACCTTTGATTCTTCGTCATCATGAACGGTACGATGGAAAAGGTTATCCTTTAGGGATCAAAGGAGATGAGATTCCTATAGAATGCCGCATCCTTGCTATTGTTGATACTTTTGATGCCATGACGAATGACAGACCATACAGCAGAGCTGTATCTGCGGAAGAAGCAGAAGCAGAGATAAAACGATGTTCGGGAAGTCAGTTCGATCCACTGCTGGTCGAGGTCTTTATTCTCGTCATAAATGATTATAATGCATAGAATATCCCTTTCATTCCGCGGAATGAAAGGGATATTTTTTACTGTCATTTTCAGAAAGAAACGAAGCATAAAAGGTCAGAAAGTGCATACTTATGCAGGATGAATGCAACATTCGGCTTCAGATTGTTGCATTCATTTTCTGAATGTGGTATCTTTTTAAAAGTGAACGAATTTTGACGACGTCAGGGGGAAAACTTTTGAATAAACGATTTTTAATGGGGAATGAGGCGATTGGAATCGGTGCGATCCATGCAGGGGTGCATTTGGTTACAGGGTATCCGGGTACTCCATCAACAGAAATACTTGAGACAGTAGCAAGAGAAAATGATGGCTCGATCTATGTGGAATGGTCGGTGAATGAAAAAGCCGCCTTAGAGATTGCAGCAGGCGCTTCCTATGCAGGTGCAAGAACCATGGTCACCATGAAGCAGGTGGGACTTAATGTGGCGGCTGATCCGCTGATGAGTCTTGCCTATGTTGGGGTCAAGGGAGGCATGGTCGTGGTAGCTGCAGACGACCCCGGTCCAATTTCATCGCAGACGGAACAGGATACCAGGCATTTTGCTCAGTTTGCAAAGCTTCCGGTATTTGATCCATCATCACCGGAAGAAGCCTATCTCATGATCCGGGATGCTTTTGAATATTCTGAACAATATCATACACCGGTTATTTTTCGTCCGGTCACAAGAATAAATCACAGTTGTGCATCCGTAGCGCTGGAAAAGCCGATACCTCAAAGAAAAATAGAAGGCTTCATAAAGGACTCATCCAAATGGGTCATATTTCCTCGATTATCCTATCAGAATCATATTTTACTGGAAGAAAGAAATGAAGCACTGAAAGAGGTTCTTTCATCCTACCGGTTTAATGGACTGGAACCTGCCAAAAACATGACTGGAAATCCTGACCGGATGAGAATCGGTATCGCGACCGGCGGTGCAAGCTATGCCTATGTAAAGGAGGTTCTCAGCACCTACGGGGAAGATATTCCGCCGGTTCTTAAAGTTGCGACAGCACATCCCTTCCCGGAACCTTTGGCACTTAAATTCATGAAAGAACTCGATAAAGTCATTGTTCTGGAAGAATTGGATCCAGTCATTGAGCGGGAATTGGTTTACCTGTGTGGAAAACATCATCTGCCAGTCGAAATATACGGCAAGTTAACCGGTGATGTGAAGAATGCCGGCGAGAACAGTGTGGAATCGGTTGGTATTTCGCTGGCAAAGATATTTGGACGGGTAATGCCCAAAACAGAACTTTATTCCCTGCCTGAACTTCCGGTACGACCTCCGGTTCTTTGCGCCGGATGCCCGCACAGAGCATCTTTTTATGCTGTAAAGACGGCTATGAAGGGGAAAAAAGCTGTTTTCTCCGGTGACATCGGATGTTATACACTTGGGAATGCAAAGCCACTTGATATGGTAGATACCTGCCTCTGTATGGGAGCCGATGTAACCGTGGCACAGGGACTGCACCGCGTTGAGCCGGATGCCATCAACTTTTCTTTTATCGGAGACTCGACCTTTTTTGCTTCCGGAATTACAGGGATTGTGAATGCCGTATACAATGAGACGGATATCGTATTAATCATCCTCGATAATGCAACGACTGCAATGACAGGACATCAGCCGCATCCAGGTACAGGCAAGACCATGATGGGGGCTATCGTAGATAAGATAAGCATTGAGAAAACATTGCTTGCCATTGGTGTAAAAAGTGTAGTTACTGTGGACCCGCTGGACCAGAAAGCTTCTGTTATGGCGGTAAAAAAAGCTTCAGAAAATACAGGAGTTCATGCGATAATCTTCAAGGCTCCCTGCATAGCAGTAACTTCTGCGTCACCGTTGTATACAGTACAGGAGGATACCTGCATTGGCTGTATGAAATGCATCCGTGAACTTGGTTGTCCGGCAATGCATATGGATAATAAAAAATCAGTCATTGAGCCATCTCTTTGTTTTGGGTGCTCCTTGTGTGCACAGGTTTGTCCGGTTGATGCGATTAAGGGAGGAGAAAAATGAGTATGAATTGTTTATTGTGCGGAGTCGGTGGTCAGGGAACCGTACTTGCCTCCCGTCTGATTGCCTATGCTGCCATGCAAAAAGGGCTGGAAGTAAGAACTGCTGAAACGATAGGTATGGCACAGCGCGGTGGATGTGTGGTGAGTCATGTAAGAACCGGTGATGAAATCTTTTCTTCTCTTATTCCGTTGGGTTCTGCAGATGTTATTATAGCATTTGAACCAGCGGAGGCGGTTCGTTGTCTTCCTTACCTCAAAGAGGGTGGATTTATGATCGTGAATGACAAAGCAATCATGCCGATAAGTGCGAGTCTGGCCGGCAGTGATTATACAGCAGAGAAAATGCTTGATTTCTTAAAAGGGAAGGTATTCAATCTGCGTATCATTAACGGAGAGGAAATCTGTAAAAGCTGTGGTTCTTCCAAGGTTTTGAATGTTGCATTACTGGGAGCAGCGACCTCGACCGGTGTGTTGGAACTTTCCGTTGAAGAAATGAAGGCAGCAATCAAAGCCCGTGTGCCGGAAAAATTCCTGGCATTGAATATGAAAGCATTTGAAGCATGTATGTAAGAGAGAGACTGTACAGAACAACAGTTTAATATGAAATAGTATGAAATAGAAAGAAATTAAATGAATTAAGGCGAATAAATTCAATTAGACAGGCAAAGTAAGGTAAGTAAATGTAGGAAGCAGCAGGAAGCAAATTTCAGAAGTAAAATTGCAGAAGGAAAATCGCAGGAAGCAAATAATTTAGTAACGGCAGAATTTGATTTTTGGTACAAGGTACATTACAGGAATGACAACAGGAAGAGGGGGATAACAGCAAGATGAAAATGAACGAGTATCAGTTAAAATTAATTCAGGAACAGTTCAAAACATTAAAAGACAAAAGCGACTTTTATTCCAGAAAATTTGAAAACATTGACCTTGAAAAGATTCAGACGGAAGAAGACTTTACGAAGCTTCCCTTTACCTGGAAAGGCGACCTGAGAGATGCATATCCGCTGGGTCTTCAGGCCGTTCCTGAAGAAGAGGTCGTTCGTATTCATTCTTCCTCCGGAACAACAGGGACCCCGGTCATCATTCCTTATACACGAAAAGATGTTGAAGACTGGGCTGTTATGTTTGAACGTTGTTATCGTACAGCAGGTCTGACAGATCTGGACCGAGTGCATGTCACACCAGGATACGGTCTGTGGACAGCAGGTATTGGTTTTCAGGCCGGAGCCGAAAGACTCGGGGCTATGGTAGTACCGATGGGACCGGGAAATACCAACAAACAGCTTCAGATGATGATGGATATGAAATCGACGGTTTTATGTGCAACCTCTTCCTATGCATTGCTACTGGCAGAAGAGATTGCAAAACGCGGAATTGGAGATAAGATCGCTCTGAAAAAAGGAGTCATCGGTTCGGAGCGCTGGGGTGAGAAGATGAGAAAACGGATTGCCTCAGAGCTTGGTGTTCAATTATATGACATTTATGGGCTGACGGAAATCTATGGACCGGGAATTGGTATCAGTTGTGATGAAGACTGCGGAATGCACTATTGGGATGATTACCTGTACTTCGAAATAGTAGATCCAAAGACAGGAGAGATACTTCCGGAAGGTGAAATCGGAGAACTTGTTATAACGACCCTCAAAAAACAGGGAGCGCCACTGATTCGTTATCGTACACATGATCTGACCAGATTCCTTCCCGGTGAATGCAAATGTGGCTGCAAGTATCCAAGAATCGATACCATTCTTGGACGAACGGATGATATGGTCAAAGTAAAAGGTGTCAATATTTTCCCAAGTCAGATCGATGAGCTGCTGACAAAGATCGAAGGTGCATCCAGCGAATACCAGGTCATGATTGATCATATGGAAGGCAAGGATTTACTGACACTTTTTGTAGAGCAGGAAGATGGATACAACAGTGCAGCGCTGGAAGAGAACCTGAAAGAAGCTTTCAAGAATGCAATCGGTATCGCAGCCATAATCAAAGTGGTTGGGATGGGTGACCTGCCAAGAAGCGAGAAAAAGACGGCAAGAATCTTCGATAACCGTTACTAAATATACTTCTATGTAATATGAGGAGGACGATATTATTCGAAATATCGTCCTCCTCATGTTTATGTGCCGCTGTGAGCATGCTACAAAGCGAGTGTTTTGATAAAACAACATTATGCTCTGCGTAAATCACCTGCAGAATATCTTAACTATGTATATAACCTGCATAATATCTTAACTGTGTATATAACCTGCATAATGTTTTAAACTGCGTTATTTTAACTTCTTTGTCATTAAAATTCCTTTTTTTAGTTCAATCGTCCATTCTCTTTCCTGAAAGATGATTCGGCATAGCGTATCGCAATCAGCTAAAAGTGTGACATGTGAATCAGCAGCAGAGGCATCTTCAAGATTCCAGGTGATATCAACCGTAATACCACCACGTGCCCGAAGACCTGAGATACTCCCCTTTTTCCATTCTGCGGGAAGTGCCGGAAGAATTTGCAGTACAGGGATAGTGGGGAAGGAAGAGAAATCTGTATAATCAGGACTCAACAGGCTGTGGCTTTGGAGCAGCATTTCCGCGATACCGCTTGTAAAACCTGTGTTTCCATCCAGCTCATACACGCCTTCTGTTGTTTCTGTTCCTCTTGTCGGTGGATGAATGATAAAATGATTGACTTCCAACAGGTTGGTAAGCATATCATTTACATGATGAAGTGCCATGTTCCCGTCATGCAGTCTTGCAGCATACAGAAGCAAAAGAGATCGGGCCCAGCCGGTATCTTCAAAGCCTTCTTCCGGTGTTGTTCTTGCAAGTATACTGGATCTTGCGGCATTTGCAAGATCGGGGGTTGTCTCGGGCGTGATCTGTGAAAATGGATAGAGCCCAAGCAAATGACTTGTATGCCGGTGCTGTGAATCAGCAGAGGGGTAATCGTGATCCCATTCTGCTAAAGTCCCATCTGCAGCAATGCGATAAGGTAGCAGCCTTATAAGGATTTCCTGAGCTTGTTTTGCGAGCAGGGAATCGCGGTGAATGTCCTTTTCCGGATCAAGCGAAAGGATATGATAGGATTCAAGAAATAACAAACAAAGTTCACGGATCATTAGAATCTCATAGGTACAGCCATTGCTGATATGATAGGTATGTCCGTTCTTTATGAAAGCATTTTCCGGGGAGATGGAAGGACCGCTTGTCAAAGTGCCATCTGATTTTTCAAAAATATATGCCTGAAAGAATAAAAACGCCTCACGAATCATAGGATAAGCTATCATTCTCAAAAAATCCTTGTCAGGATAGAATCTGAAATGTTCGAAAACATGGGTAAGAATCCAGATGCCGCCAGTAGGGCAGGGGGAAATTGGAGTAGCCCAGTAGGGTGCGGTGTAACCAAATGCATTCGAGACCAGTTCAGCAACCCAGCCGGGATACCCATAGTTGACATCAGCAGTTTGCCGCCCGGAGGGTATGAGATCATTTCTTATCCATTGAATCAAAGGAGACAATGTTTCTGGAATTGACGTTAGATCAGCCGGCCAGTAATTCATCTGCGTATTGATGTCAAGGTGCATATCGCAGGTCCAGCCAATCCGGCAGGCAACAGAATCGTTCCATACACCCTGAAGATGTGCTGGCAGCAAAGAATCCTCCCTTGAACTGCAAAGCAACAGATAACGTCCGTATTGGAAAAGAAGTGCGGCATCCTTTGCATCAGGAAGGGATAAAATTGTGCGGTTCATGAAACCAGATACATCCGCAGTGTGCTTCTCCCAAAGAGAGAGAACCGACCGCAGAGAAACTCTTTTTAGCTGTTCCTGATTTTTCTTATGAAGAAGAGCAGAATTGGCTGTCCTATGCTGGAAGTTTGTTTTAATACAAAGATATAAAACCAAATGGGTACAGTCTGACGTGTGTAAAGAGCTGCCCGTTGAATCTGTGGTAACGTGTCCATTTGACAAAAGCAAAAGATCACCGGCAAGAAATGTTCCACATTTTCCATCACTGTGCATGGATTCCAGCGCTTTTCCTTCAAAGGAAAGATGTCCGATTTCTTCCTTTTGATAAGAAATTGGCTGCGGGGAGTTTTCTTGAATATCGGCTAAAGTCAAGGCTTCATGCTGTGAATTTGATGGTTTATATGATATCTCCAAAGAAACAGGAGCTGTGAATTCGAATTCATACAGAAACAGATCATCCGGATGTGAAACACAAGCATATTTACGGCACTTTATTGATTGATTCAGATCATTTGTAATGGTGTAGGAACAAGTGGCAACTCCATGTTGAAAGTCTAAGGTACGGTCATATTCGAACGTGGAACAAAGGGGTGATGTATGACGGATAAAAAGAGAGCCAACGGGAAGGTTCGTCCCATAATTTTGCCGCAGGCCAATGAAATCTTTTGAATGATTAATTACGCTGTCAAAATCTTCATGAAGAGCAGCGGCTCTCATGGATTGAAAGGCCGCTGCACTATTTGTCTGATGATTATGACTGCTTTTTTCGCCGCTGAAATATGTGTTTTCTGTAAGATCGATCCGATCGTTCCCGACTCCGCCATAGAACATTGCGCCTATATGTCCGTTTCCGAGAGGAAGCGCTTCACCCCAGCGGGTGGCTTCCTGGTGGTAGCTGTACTTCATGGCTCTTAACCTCGTAATCTGATAATTTGATGTTGGGATCCCAGGGTCATAGTACTTCATGCAACATGATTCACAGAATTTGGTAACCCGGTATCATAATTTTGTTTGTAGATTCAATTCGTTTCGCGGCTTATAACTATGCTGTTCGCAGTTATTCTTTTACGGCGCCGGAGGTCAGCCCGCTGATGATATATTTCTGTCCCAGCAGGTAAATAATGATGACCGGAAGACAGGTGAGCATGATATCGGCAAATACGAGGTTCCAATAGGATGAATTCTTGCCAAAGAAGTTATAAACGGCAAGGTTCATCGGCCACATGCTGCTCTTGCTGGTAAGGTAGAGCGGTGTGATGAAATCATTCCAAACGCCCATGAATTCAAGGATGAAGGCTGTTGCAAGGATTGGTTTCAGCAAAGGAACAATGATTTTGAAGAAAAGCTGCATCGGTCCGGCACCATCAATAACGGCTGCTTCATCAAGCTGTATGGGAACAGAAGATACAAAACTTTTGATCGTAAATACACAAAATGGAATCATACTGCTGGTAAAAACAAGAATGAGTCCAGCTCTTGTTTCTGCCAGGTGAAACACCTGCAGGACCTTCATAACAGTTACAAAGTTGACCGGAACGAACAGACCGCAGATGGTAAAATAATAAAGAAGCGTATTCAGTCTGCTTTTGTTACGGCACATTACATAGGCGGCCATAGCACAGAGCATTACAGCAACTGCAGTTGACAGAATAGAATAGGTCATACTGTTTACGAAGCCCTGTACCAGTTTCCCGTCTTCGATTACCTTTGTATAGTTTTCAAAATGCCATTCGGTCGGAAGAGCGATATCCATTCGAGCCGCTTCTCCCTTTGTTTTAAAAGAGTTAATAAAAACAAGATATATTGGTGACAAGACCAGAATAGTCAGAAACAGGCAAAGCAGCTGTTTGATCAAGGTACGAAAAATCTGGGATCTGTGTGTAACAATTCTGTGTTTGATTTGTCTGATTTTTGATGTATTGGTACTCATTCGCCTACCTCCTGTTTACTCATATAGGTAACGATTAAAACTCCCAGAACCGTCGTTATCAAGAACAGAATGGTGTTGAGGGCAGTTGCCAGTCCATAAGAACCGTTTGCATAGACCTGATAGGAGTATGTTGTAAGGACTTCGGTAGCATGACCCGGACCACCGTTTGTAAGGACATAAACGATATCAAATACTTTAAGACCATAGGTCAGACCAAAAACAAGGTTTATTGTAATCGAGCCGGTAAGCATCGGCAGCGTGATAAATCGAAGTTTGTGAAAGAAGTTCGCTCCGTCAATGGATGCGGCTTCGTAATAAGAAGAAGGAATTGCATTCAGCCCGGCAAGGAAAATAGTCATAACATAACCGATTCCGCGCCATGCATCGACTCCATAGATGGATTTCCAAACGACAGCGAGATCAGAAAGCCATTTTTGCTTCATAAAATCAAGATGAAGAAATTCAAGAGCTGAATTTAGCAATCCGTCATTAAAGTTCAGGATCGATTTAAAAATCAAACCGATAACAAGGAAAGGAAGGATGGACGGAAGGTAAAAGATTGTCCGGTAAAAATTTTTGCCTTTTAACTTTTCTTTGAGCAGTATGGCAAGGAATAAAGCAGGAATCAGCTTAACAACGTTGGAGATTAACGTGAATTTCAGAGTGTTAATAATACCGGCGCTGTAGTTCTTGTTCGAAGTAAATATCTCGATATAGTTATTGATTCCAACAAAATTGATGACTCCTTTGCTTCGGACATTCCAGTCCGTGAAGGAATACCATACACCAAGAAGGCTGGGAAGAAGAAAGAAAACAGCATAAAGGATTAGGGGGGCGATTATAAACCATTTGGGATAGATCTTATTCTTTTTCACATTTTTCTCCTTACGATTACACTTTTTTAAGAGAAGACCCGGGAGAGTCTTTTGCGTTCCCCCCGGGTCTTAATGAACTGAATACAGAGTTTATTGCCAAGCAGGATCGCCCTGAATTGCAGCGGAAATTGCACGATTGGCATCCATATTAGCAAGTACTTCATCTGCAGTCATAGTACCCTGACAGAAAGCAATCATATCAGCACCAAAATCCATCCAGTAATCGTTGGTGAATTTTGTACCAGTCTGAAGAACTGGTGTGAGCATCTTGCTTTCATCGATGGAATCCATAAATGTCTGCTCTTCTGTTAACCAGTGCTGCTGCACATCAGGATCATTTACATGAATGTTTGTATAAGACGGTGAGTTATCAAGTATTTCCTGAAGACTTTCGGTAGTGCATACAAAGCTGAAGAATGCTTTTACAAGATCTTCATGTTCTGTACCTTTGTATCCGAACATGGTAGGTCCTGCCGGATTGGTCGGGAAGTTCTGGTTGTCACCGAGCGGAATCAGGAATAATCCGAATTCATCTGTTGTTCCGGTGTCTTCTTTTAACTGCTGAATATAACTGGAGTTAGCCATAGCCATAGCAACATTTCTGTCACCGAATTCGTTAGCCATGTTGGTGCTGCTGGTACCGATCCAGTCTTCACCAAAGTAACCTTTGTCAGAAAGTTCTTTGAACTCATTCAGTACTTCAAGCATTTTAGCATTGCCGGCGAAGGTTGCTGTATTGTTGTTCAGTGCATCATACAGACCAGGAGTTGCTTCTTCATAAACGCCACCGATCTGGAAGAAGGAAAGCTGATGCTGCCAGCCGTCTGCACCTGGAAGGAACCAAGGTGTGATACCTGCAGCAGCGATCGTATCGCAGTCTGCGAGAAGTTCAGCATAGGTTGTAGGAACTTCGGTAATACCAAGTTCATTAAATAAGGTCTTATTATATACCATAACATATTCTGGTGAATTATGCCATAACTGTAAGCCATAAAGACTATCGCCCACCATACAAGAGGAAAGTCTTGCCTCCGGAACGACGGACATCCAGTCAGCACCGGTAAAATCGATACAGTAATTTTCATAATCAACAATTACGGATTCAATTGCAAATGGATTGGACTGAATCCAGAAGACATCTGCGCAGGTTCCACCTGCAAGTCTTGTCTGAAGTACATCACTGTACTGATCAGCCGGTATCGTCTGAAGGTCGACCGTAACCCCGTAGGTCTCTTCAAATCTTGCGATGGTTGCATCATAACGATTATCCATCCATCCTGCAGAAACTAAAATACTGAGTTCCTCTCCTTCGAAGCTTGGTTCAGCGGCCGCTGTTGGTGCTTGTGTTGCGGTTGATGCTGTGTTTGTTGAAGAATCATCAGATTTGTTGTTTGTTCCGGTTGCCGTATTTCCACATCCAGCTAACAGCAGGATTGATAAAACAACGGACAGAACGGAGACATATGCCCTTTTCTTCATTTCATTACCTCCTCATGGTTTTAAAATTGATTTGTAACAAAGGTTCTGTTCACATTCTTATTATAGGAAAAATGAAAAAAAAGGTCTATGCACTTTTCCTACACGAATTTGTACTTATTTCACAGAATAGATTTAAAAGAGAAGAAAAAAATGTTGAAAACAGCGAAGAAATGATCGGAAACAATAAAATACAGGCTGAATCGTTGAAAATTATAACAATGAAACAGTTAAAACCAGAAGCAAAATCATCATTATTTCAAATTTATTTTATTTCTACTATTGATTTTGTAGATTTCAGAAGTTATTATGGATGGAATAAGGTCTTTAGAACCAGAACGAAAGGGTTAGATAAAAGCTGGTCGGAACATACGGCATGGATACAGGTGTAATTTGATACAGATCCAGAAGCAAATACAGACCCAGAAGCAAATACAGATCCAGAAGCAAATACAGGGCAGAAGCAGATACAAATCCAGAAGCAGGTACAGGGCAGTAATTGATTTTGTGCATCAATCGATATTTGCATGCAGATCCAGTACGGAAAGCAGGAAAGAACAATGCGGATGAAAAAACCACGAAGAAAACTGAATATAAAAATGCAGTTCTTTCTGACATATATATGTATTGCTGTGATTACAGCTGCCAGCAGTACACTTTTCTTTTATGATCATATCTCTGAAATTCTGCTGGAAAGAGAGACCTCATCCTTTCATGAATTGGCCGGAAGCTTTATTACAGCGACAGAAAGTGAAATTCAGTCCATGGATGATATCTCAATCAACATTGGATACAGTAATCTGATCCAGGACCGTCTGAAGGAATATTTTGACCTTGACTTTAATAATATAGAAGAGTTTTCAGCACTTGTGGAATTGTTCGTAATTATTAACGGTGCAGAATATAAAGTTCCGCAAATGAGAGTTTATGACAACAGCGGAAAAGTAATTTCAATCGGAACGAATACCGATCAGAAAACAGTTGATCTCTCAAAGCTGTCGTGGGTAGAGGAAGCCAATGAGAAAGACGGCCATAAGTATATCAGTCAGCCGTATAAGACCTATGATTATGTGAATAATACACGTGTGAACCCATATTATTTTTCACTCTACAGAACCTTCAATAATCAATATCGGGTACAGACCGGTTATATTGAAGTAATACAATCCTGTAAATCTGTGTTTAAAGAGATCATATCTTATACAAAGAAAAATCCGGAAGGAATGCAGATCTATGTATACAATGAAAATGGGGTCCTGATCTATCCTTTTGAATTGGAGGGGGAGGAAAGCCGTGCGTATGACAACTACTACGAGCTGGCAAACCAGTACACGGTTACAGAGCAAGTTTCGGATTCCAGTCTTACCAATCCGATAACCGGTGAGGAAGAGCTGGTCACCTTTGAAAAATCGAGTTATACAGAATGGACCTATGTCTGTGCACAGTCCAAAGCCTCCATTGTTGCACCGATTCGAAGCTTTCGGATGATCGTTTTAATGTTTGGCGGAATCATACTTTTGCTGGCCATAGGAATCTCTTACTTTATGGCGAACCGTCTTACGAGGCCGATTCATCAGATCCTCGATGTTATGGGACAGACAAAAATCGATACCCTGGGTCATCTTCAAAAGGATACCATGAGGACATCGTTCAATGAGTTTGATACATTGAACGACGCATTCCACCAAATGAGTGCAGATCTAAAAAATTCCATGGACGAACTGCTTGAGACCAGACAGCAGGAGATGAAATCAAGGAGTCTGGCATTACAGTCTCAGATGAACCCGCATTTTTATTATAATTCGCTTGCCAGCATTATCATATTATCGGAGAACGGACAGAATGAAGAAGTAATCATGCTGTGCCGTAACTTAAGCAACATTATGCGATACATTACAAAAAGCGGAAAACCACAGGTCACCCTTGACCAGGAAATGATCTACGTAGCAAGTTATCTTCAGTGTATGAAGGTCCGTTATCAGTCGAGTCTTATTTATGAGATCGATATTCCTGAATCCCTAGTAAAGCAGACATTACCAAAGCTGATCATACAGCCTCTGGTCGAGAATGCATTAAAATACGGTACGGACTGTACACCACCCTGGAAGATAACGGTACGAGGTGAAAAGACAACAGAGTACTGGAAGATCACGGTTGAAGATACGGGCAAAGGGTTCAGCGAGGAAGCACTGGCGCTGATCCGCGAAAGGATCGAGAAAGCAGGGAGTACACAGGGAATGCCGGATATTGAAATCAATGGAATGGGACTGCTGAATGTATACATTAGGTGGCACCTGTTCTGCTCTGACAGAATGATATTCGATTATGGCAATAAACCAGAAGGCGGAAGTTATGTGACCTTTGGCTGTTATACAAATGCAACGGATGTTATGGATTCACAAGGAGAGGAGTAAACATGGCGGCAGAATATAGAGTTGTTGTAGCTGAGGATGAAGAATTGCTGCTTCACAGTCTTGTGAAGAAGATCGAACAGACGAATCTTGGCTTCACTGTCATCGGTACGGCACAGACAGGAGAACAGGCCTACCAGCTGATTAAAGAGAACACACCAGATCTTCTGATCACAGACATTCGGATGCCGGTCATGAATGGAATGGAACTGATTGCGAAGCTTCATCAAAGATTTCCGGGGCTTCGGGTCATTATCATAAGCGGATTCTCTGATTTTTCTTATGCGCAGGAGGCGATACGTCATCAGGTGTTTGAATATCTTCTAAAGCCAATTGACAATGAGGAACTTTATCAGACCCTTTTTCATGTGAAGACAGGACTTGTATTGGAACAGCAATCGTACGAGACTTTGTTCCAGGGAAATTTTGAATGTTCTACGCCGGAACAGCTTGCAGCAGTTCTGCATGAATACATTGTGAATCATTTTACCGATAATATTAACCTTAACCTGATTGCAAACAGTCTGAATTATAGTCCTGGGTACTTGACGAAAGTATTCTTACAGGAGTATAATTGTTCACCGTCGAAATTTATTATTTCACTGCGTATTCAAAAGGCACAATTTTTACTTCATACAACAGACTTGAGCATCCGGCAGATTGGGGAAGCAGTTGGTTATCCCGAACAGGGGTACTTCAGCCGGATCTTTAAGAAACAGACAGGCAGCAGTCCTTACGAATACAGAGAAGAGAATGTATAAAAATCTTATGGGCAATCGATGTCGAATGTTTTGAACATTTCAGTGTGAGTGCATGGAACTGGGATGAGCATTAATGACTGCAAATAAGAAGGAGATTGCAAGGAAGGAAATGAAAGAAATAACTTATTTTTATCTGGAATCCTGTCCGTTTTGTTTAAAAGCGGATCAGATCATTGAAGAATTAAAACAGGAACACCCGGAATTTACAGATGTTACGATTAATAAAATCGAAGAGAGCAAGCAGGAAGAGCTCGCAAGTCAGTATCCGTACTACTTTGTTCCCTGTATGTTCGTAGGCAATGAAAAGCTTCATGAAGGAATTGCAACAAAAAGGAGTCTCGAGAATACCTTTGCAAGGGCACTTTCGTAGTCCTTGGATCAAAACTTTAGATGTGCAGATTTCATGCACAGGAATGGGGGCAAGTTGAAGGAAAAGCACCTTCAACTGCGAAGTTTTTCGCTAAATTGCCAGCTCAAAACTTTAGATGTGCAGATTTCATGCACAGGAATGGGGAAAGTATGAAAGATGAAAATTGCGCATATTGTATGCATGGCGAGTTACTTGATAAGTTTGGTATTTACATCTGTGATTTAAAAGTAAGCAAGTTATACCTGTTCAAGGAACAGAGCAAACCGGGACGATGTATTGTTGCTTATAACGATCATGTTAGTGAGATGGTCGATATCTCAGCAGAAGAAAGACATGCATTCATTGATGATGTGAATGATGTGGCAAAGGCTGTTCATGCAGCATTTTCACCGAATAAAGTGAATTATGGTGCATACGGTGACACCGGATGCCATCTTCATATGCACATTGTTCCAAAGTACAAGGACCAGGATGAATGGGGCGGAATCTTCCAGATGAATCCGGCCAAAAGATATCTGACAGAAGTTGAATATCAGGAAATGATAGAAAAAATCAAGGAAAATCTATAAGTGATTTTCAAGGTTCTGTCCGTATAAAGTTTACCTTAGTAAAGAGTTTAACTCAGTATAAAGTATATACGGTGGTACCACCCAGTAAGCACAGACCCACCAGTACGATCAGCTGTTTCGATCGTCTGGTGGGTCTTTTATTATAATTATTTTTGGCAGATCTGACCATCAGCAGGAAGACCTGAGCTTTCATTGGTTCATGACCTTGTAAGATCAGCCAGGGTTCCGTTCACTGTTCGAAGATAATCCTCAGGAGCCAGTTCGATCTGTGCTCCGAGCTTACCGGCACTGACAATGATTTCGGAATAGGATGCAGCGCTTGTATCCAGAAAGGTCTGGTAGTTCTTCTTCATTCCGATCGCGGTACAACCACCCCGAATGTAACCTGTAACGATGGTAATATTCTTGACAGGGATCATCTCGACAGATTTTTCATTGGCCGCTACTGCGGCTTTTTTTAGGTCAAGTTCCTGTTCGACCGGGATGACAAATACGAAAAAGTTCTTGCTTTTCCCTTCTGTTACAAGAGTCTTGTACATCCGCTCCGGAGGCAGTCCGAGCATTTTTGCCGTTTGAAGTCCGTCTGTGAATTCTTTGCATTCATACTGATATACTTTATAAGAGATCTTGTTTGTTTCAAGTATCCGAATGGCATTTGTTTTGATCTCTTTATCTTTCATAAGCGTATTCACCGCCTACCATTGTGAAGAGGACCTTCGTCTTTTTGATCTGATCGCTTGGAATACTGAATATATCCTGATCGACAAGGATAAGGTCTGCCTGGTAGCCTTTTTTTATTCTTCCAAGAACACCTTCGTCAAAATCTGTGTAAGCGCTTCCTACCGTATAAGAATCAACTGCAGTCCAGATATCAACACATTCTTCCGGGAAATAAGCTTCTTTTTCCGGGTTTGCAGGATCTCTTCTGGTTACGGCACATTCGAGATTAAGGAAAGGATTCATATCTTCTATGGGACAATCCGTACCATAGGAAACCGGAATACCAAGTTCACCCATTGTTTTAAATGCATAGGAGGTACTTGCAAGCTCTTTGCCGACTCTGGCTTCTGCGATATATAGATCACTGGCAAGAAAGACCGGTTGTACAAGAGCGTGGATTTTATGGTCTGCCATACGCTCTAACAGTGGCAGATCTGTGATCTGACAGTGGACTACACCGTGGCGAAGCGGATTGTCTCCAGTGGAAGTAACTGCCTCGAAACAGCTTACAACGGAATCAACAGCGCCATCCCCAATGGAATGTACTACGACTTGCAGACCATTTGCAGATGATTTTTTAACATAGGAAGCCATGACTTTTGGAGGTACAAGGCGAATACCCTGTGTATCTGGGGCATCCGTGGGAGCATCTTTGTAAGGACTGCGCATATAGGCAGTCTGGGAGCCAAGGGAGCCATCGGCAAATAACTTGATTGGTCCCATCTTGTAAAAGGGTTCAATTAATGTCTTACCGGTCGTAAGACCACGTTGAATATATTCGTCAAGATCAGCTTCTTCAGCCATACCGGATTGCTGACGTATGCGAAGTCGCAGGCCTTTCTCATAAAGTTTTTTATAAACACGCAGATATTGATCCAGATCCTTGCCGCGAACATCATTGCTGGCCACAGTCGTAAGACCGCACGATAAAGCATGATTACAGGCAAAAGAAAGGTTTTGCTCAAGCTGTTCTTCCGTGAGAGGAGGGATGATATCAAAGATCAGATCCATGGCATCTTCACGGATGAGACCCGTTGGAACACCATTTTCATCAACATCAATCTGACCGCTTTCTATGACAGGAGCTTTTTTGTCGAGTCCGGCAATCTCCAGTGCTTTCGTATTACAGCAGATCATATGGAAGCAGCGACGGTTGAAGATTACGGGGTTTTCTGTAGATATCTGGTCAAGATCATGACGGTTTGGAAAACGGTGTTCATCGGTGAACTGTTCCTGATTCCAACCCATACCAAAGATAAAGGAATCTGGTCCCGGTTTAAGGCGTTCCAGATCTTTTTTGCTATGAGAAATCAGCTCTTTTATCGAGGTGATCTTATCAAGCTGAATGGTCTGTGCTTCCTTCCCAAATACAGAAAGATGCATATGTGTGTCATGAAATCCAGGTAAAAGCAGGTGCCCCATTGCATCTGTCTTAATGGCCGTACTGTCTGCGGCTGCCAGAACATCTTCGTTTGTTCCGGTCAATACGATCTTGTCATCCTGTATCAGGACAGCCTGTGCAAAAGAATCTTTTTCAAGATAGACTTTTGCATTATAGATTACTCTTTCCATTGCTCCTCCATTCTAAAAATAAAATTTTATTATTCTTTGCGCGGATTATAATTTTCTATTATATAGAAAAGGTGTCTTGTCAGCAAGATTAATTCCTTTATATTTTGCCAAATAATCTAAAGTTTTGTACATAAAAGCCGATATTGATTACGTATAATACAATCTGTAGTGGTGATTGAAGGGGACGAACATGAGAATCGGCACCATTGAATTTGAGACGCGGGCAGAATACAACGCTGGTCTGCGGGATTATAACAGAATACAGAGATTGAAGCTGCAGAATGATCTGGATGACGTAACTGTGGCGGCAAAATTATATAAAGAGCTGAAGCAGCAGACATTTTTCTTTGAGACGGAAGTCGGAAAGAAGTTCGTGAGAGAACTAGCGGAGGACATAGGTCCTTCGGGACGGGGTCTGGGCGTTGGTATAGTGCGTCGTGGTTTTAAAGAACCGGAGGAAGAGGTACAAGAAATTCCAGCGAGTTCAAAAAAACAAAAGAAAAATTCGGTTAAGCAAAGAACAGCAAAGCAGCAATCGGATGAAAGCCATGAATCTGTCAGGCAGCATTCAGATAATAAGAAGATCATCAGGCAGGGTTCAGACATTGATCGTCCCAGAAGAAATGAGAGAGAGATACTGGATGATACAGGAAGCCGGACCGATGCAGGAAGCCGGGCTGCCGCAAGAGCAGAAAGAATTGTAAAGAAAAGACCGGAACGATTGCCGGAGAAGAAAATCAAGGAAAGCCCCACGAGTAAGATCAATGTTATTTCATACTTTGACAAAACCCCTGTGAATGATAATGGTAAGGACAGAGTTACAGCAGGAACAGAATCTTCTGAACCGTTCATGGCAGGACAAACAGGGATACAAAGTACAGCAGGAAAACCAAAATCAGCCAGTCAGCAAAGAGCTGATGTTCGTAAGGATGAAAAGCTGGATAATAGGGTTCTGACAACCATAAACGATGCCAAAGACCAGGACCGTTCCCTGACCGAACAGGAAGAGGAGAAGAAAAAAAGCAGGAGACCAGTCGGTGCGGTAATGAGAATTGCAGCGGTGGTGGCTTCTCTGGTACTTTTATTCAGTCTGGGGAATGAAGCATTGTATCAGTACAGAATCTATCAAAGCGGAGTTAAGATACAGGAATTACAGAACAGTATATTGTCGCCTATAACAACGGTGTCCGAAGAAAGCTCGGTGATTCTTGATAAGATTGCACTTGCCTCCGAAGAAAGTGCAATCATCCAGACACAGGCATCCGGTAATACGGAAGCAGTAACGCTTGGAAATGATACAGCAACGCCTGAGATTCTGTATGAATACAGCACCTTGTATGAAAGAAATTCTGACCTGATCGGCTGGATTGAAATTCCCGGAACGATAGTAAATTACCCCGTAATGCAAACAAAAGAAGACCAGAATTTTTACCTGAGACGGGATTTTGACAAAGAAGATGATGTCAGCGGACTTCCATTTCTCGATGCACGCAGTGATATCTTGGATAGAACAACGAACTTGTTGATTTATGGGCACAATATGAAAAATGGAACAATGTTCGCAACGCTGTTGGAATACAAAGACCAATCCTTCTATGAAGAGCATAAGACGATTGTATTCAATACGATATATGAAAAAGCGGAATATGAAATCATTGCATCATTCCGATCTTCCATAGCTTATGTTGATGAAGATGTTTTCCGTTATTACAATTTTATTGATGCAGCAACACCTGAGGAGTTTAATAGCTTTATCGAGAACATAAATGCATTAACAGAGTATGATACAGGCATTACAGCAGAATATGGTGATGAACTGATTACGTTGTCAACATGTGATAAGTCAATCGATGACGGACGTTACGTGATCGTTGCAAAGAAAATAAATGACCAGTGAATTGACGGATAATAAGAGGAATTATATGTGAAACAACAGATATGGGAGGATTGAAGATGCAAAGAAAAGTTAGAGGATTTTTTGGGTTATTGCTTATAGCGTGTACCTTTCTGATGAGCGTACAGCAGGCAATCGTCGCGAAGGCAGCGCTGAGCACGTATGAAGTGGATTACGATGTATACAGTTTGTGGGTCGACGAGGTTCCGGATGGTATCTATGATTCCGGGTATATTGCTGCCAAGCTTGATAAAACTAGTCTTGATCCGGACGTTTACATTTTATCAATGCTTGATGACGCTATTTCCATGAATATAGTAGCAAATGCATTGACAGCAAATGGAATCAGTTCGTCCAAATACAAATCTTTTGGTATGGATGTTACGCTGTATAAGTACAACGAAGAGGAAGGCGATTACTATGCTTCATCAGATTCAGGGGTATCAGTGGTCGTACCAATGCCGGATGATTTTCTGACCTATGATGATTATGGTGATCCGGTCATGGATACTTCGTCTTTCCAGGTCGTGTCTGTTTCGGCCAGCGGAAAGCTTTCTAATGTAGATTTTAAGCTGGTTCTGGTCGATGATATAATTTGTGCAATGTTCGATATAACGAGTTATGTAACCTATGGATTTTATGTTAAGAGTGATTCGGTGGCCAGTACACCGACAACAAAACCAACGAGTACGCCAACACCAAAGCCGACCAATACACCGACGCCAAAGCCAACCGGTGCGGCAGCTACGACAGCACCAACATCCACTGCTGTGAATAACGATGCAGCAACAGCACTCGATGGTGAAAAAGATACATCACCCAAGACCGGAGATGATCATAATGGAACTGCACTGCTGATTGCAGGTGGTATTTCAGTTATTATTCTCGGCGTTTATGTGTTTCAGTCAAAAAAATAAGAGATAAGAATGAAAGTGCGTAAAGAACCCATAAATTAATAGTATCGGTTAGAATAACAGGCACATGCAGGAATTCCTGCATGTGTTTTTGATTTTTCTTTTCTTGACACTGCCTTTCTGCTTTGATAAACTTGATTAGAATATGTTCGAAATGTACATAAGGTACAGAAAAGAGGTCAGTTTGAAAGCAGACAGTATATTATTCGATTTAGACGGAACCATATGGGATTCTACCGAACCGGCTGCTGTTGTCTGGAATCAGGTAGCAAAAAGGAATCCTTCCATCTCTGATAAAGTAACGGGCGAAGGTCTGAAAAAAGTTTATGGACTTCCGCTGGAAGAAATCGCAAGAAGAATATTTAAAAGTGTACCGGAAGAAGTTGCACTGCAGACGATGGAGATCTGCGTTGTTGAACAGAATCCCTATTTTATCGAAAACAGGGGAGCGTTGCTTGGCGATGTAGAAAAAGTCTTAAAAGGCTTAAAAGAAATGGGATATCGTCTTTTTATAATCAGTAATTGCAGGGCCGGCTATATTGAAGCATTTCTGGAAGCCTGGAATTTTGCAAAATACTTTGAGGATATTATTTCACCGGGTATAAGCGGTAAATTAAAAGCAGACAATATCAGGATCATATGTGATAAATGGAACTTAAAAGCTTCGGTCTATGTGGGCGATACCAAAGGTGACGGTGATGCTTCCTACGAAGCGGGTGTCCCATTCGTCTATGCAAGATATGGATTCGGATCAACCGATCAATTCGATGCAGTTGTGGATTCTTTTGAAGAATTGCTGGAAGAGCCGTGGAGTAAACTATAAATAAATGCATCCATTCGACTCTTTCATACTATGGTAAGTGCATCAAAAGGTATATACGAAAAGGTAGCGCAGAAAGTTATGTTTATGTTCAGGCTTTCTTTTCTGCGAAGTATAGGAATATGCCTTGCTTTATAGGAATTATACGAATATGCTTTGAACAAATATTTTATAAATAACAGACGAGAGGTAGTAACTATGTTAAACGGTAAGAAATCACTGTTCAGCGGAATGCAGGCGACTGGAAATCTGACACTTGGCAATTATCTAGGAGCTTTAAAGAACTGGGTTACCCTGAACGAAGAATACGAATGTTTCTATTGCGTGGTGGATGAGCACTCTATTACGGTGAGACAGGACCCTGCAGAGCTTCGTAAGCGCTCACGCGCATTGCTGACTCTTTATATCGCAGCAGGTCTTGATCCGAAGAAAAACTGCATCTATTACCAGTCTCATGTATCGGCACATGCAGAACTTTCCTGGATATTGAACTGCTATACCTACATGGGTGAGCTGAATCGCATGACACAGTTCAAGGATAAGTCGGCAAAGCATACCGATAATATCAATGCAGGCTTGTATACGTATCCGGTTCTTATGGCAGCGGACATTTTACTGTTCCAGTCAGATGTGGTTCCGGTAGGAAGTGATCAGGTGCAGCATCTTGAACTGACCAGAGATATCGCGACCCGGTTCAATAATCTGTATGGAGATGTCTTTACAATACCGGAAGCCTATCTTGGGAAAGTTGGAGCGCGAATTATGAGCCTTCAGGATCCGGAAAAAAAGATGTCAAAATCAGATGAGAATCCAAATGGCAGCATCTACCTGATGGATGACACCGATACCATTATTCGTAAATGTAAGCGGGCAGTAACGGATTCCGACAATCAGATCCTTTATCGGGAAGACAAACCAGGTATTCGCAATCTGATCGACATCTATTCGGCTACTACCGGTCTTTCTCCGGATGATGTAGTAAAAGAATTTGACGGTAAGGGGTATGGAGACTTCAAACTGGCAGTCGGTGAAGCCGTTGTCAGTGTACTTAAACCGTTGCAGGATCGTTACAATGAACTTACAGAAGATAAAGTGTTTATTGATCAGATGATAAAGGAAAATGCTGAAAAAGCTTCGTACTTTGCCAATAAAACGCTTCGTAAAGTCCAGAAAAAAGTTGGATTCCCAGAACGAATCCGATAATTAAAGTCCCGGTATTGTGACAGACAGGTAAGCACCTGCCGTCATGGTACCGAGACTTATTTTTTTAGGGAAAGTTCGTACACTTTCCTAAAATGAAATCACTCAGCCATTGTGAGTGAATTGCCGCCCCTTTGCTTTGATATATACATGGCATTGTCTGCTTTTGTCAGCAACTCTTCTGAAGATGCGATGGCATCGTTCATGGTTGAGATACCAATGCTAAAAGAAGGTGACCAATACTTACAAATTGTACTGCCGCTGTCTACCTCCATAGATAACCTTTTTAGAAGCTTCTGGCCAAGTTTTTCAATATCTATAACACTATAATGGATACAGATGATAATAAATTCATCGCCACCAATTCTGCAGACACTATCTGTTTTTCTGACATTACTTTTTAGAAATTCTGCGACCCATTTAAGTACAAGGTCTCCTTTTTCGTGTCCATATTTGTCATTTACACTCTTAAATTTATCAAGATCAAGATAAACAATGGAGTAAGGAGTTTTGTACCGATTCCAGTTATAAAGCAGTTGATCCAGTGCATTGACGGCAAAGCGACGGTTGAACGATCCGGTAAGTGCATCGACCAAAGACAGATTTTTCAGAAGATCGTTTGCTTTTGTTAATTCTTCTGTCCTTTGCTTAACCGTCTCTTCCAATTGATTGTTTTTATCCTCAAGTTCCTTGTTCTTTTCGGTGACCAGGGAATATAAAGCCCGTAGTGCTTTTATTAATGGTTCGGTAGGGCAATTAAAGACGTTCTGCTCACTTTCATAAGCCTCTGATGGAGTGATTTTATTGTCTCGAATACGTCGTATCTGTCGAAACAGGCTTTTATCAACGTTCAAAATGTGATAAGCAAGCCATCTTATCAAGTATTCGATCATCTCCTCTGCAATCTTTTTTGACAGGTCGGAAGAATCTAAGCTATAATCCTGAACATGTTCAATGAATTCATTGTGTAAATCCACATGGCTTTTTATGAAACCGGGATCGATAGAATACTCATTCATGAGATCTTCTTCTGTTTGAAAATGTGTAATCATATATTCAGATAACATTTTCTTTGTTGATTCTAACTGATCTATTTTATTAGCATCATAGGAGAGAGTTAACTTCATTAAATTGTTAATGATTTTTACCAGCTCGTAGTGCTGACTGTCTATAGTTTCAAAACCTGTTTCAAATTCTTTGCTCCATTCAAAAAATGTATTCATAGGTTGTCCTTTCCGTATCCCCTTAAAATTGATGCTATTTGTGCGATATTGATGTAAAACATTGCAAAATGTGATTCATGTATACATTATAACAGTTATTATGCAAATAGTACACATAAATAAATGTGATATCATACGTTCTGTTTTGATAATGAAGTATGAAATATAAAGAAAGGCACACCGTATTCTACTCATTCAGAGTATTCCACAGTGTGCCTTTCTTAAACTGTTTTTATTAGCAGAAATTTAATTTGAAGCCTTCACTTTGATCCAAAGTTCTGCAAGCTTTTGTTTTAAGGTGAGATTATCCTTGAACACTTCATCCAGTGCATAGTTCATACGGGGAAGATACGCTTCGTTATCAGCGTAGATACCATCTTCTGCGGTTACATCGGCAAGAACCTGTGCATTAGGAGAAGCATAGCCTACGGTTTCTGTATTATCAAGAGAAGCATCATAGGAAAGAACGTAGTTAATGAATTCATAAGCAAGAAGAGGATTTTCAGCATTCTTTGGAATAACCATGGAATCACACCAGATGTTTGTACCTTCGTCCGGAACGTAGAAGCCCATATCTTCGTTTTCATCAAGAATATAGGAAGCGTCACCACTGTAAACGATAGCGAGATCCTTGCCACCACCGATCATATAGTCAAGTACTTCGTCTGTTACATAGACAGGATCCATAGTGGTATTCAGTTCAACGAGCCATTCGTATGCAGCATTGATCTGCTGTTCATCTTCTGTATTACAGGAATAACCAAGCGATTTAAGAGCAATCATAAAAGAGTCGCGTTCAGAGTCATACATATAGATCTTTCCGGCATATTTTGTGTCTTTCATAATGGCAAAGCCTTCACTTTCAAGGTCGGCAAGATCAACATTGTTCTTGTTGTAGACGATACCGACATTGCCCCAGAAGTAAGGAACCGAATAAGTATTGTCTGGATCAAAGGCAAGATCAAGCACAGCCGCATCAAGATTGCTCATGTTCGGAATCTTTGTCTTATCGAGTTCGAGAAGTGAGTCATCACTGATCAATCGTTCTATCATATAATCAGAAGGAACAAGTACATCATAGGATTCTCCTGACTGAAGCTTCGTATACATCATTTCATTAGAATCATAGTATTCGATGATAACGTTAACACCAAATTCTTCTTCAAATCCGGAAATCAGGTTCTCGCCCATGTATTCTCCCCAGTTGTACAGCTTCAAGGTCGCAGAACCATACTTTTCAACAGCATCTTTTGACTGAGAGGAACCGCATCCGGAAAGCAGTGATACGGTAAGTGCAGTCAGTAGTACAGAAATCAATAGTTTTTTCATTCATACATCTCCTTATTTTTTAATATTTTATTTTTTCTTTTATCTACAAGTGCCGGTATGACATTTGCCAGCAGCAGCACTATGGTAAGTATAATAATAATCAGTGTGGACAGTGCATTGATTGAAGGATTGACACGCTTTGACATGGTGTATACGGTTATGGATATGTTCGATACACCATTTCCGGTTACAAAGTAGGAAATGATAAAATCATCAAAGGACATCGTAAAAGCGATCAGGGCACCGGAGATGATTCCGGGCATGATTTGTGGAACGATAACTTTGATCATCGCCTGCCAGGGGGTCGCACCAAGGTCCATGGCAGCATCAGCCAGGTTCGGATTCAGGGAACGAAGCTTCGGGTTGATACTCAGAATAACATAAGGCACACAGAACATGATATGTGCTGCCAACAGGGTCAGGAAGCCTTTTTTCATGTGCAGGGCACTGAAGAACATAAGCAGTCCGATGGCGGTAACAATCTCAGGATTCATGATCGGAAGTTCATTGACCTGTTCCACGAGATTCTTGATCAGCTTTCGGGATTTGGATAATCCAATTGCCGTGATGGTTCCGATTACCGTTGATATTACGGTAGCGAGGACGGCAATGGCTATCGTATAGAACACAGATTCCATCATGGTATCATCCTTGAACATCTTCTCATACCACTGCAGCGAAAATCCGCTTAACGTAGTCAGAGATCTGGAATCGTTAAAGGAGAAGATGATAATGTATAAAATCGGCGCATAAAAGAAAACAATCAGAGCTATCATAAAAATCTTGCGATGCAGCTTCATCTTCATATTACAGCACCCCCGTTTCCGACTGTTCTCCACGGTCAACTTTACGGGTCAGATACATGGAAAGCATAATGATGACAGCCATGATCAGGGATATAGCAGAACCAAAGTTCCAGTCACCGGAGGTAAGGAACTGAGATTCAATTACCGTACCAATGAGTACGTACTGTCCGCCACCAAGGAGCTTAGGAATAAAAAAGCTTGAAACAGCAGGTAAGAATACAAGAGTGATACCACTGATGATTCCGGGCAGAGAAAGCGGTAAGGTAACACGAAGAAAGCTTTCGAATTTATTTGCCCCCAGATCACTTGCTGCTTCAATCAGACTGTGGTCCATCTTCGTTAAGGAGGTGTAGATCTGCAGGATCATAAAAGGAATAAAGTTATAGACCATACCAAGTACAACAGCGAAGTCTGTATGAAGCATGGTGACAGGACCGATTCCTGCCAGTCCAAGAAGGGAATTGATGATTCCGTCATCCTGCAATATACCAATCCAGGCATAGGTACGTACGAGCATATTGATCCAGGTCGGTATGGTAATCAGCAGCACCCAGCGCATTTTTACTTCTTCCTGCGATTTCGAAATGTAGTAGGCAGCAGGGTATCCAATGAGAATGCATACGATCGTTGTCTCGATGGCAACACGGAGCGAGCGCCAGAGTACCTCAAGGAAAATAGTATCACTGAAGAATTTCTTAAAGTTCTCCAGTGTGAACAGGAAGGTTGTAACCTCATTGCCTTTTCTTGTAAATGCATAAAGAACGATCAAAAGCATTGGTACAACGATCATGATGGTGATCCAGATGATATAAGGATAAGTCATTTTACGAAATTGTTTCAAGGGAACCTCCGATCTGTTGCATAAGATATAGGATAAGGATAGCAGGCGTGAAATTTACTGCAGTTATATTATTCAATATGGAGTGTATAAATGAGCTGATATTTAATGAAGTAATATATATGAGTTAATCTTAAATGAACTGAAACAACATGAATTGATATAATTTGAACGGATATTGTATGAACAGCGCCAGCTTGAGCTGCATATCCTAACAACAAAGCATGTGATGATATAACCTGAATCAGATCTTTGACATAATATGCAGGTCTTGTGGTGTAAAACTTAACCCAACAACCGATCCGATCTCTGCTTTATCCGTCGTATCGATCATATACTGATATCCTTTGGTCTTAAAGGTCACATTGTATACGCCGGGAACAATCGTTGCCGGATCAAAATTATACTCAACATCTGTGATTTCTACCGAGGTACCATCTTCCAGATCCCAGGCGGTCGCATTTGCCCATGTCTTAAGATCAGTATCAAGAACAATGCTTTCCTGAATTTCATCAACTTTCTTATGGAACTTAACGGCATAGATCTCTTCCTGATAATCTTCGTTCACGACCCGGTTGATATCGGATACGATCATATTGACGGTCACTTCTGTACCGGAAGAGGTCTTAAAAGTAACAGGATACGTCCCATTGACCGGCGCAACTTCATATTCGATCTTTGAAATGGAGATACGTTCTTCACTTTCTGAATCCCAGGCCTGCGCATCCGCACGGTCTACGATAACAGCATCGTTCAAGTCTTCAATATCGGCTACATCGATATAGAAATCATTCGCACTCATCATTTCTCCGGCATCGTTATTAATAACCGGTTTATCGTTGGAGACATACATCTTAACGGTAATGCTTGTACCGGAGGTAGTCTCAACAATAGTCTCATAATGAACACCCTTGAAAAGTACAGACTTCACAACACCTTTAAGCTTGCCGCTGCGAGGACCAACGATGTCAAGATCCTCAGGACGGATTACGATGTCAACACGCTCGTTTTCAGAAAATCCCTTATCTACACATTCAAAGACTTTATCTTCGAACATGACTTTGTTATCAGCGACCATAATGCCTTCCACGATGTTGCTCTCTCCGATAAAACGTGCAACGTATTCGTTGATTGGTTCATTGTAGATGTCAGTCGGTGTACCGATCTGCTGAATCTCGCCTTCTTTCATAACGACGATCTTATCGGACATGGTCAGTGCTTCTTCCTGGTCATGCGTTACATAGATAAAGGTAATGCCGACTTCCTGCTGGATTTTCTTTAACTCATGCTGCATTTCTTTTCGAAGCTTCAAATCAAGTGCACCAAGCGGTTCGTCAAGAAGCAGGACACCTGGTTCATTGACCAGGGCACGGGCAATGGCAACACGCTGCTGCTGACCGCCGGACATCTCAGCAACGCCACGCTTGCTGTACTCTTCCAGACCAACGAGCTTTAACATTCGATTGACTTTCTGTTCTATGATATCTTTTGGCTCTTTCTTGATCTTAAGACCAAAAGCTACATTATCAAATACATTCATATGCGGGAACAGAGCATACTTCTGGAAAACTGTGTTCAGATCTCTTTTATAAGGAGGAAGCTTTGTGATATCTGCATTGTCAAATATCACGGTTCCCTGTGTAGGTTCAAGAAATCCCCCGAGGATACGAAGCAGGGTTGTCTTTCCACAGCCGGAAGGACCAAGCAGGGTAACGAATTCATTCTCATAGATATCAAGATTAATTCCCTTTAATACCAGCTGTCCGTCAAATTCTTTGACTATATTTTTAAACTGAATCAATTTTCTCATGATTTATGATCCTCATTTCCATATAATATATGTAAGCATAAAATGATGTTGGGTCAAAATAGCGGAGGGGTCGAGACCCACAAAATCCGGGCAGTCGATTTTCCTTCGTTCCTGATCTGATGGAATTCTTTCCCTTTTAGATAGAATGTCTCGCCTTTTCGCAGATGATAGCGCTTGTCACTGTGAATCAGAATGACAGCTCCATCAAGAATATAACCGAATTCTTCACCGCTGTGGGGAGAGACTTCAAAGGATTCACCGCCGGCTGGCAGTTCCATCATAATCGGTTCCATCTCATTCTTTTGTGTATTCGGAACGATCCAGTGAATTGTACATTGTTCTCTTTCATCCGTAAAGAAATCCTTCTTTTGAAAGGTCATCTTATCCTGTTTTTCATCTTTAAAAAAGTCAGAAAGCGAACTGCCGAGTGCTTCCAGTATATCGTTGAGCGTCGCAATGGAGGGTGAAGTAAGATCTCGTTCCAGCTGGGAGAGAAAGCCCTTGGTCAGTTCACAGCGTGAAGCCAGCTCCTCCAGTGTCAGGTTCTTCTGCATCCTAAGTTGTTTGACTTTATGACCGATTTCCATAATCCACCTCATTCCTTATTCTTAACTGCACTGAGTACTCAAAAAAGTCTCTGAAATGTTAACTAATGCTAAACAAGCAAATTGCTTTCACTAAACTGATATTATACCGAATTCTGGGTGAAATGCAAGGTGTTTTTAAATTTTTTGTTTAGTAAAACAAAACAAGCCCCGAGCATTCAATGACTGAATGTCAGGGCTGTAATTTCTATATGGGACTATTTTGTTCCGTAGATACGGTCTCCTGCATCGCCAAGACCCGGAAGTATATATCCGTGTTCGTTGAGCTTAGTATCCAGTGCACCGATGTAGATGTCAACGTCAGGATGAGCATCCTGCAGACGCTTCACACCTTCCGGTGCTGCAATAAGGCAAAGGAAACGGATCTTCTTGATGTTCCTTTTCTTTAAAAGGTCAATCGCTGCTACGGCAGATCCGCCCGTCGCAAGCATCGGATCAACAAGGAAAATGTGACGTTCGGAAGCGTCACTTGGCATCTTACAGAAATACTCGACCGGTTCAAGAGTCTCCTCATCGCGGTAAAGACCAATGTGTCCGACCTTGGCATTCGGTGTCAGATTAAGAATACCGTCAGCCATATGAAGACCTGCACGGAGAATCGGAACAACACAGAGCTTTTTGCCTGCTATTTCCTTAACGGTTGTTTTCATAAGCGGTGTCTCAATCACTTTATCAGCGAGTGGGAGATCACGGCTTGCTTCGTAGTAGATCAACCCTGCTACTTCAGCGACAAGAGCACGAAACTCTTTGGTGGATGTTGTTTTTTTGCGCATAATACCAATTTTATGCTGAATCAGCGGGTGATCCATAATTGTTACTTTAGACATAGTTGCCTCCTGATCTAAACTGTAAATCCTTTATTAAAATGCAATCTTCCATGATGACTGTACATAACAGTGAAACATTCTGTGGATGAAGAGTCCAATTGTTAATGGTGATTTACAGATATTTTTTATAGTATAGCAAAAAATAATAAATTGTAAAAGGGGGAATTGATTTTTTTCGTATTGTTTACTATAATTAAGTAAATACGGACTTTTTTACTATAAAAAAGTTCTGGTAGAAATCTAGTACGTAAGAACTGTTCTTTATTGTGTTTTTGGATTAGAAAGTGGAGACGATTATGCAGCAGGTGATTGTAAAGACTCATGATACCAGAATTCTGGTCGTAGATGATAATGAAGTGAACCGGATGATCGCTCAGACTATCCTGGAGCAGTATGAGATCAGGGTGGATCTTGCAGAAAGTGGTATGGAAGCAATTGACAAAATCAAGAGAAACTTTTATGATTTAGTTATTCTTGATTATCTGATGCCAGCCATGGATGGATTTTCAACGGCACAGGAGATAAGACAGCTCCCCGGTGAGAATTCCAATGTTACCATCGTTGTGTTCACAGCGAATCATCCGAAGGAGACACTGGAGGTTTTTCGTAAAGCCGGAGTAGAGGATGTCCTGCTAAAACCGATTGAACCAAATGCTTTGACTAGAGTTCTGTTAAAATACATACCGCAAAGCAAGCTGATCAATCCTGAAGAAGCATTTCTTTTACTGGAAGAAGCAGAGGAAGAAGAGAACCATGAGAATGAACAACCGTTCGCAGGCAGCCATTTGTGTCAGTTTCTTGATGAGGTAGAGGGTCTGGACTGTATGACAGGTATGTTCTATGCCATGAATGATGAACAGAACTATTACCGTGTACTGAAGGCATCACTGGAAGCGGTGCGTTCCATGACCGGTAAGCTTAAAAGTTTTTGCTCACAGACCTTGCTGCACGGCACGGGGAAAATTCGTTCAAATGCAGGAAAAAAACAAACAGAGTACGGGATGGAAGAGGTACGGCTTGATTCTCATGCCATGAAAGGAATTTTTGCCAGCATTGGACTGGATGCACTTTCACAGTCAGCGGCAGAGATCGAACGAGCTATCGAAAAAGAAGATAAACAGTATCTTTCAGAAAGACTTCCGGAGCTGGTGCAATGGATAGATCAGATATTTCAGGATATTGAGGGTGCGTTAAAAAAGTATGAATCTTTACTGGTACCAATCAAGGATGAACCAAGCCAGAATATGTGCCGGGAAGATTATGAAGAATTGATTGATGATACCATGCTGCATATTGCGCGGTATGAGATAGAAGCGATCCAGACGAATCTGGAACGTTTAAAAAGATCCACATCAGACCCCATAATGAAAGAATACATTGATAAGGCAATCAATGCGGCACATATCTTTGATTATAAAAGGGTAGATGAGATGGTAAAGAAGATTGAATATATCTGACAGGATCGTAAACTTGGATGATTTATGAATAAGAAAACAGGCGGAAAACCGTTTACGACGGATTTCGTTGAAAACCTTTTACAGCGTAAAAAAGGGCAGAGGAGAAGCCCGGTAGAGGGGGAGGGTAACTGCCGGGCTTGTTTTATGAAAAAAATTATCGTATAAGTTTTTTAAGGTGTTACTTGTGTTTCTTTGTTTATCTTATGAGCTTATTATAAAAGTGAAATATGAGTATAGTATGGATAAGATATGAACATTGTGTGAATATTTTCAAAGTTGATTTGTAAGTGTGTAGAGTTTTATCAGGAACCCATGCAATCAGGTAGAAAATAAGAAATTTACACACATAAACAGTACAGAAATGGAGAAAAAATGGGTAGTGAATTTCAAAAGTTAATCAGAAAAGTATTTGGCAGAAAGGCATACGTAAAATATGCAACATTTGTTCGCAACAATATTCGCAGAAGGACGGAAGAAAGCCGTACAGTCTATAACGAGATCTACAAGGGGCTCGAAGGAATCAGTCCAGACATACTCAAAGCTATGCATGAGCAGCTGACAGAAGTAATGATCGATGTAGTCAGGATCGGAAAGAATTTTTATCTGGCTGCGGTAACCTGCATTGCTGCAATAGCTTTTTTGCTGATTATGTCCCTGGATTATCCGGTGACTGTAATCTCTGTTACGCTGATCAGCACAGTATTCCTTTACAAATTGTATGAGTTTTTGGTGAATAAATTCTGTTATGTGGACGCAAGAATAATTCTGGTCTACAAAACGGCACTGGAGAATCTTTTGAATTCTGAAAAAGAAGAGACCGGAGAACAGGCCTGAACCAGAACGAAACGGATTAAAACCGGCTAAATTGCGCTTTAAGCGTGCAAACTATTGGGAAAAACAGAAGAATTAAATAAAAAAAGACAAATCTCAAACAAAATCATTAAATTTACGGTCTTTACCAAGAAATTTCTTTACAAATCTTCGAGGTTTGGAGTAAAATCAGTATATAGATTAACAACGAATAGGATGGGGAAAATAAAATGAAAAAAAGAGAGATAGCAATCAGCATAATTCTGACATTTGTAACATGTGGTATTTATGGAATCTACTGGTTCATTGTTATGACAGATGAGATGAATCTCGCCAGCAATAAACAGA
This sequence comes from Clostridia bacterium, assembly GCA_003249225.1. Lineage (GTDB taxonomy): Bacteria > Bacillota > Clostridia > Lachnospirales > Lachnospiraceae > SZUA-448. The sequence continues at coordinate 92,256 of QKJQ01000037.1, read as the reverse complement.
ATCCAACCAGTGGTGGGATGGCATTTCTATTTACTTTTTTAACATGCGGAATTTACGGCTACTACTGGGCATACCGAATGGGAGAACAGGTTGATGAATTGAAGCAGTACAGAGGCATTCAGTCAAGCAATACTGGAATTTTATACCTGCTTTTGTGTATATTTGGTCTTTCCATTGTTACCTATGCATTAATTCAGAGTGAGTTAAATACAATGTACGACATTGGAAACAACCAGAACAATCAGAATAATTACTATCAGCAATAAAGAAATGAATACAGAAGCACGTAATCGAGCAAAAAAAGAGATAATACGAATCGGAACTGTTTTATTAGCCGGATTCTTTTATGCGTTATTTGTAAATGTGACGGGCCTGGCAGTTCCCTGTGTGTTCCACCTGGTAACCGGGTTACAATGTCCAAGTTGCGGCGTGACCCATATGTTTATGGCGATGCTACATCTGGATTTCAAAGAAGCGTTTGAAAGCAATCAGGCTATTTTTTTATTGTTACCCTTTATTGTACTGCTGCTCGGATTTTACTCCGTAACATATATTAAAACAGGAAGCCGGAAACTTAAGAAATGGCAGGAAGTAGTGATATTTCTTGTATGCACCTGCCTTTTACTATTTGGTATCGTTCGAAACATACCCGGAATGAACCTGTGACAATTTAATTTACTTATGAGTGAAAAGGAAACGAGTGGGGATTTCACAGCATAAGGAGCTACTAATTTATGGAAGGCATATTCCGAAAAAAGAAACGAATTGGTGATCTTCTTGTAGGGGAGAAGGTCATCACAGAAGACCAGCTGATGACAGCACTGGCAAAACAAAAAGAGACGGGACACAGATTAGGGGCGGTCCTGTTAGAAATGAACTTTACAACCGAGAGAGAGATAGCAACGGCGCTGACGAAACAGTTAGGGCTGGATTTTGTCGTGCTAAAAGGGATACGTATTGCTCCGGAAGTTATCAGTCTGGTAAAAGACAGCAATCTATTAAAAAAGTACAATGCAATGCCGTTTGAATTTGCAGCTTTTGATGCGACAATGCTTCGGGTAGCAATGGCAGATCCGATGGACATCTATGCTATGGATGATATCTCTGCAATCACCGGTATGCAGGTCGAACCGGTCGTAGCTACCCCGGATGATATCATAAAGTGTATCGATCAGTACTATGGGAATGCAGAAGCTCAGGCAGTTGCAGAACAGTATGCCAGAGAACGTGGAAATGATCTGACCGAGGAAGAGGCTGAAGAAGCATCCAAAACAGATGTGGACAATGCCCCCATTGTAATTTTGGTGAAGAAGATTATTGAACAGGCAGTAAGACAGCGTGCCAGCGATATCCATATAGAAGCACTTGAAGCAAGGATACGTGTCAGGTACCGTGTTGACGGTGTCATGCATGAAGTTGGAAGCTATGCTTTGAACATGCTGCCGGCCATATCGGCCCGTGTTAAGATCATAGGTGGCATGGATATCTCGGAAAAGCGTAAGCCTCAGGACGGTCGTATCACGCAGACGGTCGACAAAACAGAATTTGATATTCGTGTATCGGTGCTGCCAACGGTTTTTGGTGAGAAGATCGTTATGCGTCTTACTTCAAAGACGACGCTGACAAAAGAGAAAAAGCTGCTGGGATTTTCAGAAGAAGAGATGGAAAAGTTCGACAAGATACTTTCTAATCCAAATGGAATTATATTGGTTACCGGCCCGACTGGTTCGGGAAAATCGACGACTCTTTATACCGCCCTTAGTGAACTGAACAAGGAAAATGTAAACATCATAACCGTAGAAGATCCGGTGGAAGCCAACGTAGATGGTATCAATCAGGTTCAGGTAAACCCAAAGGCAGATATGACATTTGCCAATGCGCTTCGTTCTATTCTTCGACAGGACCCGGACATCATTATGATTGGTGAGATTCGTGATACAGAGACAGCAAGCATCGCAGTCTCTGCATCCATAACAGGACACCTTGTAGTAAGTACCCTGCATACAAACAGCGCAGCAAGTTCCATCACCCGTTTGGTCGATATGGGAATCGAACCATATCTGATTGCAGATTCAACGGTTGGTGTCATAGCACAGCGTCTGGTACGCAGACTTTGCAACTGCAAAAAAAAGGTCGAGGCAAATGCAACAGACCGCGTTCTTCTTGGTGTCAAAGGAGAAGAACCTCTTGCAATCTATAAAGCACAAGGATGTATGCACTGCAATGAGACCGGATATATCGGACGAATCGGTGTATATGAGATCATGCCGATTACCGCTCCGTTAAAAAACGCAATTGCCAGAAATGTACCCACAGATGAAATACAGAGAATTGCGCTGGAAGATGGTATGAGTACACTTCGTATGAGCGCGGCACGAATGGTCCTGGAAGGAGTAACCTCCATTGACGAAATGCGTCGTATAACTTTTATTGAAGAGGATCTGGAGTGATAAAAGAATGGGAAGGATATACATATAGATACGCGAAAAGTGCACTTTTGCCATGGAGCAACGAATAAGAAACAAAAACATTTGTAATTGTGAACATTGAAGAAAAAACAGTTTAAAAACTTTGTTAAATGTGAAATAAACCACTTGCAAGACGTTAAACAAAGGTATATCATACCAAATAATAGTAATTGTCTATTATAATGAAACATTTAAGAAAACTATATACAATTCCTTTTCAGAACGAACGGAGGTCACTTGTGGGGGAATATTCATACATTGCGATAACCCAGGAAGGTAAAGAAAAAAAGGGTACCATGGAAGCGAAGGATGCGGAGCGTGTACGTCAGCAGCTAAGAAGCGAAGGACTCATCGCAACCGAGATCAAAGAGCAGAACATCCTGACCAGAGATATTAACATATCACTTGGCGGCGGAGTAAAGGCAAGAGATCTTGGTGTATTCTGCAGACAGCTGGCAAGTATCCTAAAAGCTGGTGTAACCATTGTTCAGGCTCTTGGTATGCTGGCGGAACAGACAGAGAACAAAGCACTTGCCAAAGCAATCCGCGATACCCAGACCGGTGTTGAAAAAGGTGAGACACTTGGAGATGCCATGCGCGAGACCAAGAAGGTCTATCCGACGATTCTGATCAACATGGTAGACGCCGGTGAAGCATCCGGTAGTCTTGACATCGCCTTTGAACGAATGGCAACACACTTCGAAAAGCATGCCAGATTAACGGGAATGATAAAAAAGGCCATGATTTATCCGATTGTACTGATTTCGGTCGCTATCATTGTTATGATCGTAATGTCGGTGGTGGTTGTACCAAAGTTCACCAGTATGTTCGAAGATATGGGAGCACAGCTCCCGCTGATTACCAGGATCGTTATGGCTATCAGTGATTTCTTTATACACCGGTGGTATATTGCCGTAAGCCTTGTTGTCATTATCGTAGTGTTCCTTCGATTCTTTACAGCGACACCACAGGGAAAAACTTTCTTTGGGACGCTTGCCATTAAGATTCCTATCTTTGGTAAGCTGAATGTAAAGAGCGTAAGCGCCAACTTTTCAAGAACCATGAGTACTTTGCTCAGTACCGGCATCTCTGTATCCACAGCACTTGAGATCACGGCAAGAAGCATGGGCAATATCCTATACAAGAATGCATTAGAACAGGCTAAGTATGAAGTGGAACAGGGAATTCCAACCTCCACACCGCTTCGAAAGTCAGGACTCTTCCCGCCGATGGTGCACCATATGCTAAAGATCGGAGAAGAGACCGGTAATGTGGAAGATATGCTTGGAAAGGTCGCAGAGTATTACGAAGAAGAAGTAGAGCTTACCACGCAGGGACTTACCGCAGCGATGGAACCTGCCATTATTATCGTAATGGCACTCATTGTTGGAGTGCTTGTAATGGCAATCTACTCACCAATGATTAGTATGTATGGTAATCTTGGCAACATGTAACCGGTTATTTTGCTGGTGCTGCGGGTGGGACGCAGAACGGCTGATAATAAATTAAATACTAATGTGAAGGAGAGAAAGTATGTTAAAGAAATTACAGAACAGAAAAAAGAACAACAAAGGTTTTTCATTGGTAGAGTTGATTGTCGTTATCCTGATTATGGCTATCATCGCAGTAGCACTTGCACCACAGGTTATGAAATGGGTGAATGAATCAAGAGTATCAACAGATTTACAAACATCGGACATGTTGAAATCAGTTGCGCAGGTTGCATTGACTGATGAAGATGCATATGCAGAAGTTATTGCCTTTTCAGCAACTCAAAGTTTAACAATAACATGCAGTAGTACTTCTGGTACAGTGATTGCTGCTGTTAATGGGGCAACGATTGCTGATTTTACAACTGCATTTACAAACGGATTAGGAGATAGTTTAGCAAACGTAAAAGCAAAAGATAGTGCGAATAATATTGTAATAACAGTTTCAAAAGATGCAACAACAGGTGAACCTAAAGTTGTTTCAAGTACTGTAGCAGTTCCGTAATAACTATATGAAAGCAGGAAAATTATGCTTTATAAGTTTTTGATCAACTTTTTACCCTTCCTCTACGGCATCATCATAGGAAGCTTCCTCAACGTTTGCATTTACCGCATCCCAAACCAGGAAAATATCGTAACGACCCGCTCGCATTGCATGCGATGCGGGTATCAGTTGAAATGGTATGATTTGGTTCCGATTTTTTCCTGGATGTTCCTGCGGGGCAGATGCAGAAAATGTGGGGAGAAGATTTCTGTGCAGTATCCCATCATAGAGGCGATTAATGGCATATTCTATGTAGTTACGTTCTTGCTTTGTGGCTGGAACTTTATGAGTGTACTGTATTGTTTGCTGGCATCTGCACTGCTGGTGCTCAGTATAATTGATTGGAGAACCTATCAGATCCCGTTTGGCATCAATGTATTCATTTTTGTACTGGGATTGTGCTCATTACCGCTTTCATCCGGAGCCGTTGCAACACATTTGATCGGGTTCTGTGCTGTGAGCGGATTTCTGCTTTTACTCTATATCGCAACAAAGGGCAAAGGCATTGGCGGCGGCGATATTAAGTTAATGGCAGCGGCGGGACTGCTGCTTGGATGGAAGCTGATCCTGCTTGCGTTTTTCTTTGGATGTCTTTATGGTTCGGTCATCCATCTGATACGTATGCGGGTAAGTAAGACAGGACATGTTCTGGCGATGGGACCGTATCTTTCGGCCGGAATAGTAACAGCGATATGGTTTGGTGACGCTATCATTGCCTGGTATCTGCATTTTATGGGCAGTTAAGATAGGAACCAGGAGATTGAAAAATATATTAATAAATTGAAATCGAATCGGGGAGGTAATTATGGCAATTCGAAGGGTAGTCAGCATTGAAATCGGATTATCCAGAACCAAGATCTGCGAAACGGATTATCAAAAGCATAATCCGAAAGTATATAAATGCAGTGTGTTCGATACACCGGAGCACATGATTGAGGATGGATATATCAGAGATAAGATCGGATTCGCTGAGGTTCTTCGCGTTGAGTTGAAACGTGCAGGGATATCATGCCAGAACCTGTTGTTTTCCGTTGCTTCAAACAGGATTATCAGCCGAGAAGTTACATTACCTCTTGCAAAAGAAAAACTGATACCTAAAATCATTGAAGCAGAAAAAGATGAATATTTTCCGATGGATATCAGTGAATATGAGATTGCATATACCATCCTTGAAAAAATAGAAGAAAAAAGTCAGCTGCGGCTTATGGTATACGCAGTTCCGACGAATCTGTTAAAGAATTATTTTAATCTTGCCACGGAACTAAAGAGCAGGATTGTTTCGATTGATTTTATCGGGAATTCCATCTTTCAATGGTTGAAAATCCATGGGAAAGAAGAACCGGTCAGCCTGTATCTTCAGATGAACGAACAAAATTCCCTGATAACAATTATGGAAAAGAAAGCACTATCATTGCAGCGTAATCTGAACATCGGAACTGACATCATGACAGACGCGGTTCTGGAAAGCAAGGGTCGTGATTCAATGTCTGCCTATGATGCGAATCAGATGCTGCAAAAAGATACTTATATAAAAACGAATTTTGATAGCAGAGATTTTAATGAAGCGGGAGAGCTTTCAGAAGAAGAACTTCATATCAGACAGGAATTATGCGAAGAGGTTACCAGTTCACTGCGGCCATTTGTTGCGAATATCTCCCGTGTTATTGAGTTTTATACAGCAAAAGCCAAAACGATGCATATTACGACCATTCAATTGCTCGGTCATGGTGAGAAGTTTAAAGGACTGGATGTTTTGATTTCCAACGAGCTTGGTGTTCAGGTCATACCAATTACAAAACTGGAAGGTGCTGTCTATACAAAAGCAGCAGAATCGGCTGCAGAATTTGGGCAGGAACTGATATCCTGTCTTGGAGCATCGATTCAGACAATTCAGTATATAAGACCCGTATTTGAGACAGATAAAAAAGATGATACCGGTATAAGAACCATGATGATTCTTCTGGCATTTGTTGTTCTTGCTTCCGGACTGCTTATCTTTATGTCAGGAAAAGAATACAGGGATGAAGTCAAGCGGGGGGATAAGCTTGAACAGCAGATAGCAGAGAGTCAGTATATTATAGATATATACAATGAACACACCCTGCTCCAGGAGGCAAGAACAGAAATCGAAGCAATGGATACTGGAAATGTGAGCACAACGGATGCACTTTTGGAGATTATGGCAGAACTTGAGAATAAACTCCCAAGCGGAACGGTAATCCATTCCCTGTCATCCACAGACCAGGCTTTGATGCTGAATGTAAGTTGTAGTTCCAAAGCGGAAGCAGAGAAACTGTTACTTCAGATGCAGGAGATTTCTTATTTTGAATCAATCCAGCTTTCCGGAATTGCAGAAACAGAAGATGATTATGGTATGGTTACGGTATCCTTCACACTGACCTGCAATTATCCTGTTGCAGAGGAGGGAGCGTCCAATGAGTGATAAAATAAATCCAAAAACAATTCGTTTGTTTATCTTACTGCTTATGCTGGTCATTGCGGTTGGCGCATTTCGATTTGGTTATATGAATTTTAATCAGAAAACGGAGACGGAAAAGACAGCAAATGATGCATTAAATGCACAGTACCTTGAACTGTTTACCAAGATTCAGAACATGGAGACATATCAGACGGAAACAGAAGAAGCAAAGCAGGAAATTGCGGATATATTTGATCGTTATTCCGTAAAGAATACACCGGAGAAAACGTTAATGGTTTTAATCGGTATGGAAGATAAAGCGGATATTAAGATATCCTCGATAACCTTTGGAAGTGAAGCACAGGATTTTGCCATGGTAAATGTGCCGGCTGATTATTCCGCTGGGATAACGGGATATTCCTCTTCCATTGCGATTAGTTTCTCCTGCAGTTATGCAAGCTTTTCAAAAGCTCTCCAGTATGTCAGGGACTATCCGGAACACATGTCGGTCGCTTCTGCCAATGCAAGCTTTGACAGTGAGACCGGACTATTGTCCGGAACCATGCAGATTACCTTGTACAGTCTTACCGGAACCGGAAAAGAGTACATTGCACCTGTGGTCGGTAATATATCAATTGGTAAAGATAATATCTTTGGAACCATTGAATAACAGGCAAATGGCATTACGCCAGCAGGAAACTGTACAGAATAATAAAAAACGTACGATATAGTATTAAAGAGATAATACGGAAGGAGGAGTATGCACAGTATGGAGAAGCTACGCAAATCCAATCATGGTTCGTCGCTGATTGAAGTAATTGTCAGCATGATGATTCTTGCAATCATTGTTGTTCCGCTTCTGAATATGTTCGTATCCTCCGCCCGCATTAACCGAAAGACGCAGCTTTTGCAATATGCAACCACTGTTGCAGAGAATGTAATGGAATCTGTGATGGCAGAAGCCACCGGTTATACGATCGAATCAGCATCTGCTGATGAAGAGAAGGAAGGGTGTTATACGGCACAGGTTACCGGACTTTCACAGGGAACCGGTAATTTTACAGCAGAGATATATTATGATCCGTCACCCTACCAGACCACCGATGGTTTGAATGATTATTCCATGCCGGATATCTCTTCTCTGTCTTCATCAGATACCGTGATACTGGACGTTGATTTTACAGATGAAGAGGCATCCATTGCAGATTACTTTTATCAGTCCCATGTGTATGCAATCAGTTATATTAATCAGGAATTGATTGATGAAGCCATGAATCAATACTGGCTCGACTGGGCTGTCTGGTATAATTGGAACGAAGAAGAACATGTCGGAGAGACAAAACCAGACGAACCAAACAGTGCTGATTACGTTAATGCTGTAACAATGGAAACCACCCTGACAGAAAGTGAATTGGAAGCTAAGATCACAAGAACGGTAAAACTGACCATTGAACAGGATACAGATACAGGGCTTATCTGCATCAAGGCAAATGTAACATATCTTCTGCCGGAAGATGTGAATGTTGGTCAGGCAGAAGGCACAGCAGGAACCTATAGTTCCGATTTCTTTTCCAGTAACTGGTATGCAGTTTCTGATCTGAAACAGATCTATCTGTTGTATCAACCCTATGCCCCCATGTTATCTGCTACAGAATCCGTTAAGAAGGAGCAGATCTATGTTGATATGGATGATGTTCACCTATTAAATGATTTTGATGCTGATTTCTTTTTGGTCACACAAGGAACTGTTGCCAGCAGCTTTACAGAAAAGCTTACGCTTTATATGACAAGCGCAGTTTCAGCGAATGTTGAAAGAATGACAATTTACAGCAAATCAAATCTTGCTATTTATTATGAGAATGGAAGCGGAATTATACTGCCTGCTACGGTTGGTGCTTATCAAAATCTTTTGGTAACGCTTTCAGACCCCAAAGATATGATCTATGAAGTAACCGTACGAATCTATGAACAGGGAAAGACTGATCAGCTGGCAGAGGTAGTATCAACGTTATATCATTAGGTTTTGTGAAGAAGGAGTGCTGCATGTATAGAAACAGACAAACAAATCTGCAAGGATTGAATAAGGATAATCGCGGATCTACTCTTGTGATTGTTCTTGTGTGCATGTTTTTTGTCAGCATTATAGCTGCCATGATCTTATCGGTTACGATAATGAATCTGGATATGAAGACGGTTGAGAAGAAAGCTTCTGAGAACTTCTATGATACCGAGAGCAGCATGGAAGAGTTCAATACCGCATTGCGTCAGCTTACAACAGATGCTTTCAAAGAAGCATATGAAGATATGCTGAGTAATTACCTGAAGACAGCAGAGGCTGACAGAGAGACGAATTTCTATCGGTCCCTGATGAACAATCTGGAGATTGATGTGAATGGCGATTCGGCGGCTATAACCAATCTGCTTATCTCTGGAATGAGTATCCCGGCTGGCGCTATTAGTGTAGACAGCACAACGGGGATTATAACCATTCATAATGTGTCTCTCGACTATATTGAGAATGGCTATGAAACAAGGATAACAACAGACATTGTGATCGACGTCGCTTATCCGGATATTAATATGACTTATGATGTAACATCCGAAGGAATCTATGATTCTGAGTATGTTATCATTTCAAATAAAACAATAAGTACCGGACTTGACAGTCAGGACGTTCTTGGCGGACAGGTCAATCTGGTCGGCAATCTGTATGCCGGTAAGGATATTATCATTAATTCTACGCCTACTCTTTTGTCAGTACATAAAATCATTGCAGGAGAAAGTCTGATTGTAAAATCCAGTGCTTTCCTAAGTGCAGTCATGCAGACCGATACCGGAACCGACAACGGATTATGGGTTCGTAACATTGAGATGTCAGGCGGGACTTTGAATTATTCCGGTAACAGCTATGTAGCGGATGATCTGACTATGGACAAAGAGAACAGCAGCGTGGTATTGTTCGATGGAGAATACTATGGATATCTTTTTTCTGATGATGCAGAAGCAGATCCATCAAAGAGCAGTTCGATTATTATAAACAAGGCAGATGTCAGCCTTGATCTGAGCGGTCTTTCGAAACTCTGGCTGGCAGGAAATGCCTACATTAAAGAACCAACGGTTCTGAATTATGACGGCTCTTTAAATGAAGCACTTGGAATCATGCAGGGAGAATCCGTTTCTTATAAAAATATGCAGGCAGCGTATTTAATTCCCGGTGCATGCTTTGTAGGAGTCGGTCATAATCCGATATTATTTACAGATACCGTTTCCATTAATGGAACAGATTATAATGCCATAACAGAGCTTATGGATGGTGATGAAGGAGACGGTGTATATCTTGATGTTGAACTGAACAAATCGCTGGGTGGAATAATGCTTGAAAAGTATGTTGATCCGGATGATCCATACATTCAAAGGTCAGTGACCACGACGAGTGGCATCGGAATGACTTATTTTTATCTTAAGTTTAAAAATGCAAAGTGTGCGGCAGATTATTATCAGGAATTCATTACAACCGTCCGGGGACAGGCTGTTATGGCACAGATCAATAATCTTGGAGATACGGGTATAATCAAATACCCGGATGCATCAAAAATCTTTACCATGGGAAATATTATTGAGTATTCAGGAACGGATCAATACGATTTGATGGAAGACAGTATAGCAAGCGGACTTACCTTATTACCGGTGCGAAACAGCCTTACACAGAAGTATAATGCCTTCTTATTACGATTGAACAGCACAGACGCATCTATGATACCAGCTTCCAGTGTAATATCTTCAGACACCACAGATATTTTCAGTTATCTTATCAATGCGTCTGCTTTGCAGAATGATTTTACAGGCAGCAGCGGAAGCCGGCAAAGCATAGACGAGATCAATGGGACCCAGTATTATATGAGCGCAGCTTATTTCACAGACGGAGCCGGAACAGTAAGTATTCCGCAAGGCGAAAGCTGGGATAATACAGTAATCATTACGAATGGGAATGTTGACGTTAAAGGGAATTTTTCAGGCCTGATCATCGCAGGCGGGAATGTCTTTGTCTCAAGTTCTTCGAATTATGTTGAAACCTCAGTTGTAAAACTAAATGACCTGATTGCGAATCCTGACATCGGAAAGTATTTTAATGTTTATGATTCCACCACGCAAAATGGCGGAGGATCGATTAATTTTGATAATGCAATTGTGATTGGCTACGAGAACTGGAACAAGAACTAACAGACAGGAGCAAAAGAACAGATGTTGAAAGACCGATATTCCAGAAGACGTAATAATGAAGGATTTTCACTGGTAGAATTGATAGTTGTTATATTGATTCTTGGAATCATATCGACCAGTGCTGTCATTGGTATGTCTGTAATTGCACGAGCCAATGTTTCCTCCTGTGCTTCCAAACTATCAGGAATTCTGGATAAAGCCAGAGTGGAGACCATCAGCAAGGAAGAAACGGTTCTGCTGAATCTATACTATTCAAATAAAACGTATTACGCGAAAATTACAGTTAACGGTTCAGACGAAGAACCGGTGGAACTTGGCGGTGATGCTTTGGCAATTTCCCTTACGGATTCAGCATCTGCTGTATTTGACCTGAAATCAGCGACAGAAATGCTGCCGGTTGTGATTTCTTTTAGCAAAGGATCCGGGGCATACCAGAGTTACAGTGCAGGAAAATACTACGAATCCATAGAAATTAAAGGCTCTAAAACTGAGGTCATAGTTCTGGTGGTCAACACAGGCCGTAATTATATTGAATAAGAACAAGACGGACACAAATAGAAAACAGCGCTGGGGCCTGTTAACAGGAGGTTATAGAATATGCAGAAGGATCATGCATGGAGAGAGGATAGTATGGTTGGTTTAACAGAGGAAAACGACGGTTTTTCACTGGTTGAATTAATTGTATCCATGCTGGTGTCTATGCTCGTAATCTCATCGGTCGTATTATTTATAACGGTAGCTATGAATTTTTACCGTTCCACCAATGAAGAATTGAAGCTGCAGATGGAATCACAGATTGCAATGAATCTGATTGCTGATATCGTAATTGAAACGAAGTCCGATGTAATAATGAATTATATAACGATTGACGGATATAATTATCCGGTACTTGATATAAATACAGGTGTCTTTGACTCTGTGAGCGCAACCACGATCAATTACCATCACATTATAGTATATGACAGTAATACAAACAGGCTGCTATATGACAAATACCAGGAGACTGCCGGCGTTACCTTTGTTCTGGAAGATGAAGTCAGAAATAACATTCTAGGAGAGGGTAATCTAAAAAAAGTCTTTCTCGCCGATTATGTAACCGGACTGAATGTTACTCAGTCGGGTGCATTAATTCAGATTACCATTGATTTTGCAAATGGTGACAATACCTATCATGCAACACAGAACATTAACATGAGAAATTCGAGTGAGTAACATTTCTTTGCGAAGCATCGGATCAGAAAGGATGGATGCAGTATGAAAATCTGGAAGAAGGGCATTATTGCTTTGCTCATTATATCGATGGTGACTTCATCGATGGCATATATTTCGATGCAGAAGAAAACAAGTACAAGTGATTTACTTGAAGCAGAAGCAGCAATTCAGGATACAGAAGGGAATATAACATTTTCTTCTGCTGATTCATCACAGGCAATGGGAACAGAAGCGAACCCGTTGGTTGTTCTTGAAGTGGTGCCTTATGAAGGCGATTCAGAATTCGGGTATCTGATCCAGGGTCAGGAACCGGTCAATCTAAATGACCTGTCGATAGCAGCTGCCTTGGAACCAGGCGGATCAGAAGATCTTTTTTTGCAGGACATGGTTGCCAAAGATTATTTTGAGGTTACTACACCGGAAAACGTGCCGGATTATAAACTTTTTAAAGATCAGATTGATGAAAATGACGGCTATGACTGGTATACAACCGCGGGTCAGGAGGCTGACCGGCTTGGGTTTTATGAGCGAGTGGCCGATACGACAGGCAACTATAAATTAAACCTGGAGTATTCAGAACCCAGTTATATAAATGTAGGAGACGGGAATGGTGACTATACACTTGTAGAAATTCCTGGTTCTACGGTTTATAAAAGCGTTTATGGATATACCTATGCGAATAAGACGAATTTTGAAACAGGTCTTACGCCGGAATATTTTGTTGCCTTTACATACAATCCTGCATCAAGTGCACAGAAATATTCACCGGTTGAATCAACCAATGATATAACACATTCAGGAAGAAATTATTACTATAATTTTTTGGATTCGGATGGACAAAGATATACTGGTTATAATTTCAGCAATGATCTTTATTATAGATATTATACCTTGAACAATGGAGTATACTCTTTTTCCGGAAGCTTTCATGATGCAAGCTGGTTTCTTTTCTGGCTGATTAATGGCTGGTATTTTGATTCAAATAATACGGACAATTATGACAATAGATACTATACAGCAGCAAGTATATACAGACCTGTTTTTTTCTACCCGGATAATAATGGTTCCTATGTTGTAAATTCCAATTATACCAAAACGTTAAATGATGATGAGATTACCACCAACAGCAGTCAGTATTCTATGATGCAGCTTGCATATTATGATCAGACGGTAACAGCTGCGTCCTATGAATATCAATACGTGGGAAGCGGTAACGGTGATTACATCGAGAAGGTTACCATTACGAATGCCTCTTTTGAAGAGTATTCAAGCGGCAGCAAAGAAGGATACAACTGGGTATGGAAGTGGAACAATGCTTCTGTTCGCCCGGGCGGAGATATCGCGATAGAAGAACAGGATTATTCCAAGAACAGTATTGGGGATAAGATCTATGAAGTACGCAGCGAAGCATACTATGTTGCATTATCAACAAACACATACACAAATACCAATAGCTTTCTAAAAAACAGTGTTGGCTTAAAATACCAGAAGGATAGTGCCGGTGGTATCAGGTATGGGTACCTTGATACGACAAAATACAGCTTTACCGGATGGTATACCGATGCAGAATGTACAGCGGCATATGATTTTTCAAAACCGGTATATTCGGATCTTACTTTGTATGCAAACTGGCAGGAGACGCCGAATTACAGTGCAACCTTTCATTCAAATGCAGGTACAGATTCTGTAACTTCGATGCCTCAGAATCAGACACAGCTTTCCGTTGGTTCAAAAGTAAGCCAACCGTCAACGACACCATTACGGGACGGTTACCTGTTTGGTGGATGGTATACCGACGCAGCCGGTACGGTGTTGTATGATTTTACTTCCGATGTACTTTCTGATGTAACTTTATACGCTAAATGGTTTTCATTGAATCTGAATGCCAATGCCGGAACAGATACCGTTTATAATATGCCCTCAGGGATTGATGAGATTAATACTGTAATCCCGATAAGGGACAGCTATGTTTTTACCGGATGGTATACAGATAATTTGTATACTGCTTTATATTCCGGTTCCTATGAAGCATCCTCCGATGTCAGTTTATATGCCGGATGGATTAAGTGTGAATTTGGGACAGAAGATACCCTTGATAATATTCCAAGGACTATCGAGAATATACAAAAACTGCTGGTTTTTCGAAGTGGATATAGCTTTGCCGGTTGGTATACCGATGCAACACTGACAACAAAGATTCAAACGAGTGATTTAAGAGCAGGTGCAAGTATCTATGCAGGCTGGTCTTTGATTGTTGCCGGTGCATCACAGACACTGACAATTCACTTTGCCTCTGACCTAGCGGCATCGGATATGCCTGCTGATCTTACGAATGTTTATTATAATGGCGAATATGAAAGCGGCGGAGTTAATGCCGGAAGGTTATCAGAGCCATCCGAACCTACCTGCCCAGGATATATGTTCTCCGGCTGGTATGTCGATGATACGTTCAAGAATCTGTTTGTATTTGGTGATCCGATCGATCCGACAAGTACTGTTTCAGAAGACAGTGGAAGGGCTCTTTTGCTTTATGCAAGATGGATCAGCAACGAAACACCGACAGCAGATATCCAGTTCATAGGGAATAAACCATCCGGAGTAACGGAATCGGTAAGCGGACTGCCATCTGAAATGTCAGATTTATTGTTGAGCGGAACAGAGTATTTAACAGGACTTTCGGTGGTGGAGCCAACAGATCCGACATTGACCGGCTATTTGTTTACCGGTTGGTATACCGATGCGGCTGCTACCAGTGAATATATTTTTGGAACGGCCATATCGGAAGACTACTTGACCAATGGTGTTATGACGCTATATGCCGGTTGGGTAAGCGAAACTGCAGAATTTACCATTACATTTTTACCAAATCGTCCTTCCTCTGCACTTGTGGGAAATGATGTGACTTTTACCGGGTCTGCTGCTGTGATATCGGCAGCGGGTAACATCGTTGATGAAGGCAATGCTCCAGAGGTGAGACTAAAGAGTAATGTACAGTTTAAAATTGATAACTATCACATCTCTGTTATCTCTGTTACACCGGAAGAACTCAATCTGGCTGTGAACTATGACTTGATAGATCGTGCGAATTTGATCATAATCAGTGCCGGATCGCATTTTACCGGAGATGCAGGGCTGTCTTCTTCTCTCTGGATCAATTATAAAAATGAAGCTTTGTTCAGTGGAAAAACATTCGATACTACCTATGAAGGCGAATCCTATGAGCAAAATGATCTGTCCTGGGAAGCTGTGCTTCGAATTTATTCCAACGTGGCACTTAATGATAACAAAGCTACCTTGATCTATGATACGGCAGCCTATACAGGAGTAACGAGTGTTACGAGTAAGAATGTAACGGTTCAAAAGACCCTTCCGGATTCAACCGTTGTAAATTATACAGCTTCTGCAAGCAATAACAATGTTTACAAATTATTTATTATGTTGAATCAGATGGATCCATTTACCTTTAATCAGGCATTTCTTTCAACTGGTTATATAACCTCTGTTACAAGGAGCGGACTTCCGACAACCGGATCCTTTACTTCGGCTGATGAAATTCTTTCAGGTGATGCAAAAACTTACTGGAATTCTTATACGTTCCTGCCTTATGTAGCACTTGATGACAATGACATAGGAACAGACAACGAACCTTTTGAAGATGTCTGGAATACCTGGGAAATTGAAAATAATCTTTCTGATTTGTTCAGTGACGGGAAGAATTTCATTATGAATGAGAATCTTTTCTTCTATCAGGGAAATACAGTGAATCTGACTGATTATTTCATGGTAGACAGCAGTTGCTGGCATATTTCCTACAATTCACAGACAGCGGAACTTTACCAGTATTTTAATCCAGAGACTGCACAGGAAGATCTTTCGGTCGCAGAGATTATTCCAGTTTATGATGCCTTATATTATTTACTTTACAGGTCACAGGATAATGATAAAGGATATGATAAAGATATCAGCATTCTTGAGATTCAGCCTGGAATCGTGTATATGCCGACCGCTTACTGGTTCTGGTATGTAAGACGGTTCATACCGGAATACAACGGTATTGTCAGTATTGAGCATCAGTCAACGGCTGAATTCATAGGTAAAATTGAAGATCTTAACAGTGAATATAACTTAATTTATATGGGTTCTTATAAGGATGGAATTGAAAGTTATAAACGTGTATTCCAGACTACAGTGACACAGGTGACGACACAGGAAGAGCAGTGGCATAATGCAGGTGAAACGGTCCAGATAAAAATAAGTCAGAATGTCGATACCAAAAAGGAAATTAATCAATGGTGCAGTGCAGGTTCGAATGTTACATTGTCAAGAGATCAGAGTGTTTATGAGGTTTTGAGTGAACAGCATTATCAGTGGGATTATGTTACTGTAAATATTGGGCAGTATCTTAGATATTATTATTATGATTCGCGAGGCAGGCTACGAAGTAGGGAGGACTATTTTTATCCTGGTGAATCAGCTACATTAAGTGAAAATCAGTTGGTTGATGTGTTAGCATCAAATAATAAAACAAGAAATATAGCATTAACAGTTACCTATGCGCAGAACTTGTATATCTGGGGCCGAGGTGAGACCTATTATCAAATTGATAATGACCATCCTTATTACGAGATAACTCTGGATTATGGTCAGAACATTCTTGAATATGTAACACGAGAAGTTGTGGAGACAAATTCAGTCTGGTACTCCTATACCCACACAGGTGCAGCGGTTGAGAATGTTAATACAACACTTCGCGGAACACTTGGCATGGATGATGATGAAGATACCTATTATTATTCCGGAAATGATATCACAGAAGCAAAGATGCAGGATCTTCTGGAATATGCAGAAGCAGGTTATCCGGTCATCTTTTCAGAGGCGCTGTATAACGTTGGAGCGAATGGAAGTCTGACAACAAATTCCAGCGAGCTTGATACGGCTTCAAACATGTATTCGTTTGCAGAGACATTGAAAAATGCAGCCAGTGACAGCAGTAACAAATACTACGGCTCTTTCTTTTATGAATCCCAGGTGGATCATGACACCTTTGAACAAGCATTAAGACAGACAAAGTGTGAGCTTAGCATCTTGTCAGAGCCGGTTGCCTATCAGGATATTACGCTTGACAGCACTCTTACGGATCAGGATATCTATGTTAACGGAGCCATTGTGAGTAATAAAATTCTCACGTACAGCTTTATGATTGAAGATGCCTCCGATGAGAACTACCAGATACATCTTTATCTTGATACAAACGCCGACGGACGTTTTGATCCAGCCAATGAACAGCTTGATAATCTTGAAATTTATGCGTTGAATGGGTCGAGCAGAACTTATATATCACAGGATTCTTCCTTAAAAGCAAATCAGATCTATGTAGTGAATCGTGATGTCTCAACCTATGCCGGAGTTATTCCATGGAAGCTTGAGGTCGTACAGACAGACAATCAGCTTGTCCGTGATATGAAGATTGGTACATCTGCAATTAAAGCTGACAGTTCGTTTACAAGGGAAGAATTAAAGATATTGCAGATCATTCCAAGCGGAGCCACTGTTTACATGCCTACAACAGCAGAGATGGAGGCACTTAACAATGTATCACCGGCGATTACCTTAAGTAATGCCAGTTCGAAAGCCAGTGCTATTGATGCCGTGCTGACTGCACTCCCGAATGATACAAGTATGCAGCTGGTTACAACAAAATTCTGGTTATATATGAAAGACCTGAGTGATTTCAAGGTAAGTATAGAACGAATTTCGGTAGATTCGTTTATGGCGCTCAGTGATCCGAAAGCCTTTCTTTCAAATGGCAAATATAACATGCTGGTACTTGGCTTTGATGATACCTATCAAGACATCAAGACCGCAGCAGCGCAGGAAGCTATTGAAGATTTTATAGGATCAGGAGCATCTGTTTTGTTCACACATGATACAACCTCCTATCGAAATCAGGATACCAGTGCCTGGGGATTTTATTTTAATAAGTATTTCAGAGATATTGTTGGTATGGACCGTTATGGAATAACGCTTTTATATCCTTATATGGGTTCATCGTATTCGATCAATAATGTTCTGAACTTAGGCCGGGACGGGCTGTACAGTACAGGGACAAGTCAAACGGTTGCCAACATACTAAGAGCGGATTCTGTCATTTCGAGCGGAAGATATCTTGAGCAGGGATTTTCAGATACTTTCGTGCATAAAATGAAAACAAACAACACCACCACGGTATATACGACTTATGTTTCAAAGATAAACAGCGGACAGCTTACGGAATATCCGTATTATATTCCGGACGATTTTTCCATATCACAGACCCATGAGCAATACTATCAGTTGGATCTTGAAGCAGAAGATATTGTTGTGTGGTATACGCTTGGCGACACGGATGAGAATAATGTGCAGCATTCCAATGAGTACACCAGCTCACCTTATGACGTTCGGAATAATTACTATATATACAATCGTGGAAATATTACATATACCGGTGTAGGTCATAGCGGAACGCTTACAGACAATGAAGTAAAGCTCTTTGTTAATACCATGGTGGCTTCTTACAATTCGATAGCACAAAAGCCAGGTGTTACCATACTGAACCGTGACAAGGTTCAGGTAGATGATTCTCAGTATCTATACATTGATTTTGATTCTACCGACGATACAAAGGCAATTGGAGAAGATATTGTTACAAAAAATAATACGCTTTATAAGAGAGTTTATTTCCAGATAAAAGACAGCAGTATTCTTGTTAATAAGACAATAAGCATGGAGTATTATGAGTATGATCCGAGCGGAACTGATATAAAAGTAGATGACGGAGAGGACATATCAAGTACGGCAGATGATGTGTATTTAACTGGAAATTCGCTATCTGAGAATGGAGCAGCACTTAAAACATATCAGACACTAACCAACGAAGAGGTTGATTTTTCTGTGGGTGACAGGTTGTATGCAGGGGTCAGCTATTATGTCGATGTACCGATTACAGCAATGGATACCATGAACAAATACGAGATGTTTTTCCGTATTGTAATTAATTATGGTAAGGACTCGACAAAATATAAGTACGGTTATCAGAATGTAACATTGCTGCGAAGAGGATTGTTTAATTTGGATTAAGTAAGACTATAAGCAGCACAAAGGCATTCGAAGTGAATTACAAAACCAATGGTGAAGGGGAGTTTTCGCAGTACAATTATGACTGAGGGAAGCTCCCCTTTTTTGTATATCTGGTTAAGCAAGAAGCATATTTGGAAGTATTATTGACATTTTTACAATTTAATCAGATAATATTTATATAGTTAGAAGATAATTGTATTAACAAGGAGCAAACAATGGAAAACGACAGAGAAAAGAGGATCATCGATCACCGGGAGATGATGAAAACGCATATCACACAGGGACCACATTTTGAAAATGATATGCAAAGGAAGGTTCCGGCCCCTTTGATTGCAAAGCCTGCGAAGGGCGGTAAGCAGATCGAACTGACAAAAGCTTTTGATGGTATAATTAAGAAACGGGATATTCTTGCAATTTTAGAAGACCGTATCAGTCATAGAAAATATACAGGAGAAGCACTTACCCTTCCTGAACTTTCTTTTTTGCTCTGGATGACACAGGGCGTAAGAAAAATTGATCCAAAGTGTAAATACACATTTCGTACGGTTCCCTCGGCAGGAGCAAGAAATCCTTATGAGACCTATCTTTTTGTGAATGATGTGGAGGGACTTGAACCGGGAGTTTATCATTATCTTGCACTGGAACACAAACTTGAATTTCTTTTTGTACTGGAGGACCAGAAGAATGAACTGACAAAGGCATATGCAGGACAGACATTTTTCGGGGAAGCGGCGGTCAGTTTTGTATGGACCGTTGTTCCTTACAGAACAGAATGGAGATATGTAACAAAAGCACATAAGTATATGCTAATTGATGCGGGACATATTTGCGAGAATCTGTATCTGGCCTGTGAAGCCATTGGATGTGGTACCTGTGGTATCGGAGCATACGATCAGGTCATGGCAGATGCCCTGCTTGGTCTTGATTCATCGCCCACAAGCGATGAAAATAATGAATTTGTTGTTTATGCCGCATGTGTCGGTAGGGTATAACAAGGTAGTCTTAGAATCATATTAGTGAGGTAAAGATCTATGTAAGGTTGCGATGCTGACCTGTCAAAGGCAGCAAAGGTGATAGCGGTGTGAGAGTTCACTTCACACAGTACTTTGTGTTTTTGCGTTGCTTAACACAGAGTTGCTTAAGCGCTTAAAGTGACGCAGAATAGAGGGAGCGTATGGCGTTTTGTACAAATTGCGGATCGAAGATAAACGATGACGCAAAATTTTGCAGTGTATGCGGGAAACAGGTAATCCGCGTTGTGCCTCCAGTGCCGGATTTTGTACCAGAGCCGGTGCAGGAACAGGTTCCGAGCCAGGAACCAATGGTACTTGAACCCATGATGGCTGAACCTATCTTTGTCAGTGCTTCTGATGCTAACGAAGACAGCATGGCAGAGCAAGCCACTGAACAAGCACCTGTTGTTGAATCTGCTTTTGTGGATTTTGCAGAACCGGATGAACCTTTGGATGCCATCGAATCAGAACCACCGATAACAGAATCTGATACGGTAATAGCAGAAATACAGGAAGTTGTAAGTCTGGAAAATGAAGAACCGGTAATATCAGCAGAAGGAGTAGAAGTAACCGAAGCAGATCTGGTTCCGGATATTGAATATGCAAACGCTCTCCCTGAAATACTTACAGAAGATCAGTTTGCTGAGGATGGAACAATCCCGGATGAAATCATGGAAGAACCTTTGCCAGCAGGAATACCGGCAGCCCCCGTACCAATGGAGCAGCCAGGAATGGTAACGCCACCAATGCAGCCAGGAATGGTACCGCCACCAATGCAGCCGGGAATGGTAACGCCACCAATGCAGCCAGGAATGGTACCGCCACCAATGCAGCCAGGAATGGTACCGCCACCAGTTCAGTCAGCGCAGATTCCACCTGCTCAGGCACAAGTGAACGCAGAAGCATCAGAAGCACCGCCAAAAGGAAGTCCTTATGCCGTTGTCAGTACCGGAGGCTTTATTCTTGCCTGGATTTTATTCATGATCCCTTTGGTTGGTCCGATTGTATGTATTATCTGGACCTTTGGCGGAGCGAAGAATAAGAACAGGAGAAATATGGCAAGAGCTTGTTTTATCCTGTCTGTAATCTGTATCGTTCTGACAATTATCTTTTGTATTTTCATGATGGTCGCATTCCGTGGACCCCATGGTATAGACGGGGCTTTCCATGATTTTTATATTGACTTGCTAGATAAAGTACGATAAAATTAGTTCGTAGTGTGAAGAAAAATATTACAAATATAAGGGGGATGGAAGTATGCAGTTTTGTGGAGCATGTGGGAGCAAACTGGAAGACAATGTAAAGTTCTGCCCGGCTTGCGGAGCAGCAGTTGCGCCAGCAGCGCAGGAACCGGCACCAGTTGAAGCACCCGCACATGAAACACCTATCCAGGAAGTACCACCGGTTCAGGCAGCAGCACCGGTTCAGGAAGTACCGCCGGTACCACCAATTCCACCCGTTCAACCTGCACCAGGATACCAGGGACAGCAGTCTCAGGGACAGACGCAGGGAACGAATGGACAAGGGCACCAGACGAATATGAATTTCTTCGAAAAAACAATGAACACGAAAGATGCAACAGGAGAGTTTGACCCAAAAGATATTGAAGAGAATAAGATCATGGCACTGTTCTCGTATCTTGGAATTTTATTCCTTATTCCGCTATTAGCAGCACCAAATTCTAAATATGCGAAGTTCCATGCGAATCAAGGGGTTGTACTTTTGATTACAGAAGCTCTTGGATCAGTTGCAATTTGGATTGTTTCATTTATCTTTGGAATTATTGCCGGTATTGGGCCATCATTCCTGGCTGTTATTTTTGGAATTCTTTCATTTTTAGTTGGTATTATTAGTTTTGTATTTGGAATTGCATGTTTTGTTTGCGTGATTCTGGGCATTGTTAATGCTGTGAATGGAAAAGCAAAAGAACTGCCTCTTATTGGAAAGGTTAAGATCATTAAATAATGAAGAAATTAGCAAAACCAGCGTTGTTTGTTGCAACGATAATCTGGGGAAGCTCCTTTTTCGTCATGAAGAATACACTTGATGAGATTCCGGCGCCGTATCTGCTAGCTATACGTTTTGCAGTTGCGGCGCTATTTTTATCTGTATTGTTTGTGAGAAAATGGAAGCTGTTAACGAAGGAATATATCATACAGGGTGCAATTTTAGGAGTCTGCCTGTATTTTGGTTATCTGGCACAGTCTTTGGGACTAAAGACGACAACGCCAGGAAAGAATGCTTTTCTTACAGCTACGTATTGTGTAATTGTACCATTTGTATATTGGCTGATCGATAAGAAAAGACCAACGGTCTATAACCTGGCCGCATCCGTTGTCTGTGTTTCAGGGATCGGGCTGATCTCAGTACAGAAAGGCACAGCCATTGGAGTCGGGGATGCACTTTCACTGCTTTGCGGATTCTTGTATGCTTTTCATATTGCAATACTGGGAAAGTTCAGCAGGAATAAAGATGTCATTCTGATTACAATTCTGCAATTCATTTTCTGTGCTTTTTGTGCCTTAATCCATGGAATCATTACAAGACCTGAGACTACATGGGCATTTTCGGGCGGATTCTGGTGGAGCATGGTGTATCTGACATTTGCTGCAACAGCGCTTTCTATGTTGCTGCAGACACTAGGACAAAAGTATACGCCACCAACGTCAGCAGCGCTGATCTTATCGTTGGAATCTGTGTTCGGAGTACTTTTTTCCTGCCTGTTTTATGGAGAATTGCTGACATATCGTCTGGTGATTGGATTCGTACTTGTCTTTGCCTCCATTTTATTTTCTGAGCTGGCTGGGCAGAAAAAGAAATCGACGAAAGTACCAGAGTTGCCCGGTGAAAAAGCAGCATAAAGGAAATTAGGGTGAATAAGCAAAATAAAGTCAGCCCAATAGAGTAATACAGTAAAGAATGTGAGTAAAACACATTCTTTTTTTGTTTATTTACATAATAAACCTAAATGTGATAAAATAGGAAAAGCATGCGGAAGTTGGAAAAGTGTCTGCAGGCCATGATAGAAAGTAACAGGTAGCAATGCAATACAAAATTACAAAAGTGCGTAATGCGGAATGGAGAAACAAATGAAAAGGAAGAAAGCACAGATTATTATTACAATCACAATTATACTGGCGTTGGCTGCAGCAGGATGTGGAAGCACAAATACTTCGAATGATAGTAACTTGGTCAATTTGAATTCAGATACTCAGAACATAGAGAATGAACATGCAACAGATTCGCAGGAGAGCAATGAAGCAGTCACAGAGGAACAGGATTCTCTTTCTGATGATGTCAATACGGATAATTCAATAAGTACGGACAACAGTGCTCCGGGCACAGCAGATGACAATGGGGAAGAGAATATCAGTTCAGATAATAATTCCGGGTCAGCACAAGGTCAGACGGATCAGCCCTCCGGACAAAACAGCACCGGAGATATAATGGAGATGGGTGGATATGCAGACATATCGTTTGAGGGTCTGAATATGGAGCTTCTTCAGCCAAAGACAGATGATTATGTTGTAATGAAACGAGACTGGTTGTTTCTTGGACCATATGATATTACCTATACCTGCTACTATATTGGAAGTTTTAATCCAATTGGAAATGTAATCTGGGGAATGTCCTGTGCTGTTTTTGCTTCTGAAGAAGATGCTACAGCTACGTATAATGAATATAAAGACTCTGTAGTTCCTGGTATGTTTAGCTATGATACGGACGTTGTTCTTGAGCAGGAAGGCAATGTATTGTATTTTGGTGCAAGAACAAATTATGATTATACAAGCAAATGGCAGTATTATGCCGTATACGATGAATATGGTTATGCTTATACGGAAGGAGCTAACTGGGTCGATTCCGATAAGACCTGGTTCTCAAAACCACTGCTTCAGGAAGATAAAGCAAAAGCAGCGGAGTTTACGACTGTGGCAGCGGGTTTTGCAGGCAACTATACGGGAGCAGATGTTACAGCAGAAAAGCTCTATGCAGGCTTTGACGGTGAGCTGAGAGTTACACTGAATGTTTATGAAAGCTTTAATTATGGATATGAATATTATGCCTTCAACTTCTATTCTGACAGACAGTTCAGTGATTTTTACGATGCATTCTTAGTGGGTGAAGATATTGTTCTTGTATATTATGGCACGATAATCTATGAGAAAGATGAAGTATATGATTACGATAAACAGGTAGATCAGTATGATAGTTATTATGCTGTAAAATTAAGTAAGACAGACGATGGTGTGAAGGTAATGGTTCAATCTTCACCAGATGTCATCACGGAAGATAATTTTCAGGCACTGACTTCCGAAGTAAAGGAATACGATACAACCCTAGACAGTTATTAAGGAATGACATAGATAAGAAAGAAAATGTTGAAAGAAAGAGTTTCTCGTTTGAGGAGCTCTTTTTATTTTAAAGGTAGTTCGTTTACTTTCTTATAAAATAAAAAGAACCCCGTGCAGGATTCGTACGTACGTGAAAGGTAAATTCGCATAGTATGAGCGCGTACAATACGAAGAATGTGTCCAGACACATTCTTTACTTTAAAATAATGTATTTTACGCTTGCATTTTTAATCGACTAGTGATAGTATAACGAATGAGGTGAAGTAGTAATGTAAACTACATCACAAACAATAATATACGAACAATTAGAAATGATAACTATTACATCGGTTAATTTATTCAAAGAAAGCAAGGAGCCATTTCTTGTTCCATTGCTTTACCAGAATTTTGAGGCATTTCATGTTATTACAATGCAGGTATTACAATGCAGTTTATCACAATGCAGCTTATTACAATGCAGGTTATTACAAGGAAAGACTGGGAAGGATACAAAAGGAGGAGTAACTATGAGAGAAATCAATAACACAGCACGAACACAACAAAGAGGGATAGCAAAATTAAAAGATCCGGCAAGTGCGATATCACATATCGCAGGTGCTGTCGCAGCGGTATTTGGAACGGTTCCTCTTCTGGTTTATGCACATCTTGGAAGCAGCCATACGGTGTGGCCTATGGCAGTCTTTATGGCATCACTGTTCCTGCTTTATGGTGCCAGCGGAACCTATCATTCCATGAATTTTTCAGTAAAAAGCAACCATCTTCTTCAAAAACTCGATCACATGATGATCTATGTATTGATTGCAGGAACGTATACGCCAATATGCACTCTTGTACTGGACCCGGCAACGGGTAACAGACTTCTTGCAGTGATCTGGGGAATTGCGGCAGCCGGAATGCTGCAGGCCGCCTTCTGGAGTCATGGACCAAAATGGATCAGTTCTGTACTTTACATTGCCATGGGGTGGGTGTGTGTAGCGGTATTTCCACAGCTTTTAGAAAGTATGAATCACAATGCGATGGTATGGCTGTTCGCCGGCGGTGTGATCTACACCATAGGAGGCGTGATCTATGCATTCAAATTCAAATTATTTAATCGTAAGCATGAACAGTTTGGATCCCATGATATATTTCACCTTTTCTGCCTGGGCGGAAGTCTCTGCCATTATGTAATGATGTTTTTTATAGCACAGTAGTCTGCATAAAGGAATTATAACAAGAAATGGATCTTGAGAAATACCGAGTAAGGATAGGATATTGTCTTCCGGCAATATCCTATTTTATTGCTATTCTAATCGAAATTGTTATAATAGTAAAAGACGTTATGGTTTACGAAATGAGCCATATTCTATTGGATCTATAAAAAAAGAAATAAGGTGGTTGAGTGCATGAATGCAGAAATTGATATCAGCAAGGTTATTCTGGAAACAGACAGGCTCCGTATCAGACCATGGAGCATGGAAGATCTGGAGGATTTTTATGAATATGCATCCGTTGATGGTGTTGGGCAGATGGCTGGGTGGAACCCTCACAAATCAAGATCGGAATCGCAGGAAATTATGAACCGGTTCATTTCACATAAGAGAACCTTTGCCTTGGAATTAAAGAAGAACAAAAAGGTGATTGGATCAATAGGAATTGAAGAGATTTCTTTTGACCTTGGTGAGCCTTATACCAGTTTAAAAGGAAGAGAGATCGGTTATGTACTAAGTAAAGAATATTGGGGCATGGGTCTCATGCCGGAAGCAGCAGGCAAAGTTATGGAGTACTGTTTTGACGTATCCGGCTGCCAATTCCTGCAATGCAGTCATTCGTTTGAAAACGCGCAGTCAAAAAGAGTCATTGAAAAATGTGGATTTGAATTCATTCAGGATTATGAACGAACGAATAAAAACGGTGAAAATCACAAGTCAAAAATGTATGTGAAGATGTCGCCGCAGTAAGAAATCAAAATGTGCAAAAGAAGTAACTGTCTATATAGATGACTGGGATAAATCACCTATGTCACTGCGCCCAAAGCAAACTGGATGAGTTCCGGAAAACAGCACAGCGTGGTAAAGGTGAGAAACCAGGGTATGTTTATCAAAGGATGTTTACCATAATACAATGTTATGAAACTGGAAAGAGAGGATTGTATGCAGATTGAAGCGATAAAAAAAGCAATAGAAGAGGATTTTAAGAAAAGTGGCTGCACTGTAAAAAAAGCAGTTCCTGAAGGTGAGGAACATGTCACAGATCTTAAAGCTTATCTTATGAAAAAATATTTAAGTAAAGATATTATTAGGCTGACCGTATATGTTGATGTTCTTAGAAATGGAAGGACCAACGAAGAAATAGAAAATGAGCTTAAGAACCTCAAGCAGAGAACCATTGCTACCATTAGTGCTCAGGCACCTATTAATGTGAGCGAACGGGTCGAGATAAAAACTAAATACAAAATTATGTAAATTAAAAACATAATATACAAATATATGTTGATTGAACTTTTTATTTCCGTTATGATGATTATAGCACGAAGCGGTACGAGGTGATCCCTAAGGTATCACTTTGTAAATAACAGAAAAGAGGTAGAAAGAATGAATGTAGTAGGAATCGGTTTATTTTTAGGTAACATTGGTGTTGGAATCGGTATTCTGGCGGGGGCCGTTCTGCTGATAATCTTTGCCTTTGGATACGTGAAAGCACCAACGGACGAAGCATTTATCATTTCCGGTATCCGGCCAAAGCCAAGAATCCTTATTGGTAAAGCAGGATTACGTCTTCCTTTCCTGGAAAGAAAAGATACGCTCCAATTAGGACTGGTGCAATGTGATATTAAGACACCAAGTGCCGTACCAACCAATGAGTTTATCAATATCTATGTAGATGCTGTGGCAAACGTAAAGATCGGCTCGGATGAAGTATCCCTTATGAAAGCAGCGGAGAACTTTCTTGCGAAGCCTAAAACATATATTATGGAGATTGCCCAGCAGATCTTAGAGGGTAACATGCGTGAGATCATTGGACAGATGACCTTAGAAGCACTGGTACATGAAAGAGATACTTTTGCCGAAAAAGTAAAGAGCAATGCGAACAAGGACATGCAGGAAATGGGCCTTCAGATCGTGAATCTGACGATCCAGAACTTTTATGACGAGAACAAAGTCATAGAGAATCTTGGTGTTGACAATGTTGTTCGTATCTCAAAAGAAGCAGCTATTTCAAGAGCAAACAGTGAAAAGGAAATCGCGGTAGCAGAAGCAGAAGCATTAAAGATTAAAAATGAAGCAAAAATCGTGACAGAGACAGCGATAGCAGAGCGAGAGACAGACCTGCAGAACCGTAAATCAGATCTGAAAAAAGAAGCCGATATTAAAGTCGCCATTGCAGATGCCGCTTATTCGATCCAGCAACAGGAACAAAGAAAAACCATTGAAGTGGCTACAACGGAAGCAGACATTGCCAAACAGGAGAAAGCAATTATCCTCAAGCAAAGAGAAGCAGAGGTAAAAGAAAAAGAGCTTGATTCCTTAATTAAGAAGCAGGCTGATGCCGATCTTTATGCAGCACAGAAGAAAGCAGATGCAGAACTTTATAAGAGAATGAGAGAAGCGGAAGCCAAGAAATTCGAAAAGCAACAGGAAGCCGAAGCAAAGCGAATCCAGGCGGATGCCGATCTTTATGAAAGTGAGAAGAAAGCTACCGGTATTGCAAAAATCGGTGAAGCAGAAGCCGGTGCAACGAAAGCAAAACTCCTGGCAGAAGCAGAAGGTGTTGAAAAGAAAGCCGAAGCACAGGCAAAGATGGGCGAAGCGTCCGTTATTGATATGTTCCTGAATAAGCTGCCGGAAATCGCAAAGAATGTAGCTGAACCTTTGACCAAAGTAGATAAGATTACAATGTACGGAGAAGGCAATACCACACGTCTGGTCGGGGACATAACAAATACAATGACAAAAATCATGAGCGGAATTCAGGATGCCACCGGCATCGATGTAACAGCTTCCATTACAGAAAGACTAAAAAAGAAACCGGAAGAAAATCCAGTGAAGAATGACGCAGAGAAATCAGACATCAACGAATCCGAATACACAGAAGTTCGGGATGATGAAAACACAGCAGACGCTCGAACAAGTGAAGAGTAAGCTTAGTATGGAAGGACAGGAGCTATGGATATAGTAGCGATGATTCCGTAAAGAAAGTGTAAGTAAACCGCAAGGAAACAAAAACGAACAAGTGATTTTATAGTGCCAGAGGTATTTTTACAGACCCATCTGGCACTACTTTTTTTGCTCCCAAAAAGTAACAAAAAAAGTCTGATTTTTCGAATATTTGTTCTGTATGTACTTGCGATTTGCTATCTGTTATGCTATTATTGACAAGTGCCCAAAAGGCAGGAGGGGAGTTTTTTTAGTAATGGAGGAACTATATGAATGATATGATTTTGCTTGTAGAGGATCTTACATTTACGCGGATCCAGTTAAGAAATATTCTAATTGATGGGGGATATGAGAATATTTGCGAGGCAGCAGATGCTAAGACCGCAATAACGCTTGCAGAAGAAAAGAGACCGGTACTGGCTATTTTAGATATTACGCTGCCAGACAGAGAAGATCTGAGTCTGATAGAGGACCTTCGTAAGATCGATCCGGCGATCGAGCTCATAATATGTTCTGCTACCAGTCAGCAGCTTGTAATTAATCAGGCAATGAATCTTGGGGTAAGAAAATTCTTTACAAAGCCAGTCGATGGATTTGAACTGCAGGCAATGGTGAAGGAAATCATTAAATAATCAGCATTTTGACAACAGGGGTGAGAGTAGTGGAGAATAAGGTTAAACTGCCTTCCGGCGTATTGAAATATCTGGAAGGTTATCATATTGACAAAACAGAGATAATAACATCGGCAGAGACGGACATGACACTGGAAGGTGAACTTGCACGTGGATATGCAATCCTGACAAAAGCAAAACTGATATTGATCATGTCAGAACCGGATGCTACTGATGTCTATCAGTTCAAAGGTATAGGAAGCATTCACGAAGCGCTTTTACAGAAGGAGCGGGAATGGGCAGCAAAATTCTTCCCGTTGGAGGATATTGAGAAGTTGGATGTTCTTCGTACTGTCTGTGGAGGCGTTTTATTTTCGACGGAAAAACCGGAAGCAGAAGATAAACCAGCCAGTGAAAACGAAAAGAAAACTTCGGTGCCGGACATTCAGCTGGCGGCTTTTTCCAACATGAAGATCGGTGATGTGTTGTATCTTGTCAAGTTATTCAACCTAATAAAAGAAAAGGGAGAATTGACAGAAGAAGACTGCAAGACAGAAGAAAAGGAAGAGTATTGCCCAAAATGCGGAACGATGTATCCGGACAAGGACAGGAGAATCTGTCCAAAATGTATGGATCGAAGATCAATCTTCTTTCGTACATTATCTTACTATAAACCCTATATACCCAAGCTGGTCATTATGATGATCTGCTATATAGCGACCGCAGGACTCAACCTGGTCTGGCCGTATCTTAGCGGAACCGTACTTTATGACCAGATCTTATCAAAAAATCAGGACTTCCTTGACTTTATAGGAAAACCGGGCATGAAGTTTACTGTAGCCCTTGGACTGGTTGTTCTTGTAATGCTCCTTTCCAAGATAACTTTGCAGGTACTTGGTATTATTCAGGGTGTATTGACTGCTACGATCGTTCCTGACGTTGTCCGGGAGATGAAGACACAGATCTTCAAATCAATGGGGAAGCTTTCCATCAGTTTTTATAATAACCGACAGACCGGCAGTCTGATGACACGTGTTTTAAGTGATGCAGAACGTATCACAGGACTGTTCATAGACGGACTGCCTTATCTGATCATCAATCTTTTGACCATAGCGGCAACCGCGTTTGTAATGTTCCGAATGAACTGGATGCTTGCCATTGCAGGTCTGGTCTTTGTCCCCGTCATTTTCTTTATCAGCTTCCGACTGATGCCAAGACTATTTCAGTTCTATGGCAGAAGGCATCGTGCGGAGAGAAGTATGAACGCAAGGCTGAATGACAACCTGACCGGAGCTCGTGTTGTAAAAGCTTTCGGACAGCAGGACAGTGAGATGGGACGGTTCGAAAAGAACAACAACAGAGTACTTGGTGCGGAGATGGCGCTTGTAGGCTTTGACAACAAGTTTTTTGCTGTATATTCGGCATTCGAGAACATTGCAGCACTGGTCGTATGGGGATTTGGTTCTTACCTTGCCATAAAATACGGAAGCCTGAAGTTCGGTGTACTGATCACCTTTGTAGGGTATGTAACACAGTTGAATGGACCGCTTGATTTTATGTCTTATATTTTCCGTTGGTTTGCAGACAGCATGAACAGTGCCCAGCGAATGTTCGAGATTATTGATGCTATCCCTGAAATCGTTGAAAAACCGGATGCCATACACCTTGAACAGTTGCACGGTGATATTGAAATGAGAGAGGTTACCTTCGGATACGAACCGCATAAGCCGGTTTTAAAGAAAATCAATCTCAAAGTTGAAGGCGGTAAGATGCTTGGAATCGTTGGACGATCGGGTGCCGGAAAATCAACGCTGGTCAATCTGATTTCAAGATTATACGACCCAAATGAAGGGGAGATCTATCTTGACGGAATCAATATAAAGGACATTGCATTCAACGATCTTCGACGCAATGTTGCTATGGTATCACAGGAGACTTACATCTTTATGGGAAGTGTGGCTGAGAACATCGCTTATGCAAATCCAAAAGCAACGATGGAGGAGATCGTGAACGCGGCAGTACTTGCCAGTGCACACGACTTTATCTGTAAGATGCCGGATGGTTATGACACGATCATTGGTTCCTCCGGACGTGAGTTATCGGGCGGTGAGCGGCAGCGTGTATCCATTGCCCGGGCTATTCTTGCCAACCCTAAGATATTGATCCTTGATGAAGCAACAGCATCAGTTGATACAGAGACAGAAAAAGCGATTCAGGCATCCATAAACTTTCTGATACAGGACAGAACCACGATCTCCATTGCACACAGACTTTCTACACTTCGTGATGCGGACCGTCTAGTCGTTCTGGACAACGGAGAGATAACAGAGGAAGGTACCCATGATGAGCTGGAAGCCAAGCAGGGCGTATATTATAAGTTGAAAGAACTGCAGACAAAGGCACTGGCATTGCGTGGTGTTGATTAGCAGAAGGAAAGTATATTTGCACGTTGAACAATGACTAATAATGCTTTATTTATAGATAAACACGGAAGAATTTGAGGATGATAAGTATTTATCATGTACTCATACTGTTGGAAGAATGGTATCTTCAGCCGTGCAGAAATGGAGGATATATGGGAAGAGGAGAAACACATGGCGGTCAGGAGAACGGCGGCATGGAAGAATTTGATCTGGAAAAGATGGAGCTTGAAACAGAAGAGATGTTAAAGCTGCGGTATATAACAAAAGACAATGCTGACTTTCAGAGAACAGAAGGCGGATTTGTATCCCTGCGGATCGACGAAGAATTCTATCCAAGGGTACAGGTATATCGGGCATTCCCGTTCTCAGATCCAAACGCTTTTATATCAATAAGAGAAGCCAATGAAAAGGCAAAAGAGATTGGTATAATCAAGAATCTGAAAGCAGACGTATCGAAAGAAACCGTAAAGATTTTGGCGGAACAGATGCGTCTTAGGTATTTTACTCCGGTTATTCAGAAAATTATCAGTATAAAAGACGAATATGGTTTTGCATATTTTGATGTTGTGACTGATCACGGCGCCTGTCGCTTCACCATTCATATGGGTGGTGGTTCGGTTGTAAACCTGAGCGATACCAGACTTATGATAACCGATCTGGATGGAAACCGATTCGAAATCCCGGATATTACTGCCCTGACACAGTCTGAACTGAAGAAACTTGACTTATTCCTGTAAGAGGAAGGAAGCTTGTATTAATGCAGCTTATGAATGGAGATTATAATGAAATTACTGTTTGATTTACCCGCTAAGGCGCTTGAATTACTAGCGCTGGAAGCAAAGGAAGATATCTGGTATTGCGTGCCATATGATATAGCCTCAGACGGAAGTTTTCAAAAAGATGGGTACATAGTTGTAACCCCGAAAAGACTCGTCATCATTGACCAAAATCAGATATTCTATCAGAAGGCATTATGTGATATTGATAAAATGAAGTGTGAGCCGCAGGTCAACTGTGGAATCCTGCTTGTAAAAGAAAAGAATAAGGATTTTGAGAGCTGTCTGGTGCGATTCTCCATGCATCATCTGTCAAGAGTTTCTTTTGCCATAAAAGGCGCTGAAGTACTTCGCGACGGAGGTACAAAGCATGTGGAGAGCAGGGAGTACGAAAAAATCTGCTTAAAATGCGGCAGGGCTCTTCCGGGAACAAGGGAATGTCCAAAGTGTGACGGAAAGAGCGTGACAGTTAAGAAATTCTGGAGAATGATCAAAGACTATAAACTGCGGCTGGTGCTGATCCTGACCATATCCATAACAAATGCCGGCTTGTATCTGTACCTTCCGCAATATCAGAAACAGTTTATCAATAACACTTTGACAAGTGGTAATGGCACGGTTCATCAGGTGTTTTTGTTCATTGGAGTTATGTTTTTTCTTACAATGTTCACGATAGGTGTGAGGGTACTTAAGAATTGGTGGTATATATCACTGGCAGCCAGAATCAGCAGAGATATCAGAAAGAAAATGTATGAAAAGATCCAGGAGCTAACCCTTTCCTTTATACAGGACAGGCGTCCAGGAGAACTGATGAATCGTGTGGTCAGAGATACTGCAGAGATTCAGCGATTTATGCATGAAGCTTTTGGACATATGTTCTCTTGTATGGTCGAGATGGCTGGAGCAGTAGTGCTGATGCTGATGCTCGATGTAAAGATGACATTGATTTCAATTGTGTTCTTACCGGTGGTTGTATTTTTGTCACAGGTCTTCAGAAAGAGTATTCGAAGACGCTTTCATCTGCAATGGGTGAAAAGTGACAAGATGAACAGTTCTCTGCAGGATGTTATATCTGGTATGAGAGTTGTGAAGTCATTCGGAAAAGAGATCTCAGAGTCTGAGAAATTTAATCTGAACGCCAATGAATATGCGAAAGTTCAGAAAAGGAATGAGATATTCTGGGCTTCTTTTTACCCGATGCTGACATTTTTGATGAGTCTGGGAATCTATTTTATTATATATTTCGGTGGGTTAAAAATACTGTCTGATAAAATGACAGTTGGTGAGCTGGTTCAGTTCAACGCCTATGCGTGGATGCTGTACGGACCGCTTGGATGGATGACACACCTGCCAAGATTGATTACTCAGATGGTAACGAGTATGGAACGAATCTATGATGTGCTGGATGAACAGCCAATGATCCTGAATCATGAGAATCCGGCAGAAGTTCAGGTTGAAGGTAATGTGGAATTTAAAAATGTAAGCTTTGGATACAAATCCTATGAACCGGTACTTGAACGGATCAACTTAAAGGTTGAGAAGGGTGAAATGATAGGACTGGTCGGAGCCTCCGGTACAGGAAAATCGACGATGATCAACTTACTTATGCGGCTCTATGAAGTTGATGACGGTGAGCTTTTGATCGACGGCAGGAATATAAACCATCTTGAGATTGCGAAGTATCACTCACAACTCGGTGTTGTATTGCAGGAAACCTTCCTTTTCTCCGGTACGATCTTAAATAACATACGTTTTTCAAAGCCCGATGCAACAGAAGAGGAAGTCATAAAAGCTGCTAAGATGGCGAATGCTCATGATTTTATATGTAAGACCCCGGATGGGTACAATACCTATGTTGGCGAGCATGGACATAATTTATCAGGTGGCGAAAGACAGCGTCTTGCCATTGCAAGAGCAATTCTTAATGATCCGCGTGTTTTGATTCTTGACGAAGCGACCTCAAGTCTCGATACTGAAAGTGAATATCTGATTCAAAAAGCGTTGGAGCGTCTGACGGCTGGCCGTACGACATTCGCAATAGCACACAGGCTTTCGACCTTACGTAATGCAGACCGGCTTGTTGTAATTGATGGGCACAAGATCGCGGAAGTGGGGACACACAATGAGCTTATGGCACAGAAAGGCATATATTATAAGCTTGTAACGGCACAACTTCAGATGCAAAAGCTTGCCACTAAGCTGGAAGCCTGATTTATTCTCTTTTATTAATAATTCTATAGTCAATTTGGCGTAAAAATATACAAAAAATCAATTAAATAGTTTATAATAGATATATAGCTTACTATAACAATATAGTAAGCTATATATTTAGCAAAATATGGGATGGGATTAAAATATTTTGCTCTCTGATATTATGCGAAAGAAATATGAGGAAAATAAATGTCAAATTACAATTATTCTGAAACCGTTGAATACCTGCTGGACTGGTACGCATCAAATGCGCGCATCCTGCCATGGAGAGAAAACCCGCAGCCTTACTTTGTGTGGATATCTGAGATCATGCTGCAGCAGACCAGAGTGGAGACCGTAAAAACATATTTTGATCGGTTTATTATTGAATTTCCGACCTTAAAAGATCTTGCAGAGTCCTCGGAAGAACGTCTGTTAAAAGTCTGGGAAGGCCTGGGATATTATAACCGTGCAAAGAATATGCAAAAGACAGCAAAACTTGTTATGGATGTTTTTGATGGTCAGCTTCCGGCAGATCATTTGAAACTCAGAGCATTGCCAGGCGTTGGAACGTATACGGCAAGAGCCATAGCATCCATTGCATTTCAGATCCCGGTCGCTTCCATTGATGGAAATGTATTGCGTGTTATGAAACGAGTATCCGGCAGCTTTGATAATGTAACCAAGGAAAAGGTAAGGAGAGAATTAGAAGAAGATCTGACAGAGATTATCCCCAAAGAAAAGCCGGGGGATTTCAATCAGGCTGTCATGGAACTTGGTGCCCTGGTCTGTCTTCCCAACGGCAAACCTCTATGCGAAGCTTGCCCGCTCATGCATATGTGTAAGGCGTTTAAGCAAGGGGATCAGATGAAGATACCGGTCAAGGATGAGAAAAAACCAAGGAAGATAGAAGAACGAACGGTATATATTCTGGAATGTGACGGACGTTATGCCCTGAACAAACGACCTGAGAAAGGACTTCTGGCAGGTATGTGGGAGTTTCCGGGATCGGAAGGAAAAGGAACCGTACGAGATGTAAAGAACTGGGTAAGAATGCAGCAGGGCGCGAACAGTGAGGAAAAAGTGATTTTTAACATAGAAGATTTTGGATCGTATCGTCATGTATTCAGTCATATTGAATGGTTTATGACCGGTTATTACGTAAAGCTCGCTAAACCAATCGGTGGATTTGAATATGTAAGTGTGGAAGCCATAGAAAAGGATTTTGCAATCCCTGCTGCTTTTGCTCCTTACTTACAAAAGATTCATGAAATTAGTGGTATGTCTGTAATTGAGTAACAAAAGTTGAATCTGCCGCATAGCTGTGTAATACCGTGATATGGAGGGTAGGCATGAAACTTCTTCGGTGTTATTTCTTTTGTATATTGACCGGATTTCTATTAATCTATTTGAATCCGACGACCACCATTTCCGCAGAGGATTCTTTGGGGGGTCAGTGAATATGCCACGAAACCTGTTCGAGTTGGATGGTTTTATCAGCCTGGATATATGGAAGTTACCGAAGACGGCCGGTATTACGGTTATAATTATGAATATCTTCAATATATTGCACAGCAGACAGGATGGAACTATGAATTTGTAGACGGTGATCTTGGCACCCTGCTGGACATGCTTTATGCTGGTGACATAGATATTCTGGGATGTATCTTTTACTCTGAACAGCGGGAAAAAGATATGGGAATGCCAAACATAGAAGTTGGAATGGTATACAGTTCGCTTTATGTGGCGACGGATAGTCCATATGCAGCAGATGATTATCTAACCTATAACGGAATGAGAATCGGTGTACGGCCGGGACAAAATTATTATGATATAACAGATTTTGCACTTGATAATGATCTTGATGTTGAACTGATTGAGTATGCTTCTATCGATCAGATCAATGAAGCTATTGTAAATGGAGAAATTGACGGCGGAGTAACAGGCGGCTTTCAGCCAACAAAGGATTTCCGCTCCATCGCTGATTTTTCCCCAAGAGATTTCTTCTTTGTAACGACGAAAGGAAATGACGAGATACTTCGTGGACTGAATCAGGCGATAAAAGAGATCAAGATTATAAATCCGTATTTTGATAAGGAACTTGCACAAAAGTACCTTCCCAGTGTGAACACCTATTTGAGTCTGACACAAAGTGAGCGAGCTTTTATTGATGAAGGTAATGAAATCGTTGTTGTATATAGTGATTCCTGGGCACCACTTGAAATGACAGATAAAAAGACGGGAGAGTTCTCTGGAATTGTTGCAGATGTGTTTGAGACTATAGAATCTCTGACCGGGCTTACCTTCCAATACATAGAAGGCGAAAAGAACGAAGAATCGAAAGCTGATATTATTGCGAGCTATGACTTAAATTTTGATGCTGCTTATGAGATTGGATATAATATAACATCAAAATACCTGTCGCTGCCTATGACTCTTGTCACAAAGAGGAACGGACAAACGGAAAGTACGCTGACTGCCACTGCGGAATATTATTATTCTTATAAGACATTGGAAGCAACGAATGATCTTGATTTTTTATTATTAGATACGGTCGAAAGTTGTCTGGATGCTGTAAAATCAGGACTGGCAAAGCAGGCAATCATTAACTCATACTCGGTAAATGAACAGCTCTTGAAAACAAAATATAATTCACTGCAGGAAACTACCATGCAGGCCGTGACCTTTGACATTTGCATGGCTGTGAATAATGATTACGATCCCAGGCTGCTTTCAATTCTTAATAAATCCATTGCTTTTCTTTCAGAAGCAGACATGAATGACATTATTATAAGAAATACGATAGGTACCCAGGATATTACACTGAGTGCATTGATTAATCAGATGCCGGTCGATATTGTTATTCTGTTTGTCAGCCTTTTCTTTGTTATTGTAATTTTGATGCTTGTTGCGACTTTTCGAAGTCGGGGACGACAGGTGGAACATAAAAGATTCAATGAATTCCTTCGGTTTATTAATTATGTGAACAGTGCTAATGATGATGTTGTGGAGATTGCATTGGATGAAAGTCTGCAATACCGGTATGTGAAGGATGAGAATTCCATACGACGGATATCAGAGCCCTTTAAGCTTTTTGAACAAATAGAAGCAAGGGTCCATCCGGAAGATAAGAAAATTGTTCATAACATAACGACACCTGAAAATCTGCGCGAGATACTGGAAAAGGCGGAATCCGTATACTTTGAATGCAGGGTTAAAATGGAAGAAAGCAATTATCGATGGCAGAGATATCTCCTGCAGGGATTAACAGTCGACAAAGATCACCCAAGAAATTACATGCTGTATAGAAAAGATATTGATGAAGTCAGACATGATGAAGAACAGCAGAAAGCACATCTTATGGACGCTCTTAGCATGGCTGAACAGGCGAATGAAACAAGGGGAATGTTCATGTCCAAGATGTCTCATGAAATCAGGACCCCTCTGAATGCGATTCTGGGTTATATAGCACTGGCAGAAAAGAAAACAGATGAAGTCAGAGTTCTTAAAGATTATCTGGCAAAATCTCATATTGCAGCGGATCATCTTTTGGCTATCATTAATGACATACTTGATATCTCAGCCATTGAAAGTGGAAAGATGAAACTTTCTATAGAGCAATTTCATATTACAAGACTGCTTTTTGATGTTGCTACTCTGTTCAAAGAACAGGCCAATCAGAAAAACATCGACCTTCAAGTAAAACAGAAAGACGTAACGCAAGAGTGGCTGCTTGGAGATGCGCTTCGCT
The DNA here is from genome assembly GCA_003249225.1 of Clostridia bacterium. Taxonomy (GTDB): domain Bacteria; phylum Bacillota; class Clostridia; order Lachnospirales; family Lachnospiraceae; genus SZUA-448. Next base: position 53,534 of record QKJQ01000037.1, on the reverse strand, counting down.
TACGACAGATTCTTATAAATCTAGTATCAAACGCTGTTAAATTTACTCCGGATGGCGGAACGGTTGAACTAATCCTGACACAGCTTTCCGTTCGCAGGGAATTGGTACAGCTTCAAATCAAGGTTGCTGATAACGGGATAGGAATGGATGAGGAGGAGCAGTTACATTTATTTCAGCCTTTTATGCAGGCTGACTCTTCCATTGCAAGGAGATTTGGTGGCACAGGACTTGGACTTTCCATTACAAAAAATCTGGTCAATATGATGAACGGAGCAATTCATGTGTCCAGTGAGAAGGGAAAAGGTTCGGTCTTCACCATTGAACTAACGCTCGAACGGGCACAGATGCCGAAATATATAACAAATGAGACAGATAATAAAGAGACGGACAAAGAGACGGACAAAGAGACAGACAAAAAGTTGACTGAAAAAATGACAGAGGAAGCAGACATGATAAAAGAAGGAATGCCGGGCATAAGAATACTGCTTGCAGAAGACAATATGATGAACACAGAGATAGCTGTGGGACTGCTTGAAGATATCGGAATTACAGTTGATACGGCAGAAAACGGACGCATCGCATTAGAAAAATTCATGGGCTCAGAGGTGGGATATTATCATAGTATTCTAATGGATATTCAGATGCCAGAAATGGACGGATACGAAGCGACCAGGGCAATCAGAAAATCAGGACACCCGGAAGCAGAGAGCATACCAATCATCGCAATGACAGCAGACGCATTTGACGAAAATGTTAATCAGGCAATTCTGGCCGGTATGAATGAACATATTGCAAAACCGATCAGTGTACAGATTCTCTATAATATCATGCGGCAATATAGTAAAAATAAAGATGCATAGTTGCATCTTTATTTTTTTTGGTATATAATTAGCTAGCTAATAATTATAAAGCTAATAATTATAAAGCTAATAATTATAAAGCTAATAATTATAAAGCTAACAATTATAAAGCTAACAATTAAAAAGCTAATAATTAAAACCTAGTGTTTTATAAACAAAGAATGAAAGGGCTATACAATTAATAAAAGCCTGATCTAAAGTTCAATGCTTGTCGCTATGTTTAGAAAGTAAGATTTCAAAAAAATTCAGCTTACCTGGTAGGTTTTCAGAACACTTTTCGCATCCAATCCGGATAAGTAAAAGGCAGAGAACCAGAATCAGGCAGGAAAACAAAAATACAGAAAAGGAGGCACATATAAAATGTCGGGAGAAGAAGTCAAAAGTTATGTAAAATGCTTTATAAAAACCAATAGGTTACATCGCAGAGTCTTCGAATTAAGTGTCAATGAGACCGGAGTGCATCGAAGTCAGCACCAGCTTTTGATGCATATCTCAGTAAATGAAGGAAGCTCTCAGAAAGAGATTGCGGAAGCGATGGGGGTGTCAACGGCTACGATTGCTGTGACGTTAAAGAAACTGGAGAAAGCAGGTTTTGTCCAGAAAGCTATGAAGCTGTCCGACAACCGGGTGAACCGGGTCGCATTGACTGAGAAAGGTAAGTTGATCATACAAGACAGCCAGCGCATCATACAGGAATTAGATGAAGCCTTTTTTGAGGGGTTTCAAAAAGAAGAAATGGACCAGCTGATGAATTATCTGATGCGTATGCAGGACAATATGTTGGAATATGCGAATAAAAAAGGATATGCAGAGAATCTGATACATCACTGCGCTCCAGACAAAACAAAAGAAGGAGAGAAAGAATGAACTACTGGAAATACATAAAGCCACACCTTGTTTTTTTTATCTTTGGCCCAATATTTATGCTGGTGGAAGTTGCGGGTGAAGTAGTGCTTCCCTATCTGATGTCTTCCATTCTAAAACACGGAGTGAACTGGCTGGAGAATGGTCCGATGATGTTATTCGGACATGCCTGGCAGGGATATTCCTATGTGTTCTTTGCAGGAGGCGGCATGGTTCTGATAGCGGCCTGTATGTTATGCGGCGGTGTATCCGGCGGGTATTTTGCAACACGCGCTTCGACAGGATTTGCCGCAGGGCTCAGAAAAGATGCATTTCGAAAAGTACAGGAATTCTCGTTTGCAAACATTGACGGATTCAGCACCGGCTCACTGGTTACAAGACTGACAAATGATGTTACGCAGATGCAGAACATCATCCGAATGGGCTTAATCATGCTGCTGCGTTCTCCGGGAATGTTAATTGGAGCATTGTTCATGGCAACAAAGATGAATCCTAGTCTTGCTATGGTGATTCTGACAATTATTCCGGTCATCGTTGTTGTTATTGTTATCATGATGCGTACCGCATTTCCCCGTTTTAACAGCATGCAGAAAAAAATCGACAGGGTAAATTCAGAAATCAGAGAGAATTTAACCAATGTAAGAGTGGTTAAGTCTTTGGTGAGGGGAAGCTTTGAAGAAGATAAATTCGCAGAAGCAAACAGTGATCTGAAGGAAACCTCCCTTCGGGCTTACAAAGTAATGATATTTACCATGCCGCTCATGACGCTGGCGATGAATGTAACCACGATTGCTGTAGTCTGGATGGCTGGAAAACAGATTATCGTCGGTGATATGGCAGTGGAAGATCTGACGGCATTTACGACCTATATTGTACAGATATTGATGGCCCTTGTTATGCTTTCCATGGTTTTGATCCAGAGCTCACGCGCGATTGCCTCTTCCAAACGAATCAAAGAAATAATGACAACAAAGATAGATCTGTCGGATTCAGAAGCAAAACATCCGGAAGCAGAAGTGGTGGAAGGAAGAGTGGAATTTCGTAATGTGTCCTTTCGCTATTACAAGAACAACGAGGAGAAGGTGCTTGATTCGTTAAGCTTCACAGCAAAACCGGGGCAGACGATTGGGGTGATTGGTTCCACCGGCTCCGGTAAAACGAGCATGGTTCAGCTTATTCCAAGACTGTATGACACAGACGAGGGGCAGGTACTTATCGATGGTATCGATGTGAAGGAATACTCCCTTAAGAACCTTCGAAACGGTGTTGGCATGGTCCTTCAGAAGAACATTCTTTTCTCAGGCAGTATCATGGAAAATCTGAAGTGGGGAAATAAAAGTGCATCAGACGGTGACGTAAAAGAAGCTGCTTCCTATGCACAGGCACATTTGTTCATTGATTCCTTTACCAATGGGTATTCGACGGATCTTGGTCAGGGTGGTGTTAATGTTTCTGGTGGACAAAAACAACGGCTCTGTATCGCACGAGCTTTGCTCAAAAAACCTAAGATTTTGATTCTGGATGACAGTACTAGTGCCGTTGACACAGCAACCGAGGCGAGAATCAGAGAAAGTTTTCAGAAAGATCTGAAGAGTACAACGAAATTTATCATAGCGCAGCGTATTGGTTCAGTCATGGACGCAGATATGATTCTGGTTCTTGATGAAGGGAAGATTGTTGGCAAAGGAACACACCGCGAACTTCTGACTGACTGCGAGGCATACAAAGAGATTTACTACTCCCAGAAAGATAAGGAGGCAGGTGCATAATGAAACAATTTAGACAAAAAGAGAGCGAACCTGTAAATGAGCGGCTGAAAGAACTGCAACAGAAATACCAGAGGGCTTCCTCAACAGTACCGGGAGGACCGGGAGCGGGGCAAGGACCAGGGGGGCCAAAAGGAGGAAGTGCCAGAGGCGGAAAACCGAAGGATGTTAGAAATACAATACGCCGGCTGCTGTCCTATTTAAAAGAAGATAAGATGAAGCTGATCATTGTATTTATCTTTGTTGTTATTTCAGTAATAGCAAGCATTGCCGGTTCTTATGTGCTTCGCCCAATCGTTAACAATCTGGATTCGGATTTTCATGTATGGAAGGCGTCGGCCGATGCAGAGAAAGCTGGTGTCGTTGCGGATTCCGTAAAAAAGTTAGTGAAGAATTTGCTTTTTATGGGTGGAATATACTTGGTTGCTGTGGCTGCATCGTATTTCCAGCAGAGAATTATGGTTGGTATTGCACAGAGAGCACTGCAAAAGATCAGGAACGAATTATTTGAGAAAGTACAAAAATTACCGGTCCGATTCTATGACACGAATACCCATGGTGAGTTAATGAGCCGTTTTACCAATGATGTAGATACCATCGGAGAGATGATGACCAATACTGTCGTACAGTTATTCTCAGGTGCAATAACGATCCTTGGAACGATGATCGTTATGTTCTATACCAATGTGTGGCTTAGCTTGCTTTTGATCGTGATGCTGCCATTGATTATTACTACCGGTGGCACCATTGCAAAAAAAAGCTCCCGGTATTTTGCTGCCCAGCAGGCATCGATTGGAGCCGTGAATGGATTTATTGAGGAGACAGTCAGTGGTCAGAAGGTGGTAAAAGTCTTTTGCCATGAAGACTCCTGTAACGAGGATTTTGATATTCTAAACGAAGATCTTCGGACAAATCAGGTCAAGGCACAGTTCATTGGTGGACTGATGGGACCGGTCATGGGAAATCTGACACAGATCAACTATGCACTTACTGTGATTGTCGGTTCCGTTCTTTGCATAGCAAGAGGCTTCGATTATGGTGGAATTACTATATTTGCTGGATATTCCAGACAGTTCAGCCGTCCGATCAATGAACTGTCCATGCAGGTGACAACAATTTTTTCAGCACTTGCCGGAGCGGAACGCGTATTTAAGATCATGGATGAAGAGCCGGAAGCACAGGATCTGGACGAAGCCGTAGTCCTCGAAAAGGTAAAAGGGAAAGTTGAACTGAAAGAGGTGACCTTTGGCTATAATCCGGATAAAGTTATTCTAAAGAACATCAGTCTGGTCGCGGAACCCGGTCAGAAGGTTGCTTTTGTCGGATCGACAGGAGCAGGAAAAACTACCATTACGAATCTTTTGAACCGCTTTTATGATATTGATTCGGGAGAGATCACCATAGATGGGATACCAATCAAAAGGATCAAAAAGAACAATCTGCGTGAGAATATCGCAATGGTCCTGCAGGATACACATCTTTTTACCGGAACGGTCCGTGAGAACATCCGGTATGGAAGGCTTGATGCAACGGATGAAGAAGTGGAGGCAGCAGCAAAGACAGCGAGTGCTCATTCCTTTATTATGCGCTTATCGGATGGATATGATACCATGCTCGAAGGAGATGGTGCGAATTTAAGTCAGGGTCAGCGCCAGCTCCTGAACATTGCAAGAGCGGCTATATCGAAAGCACCGATTCTTGTGCTGGATGAAGCAACAAGTTCCGTCGATACCAGAACTGAAAAGCATATAGAGCATGGAATGGACCGCCTGATGAAGGACAGAACGACCTTTGTCATTGCGCACCGACTGTCGACGGTACGAAATTCTGATTGTATCATGGTACTTGAGCAGGGAGAAATCATCGAAAGAGGAACCCATGAGGAACTTCTGGAAAAAAAAGGAAGATACTATAAGCTTTATACCGGTGTCATTGAGCTGGATTAAAGACAAATACATGAGAAAAGATACTACATTAATACCACGGGAATTGACATTGATTGATGAACAAATGTTTGTCATAATAACTAAGGTAGTGTAAGAGCGTAAATTCTTACCTTGCAGCTTAAATATCGGTTTGTGTCCGGGGTGCTCGGATACGGAAAGGTTCAGGGGTTATTATGGAATACAGAAAGATGGAAAAACTTAATATTTCACCGTCACTTCTTGGGTTTGGCGGAATGCGTTACCCTACAAAAGATGGTAAGATTGATCGTATTGAATCAGCAAAGATGATGGATCATGCACTTGACAGTGGGATAACGTATATTGATACGGCCTATCCTTATCATAGTGGGGAAAGTGAACTGTTTCTTGGTGAGTATTTGAAAACAAAAGAACGTAACAGTTTTTACCTCGCAACAAAGCTGCCGCTCTGGGCAATCAAGACATATGAGGATGCAGTTCGTATTTTTGAAGAGCAGTTAGAGCGCCTGCAGACGGATTATTTTGATTTCTATCTGATGCACGCATACAATCAGGAACGGTTTGATGCCATGAATGAACTGGGTGTCCTTGCGCTTATGGAAAAGTATCAAAAAGAAGGAAAGATAAAACATCTTGGATTTTCATTTCATGATTCTTATGAGGTCTTTGAGAAAATCATTACCTTCAAAAAGTGGGATTTTTGTCAGATTCAGCTGAATTACATGGATACAGATGAACAGGCCGGAATGAAGGGATATGAACTTGCTGAAAAGCTTGGGGTACCGCTTGTGATCATGGAACCTGTCAAAGGTGGCTCTCTGGCTACGTTTGCAGATGATATTACCGGACTTTTTACTGCTTTTGATGAAAAACGCAGTGTGGCATCGTGGGCATTTCGTTGGGTAGGATCTCTGCCAAATGTAAAGGTTATCTTAAGTGGTATGTCCAATATGGAACAGCTTGAGGATAATCTGGCGACTTTTGATAAGTTCAAGCCTCTGTCAGAAGAGGAACAAAAGCTTATCAGCGAAGTCGTAGAGGAAGTCAAAGCACGAACAAAGAATGGCTGTACGAATTGTAAGTACTGTATGCCGTGTCCGTTCGGTGTTAATATACCGGGATGTTTTTCAATCTGGAACAATTATTCCATGTATGGCAATAAAGACAGTGCGAACTGGCGTTATTATCTGGATATGAAAGCAGAAGCAAGAGCAGACCAGTGCATGGACTGCGGAGCCTGTGAGGAGGTATGTCCTCAGCATATCCCGATCCGTGAACATCTCAGACTTGTTACAAAGGATATGGAGACCGTTAAAAAGTAAAGTAGAAAGAATCCAGCAGATAGGTCTGCTCATATTTTACAGCGAGCCGGTAAAGGAACTTTTTGACCAGATCAGAAGAAATCTCATTATTGTGAAGAGCAGTCAGTTTCAAGCTGGCTGCTTCTTTTTCTTTTTGTGTGGCAAAAGGGGACATATAGCCCCAGACATGGGCAGCAGCGTTGTCGGCCGCTTCCGGTCGTATGGTTTTTGACAGAGCAGCTTCGAGCAGTCGATAGAATTCGACGGCCGGATAGATTGTTTTATCCTTAAGCAATGCCCGGATTTTCAGATAGATGGCATGGTCGTGTTCCAGAACGTTATATTTATAGCGGCTCCATTCTTCTTCCAGGGTTCTGATTTTACCGGGATGGGCCAGGCTGTTTATACACTTGACCGCAGAAAGGTTCTTATCTTTAACCTCCAGCATAATATCAGGAAGATCGCCGGAAGGTATGTATTGTTCTAACGCATGGTAAAAGCTCAGAAAGGCTTCAATTCCTATGGTTTGAGAATGTGCACCGGCTTTCCCGGACGGACTTTGCTGAGAATAATGGATTTTCTGGCAGCCATCGTTTCTTTTCCAGGTATTCTTACAGAGCAGGAGCCACTCAACCATTGATTTGTCGTTCTGATGAGGAGGGTTGACTTCATGGTGCAGTGTATCAAAAACAACAGGTATGCCAGTTGCAGAACTGATGGCAAGAACATCGGCAACCGAATAAAGTCTGTCATCATTTTCAATAACCAGACGTGCTTTAACATTTTCAGGTAAATACTGATAAACAGAGATAAATCGGTCCATGGCGGCTTCCTTTTCATTATAGATACCGCCGATGTGAAGAATTAATTTATGACTTGCATCAAGAGAAAGACTGTCAAGAAAAGAAGCATGGTAAATCAGGTCCTCAATGGCTCGGTCTACGACATCCTGATGAGGAGAATTGATTACCGTATATTGTCCGGGATGCATAGAGACTCTTATTTTGAACCTTCGTACCAGCTCGCCAAGTGATGTAAGTTCCTCTCCAAAAGAATCTTTCCAGGGAAGGGAATTGACCGGACTTGAACCAAAAGGAATGATATCAGAGCTGATGCGGAAGAGTTGTATGTTGTTCTGATGATTATAGTGCAGAGCCTGAGACAGGCTGGTAAGATTATGACCGATAACAGAAGAAAGAGTTTCATTTGTTGCATTTTTCTTTGTACAGCCTCGAAGCGGATCAACAGAATTACCAAGTGTTATGCATGCATATCCAATCATGGGCGACCTCCTACAGATCATACTGTGATATAACTATAACAATTCTATCTGTTTGTATTGTACTGTATTCATTCTATCTGTTTATCTTGCTTTCTTCAATAGTTCTGCGGCATCAACTTCAACGATTGCAGTATTTGGTGTTCTGTAATGGTGCAGCATTTCGTGGAAGGGGGTGTCGTGTAAGAAGGATAGGAACGCCATAATATTTCCGCTGTGCGTAACAACGACAGAATCCTGCGCAGACTCGGCTGTAATCTGAATCAGTGCAGGAATAAAGCGATCCAGAACATCCTGATAGGATTCACCACCGGGTACTTTTGTGTAACGACGGTCAAGATTCCAGGCATCAAATTCCTGTTTATATCGTAAAGCAACCGTGTCCCAGGTATGACCTTCCCAGTTTCCAAGACTCATCTCTTCAAGGCCGGAGACTGTGACGACTGGAAGGGAAAGCTGTGTACCGATCAGTTCAGCTGTTTTCCGGGCACGTTTTAAATAACTTGTATAGATGGAAGATACCGGTGACTTTCTTGATTTTATGAGAAGTCCGACCTCGTTTGCCTGCATGATGCCACTATCATTCAGCTCTATATCACTGCTGCCCTGTATTCTTTTTTCAACATTCCAGGCAGTCTCTCCGTGCCTTATAAGTAGTAGTTTCATAGAAGTTCCTCTCCTGATATATGGGGGTAGTGTTTTCGTTATAGAACAAAAAAAGGATAAAAAAATAGGTAAAACGTCCAAATTGGAATTTTACCTACACTTCATTATATAGTTTACCACAGGGGAAAGAAAAAGTCTAGTATTAATTTTATTTTTTGATAAAATCTATACTGTACCTAAAAACGTGCAATAAGGTCCGCGAAGTGATCCTTTTGGCGGCAGCTTTGAATGGAGGAAAATATGAAAGTATCAAGAGTAGAGGAAGAACAGTATTTATCCGAATGCAAAGATATCATCCGAACCAATATTGCCAGATTTGAGAACGATGACAAGACCATGTCATCAGAAATCAAAGAAATGTATGACCATTTTCACGATGACAATCCTGAGATGTACACACAGCTGGCAAACCTGACTACCATGCATGACATGGTGGCAAAGGCATTAAAGAAAAGTATACGAGCTTACAGCAAGCCATACTTTGGAAGGATTGATTATCTGGATAAGGAGATGGGCAGACATGATTCCTTATATATAGGAAAACAGGGAGTCATGAAGAACAACACCACACTGGTCGTGATCGACTGGAGGGCACCGGTTTCTACCGTATACTATGAGAGTCAGCTCGGTGACTGCAGTTATGCCGTTCCCGAGGGCAGTACAAGGCCGATCGAACTGAATCTGAAGCGTACCTATGAGATCGATGAGGAAGGGCTGGTTGATTATTATGATACGGACGTGGTGGCGAACGATGAACTTCTTACCAAATACCTGGCCAAGAACAAAGAACAGGTATTGTCAGAAATCATTGCAACGATCCAGAAGGAACAAAACGATATCATCAGGAAGTCGCCTTTCCATAATGTAATTGTACAGGGTGTGGCAGGAAGCGGAAAGACAACAGTCGCAATGCACCGGATCTCATACATTATGTATAATTACGGAGAACGTTTCAGGCCTTCCGAGTTCTATGTGATCGGCAGTAATAAAATGCTTCTGACCTATATTACCGGGGTATTGCCGGATCTTGATGTGGATGCGATCAATCAGATGACACTGGATAAGTTCTTTGAACTGTTACTGACAGAAGAGCTGGACCGGAAAAAGTACAGGATTCTCGCCAACACGCGGGAAGAGATGGGAGAAAATAAAGCATTTGCAGAAAGAAAAGGTTCACTGTCCTGGTTAAGAGAGCTGGATACCTATGTTAAAGAAATGGAAGCAAAGATCATTCCTGGTGAAAGCATAAGCTTTGATAATGAAATTCTTTATTCAGAGCAGGAATTCAAAGATTTCATGAGAAACAATTACAGATGGTCAACACAGGAGAAGATCGACAGTCTGAACCAGCGGCTGATGAATCGCCTCAAGAATTATCTTTCCATGAAGGAACGGGAGTACGAAAGAGAAGAACTGCGTGCCATTTATAAAAAATACCAGAACCATTACGGTGCAAAAAAGTGGAATGTGTCGATGATAAAGATTTATCTGGAGTTTGCCCTGAAGCAGTATGAGACAGCGGAAGGTACCATGAAAAGCGGGCTTGAACAGCTGATCGAAAACCTGCAGAAGCGCGAAGTCGTACTGGATGTCTATGATCTTGCCTCCCTGTTATATCTGAAGCGAAAGGTCAAGGAGACCGCGATTATGGAAGATGCGGATCATATCGTCGTCGATGAAGCACAGGATTATGGTGTTATGGTCTTTGCGGCAATACGGGCTGCCATTCCCAAATGTACTTTCACAATCATGGGAGATGTCTCACAGAATATAAACTATGATTCCGGTATGAATGACTGGGAAGCGCTGCGAAAGATTGTGTTCAATGAAGAGCAGGACTACTTTGGAGTTCTTGCAAAAAGCTACCGGAATACCATCGAGATATCTGAATATGCAAGCAAGGTCCTGCAGCATTGCAGCTTCGAGACCTATAAGACGGAGCCTATCATCCGGCATGGAAGAGAGGTAGAAATCCTTCATGTGAACAAGGAGAATGAACTGGTAAAGGAAGCAGTAACCATCCTGCAGAACTGGCTTACATCAGGGTATGATACCATTGTTGTGATCTGTAAGGATACCGAGGAATGCGAGAAAGTCAGAAAACAACTTGGAAAGTACGTAGCCGTAAATGAAGGAGAACTTACGGAGACTGTATTCTCAAAAGGCATTATGGTACTTCCAATCCATTTGACAAAAGGTCTGGAATTCGATACGGTGCTGCTTTGGAATCCGATAGAAGAAGACTATCCAGTAACGGATGCGAATGCAAAGCTTTTGTATGTCGCAGCGACCAGAGCGCTTCATGAACTGACGCTCTTATGCTGTGGGAAGCTTTCGGGTCTGTTACAATAAGCATATCGAATTGAATACCGATCCAGCAAAGTTGAAAGCGGCAGATGAGAAAATCACTGCCGCTTTCGTTGACAAAAAAATGAGAAAACGGTATGATGAAAAAAGTACAAATAATCAGTTTTTGCAGGATGAGAGGAACAATGGAAGCGATATTTAAGAAAAAGATCACCCTTCCGGCAAGGGATGTTGATTTTAAAAGCAGATGGAGAGCCGGAGCCATCTTTACAGCAATGCAGGAAATTGCAGAAGAACATGTTATGCAGGTAGAATCACTGGGATATTTTGAACTAAGAAAGCGTTCCATCGCATGGGTACTGACCAGACTCGAACTTGAGATGACAAGATACCCGAAGATCGGAGAGTGTGTGAACATTCATACGTGGCCAGGAGAAACAAAACATTCCGTCTATCCAAGATATTATGAATTTTGTGACGAAGCCGGGGAACCGCTTGGCAAAGCGGCAAGTCTCTGGGTCCTGATGGACATTGAGAAAAGAGCCATGTTATCATCAAGCCAGTCCGATGTCGTTGTCATTACAGAAAATGCAAAAGAACCTTGTATGCCGATGCCAAAAGCACCAAGAGCAAGAACAGAATTACCTCTTACAGAGATCGAAAAACAACCTCTTTTTTGTGACATAGACGTCAACGGGCATGTAAACAATGCAAAATATATCGACTGGCTGGGAGACCTTTATCCGTTATCCTGGCATGAATCACATTTAATAAGTCATCTATGTATAAATTACAGCAGTGAGGTAAGACCGGAGGAATCACTTACCTTACAGCTTCACACAAAGGAGATGAACTTCAGCCTTCACGATAAACAGGAAGGAAAGCCACATTTTACGATTAGCGGAGAATGGATGCAGAGCTGATTAATTTGCTTGATAGATGACATGATCGCTGGTATAATATGGATATTGCAAAGCAGATAAATCGGTTTTATGCAGAGCAGAGCACTTGTTCGTTCTGCCAGACTATTTTGTGCAGTATGTATCACATAAGATACTTTTATAGAGAAAGAAAGAGTAAGATAAAAGGAGAGAAAATATGGGACTTATCAAAGCAATTACAGGTGCAGCAGGCGGCGTACTGGCAGATCAGTGGAGAGAGTATATTTACTGTGAATCCATTGATGCAGATATCCTGGTGGTCAAAGGAAGCAAAAGAACCAGTTCAAAAAGAAGTACGAATACCAAAGCAGAAGACAATATTATTTCGAACGGATCAATTGTCGCAGTAAACGAAGGTCAGTGTATGATCATAGTTGAACAGGGTAAGGTCGTTGACCTTTGCGCAGAAGCAGGAGAGTTCGTGTATGATACCTCGACAGAACCAAGTATCTTTTTTGGTAATCTGGGTGAGAACCTGAAGAATACCTTCTCGACAATTGGAAAACGTTTTACTTTTGGCGGTGATACAGCAAAAGATCAGAGAGTTTACTTCTTTAATACAAAAGAGATCATGGGCAATAAATACGGTACCCCGAATCCGGTTCCATTCCGTGTGGTCGATAATAACATCGGACTTGATATCGACATCGCCATTCGCTGTCATGGTGAATATTCTTACAAGATCGTTGACCCGATGCTTTTCTATACAAATGTATGCGGTAATGTGACAGAAGAATACGAAAGATCTAATATTGACGGACAGTTAAAAAGCGAATTAATGACAGCTCTTCAACCAGCCTTTGCTAAGATTTCCACCATGGGAATTCGCTACAGTGCACTGCCTGGCCATACGATGGAGATGGCAGATGCTTTGAATGAAGTTCTGTCTGAGAAGTGGACAAAGCTTCGTGGTATTGCCATTGCTTCCATGGGTGTAAGCTCTGTGAAAGCATCTGACGAAGATGAAGCGCTGATCAAAGAACTTCAAAAGAATGCTGTACTTCGTAATCCGAACATGGCAGCGGCGACTCTTGTAGGAGCACAGGCTCAGGCTATGCAGGATGCGGCAAAGAATGAGAGCACTGGTCCTATGATGGCTTTTGCCGGAATGAATATGGCAAATATGGCTGGTGGAATGAATGCAAATAATCTGTTCGCTATGGGTCAGCAACAGCAGCAGGCAGCACCTGCGGCAGTACCAACACCTGCAGCACCGGCAGCCCCTGCCGCAGATGAGTGGAAATGTGCATGTGGAGCCGTAAATACCGGTAAGTTCTGTATGGATTGCGGAGCAAAAAAACCGGAAGCCGCTGCTGGATGGACGTGTGCATGCGGTGCAGTGAACTTAGGCCGGTTCTGTTCTGAATGCGGAGCGAAAAAACCGGAAGGCGTTCCTGTTTATAAATGTGATAAATGCGGCTGGGAACCGGAAGATAAATCGGTTCCACCAAAATTCTGTCCTGAATGCGGAGATATTTTTGATGACAATGACAAACAGTAATTTGTCAGTTGACTGATATTGAAGTTTGATATTGCAAGACATTAAGTTGATCGAAGAAGCTGTTGATAACAGATTACGGAAAGGCATGGTTCGTCAGATGGATGAGAATCAGGAATGGATGGATGCACAAGATCCTGTTAAGGTAAAAACAAAAGAAGAAACCGATAAGAAATGCCCGGCATGTGGCGGTACGATGGATTTTGATCCGGAGACCGGCGGTTTACTGTGTCCATATTGCGGTTACAAAGCAGAGATAGAAAAAGTTGACATGGAAGGAACTTCAGCAAAAGAACAACGACTGGAAGATGCTGAAACTACTGGGAACTGCGACTGGGGAGCTGAAAAAAAGACTGTTATCTGTCAGTCCTGCGGTGCAGAATCTATTTATGATGCACTTCAGATATCCAATGAATGTCCTTATTGTGGTTCGAATCAGGTCATGGAAGCAAAAGGGATGAATACGCTGGCACCGGGTGGTGTATGCGTATTCAAGGTTACGGATAATGAAGCTGGTGAGCGGTTCAAGGCATGGATGAAGAGAAGAATATTCTGTCCGAGAGAAGCAAAACAAAAAGCTTCCCCCAAAGCGTTCAAAGGTGTATATCTTCCTTATTGGACCTTTGATGCCGAAACGCATTCGGATTATTCAGCAGAGTATGGAATCAACAGAACAAGAGAAGACAGTGAAGGACATACGCAGACCGAAACAGACTGGTACAAGATCAGAGGTGAATTTGATAAGTTCATTAATGATCAGCCGGTACTGGCGTCGACGAAACATGATACGGACATGCTGAAAAAGCTTGAACCATTTTTAACAGAGGATAATCTTTTATACAAACCAGAGTATGTGGCCGGCTTTATTTCGGAGAGATATTCAGTCGGTCTGCATGATGGCTGGGAAAAAGCAAAAGGCATGATAACAAAGACACTGGAAGGTGAGATTAAGTCAGACATCAAGAGTAAAAAGCATGCGGATAGTGTAAGAAAGCTTCTTGTAAAAACAGAGTATGATGATATTGCATATAAATACCTGCTTCTGCCAATCTGGATCTCATCATTCAAATATAAGAACAAGATCTATCAGTTTGTAGTGAATGGACAGACGGGGCGTGTTGCCGGTAAGACACCGATATCAGCACTTCGTGTTGCCATTGCAGTGTTGCTCGCCATTGCATTTATAGCATTAATTGTTATGTTGCAGAATAGTTAGAGAATTGTAAGCCACCTGAATCATAGGTGGCTTTCTATTCGCAAAGGAACATCTGCTCAGGAATGCCTTGGAAAACTATTGCAGGTCATCCGCTGACCGGATTTACGTAAGCAGATATCAGCAGGAATGGAGGTAAATCATGAAATTATACATAGCAGATATTCGTCAGGTATCAAAAAGTAAATACGAAGAACTTCTGCCTGATGTCAGCAGGGAAAGATATGAACGCCTCTTGCAGTACCATCAGGAACCGGACAGAGTAAGAGGGCTGGTGGGAGAACTGCTAATTCTGCGTGCGGTAAAGGAAGAGCTTGGACTGGAAAAAAATCAGATATCCTTTGATTCTGTCGAGCGAGGAAAGCCTGTGCTTCATGGGTATCCTGAGTTCCACTTTAACGTATCACACAGCAAGGACCTTGTATTATGTGCCATAGGCAGTTCACCGGTCGGGGTGGATGTTCAGTCTTTGATCATAAAGCCGGATCGGCTGATAAGTAAGTGTCTTACCGAAAAGGAACAAGCGGCAATGCATAATCTGCCGGACGGAAAAAAAAGTGAATACATGACAACCCTATGGTGCAGAAAAGAAAGTTATATGAAGATGACAGGGAAAGGACTTGCGCTCCCAATGAATCTGATTGAATTTGACCTTTTGTCAAATACAGTAGCATTGTTATATGACGCTGGCATGATACAGGAGGTATGTTACCTGACAGAACCACAGATCAGTGACGAATATAAGGCGTCCATTTGCATGAGAACCAAAGAAGATCTGGTTGTGATCCGTGATATAAATTTCTAATTGACAAAAGAAAAAAACAGGGGTAAAATGTCATTGACCGAATCGGTCAATGACATTTTTTGTATTTTCACAGTTTGTTTGATAGTAAAAGAGTGTTGGTGCGTTCAAGCATGATATACATAAAAACAGTGCAGGAATGAGGAAAATTATGAATGATAAATTTTATACGCTGCCGATGGAAAAACAACATACAATTCTGAATGCGGCGATGCATGTATTCTCAAAATATGAGTATAAAAAATGTTCCACCGAGGAGATTGCCAAGAAGGCCGGGATATCAAAAGCTCTTTTATTTCATTATTTTGAAGGAAAGAAAGATCTGTATCTCTACTTATATCAGTATGCTCTCGACTTTTTTGTCCGGGAGATGTCTAAAACACACGATTATAACGAAACCGATTATTTTAAGATCCTTGTCAATGCGCAAATGAATAAGATGGATATTCTGCGGGTTCATCCGGATCTGATGCAATTCCTTGTTAAGTTCTACCTGGAAGAAAATCCGGAGGTGTACGATGAAAAGAACAAAGAATTCGCTGCGATTCTTTCGGAAAGCAGCAAGCGGTTCATGGATCGGGCGGATACTTCAAAATTCAAAGAAGGAATTGATGCAGAAAAGATATTGAATATCATTGTATGGATGGCGGACGGATATATGAGGAGCCGCACAGAGAAAGACTTGGAGAACACCGACAGAATCAATGAAGAGTATCTTGAGTACATTGAGATCATGCGAAGACAGTGTTATAAGGAGGAGTACTTAGTATGATAATAGAAACCAAAAAACTTAATAAATCATACGGGAAAGCAAGAGGAATTACAGATGTCAGCCTGTCGGTCAGGGAAGGTGACATTTATGGATTTATCGGACCAAATGGTGCGGGGAAAAGTACAACAATCAGGATTTTGCTTGGACTTATTCAAAAATTTACGGGAGAAGCGACACTGTTTGGAAAGGATATCAGAACAAGCAAAGAAGAGATTCTAAAGCGAATCGGCTATATGCCAAGCGAAGCCTGGTTCTACACAGGAATGAAGGTCGAAGAAATTATACGGCTTTCGGCAAAGCTTCGAAAGCAGGACTGTGAAAAGGAAGCAAAAGACTTATGTGACCGCCTGCAGCTTGATCTGCATAAACGCGTTGAAGAGCTTTCCCTTGGGAACCGAAAAAAAGTAAGCATTGTTTGCTCCATGATGCACAGACCGGATCTTTATATTTTTGATGAACCAACAAGCGGACTGGACCCTTTGATGCAGAAAGAATTCTTTGATCTGTTGCATGAAAGGCAGAAAAAAGGTGCTACAGTGTTTCTTTCCTCTCATGTACTGTCTGAGATCCAGCGGCATTGTAACAGGGCTGCGCTGATAAGACAGGGTGAGATCATTTTAACGGGTACCGTTGAAGAACTTTCGAGAACCTCAGCCAGAAGAGTATCGATACAGGGCACAAACCAGGTGCCGTCACTGGAAGGTGTTAGCGATGTATTTTCCAATGGAAATTCAGCAAATTTCTTATACCAGGGAGATATGAAACTATTACTTGGTGAACTGTGGCAGCTGCCGGTCAAAGACATTATAATCACGGAACCGGATCTGGAAGAGATATTTATGCATATGTACACAGAGAATGCGAAGTAAGAGAAACGAAGTATTTACGCAGAGACCGGATTGCGGTTCTGCCGAAGGGAGAAAAGAATGGCGATTTTTATACATGAAATAAAACAAAGCAGGAAGAGTTTTCTGATCTGGTCTCTGAGCATCGGAGGATTGATTCTTCTGTGCATGGCTTTATTTCCGCAGATGAAAGGACAGATGGATGAAATTGATGCAATGTTTTCCAATATGGGTTCCTTTACTGCGGCTTTTGGAATGGATCAGATCAGTTATTCGACAAGCATTGGGTTTTATGGAATTGAATGCGGTGTTATCTTAAGTCTGGGCGGCGCATTTTATGCAGCGCAGCTTGGAATCGGAGTATTGGCAAAAGAGGAGGGCCATCATACCGCAGAGTTCCTGTATACACATCCAAAGGCAAGGAGAAAGCTTTTGCTGGGCAAAGGACTTGCCGTTATCAGCTGTCTTATTGCAATGAATGCCGTCGTTTTTGGCTTTGCAGTGGGTTCTTTTTGGATGATAGGGGAAGCGATTGCCTGGAGAGAGTTTCTTTTGTATCATCTGGCACAGATTCTGCTTCATATTGAAATAGCTGCAATCTGTTTTGGAATATCTGCTTTTTTAAGACGGAGCAGTCTTGGTATCGGGTTTGGTATTGCTTCTGTAATGTATTTTCTGAACATCTATGCTAATATAAGCACTTCAGCAGATTATATGAAATATATCACTCCATTTCAATTTGCGGATGCGGCTGCCATTATCAAGGCAGTAAAACTGGATATGGCAGCAGTTTGTGTTGGTGCTGTATATACCGTTGCCTTTGTGTTTATGGCACTCGTCAAATACACTAAGAAAGATATTGTGGCATAGGTTTGAGCTCTTTTTGCAATATGACTTGTTTTTTAATGTCGAATAAGATATATTTTATGTAGTATTTTATACTTATGTAATATATTTCAAGGAGGCAATGCAATACTATGCAAAAAGAAATTCTTAAAAAAATAAGAAAATATCACAAGCAGGAAGAAAGGACCGCAAGAGGAAACCGATTTGCTTTTCTGGCTTTGACATCCTTATATCTGCTGATTTCGACCGGGTCGTTAATAAAATTCTTCGTTGGAGAAACTTCAACACTGAAAGCGGTCGTCGTTGTTGGTTATTGCCTGCTCCATCTTGCGGTACTTGCATTTCTGTTAAAATCAAGAACTAACAGTTCGAATTTCAAATACATTACGGTTTATGGATTCGCTTTGCTTTACACGTATCTGATCTTTGATCTTCATGAGTACTATGTTGTAACGACAATGGTATTTCTTCTTGCCTGCACAATGGTCTACTACGATGAAAAGTTTACGCTGTCTGTAAGCATTTATCTAAGTCTGATCATACTGATAAGGTTCTTTGTTTATATTACAAATGAAATTGGTGAAGGTACAGTAGTCGAATTGGGAAATCTCTTAATGGGACTTCTGTTTGCACTTGATCTTGCCTTCTTTGTCCGAATCGGCAATCGTTTTATATCAGATTCTGTCGGTAATGCAATGGATGAAAAGGAAAAAGCAGATGGTCTGTTGGTCGATGTACTTGAGCTGTCTTCCGTCGTGCAGAAGAATGCAGAGACAACGGCTGTATTTGCTCATGAAGTAGAAAGCAAGATAGAAAGCGTTGACAGAACGATGAATGAAATCGCGGAAAGTACAGAAGCTTCCGCAGAAAGCATCATTTATCAGACCGAGATGACACAGGAAATTCAAAAGGAGATCTTACGGACAGAGAAGTCAGCAGAAAGTGTCGGTGTCATATCGAAAGAATCCATGCAACTGATGCAGGGTGGTCGTCATTCATTTGAAAAGCTTGGCAAATACTCAAAAGATGCAGAGAATATTAATGCATCCGTGACTCATGCAATGGAGATACTTCAGGAGAAGACAAAAAGTGTACATGAAATCACTGATGTTATCTTTCGTATAGCGAGTCAGACGAACCTTCTGGCTTTGAATGCATCCATAGAAGCAGCCCGTGCGGGAGAAAGCGGAAGAGGATTTGCTGTTGTCGCAGAGGAAATCAGGTCACTGGCTGATCAGACCAGGGTATCCATTGATAATATTTCAAAGATTCTTGAAGAACTGGATAGAAATGCAGGGGAAGCATCTGATATTGTAAAACAATCCATTCAGATTACAGCAGATCAGGGCAGAATTATAACCACCGTAACAGACGATATGGAGAATATCTACGTTAAGATGAATAATTTGAACGATCAGGTCGAAGCAATTGGAAAACAAATGATAGGTGTATCACAATCCAATGCGAAAATTGTAGACAATATTACACAGATGTCTGCTGCCTTTGAGGAAATCAGTGCCAGCACAGAAAGTGCTTCCAATATGACAAGGGAAGGAAAGAATCAGTTAAAAGATGCGGTATCGCTGCTGGATCAGGTCGTAACCGCAACACACAAGCTGGATGCCTATCAGAATTAAAAATAAAAAGATAAAAAAATTAAACGGACAGTATGCCTTGATAGTATCAGGCAGCTGTCCGTTTTTTAGGTACACAGCATCCATTTATAAAAAATGTCGTTTTGGTTGACGAATCATGAGAAACGGTGATAGAATACGGTAAAGAAACAAGGAAAATAATATGGAGGATTCTATGGTATCAAATGTTACGATTATAGGTATGGGTCTTGCTATGGCAGTCAGTTTTCTGCTTCCGCTGCTTGGCGTTATATATTGTGTGAAAAAAGCGGGGGTCAGAAATGTAATTATGTTCCTTTTGGTCGGTATTGTCGGTGCTATGCTGTCGGAAAGTCTTTTGAATATTCTGGGCGGGGTATTGCAGATCAATAATCTGAAAGAAGTGTCCTATCTGGTCTACCTTGTAATTCTGGTCGTTTTGCTGGCAGTTGCAGATGTTGCAGCCAGAGTTCTGGCACTTTTATATCTAAAGAAGATGGACATTGGTTATTTCAGGGCGATTGCACTTGGTGTGGGCTTTTCCATTGGTCAGGTGTTCACCCAGATAACAAATTACTTCATGAACATTTCATATTCCTTAATGATTAATCAGGGGAATTTCGTTGATACGGTCATGGCTTCACAGGATGTTACAGGAGAAGAAGCAGAGACACTTCGTGCAAGTGCCGAAAGTGCACAGAGTCAGCTGATTGCGCTTCATCCGGCAACCTTTTATATTAATTCCGTTGAACAGATCGCGCTTGTCGCACTTAATATTGCTGTCATAGTTTTTATGGTTGCATACATACGAAAGCAGGAGACAGTCCTTGGATTTGTGCTTGGCGGACTGATGGTACTTGCGTATGAGCTTTCTTACTGGATACCGCAGAACGCAAGTACGGAGGATATGGGGTATCTCTACAGTGACAAAACAGAGCTTATTATCAGCGTAATCGTTGCACTCCTGATTCTTGCAGGAAGTATCTATATTATTAAAAAATACGCCATTGCTCTTCCAAAGGAAAAATTTGAATCGCCAACGGCAAAGAAGAAGCTTCAGGAAGAAGCAGAAAAAGCAAAGAATAAAAAAGCCTGGAGTGAATTTGGCAACCTGGCTAATCGAAATCTAAAAAATGAGGGTGAATCAGACAATACATCTGATAAACAGAATTAATGCAGGAGAACAGGCCGGTGTGGGAAACTACACCGGCAGTTTGCCTTTCAGAGCCTGTATTCAAAAAACAAAATTCAGATAGGAGAGCCTATGAGTTATGTAGAAGCAAAAGATATCACAAAAGTATATCATATGGGAGAAGTGGATATTCATGCAGCGGCCGGAGTGTCATTTTCCATTAACAAAGGAGAATTTGTCGTTGTAGTTGGCTCAAGCGGTGCAGGAAAGACGACAGTGCTTAACATCCTGGGTGGTATGGATGACGCCACGGACGGCGAACTTTTTGTCGATGGACAGGATATAACCAAATTAAAAGGGAAAAAGCTGATCCAGTATCGAAGAGAAGATATTGGATTTGTATTTCAATTCTACAATCTTATTCAGAACCTGACAGCACTTGAGAATGTCGAACTGGCGCTTCAGGTATCCAGTGATCCGTTGAATGCCAAGGATGTCCTGTGTGAAGTAGGACTTGAGGACCGTCTGAATAACTTTCCGTCCCAGCTGTCAGGTGGTGAACAGCAGAGAGTATCCATCGCCAGAGCACTGGCCAAAAACCCCAAACTTTTGCTGTGTGATGAACCAACCGGTGCACTTGACTATCAGACTGGAAAATCAATACTAGCACTTTTGCAGGATATGTGCAGGACAAGAAAGATGACGGTAATTGTTATTACGCATAATCTTGCCATTGCTCCGATGGCTGACCGAATTATTCGGATCAAAAGCGGCAAAGTAAGTGACATATCCATAAATGAGAATCCGAAGCCGATTGGTGAAATCGAATGGTAGAATAGGACAGAAAAATGAAGCAAATTCAAAGAATTGATTTTTATAGAGAAATACGAAAAAGCCTGAACAGGTTCTTATCTATTTTGTTCATCGTTACGCTTGGGGTTGCCTTTTTTACCGGGGTACGTTCTTCAGAACCGGACATGCGGCTGTCTGCCGATGCATATCTGGATGCGAACCGCTTTTTTGATATCCGGGTCCTTGGTACATTAGGTGTTACAAAGGACGATCTGGCCGCCATAACAAAGGCGGATGGAGTCATCAATGCAGAAGGTGCATACCAGACGGAAGCAATGACGAAAGTGAACAATTATGAGGCAGTTCTTACCATTTATTCATTAACTGAGACAAT
Source organism: Clostridia bacterium (assembly GCA_003249225.1). Lineage (GTDB taxonomy): Bacteria > Bacillota > Clostridia > Lachnospirales > Lachnospiraceae > SZUA-448. Next base: position 31,718 of record QKJQ01000037.1, on the reverse strand, counting down.
GAACGATGTCACATTGGAGGAGGGCAGATTACCGCAGGACTCGTCTGAGTGTTTTCTTGACAGCGCTTTTTATCGAGAAGGAGATTATCAGCTTGGTGATACGATAACATTAAGTTCTGGTAAAACAAAGACAGAGGGGATTCGTTCTGGCAGTGCAGATTCAGGCGCTTTCGATTCAGAAAGCTCTGATTATGTGAATGCAGATGCAAAGAACGGAATGTCGGACACTCTTATCACCGATACCTATACCATTGTCGGTTACGGTAGTTATGCCGGATATCTTACCTGGGACAGAGGAACTGCATCGATTGGAAATGGAAGTGCGGATGCTTTCATGTTCCTGCTCCCGGAAAGCTTTGTGCAGGAAGCCTATAGTGTCATCTATGTTACAGTTGAGGGTGCCCAGGAGGAAATCTGCTATTCGGATGCATATTCCGACAAGGTAAATGAGGTCATGGATCGAATAGAAGAGTTATCCGGTTCTTTGTGTACGCTGCGCTATCAGGAATTATATGAGGAAGGTATGGCATCGATTTCAGATGCAGAAGAAGAACTTAAGAAGCAGCAAGAGGAGCTTGACAGCGCAAAAGAAAAGCTTAAAGAGGCTGCGGAGGATTTACAGAAATCGCAGGATCAGATCGATGCTTCTTTTTCTTCTGTTAATGAACAGGAACAAGAATTGCAAGATCAGGAGAATACAGTGGAAGCTTCCTATCAGGCAGGTCTTATTGATGAAGTTACCTATCAGACTGGAATGCAGCAGATCGCTGCTGGAAAGGAACAGATCGCATCGGTAAAAGAAGATCTTACTGCTGCGCAGGAAGAGCTGACACAGGGATTAAAAGAGTATCAGGCAAATGCGGATGAATTCGAAAAGCAGAGTCAGGAAGCACAGCCAAAGCTTGATGCTGCACAAGAAGATATAAACGAAGCAAAAAGTGAAATAAGCTCTCTTGAGATTCCTTCCTGGTATGTGCTTGACCGGAATTCCCTGCAAACTTATGTGGAATATGGACAGGACGCGGAACGAATTGGCGCGATCGGGAAAGTATTCCCGATTATATTCTTTCTGGTCGCTGCGCTTGTCAGTCTTACTACCATGACCCGTATGGTTGAAGAACAAAGAGTACAGATCGGTACGATGAAAGCACTGGGTTACAAAAAAGGGTCCATTGCGGCGAAATACATTTTATATGCTTTTTCTGCCAGCATGGCTGGTGGAATTCTGGGCGCATTGCTGGGAAAAAGTGTACTCCCTTATGTAATTATCAAAGCGTATGCAATTTTATACATAAATATCAAGGAGATTGAGACCCCGCTTAACTGGTCGATATCCATTGCAGCGATACTAATAGCAGAATTCTGCGTGGTTGCAGCCACTTTTGCCGCCTGTTACGGGGAACTTGCTTCATCTCCGGCAAAACTAATGCGCCCACCGGCACCACCGAGCGGAAAAAGGGTACTGCTCGAAAGAATTACCCCTCTTTGGAAGCGCCTGAATTTTACAAGGAAGGCGACCATACGAAATCTGTTCCGCTATAAGAAACGTTTTTTTATGACGGTCTTTGGCATTGGAAGCTGTATGGCCCTGCTGCTTGTGGGTTTTGGGCTTCGTGATTCGATTAAGGAGATCGTGAATAAGCAGTATCGGACGATCTGGACGTATGACATGTATCTTTCGGTCGAAGAAAAAAGCATGGAACTGACCGATATGCTTGATTCAAACAACGATATTGATGAATATATGTATGCAAGAATCACCTCCATGGATGCCAGTGCGAATGATGTCACAAAGTCCATTAACCTGTTCGTACCGGAGACCCTTCAGTCCTTTGATGATTTTGTTATACTTAAGGACAGAACATCAGAGGATACCTATACAATGTCAGAGGATGGAGTGATCATTACGGAAAAACTGGCTAAGATGCTTTCGCTGAAAGCAGGTGATACCATAACGATCAAGCCTTCCGAAACAGAAGAGATCGAGGTAAAGGTATCTGCCATAACGGAGAATTACCTCTTTCATTATATTTATATGTCGACTGCTTACTATGAGGAGGTATTTCATGAGGAACCAGTCTACAACCGGATCAATGTTAAAACAGGCAGTCTGTCTTCTGCGGAGAAGGAAACGCTGGGTGAAATGTTTCTCGCAGACGCGCAGGTGCAATCCGTTATCTTTGTTGCTGATATGGAAAAACAGATTTCAAATATGATGGACAGTCTTGATATGGTCGTGTGGGTGCTGATTATTTCGGCCGGGCTGCTGGCTTTCATTGTTCTCTATAATCTGAATAACATAAATATACTGGAGCGTAAACGGGAATTAGCCACCTTGAAGGTACTTGGATTTTATGATGGTGAGGTAGCAGAGTATATCTTCCGGGAGAATACGTTCCTTACCATATTTGGAATTATTGCGGGCATAGGGCTTGGTGTCATTCTTCATCAATTTGTAATCAGGACAAGTGAGATCGATATGATCATGTTTGGAAGGCAGATCAAGACCGCCAGTTATCTGTTCAGTGTAGTCATAACTCTTTTCTTTTCCACTTTTGTAAACTGGGTAATGTACTTTCGCCTGAAGAAGATCGATATGATAGAGTCATTGAAAAGTGTTGAGTAAGCAGGATGAATACAGGCGTTCCTGCCATAGGAGTTCATTGATCCGTAAAATATTAAAAGTCAATTAAGAATCCTTTCAGATGATTGACAACACGGCATTTGGGATATATAGTACAAAAAACACAGCATAAACACATTTGTAACCTATAATGTGAAAAAGCTAACGAAGGAATAAGGCAATACAGATTCCGAATCTGTGTTATAGAGAAAGATAATATTGATAATCAGATCAAAGGAGAAGGTTGGAATGAGAGACAAACTACAGCGTTTTATGATGGGTCGGTATGGACTGGATCAGTTCGGTAAATTTCTGACATGGGGCGCGCTGGGCATTCTGGTGATAGCAATGTTTACCAGAGTTACACTTTTAGAGATACCGGCAGTTTTGATGCTTGTCTATGGGTATTTTCGCATGTTTTCAAAGAATACTTACAAAAGGTATAATGAGAATATGAAATTTATGGGATTGTTCAATAAAGTAAAATGGTTCTTTGATAAAAAGAAAAGGAATCTGCAGACCAGAAAGACGCATCATATCTATGCCTGTCCAAAGTGCAGACAGAAAATAAAGATTCCAAAGGGCAAAGGACGGATCATGGTACGCTGCCCAAAATGCGGACAGGAATTTGAAAAGAACAGTTGATTGTTGTCGTAATCGCTATAAGAAGAGAGGAATGTAATGTTTGGTTATATCCTGGCAAATCAGAAAGGACTGGCAATCGATGAGCAACAGATCTACCGCTCCTATTATTGCGGCCTCTGCCATACATTAGCAAAGAATCATGGTCTGCCGGGCCAGATAACATTAAATTATGATCTGACGTTCGTGTATCTGCTGCTGAGCAGCCTGTATGAGACAACGGAGCAGAAGAGTTCCGGCCGATGCCTGATTCATCCGGTAAAAGCACATAATTACATAGAAACTGCAATCGCTGAATATGCTGCAGATATGAATGTGCTTTTGTCCTATTATAATCTGAAGGATGACTGGGCTGACGAGAAGAACATCCTGTCAAAAACAGAAAGCGATCTGCTTAAGAAACATTTCAAGGATATCGAAAAGAAATATCCAAAGCAGGCAGAAGCAGCAAAACAATATGTAATGGCGCTTTCGAAAGTTGAACAGGCAGATAAACAAAAAGTAGAGCAGACCGATTTCTTGAACTCCGTACAAAAAGCAGGAGCAGCAATTAGCTGGTCAGACAATGGTAACCGTGGTACAGTGAAAAACAATGATCACAATACAAGTTCTGACCTGAATTCTATCCCTGAACAAAAGGAAGATATTGCAGGAAACAGGCTTGATCTTGCCGGAGGTCTTACCGGAATATTAATGGGTGAGATACTTTTATACCGACGGGACGAATGGGAAAAAGACCTTTTGGAACTTGGATTTTATCTGGGCAAGTTTATCTATCTGATGGACGCCTTTGAAGATATCGAAAAAGATACAAAAAAGAAAATGTTCAATCCCTGGATCGAATATCTTGGAAGGAAAGATTTTGATATCTTTGCAAAACAGGTTTTGACCGATACCATGGCTGAATGTGCGAAAGCATTTGAACGAATGCCGATACTTGAAAATGCAGGAATTCTTCGAAATATATTATATTCCGGTGTCTGGACAAGATACGAACTGATCAGTCAGAAGCGAAACAGAAAAGGTGGTAAATAATGCAGGATCCATATCGTGTGTTAGGTATAACAAGAGGTGCATCGGACGATGACATCAAAAAAGCATACAGAAAGCTGAGCCGGATCTACCATCCGGATGCGAATGTGAACAATCCGAATAAAAAGCAGGCGGAAGAAAAATTCAAAGAGATCCAGCAGGCGTATGATCAAATCATCAAAGAAAAAGAAGGTGGCTATCAGGATTCGCAGGCTGGTTACGGCAGCTACGATTCGTGGTTCAACACTGGCTACCGCAGAGCACAGTCGAGTGCAGAGAGCTCAGAACCTCTTGAGATGCAGGCAGCGCGAAACTATATAAATTCAGGACATTACAGAGAGGCACTCAATGCTTTGTCTGCGGTCAGTGAACGTACGGCACGCTGGTATTACTATTGTGCGATTGCAAATGCAGGTCTTGGAAATACGGTCGATGCAAAGAGAAATGCACAGCAGGCAGTGAACATGGAACCGAACAATATGGAATACACGAACCTTTTAGACCGGTTGCAGAGCGGAGCGACCTGGTATCAGGGCATGGGAAACGAATACGGCGGAAACCCGCTGTCAGGAAATCTTGGCGGCTGGTGCTGGAAAATTGCTTTGTTCAATTTATTATGTACCTGCTGCTGCCGTTCCCCGCTAGGGTAAATAAATGAGAAGTTTTGTAAAGAAATATTTTACAAGACTTCTTTTTTTCATTATACTAAAACATAAGAGGCAGCTGCTTTAAAAAAGATATTAACGGCGGAAAGACCATTTTCACTGGAAAATAGATTGATTACCGGAAGCGTTTTGCGTACATGAAATCAATCAATCAACAAAAGAGCAGTTTTGTAAAAGAATAATAACTGTAAAAATAGTAAGTGCGGAGGTCCTTATGATCTGGAAATACGATACGATATTTCATTTAGAAACAAAAAACACATCTTATTGTTTTCGATGCATGAAGTCCGGTCATCTGGAACATTTGCATTATGGCGCAAAGATTTCTGTCGAAAGAGGAATTGATGCAATCATTGAAAAACATAATTTTACACCGGGATGTTCGATTGCATATTCAAAAGAGTACCCGAATATAACGATGGAGGATGTTAGCCTTGAAGTATCGTCGGTCGGAAAAGGCGATGTCAGGGAGCCGATGATCGACCTGATTCACTCGGACGGAAGCAGGACCTGTGACTTTATTTTTGAAGATGCTGAAGTTATCCATGGTAAACAGGAAATCGCAACGCTTCCCTCATCCTACGATGAAAAAGGCAATTGTATGTCACTTATTCTGACGTTGAAGGATAAGAATTCGGCAGTGAAAATCGAATTGATCTATACGGTCTTTGAAGAATGTGACGTTATTACCAGAAGTATGAGGGTCTGCAATCATGAGGATGGGGATATACGTATCCTTCGTGCGCTTAGTATGCAGCTTGACCTTGATGAGGAAGATTATGTGGTGACTGGTTTTCATGGCACCTGGGCGAGGGAAATGCAGATGTCAAAGCATGCACTTGTTCCGGGAATCCATGTAAATGATTCAAAAACAGGTTTTTCATCCAACCGGTGCAATCCATTTTTTATGATTGGAAAGAAATATACCGGCGAGACCCATGGAGAGTGCTATGGTGGAAATCTGGTATACAGCGGGAATCATTACGAAGCTTTTGAAGTTACCCCATATCAAAAGACCAGAGTCTTAAGCGGTATTAATCCTGCTCATTTTGAGTTGATAGTTTCGCCGGGAGATAAATTTGAGACACCGGAAGCGGTCCTGACCTTTTCGGCGAAAGGGTACGAAGGAATCAGCAAAAACATGCATCGGTTTGTTCGGGAACACGTTGTGCGGGGAAAATGGAAGAAGAAAGAGCGTCCGATTCTTGTGAACAGCTGGGAATCGTTTTATTTTAAATTCAATGAAAGTAAACTATGCAGTCTGGCAGCGGATGCCAAAAAACTTGGTATAGAGCTTTTTGTTTTAGATGACGGGTGGTTTGGAAAACGGGATGACGATACCTCTTCCCTTGGCGACTGGACACCGGATAAGAACAAGCTTCCAAGAGGTCTGAAAGGTCTTTCCAGAAAGATAAGATCCCTGGGACTCGACTTTGGTATCTGGGTGGAGCCGGAGATGGTAAGTGAGAACAGCAGCTGCTATCGCAAACACCCTGACTGGGCATTAAAACCAGAAGCGAAGGAGCATTCAACGGGGCGGAACCAATTTCTGCTTGATCTTACAAGAACAGAGGTCCAGGATTATATAATAGAATCCATGCGCAGGGTATTTACGGAAGGTTCGGTATCCTATGTGAAATGGGACATGAACCGGAACATTTCCGATGTCATTGCAGAACTTGGTATAGACTACCATCATACGGCTGGTTCCTACCCGCATCGCTATTGTATGGGGCTGTACCGTGTTCTGGAGACATTGACGAATGACTTTCCTGACATTTTATTTGAGAGCTGTGCCAGCGGAGGAAACCGGTTCGACCTTGGTATGCTTTGCTATATGCCGCAGATATGGGCAAGTGATAATACAGATGCAGTCAGCCGTGCACAGATTCAGAACGGCTATAGTTATGGATATCCGATGTCAGTTATCAGCGCGCATGTATCGGGAAGCCCGAATCATCAGACACTTCGGAATACAAATCTGGAAACAAGGTTCAACGTTGCCGCGTTCGGATTGCTGGGTTATGAATGCAATCTGAGCGAGCTGACGAAAGAAGAAAAAGAAAAGATAAAAGGTCAGATTGCCTTCTATAAAAGCTTTCGTTACAGTCTTCAGTTTGGAGAGTTCACACGGATCAAAGATAATGGAAATGTGATCCAGTGGCTGCTGTATGAAAAGGAGACAGGACAGGGAATTGCCCTGTTCCTTCAGAAGGAGGCTATACCAAATCAACCGCACGCAAAGCTCCGGCTTCGTAATCTGGAACCCGGTCAGATGTACCATTTTTCAAATCTGCAGTCGACTTTTCATATCAAAGAGTTCGGGGACCTGATCAATATGATCTCACCGGTGCATATCAAAAGAAACTCCATGCTGCATGCTCTGGTGGACCGGTTCAAAAAGATGGGATATGAAGTGGAAGAGTACACCTGCAGCGGAACACTTCTTTGCAACAGCGGGGTTCGCTTAAAAGAAGTATTCTGCGGCATTGGTTACAATGAAGAGACCAGACACATGCCTGATTTTAGTTCAAGGTTGTACTGCATAGAGGAATGCAGCAGCTTTCCGGAAATTCAAAGAGAAGAGGAATCGGATATTGTATATCTGGAGAATGAATGAAATGACACCATTTTACTCTCATAAAAAGAATGATTTACCAGGACGGGACATCGATGGGTGTTCCGTTTTTCATTGCAGACTGATGGGCACAAAGGCAGGCAGCGGTGATGTTGGAAGCAAAGTTCTCATTGATCCAGGGTTTTCTTCGTTCCTGTATACTCATGATGAATTCATGGACAAGATGCGGGTGAGAACCGTGATGCCCTCCTCCTGTACCTGACGTTAAAGAGTCCTGTGGATTCTGTGGATCAAATCTGTTACCAACCGTATGCCGCTGAATGGAATCGGGCAGGAGACTGTGATAATTTGGAAGAGAGACTGCTTCAACATCCGAGCCCATTCCGCGCCATTTTGCATCAAGAGCCGCCAGTGTGCAAAGATAAGGTTTGTCACCGTCACAAAATCCCCATTCAAAGCTTCTTTTTGAACCATAAAGGAACATCCCTTCCTGGTAGGGTCTTGACACATTGAACAAGGCTCTTGTTACTTCTCCCTTCAGACCGTTTTCATATTCGAGAAGTGCACTTTCTGTGGAAAATGGATTGTTATACTGCTGTTTCATTTCTTCATCAAGTGTACCGGAGCCAAAGCATACGACCCGGCGGATTCTGGAACCTGACAGCATGGTGATCGGTGCTGTCGCATGTGTTCCATACCACATAGGCGGAAGCCCCATCCAATAAGCAGGCCAGCCGGTCATATTCTGATAATGACTGCCGCGTACAAATTGAAGCTCCCCGAAGTTACCATGTTCAAGAAGTTCCTTCGCGTAAAAGTATTGATACGTATAGAGCGTCGTCTCCATCATCATATAGTTCTTCCCGGACAGGGATATGGCATTGTTGATTCGTTCAATATCCACGAGCGAAGTAGCCATCGGCACTGTACAGGCACAGTGTTTGCCGGCTTTCAGTACCTGTATGGATTGTTCTGCGTGCTGAGGAATCGGAGTCATAATATGCACGGCATCTATGGATGGATCGGACAGAATCTGTTCGAATGAACCAGCTGTCGAAATTTTTTCAGACTTATATTGAAGTTCAAAGGCGTGAGAGATGGCAGGGTCAAGATCATAAAGGACGACATGGTCTACATAGGGATGATCCAGATAGATGGGAACAAAGGAACCGCCAAAGCCAAGTCCAATTAATGCAATTTTTAAGTTTTTCATAATATTTTCTTCCTTTCTTAGGAACAGTGCGTAATCAAAGTGGTTGTACCTTTCAGCATTTTGAATTAAAATATGGAGTATCCGCAGTCACTTATATTATATAGAGTAACATCAAAGGAAAAATTGACAAAGAGGAAAGCAATATGGATGAAATGGAAAAGAAACCTAAAAAATTCAACATTTCAAAAACCAGAGAAATCACTGCAGCCAACTTTAACACCTATGTTGTCGAAGCACTGCATCCGGACCGTGTCATGAAGGAACATGATCTGATCTATATGCTGGAAGGAAGCTGGGAGATATGGGAAGAAGAGGAGTCCTTTCTGATGAAACCAGGGGATGTGCTGATTCTTTATGCAGGACTTCATCACTATGGGAAGATACCCTGTGAGAAGTCGACAAGAACAATGTATATTCATGTAGACAGTAAGGATGACTTATGCTGCGGGGATGATCAGAAAAGGGAAATCAGAAATCTGCCGTCATTGATTTCTACGGGAAAAAATAAAAAAATAGAACAGTATTTTCGTGATTGTGTTGTCGCTTACAACAATGGAAAGGATGCTGACAAAATAAAGGCAGAACATCTATGTTCTATTCTTCTGTGCGAATTATCGGACTGCACTGAAAAAACATGCGCGGGAGCCGATATGATAAACGAGGCGTTGCAGTATCTGTATGCGGAGCCGGAGCGCTTCATTACGGCCAAAGAGATGGCAAAACGCCTGTATGTCTGTCCGAGGACGCTGAATAATAAATTTATGGAACGATTTAATAAGACATATTACAGGTATCAGATGGATCAGAAACTGGAGAATGTGGCAGCCTTTCTTGTCCAGTTTCCAGAGGCGAAACTTTATGAAGCAGCTAAAAATTTTGGCTTTTATGATGAGTTTCATCTGAGCCGGTCATTTTCAAAAAGATACAAAATTTCGCCCGGAAAATACAAAGAATGAAAAAAATATCTTTTTGCATGACAAAAGTCCTAAAGATTTGAAGAGGAGTTGCCGATAACCTATACATAGAACTTTGCAATTTGCGTATCCATGGTAACATAATTCGAAAGGAGGACGCCTGGGTGGGACAAAGATACAGTAACAAAGAAAAAGAACAGAGAATGATCCAGAGAATGATAGTGGGATTAATGCTTTTTGGCGTCATGGTGCTTTTATCATTTACTACTATGAGGGCTCAAACATTACGTGCAGAGGATTTTTCAGCAGATGATATTACGATACTCTATAACAAAGATGCAGTTATAATTGATATCACTGGTCAGACAGAATTATATTATTGTATAACATCAGCTGATAAAGAACCACAGAGCTGGGTCTGGATGGATCAGTCGGATTTTTATATTAATGATAGTGACACAAGTCCTCATTTGGAAGCATTGATTGACCTGTCGACCATAAAGAAGCAGGTTGATTCTGTGATTTATCTGAAAGATACGAATGATGGAACCGTAGTTCAAAAAACAATTGTAAAGCAGGAAAAGCTGAAAGCGGTATACATTGGATACTTTGGTACCGATACAGATGATTTGGCATATCAGACTGCCTATGAAGGATACAGCAATTTTACCAGTGATACAGGATATATTCGTTTTACTGTGGACGGAGTTGATTATCTTGACCTTGATTCCATCGAATGGAAAAAAGGTTCCGGTGATTTTCAATCCTTACGTGATTTGAATTTGGAGTATTATAAGGCGCTTGGCAGTACATTGAGCTTTCGTATTAATACCGGAGATGAGCTGATCAGCAGTGAAGTGAAGCTTCGGATTCAAAAGCAGGCAAAAGCACCCAATATTAAGATCGATGGTAATAAGCTGACTGTTAACCTGAAAAATACAATGGAATACAGGATTATGGCAGTAAGCGGTTCCTATGGAAGCTGGACGGATCCGGTATTTGAAGAAGGAAAGACTTCCGGAGCAATTGCTATTTCAGCACTTGATGGCGTTAATGAAGACGGTATCAGTGAAGGATTCTCCGAATTAACGATTCAGGTCAGGACAAAGATAACAGAAAAGAAGTTTGCATCCAGTATTGTAACCATTGATCTTCTTGAAACAGCAGAACCGGTTGACGGAGAAGAAGGAATCAGCGTTGAGCAGGTCGATGCAACAGACATAAAAGACGGTCTTTTAGTTACCAATCATTCAACCGATGAGTATCAGATCGCTGTTATAGACACCAGTATTCAGGGCAGCTTGTCAGCTTCCATTTCTGTTCTCGATTTTAATGCAAAGTCAGGTGAAACTGGATTTATAAAAATGAAAACACTAAAGGCCGGAAAAAGTTTGAAGATATCTTACTCATCTTTTTCGGATTTTGCAGATAGTTATGCTGTTGTTTTCAGACGAGCCATGATTAAAGAGATAAAAACAACGAACGAGATAGAATTCAGACTGGCCTCGGAGGTACAAGGGATAGGCGGCGATATTCCGGTCGCAGATGTTAAGTCAGGAACCTTTTTAATCGAGTCTGGACAAACCGTCGTTAAAACAGTGAATTTTACAGTTACAGATGGTTTGGAACTATATGTATCCATTGACGGCGGTACTTATAATAAGAACACTGCTAATTCGGTATCCTATAGTGCATCAGCCGGCGATATTGTGGAAATAAGAGCATATACAGTAAATCCGGTAAATGGTGATCAAAGTGATACTATTTATCTCAGATATCAATTTGTTGCAGATGGCGAACTAAGTGCTTATGTAGACGAATGGGGTTACAACCTATGCAAGCAGAATGATGTAAGTGCTGGGTCAAGTACGCGAACTGCTTTATATCAGAGAATTTATCTGGCGTATTCAACGTATGCTTCAGAGGTTAACGTAACGGACCTGTCGATCGACAAGTCGGACCTAAGCTGGATCGTTGGCTCAGTCCGTATTGATAACCCGGATCTTTTACAGGCAATCGGAACCTATACATATTACATGGATGGCTCCGGGAATGTTACCAAAATCGTATTGAACATGCGGGATGAAACGCTGACCCAGTCAATGCTTACTGCGTCAAATGAAACAGCTGCAGATATTATTCAGGGAATTACTGATACGTATGGCACGAGCGCGACGAAGATACAGAAGGTTAAATATGTTCATGATTATCTTGTTCTTTTTAAGGAGTATCAAGCATCCACATATGATCAGACCATGGCAGCAATGCTGGTAAACAGCACAGGTTATACACCAGTCTGCATGAGCTATGCACTGGCTACAAAGTATGTACTTGAACTGGCGGGTGTTCAGAGTGTAATCATTTTTGGTTATGCCGGAGAATCTCACGCATGGAACATCATAAATTATGGTGATGATATTGACTATTTGACCATGAAGACGGAGAGCGGTTCTGCTATTGATCCGACGACCTGGTATGAGATGGATGTCACATGGGATGATCCACTCGGAATGACAGAAGATTATGTACGATATACCTATTTTAATATGACAACGGACGAAATCGACAATAATCACACCAGAAATACTTCAGTATATCCGTCATATCCGGTCGACAACTGTCTTGGAACGACCTATGACTATGATAACTGTATTGCCAATGGATATTTTAACTAAAGAAGTGAAAGAAAACACAGAAAAATGAACGAACCAGGAAGAGGCGGACATAATATAGCTGCCTCTTCCTTTTTCTGTTAAATGGCAGGCCCAAGGAGGGAAGTGTACTTGTATTTTATAAAACGTTGTGATAAACTGATTGAATCGCGGGCATTTCTATCATGTATCTTGGACAGATTGCTTTTATCAGTTATTTTGAAATTATGGTGCAATAACAGAAAGAATACAGTAGTATTCAGATATGGCTGTAAGCCATAAATAAGGAGTTCTATGATAAAGAAGAGATTTACTATTATCTGCGGACATTATGGATGCGGAAAGACGAATCTTGCCCTAAATCTTGCCTCGACACTGGCACAGGAAGGCAAGAATGTTGTTATGGCAGATATGGATCTTGTAAATCCGTATTTTCGGTCTTCCGATTACCAGAAAGAAACGGATGAACGGGGCATAAGAATGATAGCGCCGGTATTTGCCCATAGCAACGTTGATGTACCCTCCCTGTCACCAGAGATTTATACGACATTTACAACAAAAGATTATGTAATCCTCGATGTTGGCGGTGATGATGTCGGAGCAACGGTACTTGGAAGATTTCATCAGCAATTGGAAGCATTGGACTATGATATGTTCTATGTGGTGAACTGCTATCGTAATATGACAATGACACCAGAAGAAGCAGTAGAGCTGCTCAGGGAGATAGAATGGACATCAAGGTGCCATGCTACGGCTATTGTGAACAACTCTCATTTAAAAGATGAAACAACAGCAGATACGGTCATGAATTCGATGAATTTTGCAGAAAGAGTTGCAAAACTGACTGGACTGCCACTGGCTGCGACTGCAGTAAGAGAAGATCTGATGCCGGAACTGGCAGGCAAGATAGAGAAGATGTATCCGGTATCTGTTATGGTAAAAACGATCTGGGACTAAAGTGTGAGGGAATAAGTACCTTCACACCTATAAGAACTTAGATATTCACACAGAGGGATCGAATATCTTGTTCTTAAGGATTGTATATGATGCCAAAAGCGGTATCAGGTTTGAAATTGTTATTATTGAAAATAGAATATAAAGCAAGAGAATAATCATAAGGAGGAACCAACATGGCGAAGATAACAGTAAATGAAATGCTGTGCAAAGGCTGTGGGATGTGTGTTATGGCATGTCCGGTGAAAATTATTGAACTGGAAAAAGAAAGAATTAACAGCAAAGGATACCATCCGGCAACGTCAATCGACCAATCAAAATGTACGGGCTGCAGATCCTGCGCACTGATGTGTCCGGATGTTGCAATTACAGTGGAAAGATAAGAGAGCGAAAGGAGTCTGACAATGAGTGAAAAAGTATTAATGAAAGGCAATGAAGCCCTTGCAGAAGCAGCTCTGGCAGCAGGATGCAGGCACTTCTTTGGATATCCGATAACACCGCAGACGGAGATATCGGCATATCTGGCAAAAAGGATGCCAAAAGTGGGGGGAGTTTTCTTACAGGCTGAATCTGAAGTATCTGCAATTAATATGGTACTTGGTGCGGCAGCGGCAGGATTTCGTGCTATGACATCCTCTAGCTCACCCGGAATCAGTTTAAAATCCGAAGGTGTATCTTACATAGCAGGATCAGATCTTCCTGCACTTATCATAAATGTACAGCGCGGAGGTCCTGGACTTGGCGGAATCCAACCATCCCAGTCCGATTACTGGCAGGCAACAAAAGCACTCGGACACGGTGATTTTCAGCTGTTTGTACTGGCACCGTCGACCATTCAGGAGATGGTGGATTTTGTTCCGCTGGCATTTGAAGTCGGTGAAAAATACAGAGTTCCATCCATGATTTTATCCGATGGTATGCTTGGACAGATGATGGAACCGGTAACACTTCCAGAGTCAGATAACGCAAAAATTGCTGAAAAACCGTGGGCTACCAATGGACACAAGAATAACAGAGACAGAAATATAGCGAACTCATTGTATATATCCGTAGATGAACTGGAACGGCTTAACATAGAACGTTTCCAGAGATACGATGAGATGAAAAAGCATGAACAGAGAGCAGAAAGCTATCTTACCGAGGATGCAGACGTTGTAGTGGTAGCCTTTGGGGCTTCCTCCCGTGTTGTGCGAAGTGCTGTGAATTCTGCACGTGCACAGGGAATCAAAGCCGGCATGATTCGTCCGATCACATTGTGGCCTTTTCCTGTGGATGCAATTCAGAAAGTTATCCCGACTACAAAGGAATTCCTTTGCGTAGAGATGAATATGGGACAGATGGTGGACGATGTACGCCTTGCTGTGGAGGGAAAGAGAAAAGTAAGCTTCTACGGGAGAACCGGCGGTATAATTCCGACACCGGCAGAAGTATTGGAACAGATTAAAGCATTGGCAGGAAAGGAGGCATAACTATGGCTGTTGTATTTGAAAAAACAAAAGGATTGACCGACGCAACGTTTCATTATTGTCCCGGCTGCACCCATGGTATTGTGCATCGTCTGGTTGGTGAAGTATTAGAAGAACTTGGAGTGCTTGGAACCGCAGTCGGTGTTGCTTCCGTTGGATGTTCCGTGTTCAGCTATAATTATTTTAATTGCGATATGGTACAGGCACCACATGGCCGTGCTCCGGCGGTAGCAACCGGTGTGAAACGATGCCTGCCTGACAATGTAGTTTTTACCTACCAGGGTGACGGTGATCTTGCAGCGATTGGAACAGCTGAAACCGTACATGCAGCGACACGTGGTGAGAATATAACGGTAATCTTTATCAATAATGCAATTTATGGAATGACTGGTGGACAGATGGCTCCTACCACACTTCCGGGACAGGTTACACAGACCTCTCCATATGGACGTGATACGGCAACCGCAGGACATCCGATCCGTGTCTGCGAAATGCTTGCCACACTGGATGGTACAGCATTGGCACAGCGTGTCAGTGTGGACAGTGTAAAGAATGTTATGGCAGCAAAAAAAGCAATTAGAAAAGGCTTTGAGAATCAGATCAACAAGCGTGGTTACTCCATCATTGAAGTGGTATCGACCTGCCCGACGAACTGGGGACTTTCCCCGCAGGAATCAATTGAGTGGCTACGTGACAATATGCTTCCTTACTACCCACTGGGCGTTTACAAAGATGTTACAGAAGGAGGTAGCGAGAAATGAGCACAACGATGAATGTATTACTGGCTGGTTTTGGCGGACAGGGCGTTCTTTTCTCTGGAAAGCTGATAGCCTATGCCGGATTGCTTGATGGAAAAGAAGTTTCCTGGCTCCCATCCTATGGTCCTGAGATGCGCGGAGGCACCTGTAACTGCAGTCTGGTCGTAAGTGATGAGCCAATTGGCTCTCCGCTTGTAGTAACGCCGGATGTGTTGGTCGCAATGAACCTTCCATCCCTGGATAAATTCGTGGACAGTGTTGTACCGGGAGGCACGATAATTGTAGACAGTTCCATGGTCGAAAAAAAAGTGAACAGAGATGATGTAACCGTTTACTACATCGAAGCAGGAAAACTGGCAAGGGAAAATGAGATAGAAGGCTGTGACAATATTATTCTGATCGGAAAGATGTTCAAAGAATTAGGCTTCTGTACCGAGGAATCCCTGTTCAAAGCAGTTGATAAATGTGTACCTGCCAGAAAAGCAGCCATGATTGAAATTAATAAAAATGCACTGAAGATTGGAATATCAGCATAAGGATTGGTAGATCGTATGGTAGAATTATGCGAAAGAGAGAAGTGTACAGGCTGCCAGGCATGTGTTTCGGCCTGTCACATAGATTCCATAGCAATGGAACAGGATAAGGAAGGCTTCTGGTATCCGAAGATTAATGCGGCGACCTGTGTTTCTTGCGGTGCGTGTCAGAGAAGTTGTCCGATTTTGAACAAAAGCGAGCAGGGAACAAGTCCTAAGATCTATGCCTGCTGGAACAAAGATGACAAGGTCAGGGAGCAAAGTTCTTCCGGTGGTGCATTTACATTGTTAGCAGATTATTGCATTGATAATGGTGGAGTTGTATTTGGTGCCTGCTATGATAAATCCATGCAGGTGATACACTCCTATGCGGAGACAAAAGATGATATAGCTAAATTCCGTGGTTCAAAATATGTCCAAAGTTATATCGGGGATTCCTTTAAAAAGGCAGAAGAGTTTTTAAAGATGGGAAGAATGGTTCTGTTCACGGGAACTCCCTGTCAGATCGGCGGTTTGTATGCTTTTCTTGGAAAACGTTATGAAAAGCTGATCAGCGTGGATATTATATGCCATGGCGTACCATCACCAAAGGTGTTTGCATATTATATCAAAGAACTCGAACAAAAAGAAAAATCCAAAGTCGTTACTTTTAAGTTTCGGGACAAGAGGACAGGCTGGAGAAGATTCAGTGTAACAGCAGGGTACGAGAATGGCAGTGAGACCGTGAACAGGCTGAACGAAGATTATTATCTGAAGCTGTTCCGTAAGGATATATCCCTACGTCCTTCCTGCTATGACTGTTCCTTTAAGACGATGTCAAGAATCAGCGACATTACGATAGCAGATTTCTGGGGAGCGAACCGTGTTATTCCTGAATGGAACGATGATAAAGGAATCTCGCTATTCTTCTTTCACAATAAAAAAGGAAAGAGACTTTTTCTTCAATTATCAGAGCTGATGGAAACAAGACAGATCAACCGTAAACAGGCATTGATCCGAAACAGTGTGATTCTTCGCTCGGTCAAAAGGCCTCCAATCCGCGATTATTTTTTCGAGAACCTTGATAAAATGCCGTTGGAAAAATTAACGGCGAAATGTTTTTCTCAAAACACAAAATCAGACAGGCCTTTCTTTGTGTTTTTTGAAAAAATATGGAGTAAAATTCATTCATCCACACGTTGACAAGAGAATACAGTCTGATAAAATAGTAGAATCTGGTCAGGGAATGGAGAAGCTAACGATGGAATCTGATAAAGAAAAAAAGAGTAAGATAAAACATGATCTTGCAATGAGTTATTTTAAACAAGGGTATAACTGTTCACAATCAGTTTTTCTTGCATTCTGTGAAGATTATGATTTTGACACAGAAACAGCACTAAAAATCAGTTCCTCGTTTGGCGGAGGAATGGGAAGACTTCGCGAAGTATGCGGTGCAGTAACCGGTATGTTCATGGCAGCCGGTATGTTGTATGGATATTCAGATCCCAAGGATTTTTCGGCAAAGAGCGATCACTATGAGAGGATTCAGAAACTTGCCGCAGAATTTGAAAGCAGGAACGGGTCCATCATTTGCAGAGAACTTCTTGGACTCGGCAAAGGAAAAGATGAACCGGTGCCGGAAAAAAGGACCGAGGAGTATTACAGGAAGAGACCCTGTGCTGAGCTTGTAGCAATGGCAGCATCGATTTTTGAAACCTATCGGATCGAGATGGAAAAAGCTGCGGATCAATCGTAATATCAAAATAAGTACAGAAATGTTGGAGCCGGTCATTCAGTCTGGCTCCTTTTGTTTTATGGTGAAAAGCAGCATGAAGTTGGGAACTAGCTATCATGTTGTATATTTATCAATGATTTGCTATAATAAATGCGTTATTAACAGTATAGAATACGTGTAACCACGAGAATTTTCCATATTTTAATTTCATTGGTTAAGTTTCCGGAAGTTTTTGTTTGAATGTCAGAGCATGAAATGTTACTTATGCAAGGACGTGAAATGGAGGTTACTATGTCAATACTTGCCGCTTATGTTGTTCCTCATCCGCCAATTATGATGAGAGAGATCGGGAAGGGTCAGGAACAGGAAATAAAAGAAACAATAGAAAGCTATGAAAGAATTGCAAAGCAGATCGCTGAATATGCACCCGAGCTGATCCTTGTGTTTTCGCCTCATAGTGTGATGTATTCTGATTACTTTCATATATCACCCGGGAAAAAGGCAAAGGGGAACTTCTGGCAGTTTGGTCATAAGGAACTGGAAGTTTTTACTGAATATGATGAGGAATTCAGCAAAGAATTGGAGAAAGAAGCGGCAGCAGATGGTATTGCAGCCGGCAGACAAGGAGAGCGTGAAGCGGAACTGGATCACGGAACCATGGTACCTCTTCGTATGATTCAGGAAGCTTACAAGGGTACAAGGATCGTGCGAATCGGTTTGTCCGGATTTTCACTGCTGACACATTACCGGTTCGGTAAATGCATTGCAAGGACAGTAAGCAAGCTTGAGCGAAGAGCAGTTATTATAGCCAGCGGTGATCTTTCCCACGTATTAAAAGAAGACGGACCTTATGGATTCTGCGTGGAAGGCCCGGAATTTGACAAAAGAATTATGAAGGATCTTTCTGAGGCAGCTTTTGGAAATCTATTTGATTATCCAGAGGATCTTCTGGAACTGGCATCTGAATGTGGGATGAGATCGTTTGTTATTATGGCCGGATGTCTGGATGGTCTCTTGCCGACAACAGAAAAGCTATCCTATGAAGGACCGTTCGGTGTTGGATATGGAGTTGTTGCTTTCAGAAATCCGGTTGTATCAGAGAACAGACAATTTGATCAGATATATGAAAAGCGAGAAACAGACAGGCTTTTAGCGTTAAAAGAAAAGGAAGATGACTACGTTGCACTTGCCAGAGCTTCTCTTGAAACCTTTGTCAGAACAAAAAAACGGTATAGTTTGCCAGAAGAACAGAAAAATGATTTGGATGATGAAATGATAAGTAAGCAAGCGGGGGTTTTCGTTTCGTTGAAGCTGGATGGACAATTACGAGGCTGTATTGGAACCATAGCACCAACGAAAAAGTGCATTGCAGATGAGATCATACAAAATGCTGTAAGTGCAGGTATGGAAGACCCGAGATTTCCACCGGTATCTGAAGAAGAATTAGGTAAATTAGTTTACAGTGTGGATGTGCTTTCACCACCGGAATCGATTGCTTCACTTTCTGAGCTTGACCCGGATCTTTATGGTGTGATTATAAGCTGCAAAGGAAGAAGAGGACTTTTATTGCCGAATCTTCCAGGGATAACCACGGTTGAAAAGCAGGTAGAGATCGCAATGCAAAAAGGTGGAATTAAAAGGTATGAGGAATACAGTCTGGAAAGGTTTAAGGTAATAAGGCATCACTAAGAGTGCCTGGCAGAAAAAAGTAATAGTAAATGCGGTGAAGAGACAGAACAAAAGAAGTTATATACTTTGAATATCCGCATGAAATAGTAGAGAATTATTAATCTGAATGTTGACTTTCGAACAGGCAAAATCAACATTCATAGGAATAGATAGGAGACTTCATGGCAGAGCTATATGACACGAAAGAAAAAAAAGAACGCATAATTCTTGTAGCCGTGGCAACAAATGACGCAGATGATACAGCAGAGTCTGTGGATGAGCTGGAAGAACTCACACTGACAGCTGGAGCACAGGTGGTTGCAAAGGTAATTCAGAACAGAGAAAGTGCACATCCGGGAACGTATCTTGGCAAAGGGAAGATAGAAGAAGTAGCAGAATTAATCAATTCCTTATCAGCCGATGGTATTATCTGCGATGATGAACTGTCACCGGCTCAGATGAAGAATCTGTCAGTCGAACTTGATACGAAAGTAATGGACCGAACTGGACTGATTCTTGATATTTTTGCAAAACGGGCTTCGACCAGAGAAGGAAAAATTCAGGTCGAACTGGCACAACTTCGATATAAATCCACACGACTGATTGGTATGAGAAATTACTCCAGGCTTGGTGGTGGTATTGGAACAAGGGGACCAGGTGAGAAGAAGCTTGAAGAAGACAGACGTCTTATAAAAGAGAGAATCACACAGCTGAATCATGAGTTAAAGGAAGTGAAGAATAACCGTGAAGTAGCGCGTGCTCAGAGAATGAAAAGTTCAATGCCCATCGTATCCATCATCGGGTATACCAACGCTGGGAAATCCACGTTGATGAATAAACTGACGAATGCAGGAGTTTTGGAAGAAGATAAACTTTTTGCCACATTGGATCCCACAACAAGAAATCTGACACTGGAAAGTGGTCAGCAGGTATTGTTCACAGATACGGTAGGATTTATCAGAAAGCTTCCGCACCATCTTGTTGATGCTTTTCGTTCTACGCTTGAGGAAGCAAAATACGCAGATATCATACTTCATGTAGTCGATGCATCAAATAAAAATGCATACCATCAGATGCTTGTTGTCTATGAGACCCTCCAGAATCTTGGTGTGACAGATAAGACTGTAATAACTGCATTTAATAAGCAGGATTCTCTGGAGGCTCAGCCATTAAAAGATCTGAAGGCGGATAAGACAGTTAAAATATCTGCAAAAACTGGGGAAGGCATTTCTTTGCTCTGTCAGATCATTGAGGAAATCCTAAATGAAAGAAAAATATTGATAGAGAAAATCATACCCTATTCAGAAGCTGGCAAGATACAGACCATAAGAAAATTCGGACAGCTTTTATGCGAGGAATACAGGGAAGAAGGAATCTATGTAAAAGCATATCTGCCCAGTCAATTCCGTTTTTGAATCAGAAATTTACATATCACATGCATTTTGATCTACTCAGGGGTGAGGATATAATTGCACGAAAATCCGTGCAGAAACGGAGATAACAATGTCACAAAGAATAATTCAGATGAATGTTGATCAGCCAGCAGTTCTTTTGCACGATTATGCAGCAGAATGCAAAGTCAAAGTGGTTTCCATGGAAGAAACAACAGAACCAATATCCATTCTGATAACAGGGAAGAATCTTGTACCTCATAAATTCCGGTCCGGAAAACTGGAAGATGACAAAGAATTCAAGACGGTATTGTTCAAGAAACAGCTTACAACAGCCTGGTTCCCTGTATCCAGAAGCATCAGTGAATATCTTGTAATGAGCGGGGATGGATATAACTGTGCTCTATGGCAGTTCATTGATCAGAGAGGAGAACCTGCCAAAGGAACAATCAAGAAAAAGAAATTCACAGAGCTAAGGAACCCCAAAACGACGTTCCACGGAAAGACGATATCCATAGCACAGATTCCAGAAGATGCTGCTTATGCAAGAGTTTTTTTTGCTGATCGAACGCTGGAAACAAAAGATTTACTCGGGAACAGATTACAGATAGAATATGGCAGAATTCCAACCGAATACGAGCCATACAAAGAACAGCTTATAAAGCTGCCCTCGATACAGACCGGAACAGAGATCCTTTATGAAAATGGCGAATGGTATCTGCAAAAGGATAAAAACAAGAGGAAACTGCGAAAAAAAGCAATGAATTTGTTTACGGGTGCGGTATTACTTGTACAGGGCGGTTCTGGTTATGAAATGACGATGAGGTATGAAAAGAAAGGCAGTCCAAAAGGTACCAGGTACGGTATCCGTCACAGAATCGAAGACCCGAATCCTGTGTGTGAGAGAATCGATGATGCAAAAGGACTGCATTTTACTTATACCATGGGAAATCAACCAGTGACACCTTACCAGAATGATTTTGATCAGATCTATCCATGGTCTAAGATTCGTCTTTGTGCCGTAAGCTTTTCAGAAGACGGGAAGAGAAAAGTACTGTATCAGGGAGAAGAAGGATTTTCCAGAGATGGGAAAGCCGGACAGGTCATGGTTGAAATTCCGAAGTTCTACACGAAAAGAGAAGTGAAGAATGGTTACGATTCACTTTGGATCAGCCAAGAAAAACTGGAGGGGTTTGAATTAGATCCTGCCTTTCTGACAGCCGAAGGATCTTGTTCCCATATTTATATTGGCGCATACTTTTCATCAAAGCATGGAGATAAAGTAAAATGTGTAAATCATACAGAACCAATGATCAAACGTACGTTGAAAGAAATACGTACCATGATCAGGAAGACGGATGGCGGTCATTACAAAGAATGTGACTTGAATGCAATTCTTGCAGTTCAAAAACTTTTTATGATCGAAGCAGCGACCTTAGACAGTCAGTCGATTTTTGAAGGGGTAGTATACATTCCATACCTGATCAGGAATAAGGCATCAACGTATTATGCCAGAAGGGACGCAAAAGCATCCAACAAGATTATATTGCTGTATTCCTCTGTTACCAAGCGTTTTATAAAAGGTGACAGTGTCACTGTTTTGAATCGGTGGAGCAACTTTCGGAATACGCCAGGAGAATTTCAGCGAAAAGTACTAAATACAAAAAAACTGGATGGAAAATTTTTAGAAATCACCTTCAGCGGACCACCAGTCGATATTATAACAAAGAAAACAGGTATCTGCTGTCTTCCAAGAGTCAATGGTGATACGGATATCATAAAATATCATACCGGCCGAAGAAAGTTCGCAGATGGTCATTCTTCCTTTAAGTACAGGCATATTGAGAATCTGTGGGGGAATTTATCAGTTTTTGTAGAGGATGCTTATGTCTGCAATAACAGGCTTAGTGTTCTGTTCCCGGACAGAACAGAAAAGGAAGTAAATTATGATCTGCCGGTTCAGAATTCCATACTTCTTCCCAATGATTTTGGTGAACCGACCAGAATGTGTATAAAAGAGATGGGATACGATCCTGCGATGCCGGGATTCATGTTCCCCTCTGTGATAGGAAATGGTGCATCGACAAGTTCCTACTATTGTGATGCATGGTATAATATTGGTGAGAAAGATAAAAAATATATTCTTACCTACGGCGGTGCCTGGGATAATAAAGCCTATGCGGGAATCTTCGATTTTAGGGCAGAGTTTACGGAAATAAGCAGAATGCCATTCAACGGCTCCAGAATCATGTTGCGTTAAGTAAAAAACGAAGAAACCAAAAGACTGTTATGGCAGCTTTATTCTGAATGAACCGTGTATTTCGGCCAACAGCTGTTTGCATAAATACGGGTACTGTGATATAATACACAATTATCATTAAGCAGAAAAGAACGATTTCAGATAAAAAGGAGAAAGTTATGAAAAGGGTAGAAGACTATGTTAGAACAATTCCGGATTTTCCGGAAAAGGGGATAATGTTCCGTGATGTGACCAGCGTACTGCAGGATAAAGACGGCCTTCGTCTTGCGATTGATAAGATGCAGGAACTTTTAGACGGAGTTGATTTTGATGTTCTTGTAGGACCTGAATCCAGAGGATTTATTTTCGGTGTTCCGATTGCCTATAATCTTAACAAACCTTTCATTCCGGTAAGGAAAAAAGGAAAGCTTCCCTGTGAAACAGTCGAGATCGAGTATGATCTTGAATATGGTTCTGCAGTGATTCAGATGCATAAAGATTCTATTAAACCAGGACAAAGAGTTGTTATCGTAGACGATCTGATTGCAACCGGCGGTACGATAGAAGCTATTACAAAGCTGATCAAAGAACTCGGTGGTGATGTCGTTAAGATTATATTCCTTATGGAATTAAAGGGTCTGAACGGAAGAGATAAATTAAAAGGTTATAATGTTGAAGCAGTAATTCAATACGAAGGCAAATAATGTCTTTGTTAATGAAAAGCATGAAATAAATGACGGTAATATGTACTGCGAGGAGACCATATGGCTGATGAGATGAAAGACGCAATTGAATATGAGAGACCAATGGTCGAAGAATCGGAGGGAGCCAGATTCATCCCGCCGGAAGAACTTTTTGAGACATTAATAACGACCATTCGCCAATATCGGCCTTCCACAGATCTCTCCATGATTGAGAAGGCTTATAAAGTTGCGTCAGATGCTCATACCGGACAGCTTAGAAAATCAGGAGAACCCTATATTATACATCCACTCAGTGTCGCTATTATACTGGCTGAATTGGAACTTGACAAGGAAACGATCGTAGCCGGGATTCTTCATGACATTATTGAAGACACCAATATATCAGAGGCAGAAGTTGCGAAGGAGTTTGGAGAGGAAGTTCTGTTGCTGGTCGATGGTGTAACAAAGCTGACGCAGATGAACTATTCGACGGACAAGATCGAGATACAGGCAGAGAATCTTAGAAAGATGTTTCTTGCTATGGCAAAAGATATCCGAGTTATTCTGATCAAACTGGCAGATCGTCTTCATAATATGAGGACGATGGAGTATCAGACCGCAGCAAAGCAGATATCAAAATCCCGTGAGACTCTTGAGATTTACGCACCGATCGCACAGCGTCTCGGTATCTCGAAAATCAAAGTTGAGCTCGATGACTTATCTTTAAAATACCTGGAACCTGATGTATACAAAGAATTGCTGGATAAGATCGCTTCAAAGAAAGAAGAGCGGGAAGGCTTTATTCGTGGTGTTGTCAGTGATGTAAGCAAAAGTATGGAAGAAGCAAGCATTGAGGCAGATATTAATGGTCGGGTAAAACATTTCTTTAGTATCTATAAAAAGATGGTGAACCAGCACAAAACACTAGATCAGATCTACGATCTGTTCGCAGTGAGAATTATCGTAAATAATGTAAAAGATTGTTATGCGGCACTTGGAATCATACACGAGATGTATAAACCGATTCCGGGTCGTTTTAAGGATTATATAGCCATGCCGAAACCCAATATGTATCAGTCACTGCACACTACACTGATCGGACCGAACGGAACACCGTTCGAAATACAGATCCGTACGCATGACATGCATCGTACAGCGGAGTTTGGTATCGCAGCGCATTGGAAATACAAAGAACGACAGGATGGTAAAAAGTCTCAGGATACCGAAGGTGAAAAACTGACCTGGCTTCGTGAAGTACTTGAGTGGCAGAGGGATCTCTCTGATAACAAGGAGTTTTTAAGTCTGTTGAAGAATGACTTCGATCTTTTTTCAGACAATGTATTCTGTTTTACACCAACCGGTGATGTTAAGAATTTACCAGCGGGCTCAAATCCCGTTGATTTTGCCTATAGTATACATAGTGCGGTAGGAAATAAGATGGTCGGAGCAAGAGTGAATGGAAAGCTTGTACCGATTGATTATGTTATTCAGAACGGTGATCGTATTGAGGTCCTGACTTCTCAGAATTCAAAAGGTCCTAGCCGGGACTGGCTGAATATTGTTAAAAGTACACAGGCAAAGAATAAGATCAACCAATGGTTCAAGACCGAGAACAAGGAAGATAATATGCAAAGGGGCAGAGAACAACTGCTTTCCTATTGTAAATCCAAGAATCTTGTTCTTAGCGACCTTTTAAAGCCGGAATTTATGGAGCCATGCCTGAATAAATACGGATTCAAGGACTGGGATGCCATCTATGCGGCAGTCGGAAGAGGCGGTCTGAAAGAAGGTCAGATCATTAATAAGCTTCTCGAAGAATATGAGAAGAAGTATAAGAAGCAGGTTTCTGACAGTGATATCTTAGAGACCATGTCTGGTACAATTAAGGAACGAATAGATAAAGTCAAAGCCAAGGGCGGTATTATTGTTCAGGGTATTGATGATGTCGCAGTACATTTTTCAAAATGCTGTTCACCGGTACCGGGTGATGAGATTGTTGGCTTTGTTACACGAGGCCGAGGAGTATCCCTTCATCGTACAGACTGTATTAATATATTGAATATGCCGGAAGAAGACAGGGTACGACTGATTGAAGCAGAGTGGAACCCTAATCTTGAGAAGAGCACAAAAGAATCTTATTATACCGAGCTGACCTTATATGCGAACAACCGAACCGGTATAATCGTTGATATATCCAGAATCTTTACAGAGAATAAGATCGAAATCACTTCACTTACGGCCAGAACGAGCAAACAGGGGCTTGTAACCGTTAATATCGGATTTGAGATCAACAGCATTGAGCAGATGAATGCAATCATCGCAAAACTGCGCAATGTTGATAAAGTAATTGATATTAAACGTACGACAGGCTGAGTTACAAGATAAGAAGGGACAGCATTTTAATGGGTAATCTGACAATAAAAACACTGATCCTTGGTATGATGCAGACAAACTGCTACATGGTATATGATCAGAACAGCAAGTTAGGATATATTATTGATCCAGCGGCACAGGAAGATGATATTGAACAGGCACTGAATGAAAATGGCGTGAAACTTCTTGGAATTCTGCTGACGCATGGCCATTACGACCACATTAGCGCAGCCAAAGCCCTGTCTGAAAAAATGAATGTTCCAATTCTTGCGGGAAGCAAAGAAAAAGAATTATTACAGGATGCCAGAATGAATGCATCACAGTTATTTCGAAAGAACTGTACGCTGAACGCAGACAGCTATTTAGCAGATGGAGATGAACTGAGCTTTGGAGACAGTACATTGATTGTACTTGAGACACCGGGCCATACCATTGGAGGCGTATGCTTTTTTTGCAAAGAAGAGGATGTAGTGTTCTGTGGTGATACTATTTTCAGAAATTCAGTTGGGCGGACAGATTTCGCAACCGGTAATATGGAGCAGCTTATACAAAGCATTAAAGTAAAGTTGTTCTGCCTGAAAGATGAGGTTCTTTTACTCCCAGGACATGGTGAACCAACGACAGTGGGGTACGAGAAGAACAATAATCCATACGTATAACATACAGACATAAAATCAGCTGCGGCGAAAAATTGAGCAGACTATTGTTGCAGGTTTCTATCATGGTTAACACAAGCTATTCCGTACATAATACAAAGAAAAAAGTAAGTCCTAACTAAAAAGATATAGAAATCAGGTACGTACAGAACGGGGATCAGGATGCAGTATTTTGATAAATTGATAATAATCGGCGAAGAATTTGAACAGGATATACGGCCTCTGGTGAAGGCATTTTACCAGAATGAGCGGTATGAGGTTGAAGTTCTTGCCTATCAGGAAGAGATTGACAGAAAGCTGCAGACATTGACAGACGGGATGATGATACAAACAGGAGCAGATCGATTCAGGATCTGCTTTCTTTCAGAAAACAGAATTCTCGAGGACTGTTCGGAAACAACAAAACGTGATCATAAATTATACAGAAATCAGCTGGGCCGTGCTATTTTTCGTATACTGGGAAAAATAACAGGGCGGTCTCTTCCATGGGGAATACTGACTGGTGTAAGACCGACAAAGCTGGTTTATGAGATGTTGGAACAAGGGGAGAAGGAACCGAAAATCAGTACGCATATGGAGACAGAATACCTGTGCTCGAAAGAGAAAACAGAGCTTAGTCTTACCGTGGCGAAGCGGGAAATGCAGATCCTAGACCAGATTAATTACAGAAAAGGCTACAGTATCTATATCGGGATACCCTTTTGTCCGACTACTTGCCACTATTGCTCCTTTACTTCATTTCCGCTCGCTAAGTTTGAAAGTTTTGTCGATCCGTATCTTGATGCACTTGAAAAAGAAATACGATATGCGAAGGACTTGTTCCCTGAAAAAAAACTGAATACAGTATACATAGGCGGCGGAACACCGACAACACTTAGTCCTTCCCAGCTGGAACGGCTGCTGAAGCTTGTCTATGAAAATTTTCGTATGGATGAATCCAGTGAGTTTACAGTGGAAGCCGGACGACCGGACACAGTTACCAGAGATAAGCTTGCCGTGCTGAAAGATTTTAATGTATCCAGAATATCCATCAATCCGCAGTCGATGAATGATAAGACACTGATGGCTATTGGCAGGCAGCACTCATCAAAGCAAATCGAAGAAGCCTTTTCCATGGCACGTGAATTGGGACATAATAACATAAACATGGATCTGATCATTGGTCTGACAGGTGAGACACCGGAAGATGTGGCAGAAACCCTACGAAGAATAGAACATTTGAACCCGGACAGCCTTACCGTGCATACACTTGCTTTGAAACGTGCAGCAAGACTGAATATGGAGGGTCAAAGATTCCATGATATTGGAGCATCGGATGTAGAAAAGATGCTTATACTTACCTCGGAATATGCGAGAGAGCATGCATATGAACCTTATTATCTGTACCGTCAGAAAAATATGACCGAAAACCTTGAGAATACCGGATATGCAAGATACGGTAAAGAAGGTATCTATAATATTCTTATTATGGAAGAGAAGCAGAGCATTCTGGCACTTGGTGCAGGAGGTTCGTCCAAGATACTGTTTGACACTACAACCGAAGGGGTTCGGTTCGAACGGGTTGAGAATGTAAAAAACTTAAATCATTACATTGACAGAATAGATGAGATGATACAGAGAAAAAGAGATTTTCTTGATGAAAGAAGTATATAAGAGATAGATAATGTTGGATGCTATGTTGGCTGGAAGTATACATCAAAGCGAATAGTGAAGATTCGTTTTGATATTTTGGAGGATTTCAATTTGAATAATCAAAGTATCACAGAGCGCTTTGAGGTTGAAGATTCGATGCTCGAAGATATGCAGGATGCAATAGATCACGGGATAATCGTAAGTTATCTGGCAGGAAACCTTACCAGGGAGCTGGGAATGGATGAGTCCTTTTGCAATGAAATGGCTCGTGCAGGCATGGTCCACGACATCGGGAAATTAAAACTTGGTGAATATCTGTATGGAAGAAGGCGTGAATCCTTAAAGATTGAAGAGATGAAGTATGTGAGGATGCATCCGACCCTTGGATATGAAATTCTGAAGAATATGAAGCTGTATCCGGATGTTATACTGGAGGGTGTTTATCATCATCATGAGAATTTTGACGGATCAGGATATCCATCCAATCTGTCCGGATTTGCAATTCCGGTATCATCAAGGATCTTGCGAATATGTGATGTCTTTGCCGCACTTGTCTCGGAACGTCCCTACCGGGCGGCATTTGACATTGATACAGCCGTGCAGATGATGATCGATGAAGTGAAAAATTTTGATATGAAGATATTCCTTGCTTTCCTACGAATTGTTAACGATGATAAATTCGAAGTGTTAAAGAACTATATAAAAGAAGCCAATGAGAATGCACTGGAACGAAAACTGGAAGAAGAGCGCGAATTAGCAGGGGTGAATCCCTGATTGTATATTGATTTTTTTTGTAAACAATAGTATGATACTAGGGGCAAAAGGTCGCGGGTATTATGCCCACATGAAGCCGGGTAACGAGAATGATATCCGGGAAATGACAGAGTCAGAATATTGCGTGTTACGAAATAATCTGCGTATGAGAATAGGCGTGCAAAACGCTGCAGATATAAAATGGAGGAAAGTATGGCAGAATCAATGATGGGCTTGCACAGAAGCCACAGATGTACAGAAGTAAGCAAGAAAGATATCGGATCCACAGTTACCGTGATGGGATGGGTACAAAAGAGCCGTAATAAGGGAAGTATACTTTTCGTTGATCTGCGTGACCGTTCCGGCCTGCTTCAGATTATTTTTGAAGAGGGTGAGATCGATGCAGAGGGGTTTGCAAAAGCAGAAAAGCTGCGTTCTGAGTTTGTTATAGCGGTGGTAGGAACTGTTACAGCAAGATCCGGCGGAGAAAATGAAAATCTTGCTACCGGAGCAATTGAGATCCGCGCAAAAGAAGTACGTATTCTATCAGAGGCTGAGACACCTCCTTTCCCGATTGAAGAAGATTCAAAAACAAAGGAAGAACTTCGCTTAAAGTACCGATTTCTTGATCTTAGAAGACCGGATCTTCAGAAGAACCTGATCATGAGAAGCCATGTGGCTACACTGACCAGACAGTTTCTTTCGGAAGAAGGATTTCTTGAGATTGAGACACCAATGCTTACCAAAAGTACACCGGAAGGAGCCAGAGATTATCTCGTTCCAAGTCGTGTGCATCCCGGAACATTTTATGCGCTGCCGCAGTCTCCTCAGATATTTAAGCAGCTGTTGATGGTTTCCGGTTATGACAGGTATTTTCAGATCGTTAAGTGTTTCCGTGATGAGGATCTGCGTGCAGACCGTCAGCCGGAGTTTACACAGATCGATATGGAACTCTCCTTTGTGGATATCAATGATGTTATTGATGTAAACGAAAGACTTTTACAACGCATGTTCAAAGAGACCATTGGGGTTGATGTACAGCTTCCGATTCAGCGTATGACCTATGCGGAAGCGATGGACCGCTATGGTTCTGACAAACCGGATACACGTTTTGGATTTGAACTTAAAAATATATCAGAAATCGTAAAGGGCTGTGGATTTTCAGTGTTTACAGGAGCGCTGGAAGCAGGTGGTTCTGTGCGAGGAATCAATATAAACGGACAGGGAGCAATGCCCAGAAAGAAGATCGATGCACTGGTTGAATTTGCAAAAGGTTATGGTGCCAAAGGTCTTGCTTATCTTGCGATCGGTGAAGATGGAACCTATAAATCCTCGTTCTCTAAGTTTATGACAGAAGAAGAACTTACAGCGATCGTGGATGCAATGGAAGGAAAACAAGGAGATCTTCTGCTGTTTGCTGCAGACAAGAATTCCACTGTATTTTCAGTGCTTGGAGCGCTTCGCGTTGAGATTGCAAAACAGCTTGAACTGCTTGATGGCAATCAGTATAATTTCCTCTGGGTGACAGAATTTCCTTTACTCGAGTACTCCGAAGAGGAAGACCGCTACGTTGCGATGCATCATCCATTTACCATGCCAATGGATGAGGATCTCCAATATCTTGAATCAGAACCCGGAAGAGTACGTGCTAAAGCATACGACATCGTGCTGAATGGTACAGAAGTCGGCGGCGGCAGCGTTCGTATCTTCCAGAGTGATGTACAGGAAACTATGTTCAAAGTCCTTGGATTTACAAAAGAAGAAGCCTATGATCGTTTTGGTTTCCTGTTGAATGCATTTAAATACGGTGTACCGCCTCACGCTGGACTTGCGTATGGTCTTGACCGTCTGATCATGCTGATGGCACAGGAAGAATCCATTCGTGATGTTATTGCCTTCCCGAAAGTAAAAGATGCCTCCTGTCTGATGACAGAAGCTCCAAATGTGGTTGACGAGAAGCAATTAAATGAGTTATACATTAAGCTGGCAAATGGACAAAGCGTTGAATAACTAAGGACCTGACCGTATATCGGTGCAGATGAACCATAATTCATTGTGTGAAGAAAGCCCAGTCAGATAGAAATGGTTGAATTTGTTCAGGAAGAGGTCAAAATTCTGGCTGTTGACACCTTGACCGGCTTCTGATATACTTAATTTACCTTTTAGTTATTATTTGAATTGAATAGAAAAATGCAAGGAAGAGGAATAGTAAGAGAATCACTGAATTCAGAAAGCTGTCGGTCGATGCGAGACAGCGGAAGAGATGATCAGAACTCACCTTGGAGCAGCTGCCTGAATTAAAAGTAGGAGCAGACGGAACCTGACCGTTACAATGGGAGGATATGATCGTATCCGTTGAGAGTGTGAGCAATCACAAAAAAGAGTGGTACCGCGTAGGACATAACGTCTTTCGTCTCTGTAAGAGATGAAAGGCGTTTTTTTGTATGATGAAAACCACGCGATAGTCGCGTGGTTCTATAGAAGCTTTAGCGATGTATTCAGATATAAAAACTCCTAATGTGTATAATAAAAACGTGACCTGCCAGTTACGTAAATAAAAACACATTAGGAGGACAGTAG
>QKJQ01000020.1 GCA_003249225.1 Clostridia bacterium | reverse complement strand
ATTACGCAAAACAAACAGAAGGATTGTTTACCAGAATTACGGGGAAAATTAGTGCACTTACAATCCTTCAATATATAAACAAGATTAATAACAAACCCATTGGACAAATTAAATATGCACTAATTTAATTCCGCCAACGGGTATTGACTGTGCAGTATCACCAAAGAAGAAAAAGCACTTCTTTGTTGCTTTAATAAACTCATTGACTTCCTCACGTGAAAAATCTTGAATCTCATCTACTATGATATAGTCTGCAGACGGCCTTCCTGCATCGACCCACTGCCAATGATAGTAAAAATGCCTTTCTGTTTGGGGAATCGGTCTGCCTTGTTGCATATAGCGATTGAGAGATTTCGTATATGCAATCATGATAACATCGCCTCCTTCATCTATAATCTGTTTAGCTTTGTACATGGCGATTACAGACTTTCCACTACCAGCACATCCTGATACTATCATAGATTTACTAAGTTCACGCTCAATAAGTCCAATCTGCTCGGCATCAAGAGAATCTTCTCCAACATTAAACTCTTTAAGAACCCTTTCTTTCATGCCGAATCTTTTTTTCTTCGGCTTTTCTGTTTCTGGAGCGGCACTACTACTCTGTTCTTCAGTTTTAGATGTTTGAACAATATCGTTTTGAATCGTTTGAGATATTACTGCAATTTGTTCAACTATAGCATGTTCCTCTTCCTGTATTTGTTCAGGAGAGACTTTCTTCATATCTTCTAATTGTTCTGTCAGTTGCTCAACTTTTGATTGTGTTGCCAGTATAGCTTTATCTGCCTCCAATTTATCTGCCATCGCTTGCAGAATTTCTGCCTTTTGTTGATTGATCAACAGTTCCTTCTCATTTACAATCTTTTGATGTTCTACTTTCACTGCTGTCCCGTTAAAATCGCGAAGTATCATCTGAGCTCAAATTCTCGGAATACCGTTCTTGATATTCAAGCACTTATATAACATCTTATACTAGTTGGGTTAAGTTTCGAAATCAAATCGGTTTACCTTAAAATTGTTTGTATCGCTCAGATATATAGCTTGTTATGCGGCCGATTCACAATTTTAACGGGACACTAGTGTTCTACTTTGATGGTGTTAATTTGTGATAGCAAATTATCTATTTTTTCTCTTAAGCTTTCTACTTCTGCTGTTTTATTAGCTAATAATGTTGCTGTAGAATAGTGTTTTCCATTATGCGCATGAGACTTATCATATATATCAGAAGGCATCATTGTGGTGTCTGTAAAATCTGTTACCATAGAAGACTCATCAATTCTCATTTTACGGAGGAAGTTGAAAATATCTTCATCAGTTATATTTACTTCTGTGACACGGCCAGTTCGTGTGTCTCTGAAATCAGCAGACACAATATCATGCATTTTATTTCCAATGTTATCTATGTCGGACACAAAAATCCAAGCTTTGTTAGAGCGGTCAAAATCATCGGAATAGCTCTTTAGCTTCGTAAGAACAACAAGTCCTTTAATATCGCTACGCTGAGCTTCTGTAAAGTATCCGTTTTCAGCTATAACTTTTCTTAAGATTCTTTGATTCTTACGCAACTGTTCGAAAACAGACTTTCCCCCGTTTCCGCCTTTTATAGCCTTACCATCACAAGTCCAGTCACCATTCTGTCTTGCTACTAAGCTACCTTCATAGTCTTTAAATTCAACAATTATGATAGCATCATTCTTTATAATAAGTCCGTCCAGATTTGCTTCTCCAACGTTTACATTACCTATGAATAGCGCAGTTTCATCACGACCATCAAAATAGTCGTAAAGAGATTGAGCTGCCGCGCTAAATTGGCGAATTTCGTGACCATGACCGGCTCGTTGACATTCATATACAATTAAACTCATAATATTCTTTATTTAGTTACCATATCCAGAAATACTCACAATGAAAATAAAGCCTTGACGCTTGGCTTCATCACACCACTTCGAGGCATAGTCCGTGGAATATCCATTTACACGCATATTTCTCTGGTCTGTTGACAGAGAATCTTGATAAGTCCAATAGAAAACATCACTTACGAAGAAGCCTTTTAGTATTCTTATTCCCTCATCATCCATCCTCTGAGCAATAGAACTCGACCTAGACAACTGCCCCACAACCTGACCGTTACAGATAACGTTGTAAACATGGAAGCTCCGTCCATTCCTATCTGTATTATCATATCGTTGAATTGTTACGGGAGCATTCTTTTCTACACTATTTACAATTGTCTTATTATTTCTGAAATTGTAGCCTGCGTTATACCCGATGTTGTAATTATCAAGGCCAGGATGCCGCTCTCTAATTCCAAGAGAAGTGTCATCACCTTCATATTTACTCATATCTTTTACCGCATTCTCACGTGTGCCAAGGTATGCCGTAAGAAATTTCCTGGCACGGGTAAATGCAACATATAAAAGACGACGTTCTTCTTCAATACACTCTTTGTCATGGTCACTCAGTGGTATGTCTATATCAACCTCTTCTCGTGGATCGAACGGAAGAGAGGCAACAGACGGGGTTACAATCACTGCATCAAACTCCAGGCCCTTTACTTTATGCATTGTCGTCAGAACGACATTCATCTGTTTATCCTGTAATATACGTTGATTCTGATATTTATCGTATATTTTATACAACTGAGGGTTATCTTCTGCCAAGGACTGTTTTATGGCCTCCGACATTTCAATATAGGTATGTCTTTCCTCATCACCTGCTGCGAAGTCCAGATAATCGAGAACAAGAGTATAAGCAAAATCCAAATAAAAGCTATCCCAGTTTTTGAGCTTAGCAATCCACCCAGAAACGCTGTTCTTTACCCAATTTTTTGTCTGATCATTTTCTAAAACCAAAGGTTTGTCACCTTCTTTCTCAATCATGTGGATTACAGCATAGATCTCTCTCTTTCTAAAGAGTTCACATTCAGAAGCGCCTTGGATGCGTATTCTCACGTCTGGAATATTTAATGCCCTTATCAACGAGTATCCATGATATACCTCATTGTTAGTACGGAAGAACACGGCAACATCCCCCATGTGACGTTGTTTAAGATACTGTATCGTATTTTGAAAATCATCTGACCATCTACGTTCATTGTTGAAAATGAATGTATAAGCCTCTTTGGGCTCCTCGTCAATGTTCTTTTTACAGGGAACGGGAATGGATGAGTTGTCAGGTAGGAAAGAAGATGCTTCCTTCAAAATCTTCGGGAATGAGCGATAATTTGTTGACATACTCATTTTCTTAGGCTTCAGTTTTTTATACAACTGACTATAATAATACTCAGGATCCATAGATTCTTCTTTCTCGAATCCATAAATACTTTGGTCTCGGTCGCCAATAGTAAAGAATGCAGGATGATTATATATCTTATCCAACTCAAACATTGCATTCAGGCGTGTCTGGGTAATATCCTGGAACTCATCAATCAAAACATACTGTATGTCGCCTAATACCTTTGTAACGTCAATAGGGTTATTCTTCATTAATGACAACAGTTTAACTTCCCATTCACTCATTTCAAGTCCATCCAACACTGCATCTCCACATACTTTTTTGGCAAGTCCGTGAAATGTGTATACGTGAAGTTGACTGGCAGAGCGACTAAGACCTAAAGACGTAAACAGCTTATTTAGACGTGCTTTCAGT
Organism: Clostridia bacterium; assembly: GCA_003249225.1. Lineage (GTDB taxonomy): Bacteria > Bacillota > Clostridia > Lachnospirales > Lachnospiraceae > SZUA-448. The sequence continues at coordinate 7,695 of QKJQ01000020.1, read as the reverse complement.
TCTACTACGACAGCACGATTATATGCTAACACAAGAATCTGTTCTGGTCTTACATGTTGGCGATAGATTAGCTTGGCACATCTCATAGTCAGGACATGAGTCTTTCCTGATCCAGGGCCAGCTTCAACATTTACATTGACATTGGAGTTTTCATTGTAGATAGCCCACTGTTCAGGGTTATCTTTCATTTTCTCCTCCGCATTCTTAATAGCAGTCTCTCGAATGGCCTCCCAGATCTGATCACTATCATCATAATACTTGCTTAATAATTCTGTAAAGCCATTAGCATCTGTCTTGCTAAAGTATGCACTTATCAACTCCTGAAAGTCTTCACTCGTCTTTACCTTTGTAGTGAGAGCATCCATCACGCATAATCTTAAGCTTCGTATCTGCATCGCTTCTTCAAAAGCAAGCTTATCATCATAATCTCTGCTGTCCGATTTTGTGTCTTCAAGAATCGGTTGCTCTGATATATCTGTCGTATAAACCTCAACTCCTGTCGGCAAAAGGTTGTCGAAGGTTACATAAGCCATTCCAGATAAGTAACGTAATACGTTTTCAAAATAGGCAAATCCTTTCTTTTCCATTTTTAAATGGTTTATAGTATCTGCCCAATTAATAGTCTGATTATTCGAGTTTTGTAAATCGTAGACATATTCGAGAGTATTCAAGCAATCTTGCTCAAATTCGGGCAAGAATTGCTTCCAAGTGTCCTTCTCGACGATGACAGATTGCTTGACACACTTTGCTTCTCTATCTATGTATGACTTACATTGGACATCAGGTATTATATCAAACAAAGTTGCGAAAATCTGCCTGAAACGTTTTCCCATAAGATCTCTCTTATAGTTCTTTGCAACAGACAGACCCTTATTCCTGTTCTTATCTTCTTCATTGTACCATGGCATGTAATACCTGGTCTCTGAGGTACCATCTCCAGATGTTCGCACCACCTTCTTAAGCAGATGGTCTAATGAAGACATGTCCACGAATTGCCGAACTTCTTTATCAAAATATGTTTTCTCCTTGTTAAGCGTATTGTCTTCAAGAATTTGTTTTGCAGCATTGATAATTACATGGAAGGCTAAATCAACATGACGATGGTTCAATAAATACGGAACCTCATCTCGTCTTGTATTGGCAATCCGACATCTAACTTCTTGATTTATCTCTAACAACTTGAATTTAGCACATGTAATAAGCTCATTCAAAACCTTTGTTGGATGGATAGATAAGTCCCCCGCCAGTTTCTGTAATGACACTTGTATCGTATCACTACCTTTATCTTTGGAAATGCCCAACAGGTATTCAAATACTCTTTTGGTAACTGTTCCATCTTTTGATGAAAGAAGAGGAGAATTTGAAACTTCTTTTTCTTTAATTGTAACTGTAATATGTGCAGGGCTAAGATATCCCATTTTTATCCTCTCCATGCGTTCAAGCCAGTATTCCCCTAGCTTAAAATCTGTATGCTCGAAATCAAATGGTGAGCTTGACCACAAGGTGTTTGGAACTACGACAGGTATTTCCTTTGTTGTTTCAAAAGTCTGTATATTAGAGATATATTTTAGGATTTCTTCTCTAATTTCTTCAAGGTTTTTCCAGCTCAACATACTCTGTAACAACTGTTCTCTGGACCTTCTGATATCTTCAGGAGAATACAGACAAACAGTTGGAATCGGATTGTTTTCACTGAATCCTGCCATTTGATACATTTCCTTCTTTCGGCCTGCTCGTCCGACTTCCTGCAGATAGTCCTCTAAAACGTTTGGAGGTGAAAGGTGAACAATATAATGGATATTAGGTATATCCATACCCATTCCAAATGCCTTAGTAGCACAAAGAATATAGATAGGGTCTTCATCAGCCTTGAAACGCTGATATGCATCGTCCCTATCATCTGCATCTAATCCTGCATGGAAATATCCTACACGGTCAGAAGCATCTCTTTCTTGTAACACACCTTCTTTTACTAATAATGAAGGTAACGTAGCTGCGAGTTCTTCACACTGATTGCGTGTCTTGCAGAATACAAGCATTCTGCTATACTCGAATCTGATATTTTTTTCTTTGATGTATTCGACAATAGCCTTTATTCTTGACTCCATATCGTGTGCTACCGGCTGGAAAGACATACCGATATGACTACGAACAGGATTATAAATTTTCTTGTCGTTGTCTTGACCAAGGCGTTTGACTGGTACTGATTCGTTTATCTGATTATAAATCATGTCAGTCACCGTTGCCGAGAACATTGCAATACACATACCTTCAGGGAAGGTTTGAGAGAACTCTTTGCATTTCGATATTACATTGAGATACTCTGGCCTAAATTCCATTCCCCATTGGGAAATACAGTGCGCTTCGTCAAAAATCATATATTCAAGACCTTTGTCGTGCATCATTCTTGTTGAAAGTGCATTAAGGAATGCCCTTGACCGGAATCTCTCAGGAGTTATATATAGTAATGCAAGCTCACCACTATTTATCTTTCTATAAATGCTTCGTGTTTCCTGATATGTTCTATCACCATTTAGATAATCTACATTAGTGTAGAATCCTTTCTCGGCGAGTTCGCGTACCTGATCCTGCATGAGAGCTTTAAGAGGTGTTATAACCAAAGAAAGATGATTCGTATATGAAGCGTTATACAATGCTGGACCTTGGAAGAGAACGGATTTACCACCTCCTGTTGGAATAGAAATAAGATAATTCTCCTTTTTACTGAGAATTTGCGGTAAAACCTCTGCTTGTATGTCAGACCATTTACGTTCTCCGTCTCTTTCTGGCACCATCGTTGCCAATATCACATCCATTGCTGTCTTAATAGCATCACTATCTTGCGGCGAGTCGTTTATCGAATACTCGCCAAAATAGTTTTGTGCAATTGAAAGACTTTCGTTGAATTCATCTTCCGAATTCCAAAGTTGAAGAGAAGTAAAGTTGCCTGTATTCCAAACACTACTTAAAGTATGATATTCCTCTAGGAAACTATCTAAGATATAAATTTTTGATTCATTATTGTTTGCCAGGACAAAACGGCTATAATATTGATAAACTGGCCACAAAGAAAGCAGTGCTGCCTGATAAGTGTCTTTGCTGGAACCTTTTTTAAGTTCAGTGCCAGTTTCTTCAATCTTATCATTCAACGCACTATTCTCTATGCTGTTATCATGGTTCTGCCACATCATCATATGTTTCTCGACAGCCATTTGATCCCAAACATAACAGTATGCATTATATAGTCTCTTCTCTGTAATTTCAAAGAATCTTTCTTTTGAAACTATCAACATTCCGTTCGACCTTTGGGCAATTTTTTCCAACTTTGAAACCAAAGATCCTTCTTGCGGAATATAGAATCCTAATTGTTGCGCATATGCAGAAACTTGTTCTAATTCCAAATCGTCTTCCAATATGTAAATAATTGGAAGTTTACAATCTGTAGTGTGTACATTACTCAACAAGGCAAGCTGATACATCCAGTACATTGACCTATATCTTGCTGTCGAGTTTACACGTTTCTGTGTAAAATCAAACCGTTTAGGCCGTCCACTTCTTACTAACGAGACAGATTTGTTATTCTCGTTTGAATCAGTCCATGATATATACCTGATGTCAATAGCCTTATCAAGACTTTCATACAACGACTCCAGCTTCTTGTAAATATTGAAATTATAATTAACGATGTATTTCCCGTCCTTAGTCCTTTCTATCCAGACATTTGCAGCATCAGCAGGCACATCAGCGAATAATAGCGATTTTCTATCTTCGCTTGTTACAGGCGTAAAGCTTGAACCTCCAAGACGCATTGGGATAGAACTCCTTTCGTTCCAGAAATCAGCTGGACGAAGAGGTGTGGACAAACAATACTGGTTAAGTCTGTTCTCCAGTTCACATCCTATAAAGATTATTCTGCTAAAGCCCACGCTATCAGCTATATTATTAACATATCTAAGGTCTGCACATTGTATATCAGCAGAAGAGTCCGACACATAATCGAGCAAAACATCATTGTTAAAATACTGAATCCTTAGATATGAAGCAAGATTTGATATAATGGGAGTCTTCGACATCTTACAGAAGCGAAGAAGAATGGTCTGAAGGAACTGATCGGTCAAAGGTTTTTCCTTCAATTTTCCCTCCTCTATCATCAAGTAATCAATGCTATTATCTTCTCTTATAAATGACAATTGTACATGCTCCGCAATTCTATTCCATAATCGTTGAGGAGCAATGATGAGCGTTTTACCTTCTTTCTCATTATTGATAGACTCCAGTTCATCAATCAGAGGTCTGTCGATATCACGAAGATTCTGATAGAACGAATCTTCAGAACCTCCGGACTTCTTGAAGAACTGTGAAAAATTAGGTTGTCGCAGTTCATCCAGTATGGCTTGGATATTATTTGGCAGGAAATCTTTCAGCTGGGCGCATAATTCCTCATCCATCGCCAAACGGAATAATTGGTTCCAGAACAGACGATCTGTCAATTCCGTATCGTCCTTGGCATTATGTGCCGTGTGGAGCGAATAAGCATATCTGCAGGGATTAAGAAGAATCTCTATTTCAAGTGTATCCCACACAAATGCGGGTCTTACTGTTTTCTGAGCCTCCAACACCTTTAAGTCCCACTGCTTAATTCTATGCCCAACAACAATGTCCTTAGAGTTGATTTCTTCAATCAAAGAATCCAATTGTCCCTCATCTTCATAATAATGAGTGTAGTCTGCTGAACGGAAAGCGAACTCCTTAATGCTATCCCCATCAGATTCAATATCAAACACAACATAGGGAAGTCTGCTCTTCAACTCTGCCCATTGTTCTCCTATGTACAAATCAAAAAGTTTTGAATCGGAAAAATGTCCAGATACAATATCTGTGGCATAATCTTTCGGGAAGAAACGAAGTATTTGATATTGTTCGTCTTCAGAAAGAGATTTTATTGCATTGACAACAGTTTCATCGCCTAATGATTTAATATAGGTATCATCTTCTATTTGTCCTTCACTTTCTATCAACGAACCATAGCGTTTAAGGAATGTAGCTACGTATTCTGATGACTGAGAAGACATCCATGATGAACTCGCATCAAAATCCTCCATTAAGTTAAGGTACTCGTAGTCGCCTGTAGTAACAAACAACTCCAGATACATTTCGTCACTAAGACCTTCTGTTGAGTCAAATATATCTGTAACTGCAATGTTTTTGTCTTTACAGATATTCATGAAAAGTCGAACGCTGTCTGCATTCTCTCTAATCTCGTTGCTTAATCCTTTCCTTAAAATAGAGAATGAAGGATTTATATCATAGCCTTTTCGAACATATTTGCCCCATAAATCCAGATTCCCCTCAACTTTTTGTTCCATTAGAACACGAAGGAATCTATCTGGAATATTTTCTTCTTCAATAAAATTATGACACCAAGGATTTACTGTTTCTTCGTCTAAAACATCAACAACTGAATGACTATTTACATAATCATCGTCTTTATTTATAAATAGGTATTTACAATAGGAATACCCATGAGCGGTATGAGCCTTAATAAATTCCTTTATATCAAGCCAATTTGCGCTTAGTGTGTCTATCCACGAGCCTTCTCCGCTTAGTTTCATTAATATTAACCGAAGCGGTATCGTATTGGTATCTTCATTATCCAATACCAACTTATCTAGCAAGTCATGTTCTTTAAGCCATTTCTCAACAGCAGCCGAATTTTCCGATAGCGCTTCGTTAGTCAGAATTGAAGCCAGTTTATCAATGTGTGGAGAGTAATCGAATGTATCTGGAAGTTTAGACAAATCAGATAACTTACCTGATTCGAGAATGTGATTCAATAGCATCTTGCTATATAGTTGCTGTACAGAAAGACGTGCAGAATCTTCGGAATTATATTCACCCTCTGTAAAGATCTTGAAAAGAAGGGTATTTAAAGAAGAAACTTCCAAGAATTGTTTGATAGTTGATTCTTGACGGTCTATCGGCATTTTTGCAACATATTCGCAAAAAGCATCTATTATCTCAGGAAATTTTGTTGTATCATAAGTTACAGAACCATAACTATAGCGACTAATACCAGCCCTTCTGGTGAGCGTCATTTGGTTAATAATATGACACAAAATATCTTTATCATAACGGTCGCCCTTGGAGTCGGAACCTGAAATCTTAGCATACATACCTCTATACTTCATTGCAAAAAGCAGAGTTTCCCTATTATATTCAAGACGTTCAGCATTTAGAGCACTCCAACCTCTCGCATTTTTACGCGGCGTGAAAATAATCCATTCATTATCTCTAGGGTATGAAGAACTTTTCCATTCCGAGCTTGTAATATGAAGGCTAAATATTTTACCTTCATCCTCTGGTTTCCCACTAATGCCTTTATTGCCAGACACGACAAATCCCCATCCTTTGGTTGAATCAAAGAACTTGACGATTCCAATAACTCTTTTAGGCGTTTTTTTCTTTTCTGCGCTTTTACCATCATCATCTTTTACCTTGCTCTCTGGTTCTGATGATTGATTCAACTTAGAAAGATCTATTTTTCCCAAAACATTTAATTTGGGAGCTTTCAGATTCTCTTCTGGCAGACGATATACTTCAGGAGGAACTACTGACAGTTCTTCCTTTGAACTATCATCCGTTTTATCTTTGCTTGCAGAGACAACTTTCCCATATTTTAAGTTAAACGCAAATTGAGGGTCAATTGCTGTAAGTTTAGACGAAGACACTGTATAGTCAGGATCGTTGGGAAGCTCAATCCCTTTATCATGAGCAACCTGACAAAACTCCTCAATGGTACAACCTTTGAGTTCTGAAATATATGATAGTGTATAGTTCTTCTCTGCCATAATACATTAAAGATTATCGTAATACTTTCTAACCCGTTGGCGGAATTAATTCACTAAAAAATGTCAGGAAATAAGTTGTGCATTGGCGGAATTAATTCACTAAAAAATGTCAGGAAATAAGTTGTGCATATCATTGATTATTAGTATTTTAATGGTGATCAAACTATTAATATACAGCTCAATTATGCACAACTTATATGCAATATTTCTTGATATATGCAAGATGTTTTCTGCTGATTTAGTAAACGAAAAAGGGAATATACCTCGCAGAGGAGTCGTCCCGAAGTTCTCTGACTTAGAAGTGATCAGTTTAAGCCTTGCTGCCGAATCAATAGGTATAGATAGTGAAAACCTGTTGGCGGAATTAATTTAGTGCATACTTAATTCTACCAATGGGCTTGTCGTTAATGAAGTTTACGTATTGCAGAATGGTAAGTGCACTTATTTTGCCAATGATTCTGGCAAACAAACCATTCGTTATTTTTGCGTAGTTCCTGATGACCAGGAACTGGTCTGTAAGTTGTGAGAATATTGTCTCAATCCTCTTTCTTGCCTTTGCAAACGGAATGAATGTCGGTTTCCAATCCTTTTGGTTGAGCCGATACGGACACTCAAGTCTTATGTGTGCGGTTTCGAACAAGTCAAGCTGTACGTCAGCTCCAATATACCCTTTGTCACCATAGATGCTACAGTCGTGATAAGTATGTTTTACATCCTTCATATAATGGAGGTCAGCCACACTTGCCTTTGACAGATCATAGGAATGGATAACTCCACTTAACCCACAGAGAGCGTGTAACTTATAACCAAAATAATACGTGTTCTGCGAAGCACAGAAGCCGAAGTC
>QKJQ01000036.1 GCA_003249225.1 Clostridia bacterium | reverse complement strand
ACAGTCAAAGCTGTACAAAAATAGATACAAATCCACAGTGCTTAACGTATTATAACTGAGCATATGAGCTCTTAGCTATAAACAATAAAAAGAAAGGAAAAATATAATCCAATCACCTATCAAAGGATAATTGGATTATACGAGGAATAAAATGAAAGAGTTTAAAGAAAACAATCAGATTTTATTGCAGTTACTAAGTGAATGGGAACCAAAATTGTTATTGCTTCCGAAGGATTTATTAACCACAAGAAGAAACAGTCAGAACAGGACCATTAAGCAGATCGTTGGTCATATGACAGACTCAGCCTCCAATAACACACACAGAATAATACACTTACAGTATCAAGACAGTCCTTTCGCCTTCCCCGATTACGCAAACCTTGGCAATAATGACAGATGGATCGCATTACAGAATTACCAGGAGGAAACCTGGTCGGATTTGGTGCAGCTGTGGAAGTATTCAAATCTTCATATTATTCATGTCATTAACAACGTGGATGTGAGTAAACTGGATAATGAATGGGTCAGTGCACTTAACACTACAGTATCGCTTAAAACAATGATTCTTGATTATCTGCGGCATTTCAAACTACATTTAAGCGAAATAGACAATCTGATCAATAAGTAAACTGCAATGAAACGATGTAAGACATTTTATTATCTTTACTCTCGTTATATACTATGGTAAAGATCCCATGGTAAAGATTCCATGTTATGTTCTTTACCTGTGTCTCATTGAAATCGACACTTTACCGCTAAACCCAAGTATGATCAGTAAAAGCCCTAATCCCATAAGGATCAATGCGCCAATACCATTGCTCTGTGCGCTTGTTACACTGATGAAGGGTACTGCGGGCAGGTATTTTACGCTGATGGTGGAATTGATGCCAGGAAGAGAACTGCTGTTGTAAACTTTGTTCATCTGATAGGATGAAGTGTGATCTTTGCCGTTTTGATCCGTATAGGAATAAGTAATGGAATAATTATAATCCATTTTATCACTGGTCGAATCAACGATCTGTCTGGTATCGGTAACGACTGCACTCGTGCTGGTTCCAAATAGTCCAAGGATCGGGATACGCAGGCCAAACAGAAGAAGCAGTATTCCAAGAATAACTGCCGGTATGGAAATACGCCTGCTGTTTCGTTTTACATTTTGCTGCTGAGAATTCTGTGTAAGGGGCTGTATGGGGGCATTCCCCGGTTCACTTGAAATTGGTGCACCACAGGAGCTACAAAACTGCGCCCCTTTCGGTACTATCTTTCCACAGTTATAACAAAAATACGTCTGGCTCATCGTCGAATCTCCTTTGTTTGGATTTTAACGGTTACAGAAACGGTATATTTTTCATTACACTTACTTTATTTGTTTGTCTATGAATGCACTCGAAAATTCAATTGCATCACCCGTTAGTTCTTCGCAGGCGTGCGGCGGATCATTTTCGCTGAATCCACCCGGCCGCAAATCATAACATCGCAGTGATCCATATTTGTCTGTAAATTCCTCGGCAAACTGATAACAAAGAGAAGCGATCTCTGCATCGGATCTTCCTTCCTGTGCAAAATAAATCCCAAGGAACATCAAGGCTCCTTCCACCAAACCGCATTGCGCCCGAAAGCCTCCGGCTCCATGCAGACCAATCGCTGCATGTACTGTCTGCTCTTCAAGTTTAACATGATATATCTCACTAAGACAAGTTAAGGTTGTTCTTGCGCAATTGATATCATGCTCCCAATATAATTCATGTACCCGCTTCTTTATTCCTGTTTCCATGGTTTCCTTCCTGCACGGTTCCCCCGATGCCTATCGCTTTGAGATTGGTTAAGACTTCGTAAGCTTAAATGCTATGTGTCTCTGACACCAACTTCTTTGAATCGTCTACCTGTACCTTTTTACCTTATATGATTCTGCCCGTATGATTCTGCCTGTATGATTCTGCCTGTATCATGTAGCTTCTACCGCTTTACCTGTATCGTGTGGGTTATTTCTATGGGGTTATATCTTTGGAGTTATATCTTTAAGGTTATATCTTGGGGGGTGTATTTTTTGGGGGTGTATCACTTCACTTTTTGGACCAGCGCCGTGATCTGTTCCTTCGTCATCGGATGATCCTGGCTGCCGATTGCATAGCTATATCCGCCCACCGACCAGGTCGCAACGGACCAGCTGTTGTCGTCCCCCTTCAAGGTAACACTTATATCTTCCACCATTACAAGCTCGGTCTGCGCATATTCGTTGGTATCACCACTAACATCCTTGGTACCTTCTGCCTTGCGGATATAATAACCCGTGTCTGTATCTTGTGTTGTTGTATAAGCTGCTTCAATCATCGTACCATTAATTACTGTAATTATGATTTTGGAATACGGTTCCTGTGCTTCGGGCAGCTCCATACGAAATCCGGCCAAAGCCTCCGCTTCTGACATTTCTTCGACCACCACGTATGGACTCGCAACGGTCAATATATCCACATCAGGTTCTGCTGTCTGGTTCGTGCCGATCAGGTGATATCCTGCAAAGATAAGTATAAAACATGCCGCAGCGACACCTGCTATTTTGATTGCACGTTGAAAGAAAAGAAGTTCTCCTTTTTCTTTCGTTCCCTTGTTCGCCGCGAACTCGATTGCATCCTGAATATAGGCATCGTTCGCATCGGTGAGCGCATAGAGGAGTTCTTTGGAGTCCTTTACTCTTTTCATACGGTATATCCCTCCTTTTCCAGTGCTGCTTTTAGTTCCTTTCTTGATCGCATCAGACTCATTTTGATCTTACTCGCCCCAAAACCGGAATAAGCAGAAATCTCCTGAACCGAGTCACCGAACCAGTATCTTCTTATAAAAATATTCCTAGCATCCGTCGCTAGGCTTCCAAGAAATGCATTAAGAATGCTTTTAAGCTCCTCCTTGTCCTCATACCCAGCAGCGTTTTTCTCGTCAGGAATGCATTCAGAAAGTTCGTCAAGGAGCAGTGGAATTTCTCCACTGCCCCTTTTTTCTGCATGACTATAAGCATATCTGTCTAGTGACAGATTCCTGATGATCTTTGAGAGAAACGCTGAAAATACCAAGGGTCGTACAGGCGGAATCGAGTTCCATGCTTTCATATAGGTATCATTCTCACACTCTTCCGCATCCGGCAGGCTTTTAACGATACCAAGTGCTATCCCTTTTAGCAGTCGTCCGTATTTTTGTTTCGTCTCTGTTATAGCATTCTCCGATCTTTCAAAATAGAGGTCTATAATTGTTTGATCTTCAATTCACACATCACCTTATTTTACAGAATTGATAACTTCTGTCATAACCTCATGGGACAAAGGATGAGTCTCAGCCGTAACAGAATAGGCATATCCATCAACACTCCAGACAGCAACCGATACATTCTCATCATTGCCTTTCAATGTTACTTCACATCCATTGATTGTTTCTGTATATACATTCGCATATTCATTGTAGTCTCCGCTGATATCCTCGGAACCAGAAGCCTTGCGAATACGGTAGCCCTCGTCCTGTCCTGCTTCTGTTTCATTTGCTTTGTTCGTAAATATCACTTCGATCATGGATTGATTCATGACCTGTATCGTCATATCCGGATACTCTGCGGGAGCCGCCGGAACGTTAAGTTCAAAGCCGGTAACTGCACCAGCTTCTGCAAGTGTAGCGACTTCCATAAAAGGATTCGCTATCTGTACTCCGCCAATCGCCCCTGCGCTATCCGTTTCGTCAGTGCTTTCACTTTCTGCTGTAAGATCTACATCGGCAACCTCGGTGAGTGATGCATTTCCTTCCAGGTCCTCATAAATATAAGCTATGCAGAAGCTTTTTTCAGCATCCGGAACAACCGGTGCTTTTGAGCAGAATACGGCGTAATTGCTGCCTGCTACCACCTGGCTTCCAAGGAAAAAAAGTGGTTCATAACTGACTCCGACAAGTCCTTCCAGGGCTCTATCAAAAGCACTGCTTATGTCTTCATTATCTTCCATCGCTGCTTCACCCTGGTTATAAGACCAGCCTCCCATCATGTCTTCGCTTCCCACATCAAGAAGCTGCTCCATGCCTGTGATTTCAGCATTGCCTTCCAGATCCTCATAAACATTCAAAAGGCAGTATTCCGACTCTGCATCCAAAACTACCGGAGTCCCTTTGCAAAGATATGCATAATTTGTTCCCTGTACGATCTGTGAACCAAGATAAGCGATAACTTCATATTCATAACCAACAAGAAGCTCTGTCGCTTTCTCAAATGCTGCCTGTGCTGCTTCGTTATCCTCAGGCTTCACGCTTCCCTGATTATTCTCCCAGCCTCCAACAACATTTGTATCCGTATATAATACAACCTCATCATCTGCTGTATTCTCTGTCCCGGTATTATTCTCTGTTCCTGTGCCATTCTCTGTTCCTACAGTATTATCTGTTTGTTTATTTGACGTTGCATTTGAGCATGCTGTCAAAGCAGCTGCCATTGTTAATCCTAAAACCATTACTGAAATTTTTTTCATAATTTTCTTCATCTTCATTTTTATTTCGTCCTTTCTGTTATCCGCATCGGGATTATTCTCATTTTATGACTTTCCTCTGTGATTCTTACTTGCCTTCACTACTATAGACGGTCTTAGGATGGAGATGGTCACACTTTTATCTACTATTTTTTTGTTTTTGTTTCTTTTTTTCTATTTTACTATTTTTACAGTGCTTTTGCTATACTTCATTTAATAATCATCGTGATATTTGCATTCTTGCTTAACTTTTTTGTTTCACCATAGTGTGCTTTAAAATCTATTGTCACCAAAACCATTCTGTTCACTACGTTTCACTGGTCGTTCACAACATACAAATGGTCGTTTACAACATTTGCCAAGTTTATTATTGATTTTTATTTTATCAGGGATACAAAATATATAGATGATTCCTTGATGAGTAAGAATAATGGGAGGCCTGAGAAAAACACCCAGATATTATTCAGATATGCCCTATAGTAGAAGTGGTGATTTGGTTCCAGCAAAGGAAATATCACAAACAAGGAATTTTAAAATACGCAACTTAAATGAATATGATACGGAAATAATTATTGTTATCGTATCCAAATGCAATAGAAATATTCGGAATTGTTGCGACAGCTAATAGATTTGCGACAGGTTTAAAGAAAGTTCACCATTTAGATGCTTGTATTATAGCTTGTAGTTTTCATAACCTTGTTATACCCTCGGCAACAGTAGAATAGCTTAACAGACACCACATGTAATACATTAACATTAATCTGCCTCATTTGCTTGATATCTGCATCAATACATGTTATAATGATGCAGTAAATACAAAAATGAGGTAGATAAGATGCGATATTACGATTATTCATTAGTTCCACAAACACAATTGCTGACGCCATCCCTTGTATTCATGCTTACGAGCCTGCATGAGCATAAGGGGAAACAGGAATTATTCCTTGAGGCAGAACAAGACTCCCTCTCGTCCCTTCTCGAAGTAGCGAAGATCCAGAGCACAGGAGCATCTAATCGAATAGAAGGGATATACACATCAGATAAAAGACTAGAAGAATTAGTGAAAAAGAGGACCGCACCAGAAAATAGATCAGAACAAGAGATTGCCGGATACCGAGAAGTGCTTACAACGATTCAAGAAAGCTACGATCATATCGACTTGACCCCAGGAATCATACTTCAGTTGCACAGGGATCTCTATTCCTTCTCAGAAGGGGAAACTGGCGGACATTACAAAATAGCTGACAATGTCATTGCTGAGACCGTCGATGGAGAAAGCAGAGTAAGATTCAGGCCCGTCCCGGCATTTCAAGTGTCAGAAGCAATGATAGAACTGTGTGACAAATTTAATAAGAGTTGGAATAGCAATGTTCTGGATAAGCTGCTCCTGATCCCGATGTTCGTACTGGATTTTCTTTGTATCCATCCATTCAGCGATGGGAATGGAAGAATGAGCCGGTTATTGACACTTCTTTTATTGTATAAGGCTGGATATATTGCCGGGAAATACATCAGTATTGAGGCGATAATTGAACAGACAAAAGAAACTTATTACGAAACGCTGCAGGACAGCTCCTTTGGCTGGCATGAAAATGAGAATCGCTATGAGCCATTTGTAGGATATTATCTTGGGATACTTGAAAAAACTCATAAGGACTTCGAGTCTCGTATAAGACTCCTGCGAGATAAGAACCTCTCAAAACCAGATAGGATAAGAGCGGTAATAGAAAGTAAGCTTGGAAAAGTGACAAAGAAAGATATACTGGATACGTTTCCTGATATAAGCATAACGACAGTAGAAAGGACACTAAAGGACCTTCTTACGGAAGGATATATAAAAAAAGTTGGATCGGGGCCGGCAACTGGATATGTAAAAATCAAGTAAGTAGCCGTTATCAGAAGAGTAGATCAAAATACAAATTTTATGAACTATTCAAGGGACTTGCAAAGCAATTATTCCCTTCAGTACTTTGTGAGTGTAAATTTTACATATAAAACTTTCTAAATCGGAGTACGTATAATGACTATTATACGTACTCTTTTTTATTGTTTTTATGACATTCCTGAGTTATAATGTATATTATACGAACTTTAATCAAACAAAATACGAACTCTGAGGTAAAAACCATGCCGAATAAAAAGACCGCCGCACTTACCGCGGAACAGTACAGAGAAATCATAAATACGATGAGAGAAGGCGGTGCCGGCTTCCGGCCGAACCCAAGGATCGCAACAGCGCTTGTCCTGGAAGCGAACCTCGGTCTCCGGATCGAAGACATCCTTTCCCTGCACTTAAAAGACATCATCCGGGACGGGTCTAGGTACCGGCTGGACATCACAGAGAACAAGACCAAAAAGAAAAGGACCTTTACGGTCCCTTTCCAGATCTACCAGTATGTAGAGAATTACTGTCTTAAGAATAACATAAGAGAAGATGAGATAATCTTTCCGATCACAGAGCGCACCGTACAGAAATACCTGGCAAAAGTAGCAGATCATCTCGGCTACGAGAATATCGGGACGCACTCCTTCAGGAAATACTATGCCACTGACATCTATAACAGCAATGATCACGATATAGTGCTCGTGCAGAACCTCCTGCAGCACAGCAGTGCTGCTATCACCCAGAGATATATCGGAATTACCTCAGAGAAGATAGAAAAGGCGATCGAAGAACATGTACATCTGATTTAACTATATATAATAAATGCTTTCTCCTTAATATCTTGTTTTTCCACAAAATATTTACTGAAATTTAAAAATTTATGAAAGTAACAAACATTCTTACATTATTATTTCTAGTTAATAGAAACAAATAAAATAATTTTAATTTGTTTTCACTAACTGTTGTGCTTTTAATACACAACAGTTAGTATATCAGTCTCTGCTTAGTGACTTTCACAATATTTAACCCATATATTATAATAATCATCAGATACATCATATACTACAAATTCTAAAAAAACAAAATCTTCATCTTCTTTTTGATATTTAGATTCTATTAATACGCCTTCATATAATGTATAAATTGTCTTTATTTGTTCCTCACTTGTTTCAAATTCAATTGAAAAACTTCCAGCCTTTACATATGAATTTAATTCTGATTTATCACCACTATATTTCATCTGGGCTGTTTCAATCATTTCTTCAAATTTTTCTTTATACTTTTTATTCCAAACTGTGATATTTCTACTTTTTTGCTCCGAAATATACTTATTGTATTTTACTGTTAAATTACTATTTTTATTATACATCAAAATTGATAAACCAACAAAAGCAACAATAGTAACAATAGTAACAATAACAATTATAATAATACTCTTTGTTCTTTTGCTTTTTTTATCCACTCTGTTCTCCTTTCCTATTTATAAACATGAATGCTTGCATACCAATAAAATATTGTTCCATCAGAAAGCGCAAAATAATATGTATTAAATCCACTAGAGTCAGTTCCATTAACCATCATTTTATAGTATGAAGAATTTGGTTCCATTATTGAATAATAACATCCTGATGAATTAGCACTGTATCCATTAATTGCCACATTATGCGCACTTGTTGCACTTTGAGTTGGCTTGCAATAGGCTATTATACCCTCTCCACTCATTAATATATCAGCCACTGAAGAAGTGTATAATACTCCATTTATAACAGTTGCATTTAAACCATATGTAGTATTTAAGGCAGAAGCAACTTGATTACACGTGGCACCTGCATTATATCCTATTGACACTTTATCAGCAACCCAAGTTGGTGTATGATACGTACCCGTCATATGCTCTCCAACTGAACAAATACATGCTGCCCAGCATAAACCATAATTGCCTTGACTTACAATTGGCAAAGAAACTGAATAACCAGAAGGGTAAGATGAAGTTGTCGTAATTAATGAATCACTACTAATTAATGTATTTATATTTATATCCGTGTTTTCAATAAGTTTAACTTCTCTTATTTTTTTATCCGTATTTGCATAATCCGCAAAATAATAATTTTCAGTCCCTATTATTACAGTAAATGAATTACTATTATATTCGCTATATGAAAGCGATAGCTCTGTTGAGAATTGAATAGATGGTGTAATATCATCTTCACCATAAATCACAGTTAATTCTGCAATTGGAATGTTATTACTCATTATAAAATAGAAACCTATACCTTCACATTCAATTATGCTATCACCATTAAGTTTATATGCAGGAAAATATTGTGATATATATATATCTTCTCCTGAATAATCTAACCCATAAGACTCAGAATCCAAAGAAGCAAATTGTACAAAATCATAAGCCCTTTGCATCACATAATCTAACTCGCTTGATCCTTGTGCCTTTACAGTTGCTGGAACTACTGATGTTATCATAATCAAGCACAACACTAAACAGATGGCCGATTTTATTATTTTTTTCATATTGTCTACTCCTTAAATTTTATTTGTTTTCTTCATTGCCATTAAATGTGATAAACATTTAGAAAATGCATTACCTAACAATTATAAAAATGATGCACTTTTCTTAAATACACACGTTACTAAGCTCAAAAGTTTTTTGTTTTCAACTTTTTTACCAGAGTTAAAGAAATGAGTATTAATCCAAATAATACTCCCTTTCAGCAATATTGTAATATACCATTTACCTCATTAGTAATAAATTGAATTACTCGTATAACTTGTACTTTCTACGAATACGCCATCTGCATACATATTTACATATGACATATATCTGTACTCATAACCGCTTGAAACATAACAGGTTCCTGAAAGTGTGTCATTTGTTCCACTTGTTTCCATATACCAGGTCTTGATTGTCTTCCATTGGCCATCTGTATACTGCTGTAACAGACCGCTTACATGCATTTCGTCGATGTCGTATGCGGATACTTTTGATGTAATAGATACTTGTCCGCTGCTCGAGATATCAAAACTGTTCTTAAAGGAACTTATATACACGAAATTCACACTGACAGGTATATATTCTGCAACACTACCTAAATCAGTCTGTGCACTTGCGCTTATTGTATTCATGGAAAAGAACATTGACAGCACTAACAGTCCCACTATTACCTTCGAGAACCTTTTTAACATAAAATCACCTCCCTTCACTATTAATAACAAATGAGGGAGGTGATTTGTGACACTTTTTTGAAATTTTTTCAATTATTTTTTTCTTTTATTTTTTTACTCTCTGCCATTTGCATTAATTCATTTCCTGATATCTTTCCAAACAAGACAAAAATATTCTCATCTTCTGTCCATATCAGCATGCTGCGGTCATTTTTTGTTATAAGTCTTCCTTCGTATTCGCCAATAGTAATTTCTTTAATTTCTGCATTTTCAGTATCAATCTGATAGGATGTACCTACTTTGTCCTGATCAAAAGTAATGATATTATCCCCGTTCGTATACTCTATGGTTACGCTTGTGCCAGCAACAGAACAATCTTTATAGTAATATCCGACCGGTATATATGATAAATAATAAAAACTGTCAAGCTCAATATCAGGGATAGTCTGGTTTGAACCATCTTCTGAAAAATCAAACTCTGTATAAATATTATGATCCGTTAAGATCAAATTGAATACTCGGACTCTAAAGGCTTCAACTGTCATGGTAACAACTGTCATTACTGCAAATAATATCCCCGTGAAGACAGCAACTTTAAGAGAGATTTTCTTCATCTGTTTCAGTAACTTTTTTCTTTTTTCTTTTCTTCTTCTATTTTTATGAAATGATTCAAACCATTCATCCATGGAGTCTGGAATTGAAATACTGTCAATCTCTTCTTTGTTTGACAGTATTTCATCTTCAATATTATCAATATGTGCATTGCCTATCATCATATAGTAAGCTTCCATTATGTTTTCTGTACCGGTATTTGTATTACGCATAATTTCTGGCTCCTTCAATGATTTTTTTTAAAGCTTTTTTTGCTCGTTCCAAACGCTTCCTTACATTGTCCTCACTTATGTACAGCATCGACGCTATTTCTGAATTCGTATATTCATAGGTATATTTTAATGTCAAAATGTCTGCATATCCAGTATTGATCTCAGCAAGGAGCTTTGCCATCTCATGGCTCTGATCGAGCCTTAGCATGGTAAGTTCCGGTTCTATGCTATTATTATCCATGAGAACATCTTCCATCCCCTCAATATTCAAGGCACCTCTTCTCTTTCGTTGATTGTAAATGTTAATAGAAAGGTTTCTAACTATAATAACAATCAAAGCCCTGGTTTTGTGACACTTAGGATCAAAGTTTTCTTTTATATAGTCAGAAAACTTAATAATGGCCGTATGAACAACATCTTCTGCTTCATAAGAATCTTTCAAAATGCTGTTCGCAATATAATACATTTCCCTTTTGTAAAGATGGTAAACTTCTTCTAAACTGTCACGAACAGCTTCATCTTCTATTACGCTTAGAAATAATAACATGTTTACACCCCCAAATAATTCTTTTTTCTATTGTAACATATTTACTTTTACAAATAAAAGAAAAAGTTATTTTTTGGAATCAACAAGTGTAACCTGGTTCTTTTTTTATTCTTTCATTTGAACAAAATTTTATATCCTTTTTCCTGAATATCTGTTATGTAGTTTTCCATGTGCTGTGCAACTTTTCCTTGCCTGATTTCGTTTAAAAATCGAAAAAAGACCATAGGCAAGGGACAAGGCATTCTCATGTCGATACGCCGTAGGGCAGTCCTTGCATATGGTCTTATTTTGGTTTGAAAATTATACGGCAACCGACAGGTGCACAACACACTGAATACGGGGAACAGATCTGCAGTGAGCAAATTAAAAGGTCTGTCACAAAATTTTACAATTAGTCGGAATAATTCATAAAGTCTTTTTCCTCGAGTTCGTAATCAATTGAGGATTGCAGCTCCCCCAGTTGATTTTTCCACGCATCTGCATTTACCCGTACCTTCTGAAATCCTAACTTTTCATAAACGTGCTGAGCTCTATGGTTGTTCAGGTTCGTATCCAAAATAATCTTCTTATAACCTAGATCGTTAAAAAGAGCATTGATTAACATTGAAAGCAACTTCTTGCCATGACCCTTTTCCTGCTTTGAAAAATCACAGATCTTTATACCGATTTCTGCAATACCATTCCCTTTGTTTCGATAATTCATCTCACCAAAAGGTACCTCATCCACTTCAATTATTAGACGCCGCGTGGTTTCATCTGTATCACCCGAAAGCTGTTGAACTATATTCTCTTCGGATATACCGAGACCATTTAGGAACCCGGCATGCGCCATAACACTTCCATCATTCCACCATTTACATAAAATAGAAGCATCCTTTGCTGTTGCATTTCTGATGGTTAAATTATTATTTTTTATGAACATTTCTTCTCACTCCATTTTTACCCGGAGGGTTACATTATCGTCGCCCTCCTTGTGCTGGTTACTGTTACATTAACGATATTTCTGATATCATATCACACTTTTCCGATAATAATAAAGCACATCCAGAAACCGGAAGTGCTCCATTATGATACTGCTTGTTTTATTCAAAGAAAGTTAATATACTCCCATCAATTGTTGTCACGGAACAAGTTTTCCCGCCCCAGGGTTGTTCCTTAACTTCAGTAATCTGATTCCAGCCACTTTTTTTAACATAATGATATAATTGTTCAACCCCTTGAACCAACATAAAACCAACCATCATTTTTAATGGCTCACCCTTAAACAGATGAATTCCTGTAAATGGAGCAATATGAAGAGCTTCAAACTCGATAGGGATGTTATTTACACAACCATATCCTCCCTCATTATTTTCATCTCTTGCTTCAATTTGACCATACCAGCCTAATACATCTTTAAACCATTTTATAGTACGATCCATATCCTGCGTGTAATACACGGCACCTGTTTCCTTTACTACATAACCTCTTTCTGAAAAATCGCTCATAACTGCTTTGCCTCCGGATAAATTAGATTTTACGGAAATGAGTGAGAATACTTTTAAATTTGAATGATTTTTTCTGGCATCTGATGGAGTAATTCCATGAAATCTTGTAAAAGCTCTGGTAAAGCTTTCATGCGATTCATAACCATATTTTAACGCTATGTCCAGAATGGAAATATCCGTATCTATAATATCGTAACCAGCTAATGTCATTCGTCTGTTTCGTATGTATTCACTTACCGTGCAAGCGCATAAAACAGTAAAGACTTTTTGGAAATAAAATTGTGAAGTATATATTTTATTAGCCAGCATATCAATATCTAAATCTTCGCCTATATTATTCTCAATATAGTCTATTGTTTGCTGAATACTCGTCATCCAATCCACATTCTCACCTCTTCACAAGTAAAATAATAAATGATTCCATCTCTATTCTCTTGATAATCCATGCACATATTTGTCCGAGGAAGAACCAATGCTGTAAAATTTTATCATATATCGCTATAAAAAGAAAGAGCTTGCTGTTATCAGCAATCCCTTACTATCTTTACATCTTTACATCTTTACATTCTTATATCTTTACATTCTTTATCTTTATATCTTTATATCGAAGTGAAATGTTTTGTTATCAAGTACGACAAACCCTCCTCAATTACAAATTCACGGACAATTGAATCTATGCAGCTATTACTTATTGCAGGTTTTCAAGTATTTCATGATAGCGTTTTGTTGCCAATTCACTTCCCTGTCCCTTCTTGCAAAAGGAAAGCCTGGCCAACTTAGGAACTACGCGCTCAACTACAATCTGCCTATCCAGCATTTTTGATTTCAGTTCTTCAAGGACTTCAAGAAACCGTTTGTCCCCTTTTGCCTGTTTATAAAAGGACAAAACATAGACATACACAAATATGTTGTAACTCCGGAAGGGATATTCGACCTGCATAAATAACGTACCGATGCCATAATGACAAGGACCGATAGGCTTCCTAATTGTCCAATGCTCCAATAAAAAATCAACAGCCTTGTCCAACGCGTGTTCATTATTATAATAATTACTATGCCGAAATGCATCTAATGCGGTGAGGGTTGGGAACGGATTGGAATATTCCGTTTCCGGACCATGTCCAAACCCGAATTTGTTACAGCGCCATCCACCATCGGCATACTGGGTATCCAAGAGGTGTTGGAATGTTTTTTGCAACCTGATATCATCAGCATAACCCATTTTACACAGCGTGTTGGCAGCGTTGATGGTATGGCAGGGATATATTGCGCCTTTGGGGTATAATTTGAAACGTCCATCCTCTTGCCAGGTGCTGAATATTAAATTCGCCACTTCTTCAATCAATGGTTCGGTAGGCTTCATTCCTAATTCCAATAAATAGGATACGCTCTCAAGAGTAGAGAACGGCGACCCTTTAATTAAACGCTTATCCGGTGTTGTCCAAAGGTCAGCGCCATTATCATATCTATGTGATAATATTTCTTCAATATCCGATTTATATTGCTTATCAACCGCCATTCCCTTCACCTCACACAATTGCGTTTATTCTGGAAACACTTTTATCTATGTGTTGCTTAGATTTATTTTTTATCCTTGTTTTCCTCTCCCCAACGATATTTTCTATTACTGAGGAGAGTATCAGCATTACAGTTCAGGCACAATCCGTTATGACAGCAAATCACTCCGCCACACCCCGGACAGCGCCACTGCTCCTTTTCCTTTTTCAGAAATTCTTCCATCCCATGGGTCTGTATATATTCGAGGTTTTCTGTCATACTCATATGGTATTTTGTACGGTATCGCTTATCCAATGACTTTAATCTCTTACAAGGGAAGCTTTTGCATTCAAAACAAAACCGGATACTACCTTTTGCCAACAAGTCGCACGCATCAGACATATGAGTGCAGTTTTCTCCCCTTGGAATGCATCCAGGGCAATATTTTTTGTGCCTTGTTGAACGGTTATCTTAAGAATGCTTTTGCTTTCTTTCATAGCCAATTCAATATTTGTAAACATAGTAACATCAGGGCGAATGCTATCCCGTAAAGCGTTTGATATTTGTTGCATTAGAAAATCCGGATTTTCAAGACCAGCTATTTCCCCGTTATCCTGAATACCGATATATATTGTGCCGCCATTTTTATTAGCAAATGCCACTACTTCTGCCACTTTCTATCGCTTCTGCCACTATTCTGACACTTACAATGTTAGAATACAAGCAAATCTGTAATTCACTTTCAGATTTTCCATGTTCTAAGAACTCAGTTTCATTTCTTATTCTTTGAACTACAATCACCCCAATTCAGCTTGATTAAAAATTTGGTACCAACATCATCCATTCTTCAAGCTCCTGGAGTTCTGAGCCATACATGAATAGTTTTGAAATTTCATTTGTCCTCTCATTCTCTGTTTTGGGTACTAATGGATTGTTTATTAAGTTTTACTGTAGATTATGCTTATTATCTATGTAAAATCATCTTGCATAGCTTTAATATTTGCCCCTACATCTTCAGGTTTATGAGCATCTGATGCATAACGTATGTCAACCCCTTTATTCTTGCAAATATTTAACAACGTTTTATTCATGCCCATTTCGTGATGATTATAATTGAGTGCAAGACCACCGCTTTGTTCTATGTACATATTGTGTAAGTTTAATTGATTAGCCAAATCAGAATATACATTTGATAAATTTTGTGGTGGTAAAAAATCAAAGCATTTTATGGAATCTGGGTGAGCAAGTCCAGTAAACAAGTCGCTCTTAACAAGCTTTATCATACAGTCATAATATTGATTATACAACGATTCAACATCAACGCCATTCCAAAATTCTCTCTTATGGTCAAATCCAAAACCATTCACCCAATGAATAGAACCAGTCGCAAAATCAAAGTTATATGATTTAAGTATTTCAGATATTAGTTGCTCATACTCAGGGAAATAGCAGATTTCAAGACCCCATCTTATTTTAATAGGAAACTGATACAATCTCATTTCATCAATTAGATTCGTAAATTGTTTGATGGCAAGCCCTGTTCTTCTATTATACCAAGATTGCTGATATTCGCTAAATTTACAAACGGACGAATACATAGGTGCAAATTCCTTAAAGCGATGTGAGTGCTCTAAAAGATAAATTTCCTCAAGACCCATATTCATTGCCTGTTCAACAAATTTATCTATCCACTCTTTTGTATAGTTACCTCTTTCAATGTGAATATGTACATCTCTCATATAACCACCTTATCCTACACATTCTATAAATTTTCTACTACACAATTTGTAGCTATTAATAACTTATATACACAATCACTATTTTTATTGTATATTTCTGCCTTGTTTCTTAAATTTCTTATTTCAAAAGCAAACCTTCCATTCCATCCAAACTCACAATATCACTTGTAATCTTTTTCTGCATACCAAAATGGTATCATGCACACTAGGGCCTGCTTATTTAATCGTTATTTCTAAAATCTCCCTAATAATCCACTAATAACACTTTTTCTTTCAGCAATAATTTGATACTTTTCTAAAGAAATCTTTATATCCATAGCATTTTGTACTTTCCTGTCAATTGCTTCTGCAAGATTTATTAATATTCAGAATATTTGATACATATCTTGCGTCTATTATTCATATCAATATTCTCCTTGTATATTTTTCTTTTATCGTTTCACAGTATGATCAATTGGCCAAAAAGTTAGAATTTACTAGACCAACAAATTCAAATTCTCCGTCGCTTTCAGGCTCTCCATAAGACTGAAAGATATCAATATATCTTTAATTCGTATATTCGCTGTTTTTCAATTCCTTCATAATAAAAAAAATAATCTTCTGGAGGAACGATTTCTTCAATCAACTTTGCTCCAAGTTTTTCAATAGTTTTGTAAGAAGCTATATTGTCATAATCACAGGATAAATATATCTTATCCATCTCATAATATCTTGCAACTTGTAAAACAAGCTGACATGCTAACAATGAATATTGATTTCCTCGATAAATCTCGTCAATCTCATATCCGATATTACCATTGTAATATGAATGATAATTGTGGCCGATTCTAAAACTTATTTTCCCAATTGGAACATTTTTTGATTTCAAAATAATATCCCACCAGTAAAATGGTAATTCTCCATCTCCACCGTCATATGTATCAATTAGTCGAAGTTCAATGCTATCGCCACTGAGACAAAAAAACTTCTCGTCAAATACCTTAGGTTGCATATCTATCCTCCATAAACTTCAAAGCTTCTGTTGCTTTATTTACACTATCAACATAATCCTAAATACACTTGTGCCCATTCATTTCGTACTATTCCATATAAAGTACAATCATGATATCCGTCTCGTGTTCTATAGTAATTTCGCAAAAGACCTTCATAGTGCATTCCAGCCTTTTCCATTACTTTTCCTGAAGCCGGATTTTGTAGTGAACTAAATGCATCAATTCGTTCAATATCCGTATTTCGAAACATATAATCAATAACTGCTCTCGCCGCTCACTTGAATAGCCTTGACTCCACCAACGACTACCTATCTTGTAACCCAATTCACCTTTGAAATATATAAATATTTTGTAATACACACCTACATTTTCTCACCAAAATCCCTACAACCCTTGATTTCCCTAGTCTTCTCGCTCTAGTAAACAAACACTCTCAACGTGCATTCTGTTACTCTCAAAATTTTATTATTAAAAAAGCATTACTACTTACAGTTCTAAAACTGTTATTGGCTCATTATTGTAAACTTCACCGTTGTCACAAAATCCAAAGCTTTCATATAATTTTTTAGCCACTACATTATCTGACTCATATGGTATCCAGCAATATTTTGCTTTTCCTGCCGGAAATGTGCGTATGTAATCCAAGATTTTCACCATTGCATCACGACCATACCCACAGTTCTGATATTGTTCTCCTATCATCAGCCGTAATATGCAGTAATTATCCTTCGCCATATCTGGCTGGTCATATCCTGTATCGCCATAAACAATCATAACAAAACCAACCATCTGCTCATCGGCATAAATAGCAAAGGGTATCGGGCAACTTCCATTCGTTGCTAAAACATAACAGGATGCCACACTTGATAAATTTGATGCCACATAATGTTGTACCTTCGTAACCTTTAATCGGAACAACTCCCTCCGGTTCTTCAAAGTTATTTTTCACAAAGATATCATTATTTTTCACCTGTTCTTACTTTCAGATTAATCAGCAGATGCATCGGTATTACATTTGAAATAATCAAAGTTATTTGGAATGCGAATATATGCTCTTATATGTTCATCTTTCTTCCTTATTAGTACTCTTGATATATTATCATGATAAGTGTTACCCTCAGCAACCATAATAGAGTCAATCATATTTTCTAATACAATACCAATATGGTCATGCTCAGCATTAATAAAGACTCTATCATATAATACAATGTCACCTGCTTCAGGTACAAAAGTAGTATCATTACCAAAATAATACTCCATTCGCTTATCGTTGATAGCAAAGTCTTCCCACCCTCCGCATCCAGCCAAACTGCAGGATACGCATTCCTTTGGGCTGTAAGGAATTTTAAACCCAGCTTCTATGCAACAATAATAAACAAAGGCTGCACACCACTTCTTATCCGCTTCTTTTACATTCCATTTTGGAAATAAATCTATCATAGGTTGAATATTGGTATCATTATTCTCTAATATTCCATGATAAGGCTTTTGTGCGGCAGCCCTTGCATCTTCTGCCAATCTTTTTCTTGTGCACATAGAACATCCTTTCTTGTTAATAATCATTACATTCAATTTACTTTAACCTGCCGAGGCAATATAATACAATACCATCTTCTGGTAGATATATCTCGCCTTCTCCACTCATCACAATATCATATCCTGTCTGCTTTGCATAATTCTCAAGTTCTTCCAGTGAAAATGTCTCCCAGTAAATATCATGCTCTAAATACGGATAAAATTTATCATCATCAAGACAGTCATTATGATGCTCCCTAAGGTATTGCAGGGAATGCCCTGAGTAGCTTAATAGCCCTTCAGGTTTTAATACCCGTTTGCATTCCTTTAGAAAGCTATCCTTATAACTTTTACCATATAATAATCCAAATGTCTGGCTCCATATGATTACAATGTCAAAAATCCCATTACCAAACGGAATATGCCCTCCATCATAATGATAAAACCTCACTTTACTATCACACAGTACCGCTTCTTCATTTGCTTTATCCACTGCATCTTTTGAAACATCCAGTCCGTCCACTTCAAATCCCTGTCTAAATAGCGCAAATGCTTCCCTTCCCAAACCACTACCTATATCTAGTATTCTTGCTCCATAAGGGAAATTGTCAGAAACCTGCTGCTCCCAAATCTTTAACTTTCCCTTATCCCAGCCTTTCATTTCGTCAATATGTTCCTTTTGTTCATACCATGCTGATACATTTGAATACATTAACTACCTCCTTAAATTAGGATCCTTTTTAACCGGTAATCTCATTGTACTGTGTATCAAAAAAATTACTAGACTTTATTTCCAACTTATGGTATGATGTAAAATGTACTATACTTAAAAAAGCTTCTTCGAACATCGAAGAAGCTTTTTTTTATTATCATATATTCTCTAACCTATTTCAACCATCTTAATGAATAGTTTCATCTTTATAGATTCTGCAAAAAGTTCTTTCAGTATCAGATAACAATTTTACAAACCAACTCATTATAAATCTATCTTAATCTCAACATTATAATCCACTGCATTTTTTCGAGTTAATAGAACCACACTCTCCACATGCGTGGAGATTTATAAATTATACTACATAGCGGACAGTTATATATAGAAGATACGTTTACACCCTTTTACATATTTAGTGTTTTACTAAATCTGTTTTCGTAAACAATAAAGAATATTTAACACCCTTTTGGCGCACGTTACTGCCCACTATTATAATAGTAGTTTCTAAACCTAAACACTAAAACTTAAAGTCAGACAGAATGTTACCACAACCCTTTTTAAGTTTCTTTCCACTACCACATGGGCATGGATCATTTGGGTGGATTTTTACACTACGTATAAACTATTGTGCATTCGTAGTATTCCCAGAAATAATGTTGTCTGACGTATCACTTCATCCAACTTCTATTATCCTATTCTCCTGTATTTTCTCCCCATGCTATCTCCAATAATTCTGCCGCAACCTGATGGCTCTTGATACGCATAAGATTGTCCCAAGCATCTTCTTTTCCAAGTAAATTCATGCCACCGTGCCATACAATTTCATCATCAATTACCGCAAAATGTTCTTCTACCACTTCTTTTAACTTCACTATAATTCCTGCTAATTTCAGTTGTTCTACTAATTCATTGCAAACATCTGGGCTACCGTAGGAGACATTTTCAGGTTCTGTTGTAATTACAACAACGCGGGCACCAGCTTCCTGTCTGCTCTTCACAAGAAATATTAATCGTTCAATCTTATCAATGATAATTTCAGGACTTGAGATTACAATCTTCTTTTCGGCTTCAACAATATCCTGTTCAAATACTTCAACGTAGTTATCAGAGTCATATATTGCATTCGCTATTTGCTTTGTAGCCTCCTCGCCAGTCCATAATGTAAATCCAGTCTTTCTGTAAGTTCGTAAACGCTTTGCATACATATTATCAAAATATCTAATGTGAAAATCTATATAATCATAGACAAAAACTGCTTCTTTACCTTCATAATCTCGATTCAATCGTCCCACATATTGTTCTAAACGTCCCTCAAAAGAAACCGGGGCAGCTAACATTAGTACATCAAGTCTTGGAAAGTCAAAGCCTTCTCCAATTTTCTGTCCTGTTGCTACCAGAATAAGACTTTCATCCTTTGGAACTGCTTTTAGAGCCATTCTGATATCAGCATTTTCTTTATCAGTATTGTCTCCATACAAAATAAATACGTGATCAGCACTACCTTGTAGTCCGTCATATAAAAGTTTCGCATGCTCTTTATATTTTGTAAGAATTACTGGAGTATGTCCTGATGTGATACATTCCCTTACATCGCTAGCAATCATTTCATTTCTGACATTGCTAGAACTAATCAAACCATACGCACGATTTATATCATCTTTACTTTCATCAGTATCTACCACTCTGGTATACCTTGGAATAAAATAATGTCCAATGCCCTGTTCTTCAGCTCTTTCAAGTGCAGTGAACTTATGACGCAGTGGTCCAAGCATCATATAAATGATTTTGTCCAGGCTATCGCCTCTTTTAGGCGTAGCTGATACACCATATACATACTTTGCATCAACCTTCTGCAATAGCTCCATAGATGTATTTGATGCAGCATGATGGCATTCGTCCATTATAACCATTCCATAAGAATTGATTAATTCATTGAATTTGCCCTTACTATACATAGATCCAACCATAGCTACATCAACAATTCCGGTTAATGTATTTTTACTTCCATGTAAAATTCCAATGACACTTTCTCGTTTCTTTTTTCGTCCAGACTTTGTCTCATATTCTGGTGTTTCTTCTTTGATATCCAGAAATTTATTTAGTTCATCCACCCACTGATTTAGCAGTTCTTTACTCTGTAATAAAATTAAAGTACTCACTTTTCTTTGCGAAATCAATTAACTGCATACTACCGTCTTACCAAATGCAGTAGCCGCACTCAACACTCCATCGGTATAAGAAAGTAATTTTTCGGCAGCAAGATCTTGCTGTGTTCTTAAATCTCCGTTAAATGATACTCTTATTGGGCGCCCCTTTTCTCTCTTATCTATAATATCTATACCAATGCCAGCTTTCTCGCATTCTTCAATAATAGACTCCTTCAGTCCGCGCGGAATCCTTATATACCCATCTACATCTTTACCAAGATATACAGCGCTAAAATTATAATAATTAGAATAACCCAGACGCTTGTTTTTATAAAACTCAGGATTATCAAAGGCCGCCATACTACGAATCTGATTCTGTAAACGTGGCATTAGATTAAGCGTATCAACATAAACACCATTACTTAGAACCAAATGCACTTTTCCTATAACATCTGCTTTCTTAAATCCTTCCTTCTTTTTCCACGGCTTAGGTCTGTTTTCAGTACCCGAACTGGCAAGCATTCCCCTGGCTTCGGCAAGTTCTACCTGCCATTTTGACATACATCTCTCGATATCTTCAAGCGTTAGTTTTTCTGTTTCTTCTAGCAATACCTTCCATTGATCAGGATATGCATTCCACTTTTCATCCACAAAAGCACTGTTTCCATTTTTAAGAGCTTGTCCTTGTAATGGAAGAGCAATTAAATTACCAATACTGCTAGCTACATCCTGAGAAGGATACATTCGGTCATAATAGTAAAAAGATTTCAAATTAATAGAAGCGGATCCCTTGTCCAGCAAAAGAAATCCAAAATTTCTTGCTAAAGATGCAGCTATTGGTCTTTTAAAGAATATCCATACATGAGCACCTCTTCCAGAGCGAGACCTTTCAACCAAAGACTTAATGTCATTCTGCTCACACATTTTTCTTAGTGCGTCTACTTCATCATGCCATTCGTCATCTGGATTAGCAAAATCCGTCTTCTCTGCATCCTTTTCATGGTTATCAAAATCGAATACTATAAATCGACATGTACCATCTGTTAAAAGCGGATAAACTCCAAGCACATCTGTTCCATCCTCTTTTTTGCCAACAAGATGGCTTACAATTTTCTTCAAATCAAGTTTAGTCCATTTCGTGTGCTCACATTCATCACAAAACATTTTTTCACCACGTTGTTTTGGACACAAGGTATCATTCCATCTGTTATCACACTGCGGAAAATATCCGCCATTCTTTCCTCTTTTGGCATAAACATCTTCTCTACCCCAAAACATAGCAAAATATCGTTTTGCTAAATCCTCAGTTATATATTTTCCAAGAATACGCTCTCCTTGATCGGGATCGTACTCATTAATACTCTCTATTGTCTCCTCAAATGGATTAGTAACATCGAATGCAATATCAGCCTTTTTCAACTGAGATTTCAAGGCTTCATTTTCTTTTTGAAGAGTTCTCACTATTTTTCTAAGTGAGTCAAGGTCATAAGCCTCTATATTCATTCCTTCACCTCCATCTGGATTTCTATCTATCGTACTATATATCAAAAGGTCAGCAACTCTATTTCAAGAATGCTGACCTAATTTCTTCATTACTGTTTCAATTCTAATACCGGCTGATACTTGGCATCTTCTTCTCTTTGCATTTTGATAACAAAATCAATTACGTCCGAACTTGGCATCATTTTATATGCATGTTCTCCAAGAATATTCATAATAATATGATAACTGGATGAATCATCCTTCTCCACATCATATACAAATATGGTTTTATACTTATCCTTTGTTGCTTCAGCGGTATGTGCCCATGCCTTAGCATTCATAATTAACTTACTGATTTTCTTATCTTCAAAAGTAAAGTTTTTAAACGCATAATTCCCAACCATGTAGTCATATTGAACATTCTCGTTATATCCGCCAGTTACTGCTCTAGCAGAATATTTTACTTTGTTGGATTTCATCATCATCTTAATATACTTAACTTCACTATCTCTACTTAAACGTTCATTTTTATCAAAGTCCAAACGCATATGAACTTTTTCGGTAGTTAAAATGAAATCTTCAACATCAATAACATCGGCTTCTTTTATATTACAAAACTTCAACTCGTTTACATAAAATCTAATATAGTCCTGTAGGCAGAATTCCTTATCATTATTCATAAGATTACGTTCACATTCAATTTTTATACCATATAAGTACTTCTTCATAAATTCTATGTCTAACTCATCGTCAAAGCTCTCAAGACGATTCCAATTCTTCATAATATGGAATGTTCGTTCATCAGTAGTAAGATTATGAAACAAGATTCCTACATTTACGTTTTCGTTTGTGACAATTGATGGATAATAACTCAAAACTGAAAATTGTACTTTACACATAATCTTTTACCTCCATTCCTTATAATTTGCAATCATCTCACACATTTCATTCATGTGCTCAACTCTATATAATAAATAAATTTTTAATGTTTCCAAATCTTTATCGGGTATTTTCCAATCATCTGGTATACTATTAATAATATCGTCCAATAATTGTTTTGTGATAACCTGTTTGAATTTTTCTGCTATTTTTAACAAGCTATCTTTATTGATTGTTTTGTTTCTGATAAACAACCCATATCCATTCGCTTCAAGGATATCAACATCCATATAATCATTAACCGAAATCCCTTGCCTAAAACAAATGCTATCCCAAATCGTTGCATTTTTAAAAACATGTGTATGATCGATAGCATATAACAGTTTAGCACCCTTTCCTGTAGAAATCAATAAATTTCCTTTATTTCTGTCTTTATTATATGTAAGATGGTCAAATAAAATTATCTTCTCATAAGCTTCTTTATTTGAAATACAGTCCATAATATTCTCATTCAAAATACTGGCTCTTTCAATATATCTGGAATAAAAGCAACTACCAAAATCATCCTCAGTCAATATATTCTCTTCCAACATAGTTTGATTATCAATTGTAGCTACACCGCTATCCGGCATTAATATTCCAATTGCATTTGCCAGCTTATAGGAAACTAATTCATTTATCAGTGTTAGTATTCCCTGAATATTGTCTTTTGTTTTAATAACTGCATGAATTTTTTCTTCACCAGTATTTAAAATTGCTAAAAAAGGTTCTGTACAACCATTTTCAATATGCCTCTCAATTTTATCAACATGCAATAGTTGCACTATTTCACCGCCTTAATTTTGTTATATCTTATATATTTATCGGTACTTTCCACTGATTTTATTGTATCACTACAATTGCCCGAATTCTACCATTTTTTTCATATTGTGCTTTTTTTGTGTAATAGTAAACCAATCTTAACCTCTGTCCATATGCGTTGGTTGTACAATGATCGAAAAAATTAGCCCCCGGCTTTTACCCCGAAGGCTCTCTTTCACAGTTTATCTTATTTCTTCGCTTTCCCCAACTCCGCCTCAAACTCCAAACCATCCTCAAATACAAACGCCATATGCTTACAGAGATAATTTCTCTTTCTGCACGTCGCCGCCCATATGCTCACTCCTTCGATAACGCTTGTTCAAGTTTTGCGAGCATTTCTTCTCCATGGGCGATGGCGGCGTTTTCCGTCCACGCATCGGCGTCGCTTGTCGCCATTGCCAGATATGTCTTTGCCTCTTTCAAATCTTCTACGTTATACGCAAGCATCCCTTATCTTCCATCAATGCTGACCACACTTCTGTGAATACCTTTTCCAGTATTAATTAACAAAGATCCACAAAGAAAAGCAACCAGCTTTTTATCACTGATTGCTCATTATCCCTTATTTTGTTCTTTCATTTTAAAATTCAAAACATTTACACCCTTCGGCGCACAATAACTTATGCATTCATCACTTTCAAAGCAATACTAATCAGCGTACAACCTCTAAGGTGTGCGAAAAGGTATTAATCCTTCACACCGTTTCATCTTGTCCATAGAATAAGTACATATTATTTCGATAAAAACACAGATACATATCGGCTCAAAAATTCCCACAATCCGCTTAAACTGGGACTTTCCTCGACAGCAAACAGCATGTCTCCACGTGCACCGTCTGCGGAAACATATCCACTGCCTTCACCCTCTTTACCTCATACCCATGCTCCCCAAGGTATTTCACATCCCTGGCCAGTGTGGCGGGATCGCAGGATACATAGACGATGCGCTCTGGCTGCATCTCCACCATGGTCTGAAGCAGGGTTTCATCACAACCCTTCCTTGGCGGATCTACGACAATGACCTCCGGGTGTAATTTTGATGCGTTACCACGATCACCTTCTCCAAGGTAATCCATAACTGTACCCTCAGCCAATGTATCCTCAGCCTCTTTCTTATCAGCCACTTTACTACTTGCTTTTGCTTCACCCTTGCTTCTGCTGCTGTTATAAAAAGCAGGCAGTACATCTTCTGCTGCTCCAGTCATGAACTCAACATTCTGAATGCCGTTCAGGGCGGCATTTTCCTTGGCATCCAAGATAGCCTCCGGCACGATCTCAACTCCGTATACCATCTTTGCTTTCTGGGCCAGGAACAAGGAGATCGTTCCTATACCGCAGTACAGATCCCAGACAGTCTCTGTACCTGTGAGTCCCGCAAATTCAAGTGCAGTGTCGTATAAGACCTTCGTCTGCACAGGATTTACCTGATAGAAAGACAGCGGTGAGATTCGGTACTGAATATCCCCGATGCTGTCGGTTATATAAAGTGGACCATACAGCGGTATCATCTGCTGCCCAAGGATTACGTTGGTATTCTCCTTGTTGACATTCAGACTAATGCTTGTAATCTTATAGACCCTTTGTTCACGGCTGTCGGTTGCAAACCCCGTCTCTTCCTGCGATTCCGTATTCCTGGTATCCATTCCGGTATCCATTCCGACAACATATTCCATACCGCCAAGTCGCTGCACCAGCACTTCACTCTTTGGCAGCTTTGTTCCATTCACCACCAGACAGACCATGACCTCTTTGCTTGCGGCACCGACCCGTAACATGATATGTCTGACCAGACCTTTTCCTGTCTCTTCCTCGTAACTGCTGATCCTGAACTCCTCCAGAAATGAACGAATTACATCAAGCACCGGAGACAGTGCCGGATGCTGGATCATGCAGGATCTGGTGTCAATGATGGAGTGCGTTCTGCCGGCATAAAAGCCGATTACGGTCTCTCCCTCCTTGTCCTTACCGACTGGGAACTGGGATTTGTTGCGGTAATGGAAGGGTTCCTTCATTCCGGCGATTGGTTCGATCGGAATCTCTTTGAGTCCGCCAATTCGCTGCAGGCAGTTCTCTACCTTGTTCTGCTTATATTCCAGCTGCTTTTCATAGGTCAGGTGCTGCAGCTGACATCCACCGCAGGGCTGAGCCACAGGGCAGGGCGGAACAATACGCCAGGGGGAGGCGGTTAGAATCTTCTCCACTCTGGCATAGCCAAAGGTCTTTTTCATCTTCATAATTCTGGCTTCAATGACATCTCCTGTGACAGCACCTTTTACAAAAAGGGGAATCCCGTCGATACGACCGATTCCCTCTCCTTCTGCGCCAAGATCTGTAATTGAAAGCTCAATGATATCATTTTTATTCAATGTCTTCATACTGCTTCCTCGCAATCCATTCTACAGCTTCGTTGCCTTTTTGATATTAGACTCAAACAACCTCTGATAGCCCATCCATTCACCGCTGTTGTCTAAGGTTCCTCTTGTTAAGGTTGAGGCAAATAATTCCTTCATCGTCTCCATCTTTGCATCGATGTTATCCGCAAGGTAGAGTGCAATGGCTTCTGCCATGGCCGGTTTTTTCGGAGATCCGTATTCAAGTTCACCGTGATGTGCCAGAATGCAGTGACGAAGCTCGTTCTTAACGACTACCGGAAAGCCTGGAATTGTATCAGCGGCCAGTCCCACCATCTCAGCACCCATAACCAGATGTCCGATTAAGTTACCGTCTTCTGTGTAATCATTTTCCGGGAAGCCAGAAAGCTCTTTTGTCTTGCCAATGTCGTGGAAGAATGCTGCTGCCACCACCAGGTCATGCTGTAAGACCGGATAATGAGCCGCAAAGTACTCACAGTTCTCTACTACACCAAGGGTATGCTCTAACAACCCACCCACAAAGGCATGATGAACGCCCTTTGCTGCAGAGCTGCTCTTGAATTTCCTAATGAACTCTTCATCCTTCACAAAGAAGAACTCCAGAATTTCTTTTATGTATTTATTCTTAACGGTCGTGATATGACGGCAGAGCTCCTTGTACATTTCCTCAATGTCCCGGTCACTGGAAGGAACATAATCGGAAAGCAGGTACTCCCCTTCCTGACATTTTCTGACTCTTCTTATGTTAAGCTGAAGATTCCCCTGAAAGCTGACGATGAGTCCTGTTACTTCGATGTAATCCATGGCATCAAAGTTCCCGATCCCGGCATTATCATCCCAGATCTTGCCGTCTAAATCACCGGTCTTGTCGGAAAGGCGAAGGGATCTGTAATTCTTGCCCGCTTTTGTCTGAAGATCCTGTACCTGTTTGCAGAGAAATATCTCTTTTATGTCATCGCCTGCCTGTAATGTATTGATGTAATGCATGTCTGCCCCTGTATGATGCGCTTGATAACCTGCATCATATTTCCTTTCAAATTCTCTTTATCGTTCCATACTTTTTAATTCTGCCTCAGTATATCACATCTGACCAAGCGTGAAAAGGAGAAAGTCCAAAATATAAGGCAATACAGGCTTATTTAGCATTTAAGCACGCAGCAATACTTGAATTTTGGTATTCTGCGTGGTACTATTTGAATATCTGTTGAAAAACAAACCAGAGAGGAAAGGCGGTCAGCTATGGATCAGAATAAAACAATCGGTATCATCGGTGGGGGCAACATGGGCGGTGGTATCATCAGCGGCATCGTAAGTTCAGGACTCGTCGCACCGGAGCATGTCATTGCTTCTGATATTAATATTAATGGACTTGAGCATCTAAAGGAAAGTTATGGAATACGCACAACGACGAACAATGTGGAACTCTGCCAGGAAGCAGACATCATTTTCCTCGTGGTGAAGCCGCACCTCCTGTCTGTTGTTGTTCCTGAGATCCGGGATGTGGTAAATGCGGACGCGCTGGTCGTATCCGTTGCCGCCGGCCGTTCGATCTCATACATTGAATCCTTGTTCGACCGTCAGCTCAAACTCGTAAGAATTATGCCAAATCTTGGCGCAGTGGTTGGAGAAAGCATGACCGGCTTCACCGGCAATGCACTGGTAGACGAAGATGACCTTATGGATGTTCAGGATATCTTAAGCAGCTTTGGCCGCTGTGAACAGGTTCCGGAAAATCTTCTTGATATTGTAACTGGTGTCAGCGGTTCTGCACCTGCTTACATCTGCACTATGTTAGATGCCATGGCAGATGCTGCCGTGTTAAATGGACTGCCAAGGGCAAAAGCCTATACCTTTGCCGCACAAGCTATGCTTGGAACGGCAAAATACCTGCTCGAGATGCAGACTACCCCAAGTGCATTAAAGGATATGGTATGCACTCCTGGCGGGACCTCCATCGTAGCCGTTGCCGAGATGGAACGGTTGGGAATCCGCTCTGCCATTATGGCCGGTGTGACTGCCTGTACTGAAAAATCAATCGCCATGGCTGCCATCGCCAATGGAACCGATTCAAAAAAATAATCAGATGAAATGTGGTCGTCCGACCACGGAAGGGTACGAATGAATAACGTGAAACTGCTCGCAGACAGCACTTGTGATCTGCCAAAAGACATACTGGAAGCCTATGATATCAGCATAATCCCATTGGGTATAATAATGGGAGATACGGTTTATCATGACGGAAAGGATATCACACCGGAAGATATCTATGCCTGGTCAGATAAAACAAAACAGACACCGAAAACATCCGCACCAAATCCTCAGGATGCCATCGATTTTATTAAGCCGTACGTAGAAGAAAAACGCCCTATGGTCTTCCTTGGAATCTCTGTTTCCATGTCTGCGACCTGCAGCGTTCTGCAGCTGGCTGCCGAATACTACGATTATAAAGAGTTATACATCATTGACTCTAAGAATCTTTCGAATGGTATCGGTCTTTTGGTCATGAAGGCTGCAACAATGGCAAGAGACGGTGAATCCGCTCAGAACATTGTAAAGTACATCGAGACCTCGTTGCGTCCACGTGTACGTTCCAGCTTTCTGGTCGATACCCTCACCTATCTTGCAAGAGGCGGACGATGCACTTCTGCCGTAGCGCTTCTTGGAAATGCCCTCAGTCTTAAGCCTATGATTGTGGTAAAGGACGGTGCCATGGAGGTAGGAAGAAAGTATCGTGGCAGAAGCTGTTATATGAACTATGCCGCTGACTTAAAAGAAGACCTTCTTCATGCCGACCCGGAACGCGTCTTCCTGATTACTTCCGGCTGTGCTCAGAAAATCATTGATGAAGTATATCATTTTCTTGAAGAGCTTCATGTCTTCCGGGAAATCATCATCACCCGCGCCGGCGGTGTCATCACCTGCCACTGCGGGCCAGGAACTCTTGGAATCATGTTCGCAGAAGGCGATGCTTCGTAACCTTGTGAAGCAGGCTGACTTTACCAGTCTTGCAGTTCCTGCTGTTAGAAAGCTAAGACCTTATGATTTAATACCAGTAGACAAATGCTCTACTGGTATTTCTTTATGATCACCACATTATTACCTTTTTTGTTCACATACTGAAGTCCTCCGTAGAGGAATTTTCCATACCCCCGGACCGAGACAATATCCTCTGCTTTTAGTATGGCACTGTTATTTTCAGTCATACGGGCATTTATATATACTTTTTTTGTGCGGAACAATTCGGATGCCGTTGTTCTGGACAGATGATAAAGCTTTGACAGGATAATATCTGCACGTTCTGAGGCCGCCGATATCGATACCTCCTCATACTGTACATTCGCAGTCATATCCTCTGCCTTGACAAGACTGCATTTTATTGTTGTATGCCGCACGCGGAAAAGATTATCCATAAGAAATTCTGCCATGTTCGAAAGACAGAACACATAGGCTTCCTTTTCTTTCACCAGAATATCTCCGATTACACTTCGTTCCACCCCAAGATTTAATAAAGCTCCCAGAAAATCGCGATGCGTCAGATCATCTGCAAATTTAGCCGCTGTTGGCATGATCTTAATGCAGCTGACCGGGAATTCTTCTTCATATCCGGTCGTCTCACTGTCTCCGAACCGTAAGACACATCGTTCACTTTCTTCATAGCCGCCATACATGCGGTACGGTACCGGCGCCAGATTCTTTTTGCTTCGCTCAAAAAGATCGATCTCCATCATGGTGAGAAAGCCGGTGTGTGTATAGATGTTCTTGTTATAAGCTTTCATGGAAAGCTCTGCAAATCGTTTTTGAAGCAAGGTATCTTCTACTCCCATTGAATCCCCCACTGGTATTTTTTCATGTCCACATGACCGTCAATAAACCCAACGCCCTCTTCTTCAAGCAGTTCTACCTGTTTGTTTCCACCCCCAAAAGCAAAGGCACTCGACACTTCCCCTTTTTTATTCACAACCCGGTGACAGGGAATGACTCCCGGTTCCGGATTCGAGTGAAGCGCATACCCAACGACCCTTGACCATGATTTGCTTCCTGCAAGCGCAGCGATCTGTCCATACGTAGCGACCTGCCCCCGCGGAATCTGCTTCACAATCTCATATATTCTTTCAAATGCCGATTTCTCCCGGCCTAAATTATCCAAGTTTAACCCCTTTCTTGTGCTACCTCTTGGCACATCCAAAGTTTGAACGAGAAGTACCTACGAGGTACAAACTTTCTATATGAAATAACTTTCTATTTCATGTTAACCCCTTTCTTGCCTTTCCTCTCAACACATCCAAAGTTTGAACGAGCGGTACCTACGAGGCACAAACTTTCTATATGAAATAACTTTCTATTTCATGTTAACCCCTTTCTTGCCTTTCTTGCCTTTCCTCTCAATGCATCCAAAGTTTGAACGAGCGGTACCCCCGCGGCTCCATCGTTATCTCTTTCCCCATTATACGTTAAATCCCCTGCTTCCACAATTCTCAATTTAATCCTCT
Source organism: Clostridia bacterium (assembly GCA_003249225.1). Lineage (GTDB taxonomy): Bacteria > Bacillota > Clostridia > Lachnospirales > Lachnospiraceae > SZUA-448. The sequence continues at coordinate 237,013 of QKJQ01000036.1, read as the reverse complement.
TATAAAATACAAAATCAAATCCCCAAAAAGCCCTCCGCCCCCAACTGCAGTAACCTAACGATGCAAAAGGAGTAAGGCACGAGTGCGCCTATGGAGAAGTATTAGATTTTCTTTCTCACAGGATTTACACCATACCGGAAAACAGAGCTGTCTGAGCGAAGCGAGTTTTCTGTTTTCCGGTAGCCTTGGTGCAAATACTGCGAGAACCAGAAAATCTTATACATCGGAATCGAAGCATTCGAGCCTTACTCCTTTTGCACTCTTTACACCGATTTAACAAATATAACATATGACATTTATTAAGGAATATAAAAGGTTGATAATCTGTAAACTTTGTACTACAATGTTTTCCTGTCAGGAAAGTGAAATCAATGACAAAGAAAGCAGGATATGAAATGTCTCAAAAAAAATACGAGATCGATATGTGTAACGGTCCGTTATTACCAAAGATAGTAAAATTCGCGATTCCCCTTCTATTCTCCAGTATTCTGCAGCTCCTTTTTAATGCTGTGGATATGATCATCGCCGGACAGTATGCCGGAAGCGATGCCCTTGCTGCGGTTGGTGCAACCTCTTCTGTCAGCCAGCTGATCATAAATCTTTTTATCGGTCTTGCCGTCGGGTCAAATGTGGTTGTCGCAAAGTTCTATGGCGCGCGACAGGAGCATGAGGTCAGTGAAGCGGTACATACTTCCATATTACTTAGTCTGATTGGTGGTATTATTCTTGCTGTGCTGGGTGTCTTTTTGGCCAGACCACTGCTTCAATTCATGGATACCCCGGAAGATATTCTGGATCAAGCCGTACTTTACATGCAGATTTATTTTATCGGAGTACCTGCCCTGCTTTTATATAACTTTGGCAGTTCCATTCTGCGTGCCATCGGCGATACCAAACGCCCTATGTATTACCTGCTGGCAGCAGGTATACTGAACGTTATTCTGAATCTGATACTGGTCATCAACTTCCATCTCGGCGTTGCCGGTGTTGCGATTGCAACAGCTGTGACACAGACTTTATCTGCGATTCTTGTACTTCGGTGTCTGACAAAGGAATCCGGTGTCTGCAGACTTGATTTAAAGCAGCTGCATATAAACAAAGAGATATCGCTCAGTATTGTCAGAATCGGAGTTCCGGCTGGTTTACAGGGAATTATTTTCTCCTTCTCCAATGTATTGATCCAGTCTTCCATCAATTCCTTTGGCTCCCTTGCCATGGCAGGCAATACGGCCTGCAGTAACATCGAAGGCTTTATCTTTACTGTTATCAATACCTTCCATCAGACAGCTCTTAATTTCAGCAGTCAGAATCTTGGAGCCAGAAATTACGACCGAATCAAAAAGTCTGTCCAGATCAGTCTGGTTCTGGTCATTGTGGTGACCGGGGTGTTATCGGCAGTAGGGCTGCAGTTTGGTTCCCAGCTTTTGTCTATCTATAACAACGATCCTACTGTAATCTCCTATGGACTGCTGCGTATGAAGATTGTCTTCCTCTCTTACTTTGTCTGCGGTTCCATGCATGTCATAAACGGAGGTCTTCGCGGACTTGGTTATTCGATATCTCCGTTGATCATTACAATCATCGGTGTCTGTGGTTTTAGAATTGTATGGCTTTACACAATATTTGCACAGAATCATGATTTTACAACACTGTTCATCGCATACCCGGTATCCTGGACCGCAACCGCTGTATCACTTGGTATAATCTATATCATCATTTTCCAGCGGCTTGTCCAGAAGGATACTTTACAATCAGCGGCTACCCAGCATAGTATCGGGTAGAATCCTTACACAAAGTTCTTTCTTTGATTAATAAATTCAAAGTACCTTCCTAAAGAAACATGCGCCCTCCGGGTGCACAACAAATAGTCCCCCGGCTGTGGAAGAAGCTCGGGGGACTTTCTAGAAGGAGGTGCTAATGCATAAGTTGTGACATAACTTCATATATTCTCTGATATTCGACCGGCTTTGCGATATGCCCATTGATCTCCAGTCCAACATCATCCTTTTCTTTCTTCATTACTGAATCGGCCGTTACCGCTACGATCGGAATGCTCTTTGCATCCGGGCGGTTCATTCGCCGTATCAGTCTGGTTGCCTGTATCCCATCCATGACCGGCATCCTCATGTCCATTAATATCGCATCATAATAATATGGTTCTTTGGAAGTGTATTGCTTTAATGCAATTTCTCCGTTTTCTGCACTGTCGGTTGTAGCTCCGTTGTTCTCCAGCATAACTTTTGTAATTTCAAGGTTTAATTCATTGTCTTCCACAATCAGAATATGCTTCCCGGTAAAAAGCTGCTTCATATTGCTGCTTAGGATTTCCTTTGGGTCCAGCTCTGTAACAATTCTCTCGGAAAAGCCAAGAATAAAGTAAATCTCTGAATCCATATTCTTTTTTGTCCTGACCTTTAGTTTGCCGCCCATTAACTGGACAAGCCGGCTGATTACACTAAGTGTCAGGCCTGTTCCGCCAAACTTAAGCAGCAGTTCCGCATCACCATGATCCAGGTTTTGATAGAGATTTTCCTGTTCTTTGTAGTTACTCTTGTTCCCTTTTTCTTTTATGGAAAATCGCACGCTGCGTATCCCATTTTCCATGACCGTCTCGGTAATATGAAGTGACACCGTTCCGCCTTTGACTCTGCGGAAGGAATTGCTCAGTATCGCATTCAGGACCTGATTGATTCGCATTTCGTCACCCAGCAGTTCCAGATCTCTGAACCTTTTTTCTAGCCGGTAAGCAATGCCCTGCTCAAATGCCAGATTCTCCATCAGCGTCAGTGCTTTACCCGCCACGCTTTTCAAGTGAAACGGCTCTTTCTTTACAGAGACTTTTCCCTCTTCTATGCCGGAATAATCAAGCAGATCATTCATCAGCATCATTAGATAATTGGAAGAATCCTGAATAATGTTCAGACACTCGAGAACCTTTTGTTCATCGCCTATCATTTTACGGGCGATCATGCTCATTCCGTGGATCGCATTCATTGGCGTTCTTACTTCGTGGGAAATCCTAGATACCATTTCTTTCCGTATACCACTTATGGTATCTGCCTGAAGACTTAACATTCTGGCCCCAACGATCTGAGCCAGACGCTCCACCGCAGCTTCCTGATGTGCACTCCAATCCTCATTCTCCTGATCCTTTACAAAGGTCAGGAAGCCTTTGAACTCACCACGTTCAATGATCGCAGCACTAAGATACGATGCTTTCGGAAGCGGGATATAGCGTAGCATGCTACTTTTTGTTACCGCAGTCTCGCTTACATGCAACAAGTAATCATACGTCTCATCCGTAATATAACGGAACTTCTCAAGCTTATTCTCCTTTGCTTCCGGCCAATCATACGATATCTCATAGTACCGGTGCTTGTGGTTGATTTCCGTAATGAATATACTGGATAGTCCGAAAAATCTTCCTGTATGTTCCAGAATAATCTGTATCGCACCTCTGACATCCTTTGCTTTTCTCAGCAATTCTATGGCAAATGTCATGGGATCTTCTGCATCCTTACAATACTCCGCCATCATTTTCGTCCGGAACAGATAGTGGTATGCCCGTTCTGTGAACTCAGACGCTTCAACCGGTACTTTATCTTCAAGGTTATTGAATATCAATTGGTTAGAACTTTCGGATGCCTCATGCAGACGTAGTCTGGAAAAGAAGTTTTCATCCAGCAGTGCAAAGTCATCGATCGTTGCACATGCAGCGGCTTCCATATGAAATGTGACCCGGATACCAGTCTTTTCGTAACTGTACATATGGGAGACCGATCTTTCCAGTAAGGAAAAGTATCGCTGCAAATCTTCTTCCCTGCACATTTTTATAAATCCCAGAAGTTCACAGTTGCCTTTTCTGCAAAGAATCGTATCTTTTGGGAAAGACTTTCGTATCAGTTCTGTAATCTCAAGCAAAATGACAAAGGCGAATCCAATGCTGTAGAGTTCGGCGGCCTGTTCCATTCCCGACACATAGATCAAAAAGAGCATTCCGGAATACGGTTTCTTCTTCCGTCTTAGATGTCTGGTAATCTGCTCTGTTCCAACTTTCAATGTATAACAGCCGGTCAGCCGGTCCATCTGGTCTTCTTCAAGGGTTAGTTCGCTGCTTAGCTTAGCTGTATTTCGCTTTTCGGTCACGTCATGTCCCACGACCTGCACGACATCCAAGCCATCTTCGTTGATCAGGCGGCAGAAATCGATTTCCACATATTTTAACTGTCCGCTTTTATGAATAACACGAAGCTCACCTTTCCTGCAGTCACCCTGTTTCATGACTTTTATCGCATGCATAACCTTTCTGTAATCTTCTTCAAACAGAATTCTCGAAAGGGAATTTCGAAAGAGTGCCATGATCTCGTCCCTTGTGTAACCAATAATTTTATAAAATGCTTTATTGGCAGTAATCAGAAAGATATCGGATCTTGGCATGACCTGCAGCACAGCACTGGGCAGCATATCATATAGTGTTTCAAAGAATCGTCCGCTTCCCTGATATATAATCTCTTTTCTCTTTTTATACTCAGATATATCCGTAATATAGCTAAAGGAAACTACATGATTTAGACCCGTCATATAGACGCAGCCAATGTCTGAAATCCACAGATAAGATCCATCTCTTTTTCTCATCCTGAATTCCAATATAAAATGATTCCCTTTACTCAAAAAAGCATCGTATTGCTCTCTGACTTTAGGAAGGTCATCTTTATGTATTAAATCACTAAAATTCCACTTTCTTGAAACTAACAGTTCATCTTGACTGTAGCCAAGCATCCGGCAGAATGACTCACTGACATCTTCTATATGAAATGCTTTGGTATTACTAACTTCAATGATACCTCCTGTAACGAGCGAAAAATGAAGTCCATATTCTGTAAGCTTTTCATATATATTTGCGAGTAGAGCATCTGTGACCTTTTGCCCCGCTTTCTCTTGTAGATAATCTGATAGAATCTCACTGTCGCCAATTGTGGAATCGATATGTTTCATTTCATTATCAATTCTCATAATATCACCATCTTTTCAAAATAAATCTTCGACAGTGTAATTATATCATGTAAACTCAAATAAATCAACACGTATTATACTGTAATATGTTTACTATTACAATACGTGTTGATTGTATCATCTATATATCTCTTATCGTGTATTTTACTATATATTTCTCTTTTTAGCGTTTTATCGAATTACAGCAATGGAACATGGCGGAAGCACAAGAATACCAGACTCCATACTGACCTGATCTTCATCTACTACAAGATAAGCCTTCAGCTCTTCCCTCGGTACATTCCATTCACTCAGATCGATTGTTTTTGTCTCGAGTTTTGACATATTCATAGCAAGCAGGATCGTACTTCCATTATAGGTCTTTGTCATTAGACAAAGGTCCGTATCTTCGATTCCTTCGACCAAAGAAGGTACGCCTCTTGCAATCTCAGGATTTTCATTCCGTATTCTTATAGCCAGCTTCATATAACTATTAATGGAACTTTCGTCAGTCTGCTGAACATCAAGCGGAGGATTGGTATTTTCGATATCTTCCATTCCCACCGGTCCGTTTGTCATACCAGTCATATCCGTATCCGACCAATACATCGGACCTCTCTTATTCTCATCGATTCCGCTGCCACGCATACCAATGTCTTCCCCGTAGTAGACGAATACCGATCCGTTCATGAAAAGGCTAAGTGCCTCTCCCATTTTATAGAGGTCGCTCTTCCCTCTGAACAGACCAGCTGCTCTTGAAGTATCATGGTTTGATATGAACACAGCATCGATCGCTTCCGGGTTGACTTCCTGCATTTGGTTATAGTACCGAATAACCGCTTCACCGAAAGCGGCACCGGAATACGCCTCGGATTGGTAGGTCATTGTCTTTACAATTCTTCCGCTTTCTGTTGCAAACGCAAAGTTAAAGATACTGTCGATCCCACTTTCATAATACTGCATATAGTCAGATGAGCTTGTCCAGACTTCCGCCACCAGATAATTGTCCTTGTTGTTTTGTTTCACATAATCAGTGATCCATTGAAGAACTTCAATATTCTTCTGCGGACTTCCATAGAAATAATGCAGGGCCGCGTCAAGACGGAACCCTCCGACTCCTTTCGCAAGCCAGAAATCAACAACAGCTTCGAACTCAGCCCGAACCGCTTCGTTGTCAAGATTCAGATCCGGCATCTGATCCCAGAAGTCTCCCTCATAGTACCAGCCGTTTCCTGTTGAATAATAACTTGTTATACTGTTCAATGGTTTTTCACTGGTAAAATTATAGTAAGAGCAATAAGGATTATGTTCCCTGCACAGCTCCGCATAGGGGCAGACATCCTGATCGCAGGGTTCAATGGCAAGACTTACAACAGCGGATTTGAACCACTCATTCTGTGTTGACGTATGATTTATGACCAGATCAAGAATTACCTTTATATTACGTTCCTCGCAGGCCGCCATGAACTCTTCAAAGTCCTGCATGGTCCCATAGTCCGGATCAATCGTGTAGTAGTCCGTTACATCATACTTATGATAACTTGGAGATTCGTGAATCGGCATCAGCCAGATTCCGTCAAATCCCATATCAGCTATGTAATCCAGCTTGGAAGTCAGACCGTCAAAATCACCCATCCCGTCTTGATCACTGTCACAGTACGATCCGACAAAGACTTCGTAATAAGTCCTGTAGTTATCCGTCGTCTCAACGGTCTCACCCTTTGCATAGCCGGAGGCAGTCTGCGTTACATTTCCATTCTGTACATCGATCGACGACCCGTTATTCAGATTTTCCGTGCCTGTCGGCTCCGTACTTTCTGTCGGTGCATCCGATGCAGATGGTTCAGATGTGCCGGTTATGCTGTCATTACTATTCGCAGTCTCAGAGACCGCTGCCGTTATCCCGCTGCTGCCTGTATTCTGTGGAACATTGGAATTATCCGCACAGCCGGCTGCTGTACAAGCAAGCAGTATCATACAACCAATAATACATAGAATCCGTTTCATGCCACGCCCCGTTTCTGCGCCCTTCTTTGCGCATATCTGACTGTTTTCACTTCTTCTTTGATTTTCTTTGCATACCAGACCGTCTGCTGCCTACCCCACTGCCCATCTTACTTTGACTCGTCTCTCCTTTGTCTGGTGTCCTAACCGATGCATCTGCCGGCTGTTCACCCTTGCTCAAATCCTCTTGTATAGCCGGAACAATGCCGTCACCTGGACCTTCTTCGTTGCTTTCCGGCAGCTTCTGCTGTATTCCCCTTTTTTGCAGTCGGCTATAGACCAGTTCTCTGAACAGAGCATATAATACAGAAACAAGAGGAATGAAAAAGAGCATTCCTGTGATTCCCATCATAGATCCACCGATCGTTACGGCAACAAGAACCCAGAGAGCCGGAAGTCCGACTGCATTGCCAACAACATGTGGATAGATAAGATTTCCTTCTATGCCCTGCAGGATAACAAAAATCAGCAGGAACCATACTGCCTGCATCGGATTGACTAATAATATCAAAAGAACCCCGAGCATGGCCCCGATAAATGCACCAAAGACCGGTATCAAAGCCGTAAAGGCAATTAATACACCAATCAGTACAGCATACGGAAAGTTCAATATACTAAGAACAATAACGAACATAAGTCCCAGGATTACAGCCTCCACACACTGTCCGGAAAGAAAGTGGGAAAAGGTCTGATCCGTCAGTTTCGATATCCGTAAGACCAGATTAGCCTTTTTCTCCTTTAAAAAAGCGAACAGGACTTTTTTTAATTGTCTGGCCAGTGTTTCCTTGGCAAAAAGCAGGTAGATGGAAAAGAAAAGAGCAATACCAAAATTCACAAGACTTGCAATGATACCGATTGCGACCTGCAGTGTTGAATTCAGTGTATCAAGAAAGTCCGTCTGAATAAAGCTTACTATTGTCTTTGATACGGTATCCCAGTTTATATTCAGAGCATTGATCTGATCAAGGATCACCGGATACTGAACAAACATTTTCTCTGCCCATGCAACCAGCCGATCGGTAGCAGGAGGAATCTGATCTGCTATCGCAACACCGGTATTGTAAAGCTCAGGAATCAGAAGGAACAGAACAAATACAATGATACCAATCACAAAAACAAAGGTAAGCAACAGACTGACCGGTCGCTTTATCTTCTTAACGAAATTATTCTCCCGTGCCTTCTTGCCGCCAAAAAGCAGTTTTTCAATTCCACGCATCGGCACACTTAGTATGTATGCAATGCAGGCTCCCAGAACAAATGGCTTGACCAGCTTATAAATATAAGCAACAATATCAAGCACAACATCAAAACGCTGGACACCCAGATAAAACAATACAGCAAAAACAATAATCCCAAAAATATTCTTGATGTTGTTCTTATTCAGTTCCATACCACTCTCCATTCCTGCGCTGCCAAAGCGCAATCAAGTTCTCCCGGGGCAGCATCTATAAGGAATCCGCCCATCCTTTTCTTTATCCACTTTTTCTTTACCAGTTTTTCTTTACCTGCCAGTTTACTTTATCAGTCAGTTTTCTTTACCAGTTTTTCTTTACCAGCCAGTTTTCTTTATCAGTCAGTTTTTCATTTCCCGTCATTCTTTGTCTTTCTTCTATATACAGTATACCTGTATGGAATCTCTCCTTCGACTGGAGTTTCTTCTACCTTACTAAAATCATTCTCATCAAATCTTGGGAAATAGGTGTCGCCTTCTACTTCAAGGTCAATGTGTGTTATGTACATTACATCGACAAAGGGCAGTGCTTCTTCATACAGCATGGCACCTCCGGCAATATATACATTTTCCTTCTCTGTGTTTACCAGCTCCAGAGCTTCCTTCAGAGAACCGACTGTTGTGCATAAATCACTCTCTACCTTTTTTGTTTTTGATATCAGGATGGTCCTTCTGTTCGGAAGCGGGTGTCCGATTTCATCGTAGGAACGGCGTCCCATAATAATTGTATTCCCTGTCGTCAGTTCCTTAAAACGCTTTTGCTCTCCCTTGATCTTCCATGGGATGCTGCCTTTGTTTCCAATCACATAATTCTTTGATATTGCAACGATAAGTCCAAGCATTATTCTCTCCCTTTCTTTCTAAAAGCATCTCCTTCGTACAGTACCTTCCAGAGTACGCTTCTCATATCTGCACTGTTACTTATTGCTTTTTCCTGCAAAATTCCTCGAACCATTCATCGATATGAACCACCCTGCACCAAATATAGAATAGTATGGCCCCCGACACGTTCAGGATCACATCATCGATATCACAATTACGGAAACCAATGAACATCTGAGAAACCTCAAAGTATACATCGAGAACCAGAACTGTAACAAAGTAAACTGGAAAATGTTTCTGAGCCTTAAATAAAAATAAAAGGAAGGGTGCCATCGGCATGAGTAATATAAAATTGCCCAGCAGATTGTAGACAATGGTTCCCTTATCGAGAGCACCGCTGTTCCAGGCTTTCAGATAATACTGAATGCTTTTAAATGGTGTCAGATTTGCCTGATAGGAAGTCGGCCCCGGTGCACCTTCTATATGCATTACAATTGCATTTCCTAATAAAATATAAAACAGAAACAACAGATAAAGAACAAAGAGCAGGCCGATTGCTCTTGTTATTCTTCTCTGTCGTTGCTGTTCTTTCGTGACTCCATCTTTCTCTTTTTTTATGGTCAGGTCTTTACTTTCTAAACTTTCTTTTCTTTCTTTTCTTTTCATCATTTATCATACACTTCCTGGCATTGTAGTTTGTCTTTTTGTATTATAGCAAATAGTTAGGCAATAATACAATGCCAAGAAATGAAATCTTTCCTGTTACCAGTCTATTCTGTCTTCCTTATTGAACGATCTTGTAGTAACTTTTTGCCGTCAGTGAATAGACAAGGATATAAATTGCGGCAAAAGCACCGATTGTTATCAGGGTACACGTAAGGAACAGTGATACATTGGTCAGATTCAGAAGATACAAAAGCTTTGTAATGACTTTGAAGGCAAATGCGATGTGGATCACCGCTGTGAACAGCGGCAGGAAGAACACTAGCAGTACCTGCGAATGGATCGTCGTCTTGATTTCTTTTCTGCTAAGTCCCACATTCTGCATGATACGGAACCGTTCCTTATCTTCATGACCTTCAAAGATCTGCTTGTAATAAATGATCATGACTGTCGCCATCAGGAACAGGCTGCCCAGAAAAATACCGACAAAGAAAAGTCCGCCATACATTGACATGAAATCTACTTTATTCTCGCTCCGGCTCTCCACCCATACCTCATCCATATCAGCTGTTCGCTCTCCAAGTGCATGGTAAAATGAATCAAGCGTTTCCGAATCTGCCTTACTGTCAATCCCGACGGTAGCCGTGAACTGATCGGCCGCAGGTTCAATCGTTCGTATTGTCTGATAAAATTGTTCCATTGCCGCATCATCCGGAACAACAATGTAGAAAGTATCGTAGATGTCATTTACATCAAGACCCTTTATACCGGTCCGCTCAACGCTTACCGGAGTACAGTTCGTACCAAAGATACTAAGTGAGTCAAACGGCAGTGCATCACCATTCAGCCAGATTCCAAGTTCACTGCCAGTGAGTGAAAGTTTCTCACCGGTCAATGCTTCATGCTGCTCTGCCGTTACAAAATATGCAATACAGATATCTTTCATGGAATCATTGTTCTCTGCCTTACCTATACTGTTATCTGAATAATCTGCAGTAACAGTGTAGTAGAGACAGCTTTCGGTTGCGGCATCGTCAATTCCCACTTTGTTCAGTTCTTCGTCTGTAATCTGTTCAAGCTCCTTTCGGACCTCTTCTGATCCATGTCTGGCAATCAGTTCAATGGTAAATGGATACCGTGTATTCATTACATCTTCCTGTCCGACATACAAGGATACGGTTCCGGAAATCATGACAAGCACCATCGTAGACAGTATGCATATGTTACCAAGTCCCACCGCATTCTGCTTCATTCGGTAGATCATACCGGACACAGTAATAAAATGTTTCGTTCTATAATAATATCTCTTTCTTGACCGAAGGAACTTTAACAATACAATGCTTCCCGTGGTAAACAATCCATACGTGCCAAAGATGACCAGCAGTACTGCGATCAGAAAGTAGCCCATCGCGTCCATTGGTGAATCCACCCACTGCGCTATGAAATACCCGGCAGCCAGTGCAAGGAAAGACGGAATGGCTATCAGCCATTTTGCTTTAGGTTCCTTTTCCCCCTGATTGCTGCCATGCAGCAGTTCGATTGGATTGACCACTCTGACCTGCATGAAATTATAAAAAAGGATCAGCAGGAAAAGAAGAGCAAAAAGCACGACCGTACTGATTACGGAAGACAGTGAGACGGAAAATCCAAGCCAGCGCGGGGTCTTTAGTATCTTCAAAAGCAACAGAAGCATAAGCTTACTGGCAATAATTCCGGATCCCAGTCCTGCTGCAATTGTACCGAACATAACAATGCAATTCTCATGGAACAGCATCAGTGCAAGATTCCATTTTCCAAGTCCCAGAACATTGTAGAGTCCCAGTTCCTTTTTCCTTCGTTTCATCAAAAAACTATTGGAATAAAATAGGAAGATGGCCGCAAATATACCGATTACAATGCTGCCGAATTTTAATATAATGGTGAGCTGCGGTCCGCCGCTCATATCCTCCAGCTTATCATTCGTTGAAATGAACCTCATGATATAGAACATTGCGATAGTGCAGGTACAGGTAATCAGATAGGGCAGATAGATCTGCGAATTTTTGATAAGATTCGTAAGGGCAAGCTTACGGTAGAATCCATTATGCAATTTCCCCACCCCCTGTAGTAAGTGCTGTCAGAGTATCCGATAAACGCTGGTACATTGCCTCTTTGCTCATCTGTCCGCGGTAGATCTGATGGAATACTTCACCGTCTTTAATATAAAGAACGCGACTCGCCCGGCAGGCTGCCTGAAGGCTGTGTGTAACCATTACAATTGTCTGTCCCTGTTCGTGCAGCTCGGAAAAAATCTGCAGCAGCTGACCAGTCGCTTTCGAATCCAGAGAGCCGGTCGGTTCATCTGCAAGGATCAGTTTCGGATTAGTAATCAGTGCTCTGGCAACCGCCGCTCTTTGCTTTTGTCCGCCTGACACTTCATAGGGATATTTGTTCAGTATGTCTGATATATGAAGACTTTTTGCAAGCGGCTGAAGCATGAACTGCATGGATTTATATTGTTTCCCCGAAAGTACCAGCGGTAAAAAGATATTGTCCTGTATTGAAAAAGTATCAAGCAGATTAAAATCCTGAAATACAAAACCAAGATTATCTCTGCGAAATACCGCCAGTTTATTCTCCGGTACGGAAGACAGTGGAATTCCTTCTAAGCATACTTCTCCGCTGGTTGGTTTATCAAGGGAAGCTAACAGGTTCAGCAGTGTCGTCTTTCCTGACCCGGATTCCCCCATGATAGCAACAAACTCTCCCCTTTCCACCGAAAAATTTACGTTGGACAATGCCTGGACCTGTGTACTTCCCGACCTTGTCGTATATGTCTTTTTTAAGTTCCTTACTTCTAATATTGTCATTTGAATTTATTCCTTTCTCCCTACTCTGCTCATTCATGCAGATGCACTTCTGCTCTAACTCCTGTCTTATGTGATCACATACACAGTATACTGATTTCCACACATTCCTGCCATTGCTTTATCTTACATTTATTTATGAAAGCTTACATTTTTGCAAGCTTTTTTGACATATACTTCACATAAAGATTAATTTTGTAAATTTGCATATGCTCATATCGTTTTTGCGAATTGATACTCACGGATTCGAGATTTTTCATATTTTATTTGACTTTTGCAATATTTCTTACTATAATCTAGATATCGTTATGATATAAGCAGTTTTTATGATCCTTTTAGCAGGATCGCATGCAGATTTGGGGGCAAATCTAGTTAAATGAGAAAGGTTGGTGATGCGAATGAAGTTAAGAACTTTACTGACAATTGTTATATCCAGTGTTTGTATTATATCGGCTGGCGCTGTAACATTAATTGCCGATAATTCAATTCAAAAGCAGACAACAAACAAAATTGAAGCAGTTTTATCTTCTGAGACCAATGAACTTGCAAGTGATATCAATGGGTGGATGATCGGAAAAGCACAGACCGTATCTGCTGTCGCTTCACTGATGAAGACAGGTGTTTCCGATATAATAACGCCGGAATACCTAAATCCAATCCTTCACACACAAGATAATGAGGGTGTTGTATCTGATTTTTATGTCGGAACCGAAGACGGCACCATGATCGATGGTTCTCTTTGGGTTCCCGGAGCAGATTATGATCCACGTTCCCGTCTGTGGTATCAAACCGCAAAAGAAACAGAGGCAGTTATATTCACAGATCCTTATCTGGATCTGGTTACAGAGAAATGGGCTATCTCCGTCGCACAGGCGATTCGCTCAGACAGTGGTACCTTATATGGTGTTGTTGCCATGGATATTCTGCTTGATACCATTACACAACGGGTATCAGCCAAATCGATCGGGGAAACTGGTTCTGCCTATATCCTTGACAGGAATGGAATTTTTCTTGCAAGTCCCAATGCAGACCTGATTAACACCAGCATTTACGATATTGATAGTCTTAACGATGCTTCAGAAAAGATTATGACGGAACAAAGCGGACTCGTGGAGTACAAGCTGAATGGTATTGACAAAATAACAGTTTTCAGACAAATTCCAACAACCGGCTGGGTCGTAGCCTTTACGATTGATAAAAAAGAGGCTTATAGTGAGCTGTCCAGTAATCGTTTGTCCTTCTTATTTACGATTCTTTTTATCTTTGTTATTGTTATTGCAACCGGTTTTTTTGCAGCGAATAAGATTGCAAAACCGATTAAGCTTCTTACACAAAGTGCCAAAAAGGCTGCAGATGGTGATCTTCGTATTGAGATCAAACCTTTTGGAGCGAATGAAATCAAAGAACTGGGCGTTGCTTTCCAGATTATGATTTCAAACATTGCAAAACTTGTCGGTGATATCGGCAGTGCCGCGGATTCCGTAACGACTACTTCAAATGAAATTCACGGACTGGCCAATAATACAAAATTCATTTCGGATGAAATCGCAAAGACGATCAATGAACTTGCGCTTGGTGCACAAAATCAGGCAGAGTCAGCATCGACAGGATCCGGACAGGTCAGTGAGATGTCTTCTGCAATCCGGCAGATCACAACCTCCAGCAAGACTTCTCATGAAATGATACAGAATGTCAGCAAATCGGTATCTGATGGAGTCTCTGTCGTTGAAAAACAGGCTCTATTAATGAAGCAGAATCAGGAATCCACGCAAAAAGTCGGACATGCCATTTCCTTATTGGAAGAAAAGTCTTTTGAAATCCAGAAGATCGTTAATGTAATCGGTGAGATTGCAGATCAGACCAACCTTCTTGCCCTGAATGCTGCCATTGAAGCTGCACGAGCCGGAGAACACGGACGTGGCTTTGCTGTTGTAGCAGAAGAAGTCCGGACACTGGCTGAACAGTCTGCAACATCCAGCAGTGACATTGAGAACCTTCTTCGCGACATTCAGGAAAAGACCTTGCAAAGCGTTGAAGATGTCGGTGCCGTACAAAAAATCGTGGAGGCGCAGGAAGCATCTCTTCTTGAAACAAAGAATCTATACGAAAGCATTCAGCAGGCGGTAAAGAGAATCGTAGATCAAACTGTACTGATCAATGAAGAAACTCTTCGTCTCCAGAGTCAGTCGGATAAAGTATCCAATGCAATTGAAGCCGTTGCTGCCGTAACAGAAGAAAATGCTGCTGCCACGGAAGAAGTCGCAAGTGCAACTGCAGAACAGAGCTCCTCCATTACACACATCAGTGATCAGGTAACGACACTCGTTACAGAAGCAAAATCCCTTATGGATGCCGTTTCTTCCTTCCATGTATAAGAAAAAGTATCAGGAACCTGCTCCCTTTATAAAATAAAGATGATGTAAAAAACTCCTTAGAAAAGTACGCTCATACTGAGCGTACAAGAAAAAGCTGTGAGATCGTTCCATATCTCACAGCTTTTTTACTTAATTCTCTTCCCTATAGAAATCAAGCATTACCTTTGTTCCAATTCCGGGTTCTGAGGTTATCTCGATTCCATGAGAGAGTTTACAAAGGATCGTATGACAGAGGTAAAGACCGATTCCGGTTGATTTCTTATCAAGACGGCCATTAAAACCGGTGAATCCTTTCTCAAAGATCCGGGGCAGATCTTCTGCCTGGATTCCGATTCCGGTATCTTCTATGACAAGAGTTTTGGATTTTGTGCGATCCATGTAGATGTGTATGCTTCCTTCCATTGTGTATTTGAGCGCATTGGATAACAGCTGCTCAAGTACAAAACACAGCCATTTTTCATCGGAAAGTACAGTAACGGCATCTTCATCCAGTATCAGCTGGATCTTCTTTCCGATAAAGATCTTTGCATATTTTCGGAGTGCCTGCTTAACGATAGCAAACAGATCAAAGCTCTGCAGCATCAGATCCCCGGTCAGCAGATCCATCCGGACATACTGCAGGATCATCTCCACATATTGTTCGATCTTGAATAGCTCCGACATCAGTTCTTCGTTCCGCTCTGTCTGAAGCAGAAGGTTCATGGCAGCAATCGGTGTTTTGATCTGATGTGCCCAGATCGTCATATACTCCATAAGCTCTGTCTGCTTCTTGTCCGCTTCTAAGACCAGCTCATTTTTATTCGTATGGATTAATGCAATCAGCTCCTGGTAATCCTGTTCGAGCAGATCACGCGGCAGTGGCAGCTCTGTTGTTCCTATTGTAATTGAGGTCTTCAATTGCTGCAGATTTTTATGTCTTTTCGCATATCGATACAAGTCATAGGCAGTCAGTGCCAGGATCAGCAAAAAAGAAAGGCATACCGCATACCACACTGCTTCAAGTTCCAGCGAATACAGCGAAAATACAATAAGAAAGATCAGCAGCATGGAAGGGAACAGGATCAGAAGCTTCGCATGCCTTCTTATATAAGATAACAGGAGTCTATAAAATCCCATAACCGATTCCTTTCTTCGTTGTTATAAAATCCTGCACACCGATCTCTTCCAGATGTTTGCGCAGTCTGGTCATATTAACGGTCAGCGTGTTGTCATCAACAAAGCTGTCACTTTCCCAGAGACGTTCCATAATGCTTTCCCTCGTAACGATAGTACCATGTTGTTCTAAAAGTATCTGCAGAATCTTATATTCATTCTTTGTAAGTTCCGACTTTTCCTCGCCAAAGGAGATGCTGGTGTCATTCAGATTCAGGCGAAGTCCATTGTGCTCGAGCACGGTCATCGATCCTGTCAGTGCATATGCTCTTCGTAGTACCGCTTGAATTTTAGCAGTTAATACCTGCAGATCAAAAGGCTTACCAATAAAATCATCCCCGCCCATGTTTACAGCCATCACTATATTGACGTTGTCTGAAGCAGAAGATAAAAAAATGACAGGCACATTGGAACGCTTTCTGACCTCACTGCACCAGTAATACCCATTATAAAAGGGCAGACTAATGTCCATAAGTATCAGCTGCGGTTCCATGCGCCTGACTTCATCCAGAACATGTTCAAAATCAGTAACGGTTTCTGCTTCGTATCCCCACTGATTCAAGTGTCTTTTTATCTCTTTTGCAATGACAGCATCATCTTCCACAATTAAAATCCGATACATGAATATGTTCCTCCCAGACCTTTTTCATGTCTCTGATTGTACCATGTTTCCATGATTCGTCAATCTCTTTGTACCATTCTTATCACGGTAAGGTTCTAGATCTCTTTTCTGATCCAGACAAGCATTTCGCCTTCTCCGCGGTTTCCCCAGCTATAGTACGGCACTGCTTTCAGTGTTACATCCTTTGTTTTTCTGCTGTAAGGCAGGTAAAGAGCATCTTCCCAGCCAGCTTCCTCTTCTCTTACTCCTTTTGCCGATATTGACAGGATACCATCCAGAATTTCTTCCTTTTTTACTGTAAAATCCGGGTCTTTTGCAAGTGATATTGCAGGAAGATTGGCTCCATTGTCCACCTCTTCCAGACAATAGACCAGAGGCCCTCTCTGAATTGCTACCTTGCCAAGGTCGTTGCGAACGTTCGGATTCGCCTGCATTTCCTCGACCGGCATGGAAAGTGTCAGTATCAGAACTGCTTCTTTTGACCATCTCCTTGAAAGCACTGCATATCCATTTTCCATGCACGAAGACAGATCGATTGCTTCCCCATCAACGGTCAGTTCTGCTTTCCGGCACCATCCGGGAATCCTAACTGCAACCTTATAGTTCTCTGCTTCTATTGAATGCAAACGGATCGTGACCGTCTCATCCCATGGATACTCCGATGTAATGGAAGCTTTCACTTCTTTGCTGTTCAGTTTCGCAGTAACCTCACTTCCAATATACTGATGAATATAAAGGGTATCCTCACTCGCTGTGTAAATGTACCCGCGAAGTGAAGTCAGCAGTCTCGCCAGATTCGGAGGGCAGCATGCACAGCCAAACCACTTCTGGCGGACCGGTTTCACATGTCCCTTGATTGGACTCTTGCGGCTCGCTTTTGGCTCGACTTCGAGAGGGTTTACATAAAAGTAATGCTTTCCGTCCTTTGCCATAGAACTCATAATGACATTGAACAATGCCTTCTCTATTACATCTGAGTAACACCTGTTGTTTTCCATCAGCAACATACGCTGTGCAAAGAAAATCAATCCAATGGATGCACAGGTCTCTGAATAGATCGTATCATTCGGCAGGTCATAATCATAAGTAAATGCTTCACCGGCACCAGTCGAACCGATCCCTCCGGTGATGTACATCTGTTTCTTCACAATGTTGTTCCATAACGTAACGCATGCATTCTTCATTGCTTCTTCTCCGTACAGAGAAGCAATGTCTGCCATACCCGTCAGCATGTAGACCTGACGGACAGCATGCCCTACGGCTTCGGTCTGTTCTCTGACCGGTTTATGTGCCTGAAAGTAAGCAGCACGTCCTTTGGGAGCGGAGATTTCTTTCTGTGTCCAGTAGGAGATCTTTCCGCGTTTTTCCCATTCCTCATCCAGATAAAAGGGTTCGGTCCCTCTTGCATCAAGAAAATACTTTGCCAGTTTTCGATAGCGCTCTTCTCCTGTCGCTTTGTACAGACGAACCAATGCCAGTTCTACTTCCTGATGTCCGTCGTATCCGTGGATTTTGCCTTCTTCAACACCAAAACGGCTGTCAATGTAATCCGCGAACCGGCTTACAATATCAAGAAATGCTTTCTTCCCTGTCGCCTGATAATATGCAACACCTGCTTCGATCATATGGCCGGCGGTATATAACTCATGGCACTCTTCCAGATTTGTGAACCTCTTTTCCGGCTCTCTGATCTGAACGAAAGTATTCAGATATCCATCCTCGCATTGCGCTTTTCCAATTAATTCAATGGCATCATCCGCAAGTTTTTCAAGCTCTTTATCTTCTTTGATCGTCAGACTGTAGGCAACTGCTTCCAGCCATTTATAAAGATCGGTATCCTGAAAGAAAAATCCGTTAAAATCACCTTTTTCAATCCCTGCCGCTATCTTTAAATTCATAATCGCATGACTTGGTTCTGCTTCCGGTACTCTGTCATTCAATACTTCCCACTGATAGGGTATCACAACAGACTGAACCAGCTCGATCTGTCTGTCCCAGAACGGATCGGATATACTGACACTGCAAAGCGGCACTTCATCTGCTGCCATATTCTTCGTAAACTGTCCCATAAATTGACCTCCTAAAATTCATAAATCATTAATTCCCACTATAACAAGCAAGACCTGTTTTGTAAATATCACAAGGTTATTCTTTGTGTCAAAAGGTTTGCTCATATTATTTGATTTCTTGCTGTACTGCATTTTTTATGCTATGATAAGTATCAATTCGTTTGCCTTAAGGAGGTGTGTGTCCTGTACCACAGACTACAGATCGATCAACCTGTTTCCTACCATCTGACCGGAACCTTTCAGGCTCCGTCTTCCTCATGGTTGCATGAGGACTTTCCGCTGAATGACTTTGAACTCATTCTTGTGACCGACGGGACGCTTTACCTTACCTATCAGAACATTCCTTATACCGTATCCAGAGGAGACTTTCTATTGCTGCCGCCTGTTCCCGCTCCGAACAACCGACGCTTTGGTCATCAGGCATCCTATTGCAGTTTTTACTGGCTTCATTTCTCCTGCTCATTCAGCGCTGTTGTATCAAATGATTCAAAAGAGCAGCAAACCAGCCTCCAATCCGGCACCAGCAAACCATCCAATACACTCCTTCTCCCAGTCAGCGGTCATCTAGCCCACCCTGAGAAAGCTGTGGTACTTATGAAGCAGCTGCAGGATTGCGTTCGCTCCGGTTACGATCCGGTATCCATTGATTATCTGTCGACCAGTATCCTCTGCGAGATCCATCATCAGGTCGTTCAGCTTCCTATGCTCCAGCTGGATACCAGTTACTCAAAAAAGCAGCTTTACCACGACATTCTTGATTTTGTTGCCATGAATCTTACTTCTGCCATAAAAGTGTCTGATATTGCCGCACATTTTGGTTATAATGAAAAATATCTGACACATTTATTTTCTATACTCTCAGGTACTACTTTAAAACAGCAGATACTGATCAGTAAGATGGAGGCAGCGAACTTTCTTCTCCGTGATACCAATCAGAAAATCGGTGATATTGCTCTTTCCCTTGGCTTTTCAGACAGTCATACCTTCGCAAAAGCATATAGGAAAATCAACGATATGACACCGACCGAATACCGGAATGCATATTCAAAAAGGCTTTTATTTCATACATAAATTGTTTGTTCTTTTACTATGTGCTATGCTTAGTTTATAATTGTCAATCCATTTGTTCCGGAGGTAGTACTCATGAAAAATATTATATCTTATGTTTTGGATTTTGGTGACCGGAGCTTTGAAGAATGCGAATTTAATGAAGTTGACAGTTTACTGCTTTCTCAGCTGTCTTATCTTCATTATGACACCATCTTCCCCTCCGATACGAACAATCAGGACGCTTTCGATAAGTCATGCTGTAGAAAGCTTCACGATCTCTTGGAATTTAGTAAAAAAGATTTTTTGTATCAGGATCTGCTGCAGCGAAAGCTGAATCAGCAGCTTCTGACTGCCGCAGCGAAAAGCAGACGTTATGGTGATGTAAGGCTTTTTCATTATATCAGCGAGATTGACATAGTAAGTGAAAAGCAGTTCTCTGCCATAACTTTCTGGCTCGAAGATCAATTCACTCATGTTACCTTCCGAGGAACCGATGCCACCTTGGTCGGTTGGAAAGAAGATTTTAATATGGCTTTTATCTCCCCCGTACCCGCTCAGATCGATGCCCTTCATTATCTGAATTTTGTTGCAGGCGCTTTTACCGGTCCACTGCTCATTGGCGGTCATTCAAAAGGAGGAAATCTCGCCGTATACTCAGCAATATCCTGTGAATCACTTATTCAGGAAAGAATTACAGCCGTATACAGCCATGACGGACCAGGGTTCGCAGGTGACGTATTTGAATCCCTCGGCTATTTGGCTGTTAAAGACCGTATATACAAGTATGTCCCTCAGTCATCCATTGTCGGTATGATACTGGAACATCAGGAAGCCGGAATTGTTGTAGAAAGCAGACAGCTTGGAATACTTCAGCATGATCCGTTTTCCTGGATCGTGGAACACGGAGCCTTTCGAACCATTTCCTCGATCCGCAATTCAGCCCTGCTGATGGACAATGCATTGAACCAGTGGGTTGATTCCATGAGTGAGGTACAGCGTGAACTTTTCGTGAATACCCTGTTTCATGTATTGTCTTCTTCAGAAGCCACAACTCTGATCGAGCTTTTGCTGTCAAATCCCAGACAGAATGCTCTCGCCATGTTCGAAGCCGCAAAAGGCATCGATAAGGAGTCAAAGGACTTTTGTCTCAAGGCGGTAACGACACTGCTTACCGTAATGAACAAAACATTTATTGACTTCAGACTAGAGCGTTTTCTTCGCAAAAAGATGATTTTGCAAGATAGCATCACAAAACGAATACAAACACATCAAGAAAAAAGTAGCAATTGAATTTTTTCTCTTTTTGTCGTATAATGCCATTGTATAGAAAGATGCAGCTTCAACGGCTGCATACCAGATTACTGCAACTTTACGAATCCCCGGATCACCCGTTTATTATAGAGAGGTTTCTTATGAAATATTGTAAAACACTTAGCATTGTATGCTGTTTTTCCGTACTTCTTACCGGATGCAGCTTTTCCTTCCCATCAGTAAAAGACTCAGAAAGTAATTCTCTTGTTCTGGTCACTTCTACTCCTGCTCCGACTTCAGCTGCCGTTCCTGTTACGGAAGCTGGCAGCAATGCAGACATTTTTATAAGTTCTCCGTCTGACGGGCCGACAACTACCCTTGAGACGCCGACCCCGGTAAGTGCCCCTTCCCTTGAGCCTGAAGAGACAGCAACTTCGTCTCCTGTTCCGACGGTTACGATTGCGGTTGTGCCGACCGATACTCCGGTACCTACCAGTACTCCGTCTCCAACCTCAAGTCCTACCCCGGTACCTACTGCGGTTCCATCCAATACACCAACGCCAGCCCAGTCCACAAGTTCTCCGACAGTCACCAGTAAGCCGACTGCAACACCAAAACCAGCTTCCGCTACAGCAACACCGACGCCTCCGCCTGTGTTTACCGGCTATGTGGAGCGTGTAACTTTTTATATCCCGCAGGATCTGTCAATTCCGGTTGGGAATGCAATGAATCGTTACTATGCAGTTAATTCAGCAACCTCGGAGTATCTGCAGGGCAGCTATACAGTTTCCAATTCTTCTGTTGCTTCCATATCCTATAATGGAACAATTACAACAAAAAAACCCGGAACGACAGATATAACCCTTACGGTAGCCGGACGAACAAAGACGATCACCATTACGGTGACCAACACCAGTGCTTATGCCTATGTGACCGGAGACATGTCGGGTCTGTCCCAGACGGAAACAAAGATCTATAACATTGTAATTGATACCTTATCCTCCCTGATTACGAGTGGTATGAGCGATTATGATAAGGTGAAAGCAATCCATGATTTCATTGTACTGAATACAGCATATGATATGGCATACTATAGTTCCAGTGAAACGATCTCCGATGCTTCCTTTACCGTGGAGGGCGTACTTATCAATCACGTTGCGGTATGTCAGGGCTATGCAGAGACATTTGACTTATTCATGACCTGTCTTGGCATCGAAGATATGGTCGCGACAGGCTATAAAAAGGACTCACAAGGTAACAACATCCCCCATGCCTGGAATCTGGTGCAGCTGGATGGCGACTGGTATAACATTGATACCACATCTGATGATCCGACACCGGATACCAAAGGATATGTAAGTTATCAGTATTTTCTTATTCCGGACAGCTTTACTTTATCAGATATGACAATTGACGATGGCTTCCCGGTATGTACCGCTACGAATTACACCTATACCATATATGAGGGTCATATCATAGATTCCATAAGCTCTTATGAAGATAAGTTTGCAGAACTATTCGCACAGGGATTGACAGAAATCACGATCCTGTATCCGGAATATGAATCACCTGATTTTACTACCATAATCGGAAGATACTATCAGGGTCGGATCGGTTACTATCCCCTTTACAAGCGCGGGGATTATACCGTATTTACCGTTTTACTTCTGGATCTGTAAAGCTTTTTAACTTCTTCTTTTGCTTCTTTGCTTACGACTGTGGATTCGCAGATCTTTCGGATCGAAAGACGGTATGTAAAATCATCCAGTTTCGCAGCTGACAGAAAGGCTGTTGTTCTTTCCGGATACTTTATATAGCACATGGAGATGCCCCACGCTCTTGCCATATTGACGTAATACTGATTGGAAGATACCTGTTCCATAGCTTTTAGAACACATTCGATGTACTCTTCATCAATGTAATACAGAAGCATCATGACGATTGCAAATCGCCTGTCATAGGTCCTTTCTTCAGCTCTTCCAAGACAATCCAGCAAAAATGCAAAACAGCGCTTCCGGTCTTTTGGGAAGCGCTTTATTGTTGTACAAAAACTGTCACACACAGACCAGTTATCAATACGGGGAAGAAACACTTCCACCGCCTTATACATCCTATCATCGGTAAGATCACTATATCCGATTACAAAACCTTGCAGCATGATTTCCTCAAAGCTTTGGTCTTTTGCAAGCTCAAGATACTGAAAGATGCCATCTTCGCCGGGAATCTTTTTTACCAGTGTCTTTGCAAGTTTTCGAAGCATAGGAAGTCTTACGCCAAGGATGTTTTTCACACCCGGCAGGAGATTTGATGAAAATGCCGCATAGGATTCATCGGACAATTCCTGTAAGGCTGTCTTTGTTTCTTCTTCAATTTTTCTATACCATTCTGGAACATTTCCTTCTTTATTTATCCCCTTCATGCATTCTGACCTTTCCGGTTTCACTCGCTTTTATGCGTTTATCCTTGTCATCGATTTCTCTCCATACGGTAAGCATCATTGTTGTAAAGCATACAACACCGGCAACAAAATTGGAAATAGGCTCTGCCGCAAATACACCGCTTGAACCGAACCAGTGAGGCAGGATCAAGGTCATCGGTATAACGATCACTACCTTTCGAAGCATGGAGAAGAAAGCTGCATGCTTTGATTTTCCAAGAGAAAGGAAGACCGTCTGTCCGGCAAAGTGGAAGGACATCATATAAAAGCCAAAGAAGTATAGTTTAAGACAGGGAATTGTCAGGCTGACCACTGACACATCCTGTGTGAAGATACGGATAAAGAAGCCAGGGAACAGGTTCGTGATTCCCACTGCCGTACAGGTGTAGATCGTTCCGGCAATCGTTATGAATATTATTCCCTTTTTAACACGTTCATATGCTTTCGCACCGTAGTTATACCCAAGTACAGGCTGCGCCCCCTGCATTAGTCCAAAGACAGGAAGGGAGAATATCTCGCGGATGGAATTGATAATTGTCATGGAGGCAACATACATATCGCCGCCGTACTGCTGCAGCATGTTATTGTTTATGATCTGCACGGCACTTGATGTCAGAGACATTACAAAGCCCGAAATACCCAGCATGGTAATATTTTTCACATGCTTCCACTGCAGCCGCAGATAACGATACCGCAGTCTCAGAATTGCTTTTTCGCTATGCAAAAAGCGCAGCACCCAAAGCGATGAGATTCCCTGCGCCAGAACAGTTGCAAGGGCTGCCCCGCGGACACCCATACCAAAAGCAAAGATAAAAATCGGGTCAAGTGCTATGTTTATGATTGCTCCGATGATGACCGTCATCATCCCGGTCCGCCCAAACCCCTGTGAATTAATGAAGGGATTCATTCCAAGACCGATCATAACGAACAGACTGCCAAGAAGATAGATCTCTGCATAGGCGTTGGCAAAGCCGATCGTAACATCGCTGGCTCCGAAAAGATACAAAAGAGGTTTTTTAACAAACATACCAATAACCGTAAGCGCTATACCGGACAGCACAAGAAGCAGAAAAGAATTTCCCATAATCTCTTCTGCCGTATCATGATCACCGCGTCCTCTTGCTATCGAACATAACGGAGCTCCGCCTGAGCCGAACAACTGAGTAAATGCACTGATACATAACGTGACCGGTAACACAACGCCAAGTCCGGTAAGTGCAAGTGTCCCTGTCTCCGGTATTCTTGCGATATACATGCGGTCTACTATGTTATAAAGAACATTGACCAACTGAGCCAGCATTAATGGAACAGCCAGCTTCATAATGTTTTTACCCATTCCCCCCTGAGTAAAATCATTTACTTTCTCCATATACTCTCTCCCTTACATGTATCTTATGTCAGCATCCCCCATGTTGCCATAAGATCTTCCGTCAAAATAATTCCGGTTTAACTGCAAGCAATTTATCCGGAATTAACTAGTCTCCATAAGCAAGTAATAAGTTCTGATATTCATCGTCTGTAATTAAAAGAATTGATCCATGTCTCTTTTTTGTCTTTCCCATATCATAATCTGTTGAATCCATTATTTCGAACTCACCGGATGCCCAGGACTGCGTTGTTAAAGGCAGATAGCCTTTCCCTGTCGCATATTGATCAACCATCAGGCACCATTCTCCTGTGTCATAAAACCGAAACGCGGTTGGTCCCTCAACACCATGCAGTGCTTCAAGAACCGGAGCAGATATAGGGAAGAACGGTCCGTTGATCAGGTCGTCACAGGAATCGATACGTATATTCTTTGTCGTCTCGTCTTTCGATATCCGATAGTAAACACCCTGCTCTTCTATGATAGAGGTATCAATGATATGGTTCTCTCTCTCGATGTATTTAACCGTCGGCGAAAATGTTCGAAAATCTTTTGTCTTTGCGTAATATATTTTTTGTTTTGCTTCTGCTTCTTTTGCTTCTTTTGTCATGGATGCCCAGAAAACCAGGTAATCATCATTCTTACGGTCATAGATTGCTTCCGGTGCCCACACACATCCGGCACCCTCGACACCGACTGTTACGGCTGCTTCTTTGGTCCAGTGTACCAGATCCTGGCTTTCCCATACCAGAAGGTCCCTGCTGCCTTCGTACTGTGCAACACTCCAGCCTTTTCCGGATGCGATTCTAAGATCGGTTGCGATCATATAGAATTTCTTGTTATCAACAGAGCGCATAATAAACGGATCTCTGGCACCGCATTCTCCGGTGGTTGAGGTAAGCACAGGTTCCCCGTGATTCAAATCCTCCCAGTGCAGCCCATCCCTGCTAAGAGAGAAATAGATCTGTTCACCATTTTCTCCTTCTCCTGTAAAATGGACAAATAAATATCCTGCCATCTGCTGCATTTTATCTCCGATCTGATGCATGAAATACTGATATCCATGCAGTTATTTTTATTTTTTGCAGTTGTATTTTCAAAGGCAAAACTCAACGATGAACCTGATTTAACATGTTCTATACATAGATTTTACAGAATACCACTACATTGTATAGTATACAAAAAACAAGTAAATTATTCCATAAAAATATTCTTCTTTAGAATAATTCTTTCAAAGTTGTTAGAAATAGCTCCCGATCCCACCGAACTTCCTCAGAGACCGTTTGTTGTTCTCCTCTTCCCTGCGTCTGAATAAATCCCCGGTATCCGTTTCTGACTGCCTGTGCAAACCGCTCCAGACAAGTCTCTGCCAGGTATTCCAGCGATCCAAAACAGATAGTATCAAAGAGATCCCGCATAAGCTCAAGTAACTCCTCATCCGTTAGTTCATCCTCGGTCTCATTCTTATATAGATAGAAGATCTCCTGCAGTTCCAGCAGACTGTCCCTGTATGACTCCTGATTTAGATAAGAAGAATCACAAAAGTAAAAGATTATTTTTTCAATTACGCCCTGACCAAATTCAACACGGCGTTGTTCCCGGAGCGAATCCTGATGTCCAATCGCCAGAATTTCTGCATCTTCTCTCGACAGAACCAGTCCGAATTTTTCTGTATCATCATTTTTTTTCAAAATACTTTGAATCTCATTTTCCTGTTTTAGCCGTACTAACTGTTCCATCTGATCAATTAACCGTAATTCATCCTTCATAGGCCGCCTCCTGAAATTCATACTTTCTATTGAACTCAGAGTGTAGCGCACCTTATAAAGCATTACAAGTCTTGAATTTTCGGCCTTTTTGTGGTATGATAATAGTAGAAAAGAGGTCATAGATCCAATGTCACGAGAGATGATATTGGTCCTTGACCTCTTTTACTGTTATGCAGTTGGAGTTCGTAGGTATTTTGCTTCTGGTATCCTGCTTCTGGTATCCTGCTATACCAGGTCCCTGCTGTACTGTAACAAGACTTCGCGTCCTTGTTATGCACTTTGGTTCTAGCATTTTTGCTAACAGCACCGTGCTTACAACAGGTTCAGTGTAACCGCCCCGGCAATCAATAGGATACCAAAGAAAAAGGCTGCCGCGTCGCCGGCACAAAAGGGATATGACTTATAACAGCTTTTTGCCGTCCGCAGATGAAAGCCTCTTAATTCTGTCGATATTGCAGAGGCATCTGCTTTTTTAACCGAAGAAATTAAAAGCGGAACGCAGAGCGGCAGAATCAGTTTCATCTTTTTAAAAATGTTTCTGGTATCAAATTCTACTCCTCTTGATACCTGTGCTTCCATAATACCAGCCATCTCTTCCGTAAAGACCGGAATGAAACGGATCGCTGTCGTAAGTGTGAAAGCATATTTGTATGGCACATGCGCTTTCGTTACAAGAGCATTGGACAGATCGTTCATTCTGGTTATGGAAAGCATGAGTGCCAGTGGAATCGTCGCTCCGACAAGCCGCAATACAAGCTTAATTGCTGTCATCAGACCATTTGCCGTCACCGCAAGATGAAATGGCAGTGAAATCAGGACGTCCCCGCTCTGGATAATAAGGATCTGTATAATGAATAAAAGTATCGATATCTTAAGCAGTCCCTTTAACAGCCGCACAGCACGTGAAAATGCTCCCGCATAAGCTCCCAGCAACAGATTCAGCCCAACGATACCCAGCAAAAAGAAGGGATTGCCACTGACAAAGCAGGCAATGCAGATGAGAAAGGAAAGCAGGATCTTTGTAATCGGATTCAGCCGGTGCAGACTGGTATCGTTTGGAATATAGTCAAAAAATCCTTTCATCGCGCCATCTCCTTCCCTGCCATTAAAAGAGCAAGCATCTCTTCTGCTGTGTCAACGTTGCAGAAAGCCTCTCCCAGCCGCTGAGAAAGTTCGGTGATCTGCGGCGGCAGAATGGAAGCCTGCCGTAAAGCTTCTTTGTTACGAAATACCTCTCTTGTCGGTCCGTCAAGTATTACCTGGCCCTCAGACAGAACAATAACGCGCCTTGCAAAATCAAGAACCACTTCCATATCGTGGCAGATCATAACGACCGTTACTCCTTTTTGGTTCAGCAGATTGATCTGTTCCATCATTTCCATACATTCACGGTAATCCAGGCCGGTCGTCGGCTCATCCAGGATCAGGAGCTTTGGCTCAACGGCAATCAGGGAAGCCAGTGCAATCCGCTGACGCTCTCCGCGGCTTTGTGAAAATGGTGCCGCCTCCCTGTCAAATCCAAAGAATTCTATGGTTCGGTTCGTCCTGTTTTCTATCTCAGCTTTGTCATCAATTACACAGCGAAGACCAAAGGCAATCTCATCTGCAATCGTATTCTGACAGATCTGACGATCGGGATTCTGAAACAAAAACCCGACACTTTTTGCCATCGTGCTGCTCTTTACTTCTTTCGTGTTCATCTGATTCACATGAACCGTGCCTTTCGCCGGCTTATGAAGCCCGTTAAAAAGCTTGCTGAGTGTTGATTTTCCTGCGCCATTTTCTCCGATAAGCGCAATAAACTCGCCTTTTTGAATTGTAAAACTCACATCTTTTACGACAGGGTCACTGCTGTAGCCAAAGCTGACATTCTCAAATTGTACAATTGGTTCACTTATCTTAGGCTCTCTTGCTGTAAGCTCTCCTGCAATTGCCTTTTTCTCTTCCTCTGCCAGGCTTATCTTTGCAGTTAACGACTTATCTTTTGGAACTTTCCACGAACCAGAAAGAATATCCCGACGAATCATCGTTTCTGTTTCATCGACATGGATGCACATCTCTTCCTGTGTCAGGCCTTTTTCTTTCAGCATGCGGCAAAGAGTCGAAACACGTGGAATATTAATACCCGCTTCTTCCAGCTTGTCTGATTGCTTTACCACATCAGGGACACTTCCATAACACAGCAGCTCTCCGTGCTTCATGACAGCAAGTTTTCTGGCGTATTCGCACAGAAGCATAATTTTTTGTTCTATGATAACTATCGTCATCTTATGCTCTTCATTCAGGCGCTTGAGCATCTGAAAGATCTGACGGCTGCTCTTTGGATCCAGCTCACCGGTCGGTTCATCCAGCAAAAGAATCTTTGGCTGCAATGCTACAATTGCCGCAATTGCGACCTTCTGCTTCTGACCGCCGCTTAAACTGCTGATCTCCCGGTGACGCAGATGATGAATTCCGATCTCTTTTAGGGCTGATTCTATTCTGTCTTCTATCTCATCTTTCGCTACTCCAAAATTCTCGAGACCGAATATAATCTCATCCTCCACAACGGTAGCGACCATCTGGCTGTCAATATCCTGAAATACACTGCCCACGAAAAGAGCCAGGGAACTTGGTTCTTCTTCAAAAGTATCAAGACCGGCCACAGTCACTTTTCCGTAGTAATCCCCTTTGTAATGATGCGGAATGATCCCATTTATGGAATAGCCAAGGGTTGATTTCCCTGCACCGGACTCACCGATGATTCCAAGAAAATCACCTTCTGCTATCTCAAGGCTTATGCCATTCAGCGCCATATCTTTATCATCCTGATATTGAAAGCTTAGATTATCGATCGTAATCATAGGTAGACCTCTTTTTCTATTTTTTCTTCAGCGCCAGTTTTAATGGTATGTAAAGGAGCTGAACAATAACAACGTTGATCAATGCGGTTCCAAGAACCAGAGGTGCAAAGAAAGCAATTGTCTTGTCTCCTGCTCCGACAAAGGTCAGCAACAAAAATACAAAGACTGCACCGCTTGCAAGTGTACTGATAAAGGTAGATACTGCCGGACTAAAATCAACTTTTTTGAACTTTAACGGCAACTTGATCATCAATGCCATAACAAGTGCACCGATAAGCTCAGAAGCAAAGTTCAGGTACGGTGTTCCCGGCAGGAACTGGCAAACTGCACCGGCGATCAGACCGATGATTCCTGCTTCGATGAGCTTTGGTCGAACCAGCATAATAGCCAGACAGTACATTGCGATAATAAAGTTTGGTTTCATACCTCCGAGATTCACCACGGAACCTACGAAGAATTTTAATACGGCTCCTGCTGCCAGCAATACCGCAATCAGGATAAGATCTGAGATAATCAATCCCTTTTTAGCTTTTACATCCAACACTCTTTTTTCTGCTCTTTGTTCCATAACATCCTCCACTCTGCCGCTTTCCGGCCACTAAAAATTTAGTTGCTTTTACACAGCTTTTCGTAAGGACAGGGGTTTTAAGCATAAAAAAAACTGCCCCTGTTAAAAGGACAGACAATTGATCTGCGGTACCACCTTTTTTGACCCGAAGGTCCTCTCTTACGAAAATGCTATCACATTCTCTACCGTTAACGCCGGATTACGTCTTCAGATACTAAGCTTTCTTTCCTTCAGCTTTTCACCTCGCCCTCAGTGGTCCATTTACCAAATTGCATCTCCACGAAAGTCTCAGCTAATCTTTCGTTCTCTGTAAGGCGCATCCTATGGTTTTATCTCCACTTCAATGGTTTGAGGTCATTATATCGGGCTTATACATTGTTGTCAAGTTCTTTTTCTCTTGAAATTTCCTTTTGCAGAACGTATACTAAAAACAGAACGAATGTACGTATCAAACTTTGACCGAAAGACATTTCATTTACTATTATTCTACAAAATACTTTTACAGAAATGAGGAGAAATATGATTACAGAAGAAGGACGATGGATACCGGAGGGTCTGGAGGAAGACGACCCAGCCAGAATTCGGACGACAGATGAACTTACCGACTATATAAATGAAGTAGGGTTTCTGCCCATGTTCGCAAATGGAGTGAAAGGCTTTTCCATGGAAGAGCACGTTGGACGCACCTCCTGGTGGAGCGGTGATGAAGCAAAAGATCCCTGGGAGTGGCGTGCCGTTCTGGCCAGGGAAGGAAACGTCGCTTATGGTAAATTATTTTCCGGAAAAGCAGGCTTTATATCCCGTGACTGGTATGCTGATTTTGCGAACTACCGCCGAGATGGATATGATTTTGATAGCCGTTACGAAGACGGAAAAGCAAGCCGGAAGCTAAAACAGATCATGGATATCTTTGAACAGGAGAATGAACTTCCCTCTTATATGATAAAACAGGCGGCAGGCTTTGGGCGAAGCGGAGAAAAAGGCTTTGATTCCATTATGAATCAGCTGCAGATGCTGACATACCTGACCATCCGGGATTTCAGAAAAAAAGTCAATAAAAAAGGAGAGGCTTATGGCTGGTCAGTCGCTGTATACACCAGACCGGAGCTTTTATTTGGTTCTGACCTTGTCCGTAAGAACTACGCCTCCACACCGGCGTCTTCCCTTGATCGGATTACCACTCACATTGCTGCATTATATCCTGATGCGGACAGGTCACAGATCCTTTCCATCGTAAAATGAATCAGCCAGCTGGCTTTCCTCCTGCATCGAGTTCATGTATTCTGGATTATATTATACATAATACATATTACGCAACATCCATGAAACTATGATATATTTATCGTGGTTTTGCTTTGTATTTGCCATAGAATAACGATTTTTGTATGGTGCTGACCCATCTTTTTGTGATATAATAGCATTGGATAACACAAAACACAACCTTATCGGCACAATAATACATTTTCCCAAATTAATAGGGAGGTCTTTATGGATAAAAAAACAATCAAAGCATTTATGGAAGCAACGCCATTAAGCTTTTGCTCTCTTTCGTTGTTCCCCGATTCCGATATGGATACTGCCATCCTTGAAGCTGTAAATCCCGCTTTCGAGTCATTGTTCGGCATTCAGGGTGAAGAATGGATCGGGCAGCCTTTGCGTGATCTTCCGAAACAGTGCGAATGCCTGCTGGAAGCACTCTCCTACTACCAGACCGAATCTCCGCTGACCATTGACTATACGACAACTTCGTATATCGTTTATGCGGAAGATGACAACCGTTATTATCGGTTCCATCCATTATCCATACAAGCGGACTCTGTGCATTTTCTTATTTATGATGCAACAAACGAGCAAAGACACAGCAAAGCCCTGGAGGAAGAAGTCGCTTCCCTTGCTCTTTCCAAAAAAGAAAAACTGGAAAGCCGTAATCTCTTCCTGTCAGGTATCAACCGTGAATTGCGGGGACCGCTTCACGGAATTACAGGTTTTCTTCAACTCTTGGAGATGGAACCAGATACTCAGAATCATAAGAAGATCATCGAGAATCTTCACTGGTCCGTAAATCAGCTGTCTCAGTTATTCCAGGACATGACAGACTACATTGATCTGATTGAAGAGACGGTTGATTACGATATGATTCCTTTCAACCTTCAAAGCCTTCTTAATGAAGCCATACATCCATTCTTGTCACTTGCCGCTGAGAAGCAGATCAAGCTGAGCATCCGCATGATTCCAAACGTGCAAAAATATGCAGTCGGTGACATGCCAAAAATCAAACGGGTTCTGCAGATTCTGGTAGCAAGGGCTCTGACACATACTTTTGCAGGAAGTATACTGCTGATTGCTTCGAAGCACCGGGGCTACTCTGATCACATTGTATTTACGATAAAAGACACCGGTACTCCGCTCTCAGCTGAACAGATCAACGGCCTCTTTCTTCCCTTTACCCAGCAGGCATCGGTACGTAAGGAGAAACAGGGCGGAAATGGTCTTAGCCTTTCGATCGCCCGTATGCTGACAGAGCAGATGGGAGGTCAGATCCATGTGGCAAGCAAGGATGGAATCGGGACAACCGTCACCCTGACTCTTCCACTTGAAAATCCGGATTATCTGACAGAAAAGCAGGAAGCGAACTTTACGATCTTCAACGGTAAAAAGATACTTCTTATCGATAACGGGAAGGTTCACCGGGCCGTTCTCGAGATCTATCTTGCGGAAGAACACTGTATGTACGATGAAGTCAGCAACGCCGCAGATGCAATAACCAAGGTCTCACGCTCAGGGCAGGATCCATATGATCTTCTGCTGATTGATGATTCGCTTCCCGATATGAAACCGGAGGATCTGCTGTCTGTGCTTTCTCTTCTGGATGCTGCCGCTAATGTTCCAATAATACTGCTTTCGTCTGTTTCTTCGGATTTCTTCGAAAAAAAAGACGGAGTTCTTGTTATTGAAAAGCCATACGAAAGGTCATCTCTGGTCAACACAATGGCACAGGCTCTTGATGAAAGCAGGAAATCAACCGCTTCCGGTTCTTTCCTGTCTTCCGACACGACCGAGGATACAACACAGGAAAAGCCGATACGAATTCTGGTATGTGACCATGACTCTATGGATCGTGTCTTTTTAACGACCCTTCTTCAGATCAAGCATATACCGTATGATATTGCAGAGGATCCTGTCGAAGCAATGCAGGCTTTTAGCTCAAGAAAATACGATCTGGTCTTCCTGAACTGTTCTTCTGTCTATCCAAACGGAATACAGACAGTTACAGAATTCCGTACACTGGAAGAGAGCGGCCAGCATACACCGATCATTGCTTTGATGGACAAACCGTCTAAGTACGATGTTGAACAATGTCAGCTCTCCGGTATTGACAGCTTTATCCGCAAGCCTATCGATATGAATCACCTGACAACACTGATCGAAGAATACACGACCTGGTTCGATCCGGTCACCTCACACGACACCTCAGTACTGCAGGCTGAATTCTGCAGCTCTCCGATTGGAAGAAAAAGTTCCATCTGCGAGAAACCTCATATATTGATCGTTGATGATGAAGCTACTGTGACTAAGCTTTTAGAATCGGCATTACAGGACGAGTATCAGGTCACCGAAGCTCATGATGGTAAAGAAGCCTTGCAGCTTGCCATGCGGGATCCGCTTCCGGATCTGATCTTATTGGATATCAGTATGCCGGATGTTGACGGCGTCGAGATCTGCATGAAATTAAAGGATATGCCGCTTACCCACGATATCCCAGTCATATTGATAACTTCCTATGAGGAAGAGAAGAATGAAGCCAGAGCTTTCCAGCACGGAGCCGTCGATTATATCCTAAAACCATTTAATCTTCCCATTGTTAAAAGCAGGATCAAAAGCCACATAACACAGAAACGAAGCAAAGATTTCCATAAGCTCAGCAGTTTTATGGACGAACTGACAAAAGTTCCGAACCGCAGGAACTTCAATGAAGTAATGCTTTCGGAGTGGGGCCGCGCCAAACGAAGCGGCAGGTTCCTTTCCCTGGTACTCTTTGATATTGATATGTTCAAACGCTACAATGAGAACTATAGCTTTGTTCAGGGAAATCAGTGTCTCTATACGGTTGCACAGATGATAAAGCATGAACTGAAGAGGCCAACGGACCTGTTCGCCCGCCTCAATGATGAACGTTTTGCCTGTCTGTTACCGGATACCGATCAGTCGGGAGCCATACTGGTTGCGGAAAAATTACGTAAACTTGTTGAAGACGCTCATCTCCCATTTGAGCAGTCATCATTGAATAAGGTCGTTACGATTAGTGTTGGTGTTGCAACCATCGTTCCAAATGCAGAGAGCAAACCGGATGACCTGTTGGTTCGTGCAGATGCAGCGCTTTATAAAGCAAAAGAACAGGGCCGCAACCGGGTCTGTGCAGGCTAATCTGCGGTCTCTGACTTTCTGTCCGAACTATAGATAAGGCAGCAACCTCCTACGGGACGAAAATGTCCTGTGCGAAGTTACTGCCTTATTTTTGTTTTTCATTTAATCCTGTGTTTTTATTTTGCCATCCGGATCACATTCCAGCTCTGTTTTTTAAGAACTGCGGATAAGCTGCCGTCTGCAATTGACGCATTTCCATTGGATAACGGTGATACGGCACCCGGAACTGCTTCTGTATTGATTGCTTTCAGATCGTCATGGTAAAGTACGATATGTTCCACCACACGGTATCCTTCGAACTGACGAAGGTCACAGGACACTTCCATCTCTTCTTCAAGATCTTTGTTCACTGCGAAAAGAGTAAGTTCTTCTGTCTCATCGTTATAAACCACGACAGAATCCACGAAAGGTGCATCGCCATGCTTGCTTTCATAGGTCGGAGACTGTACGACGGTGTTTAATACGGTTCCTCGGCCGTATACACTTGCATGCATATAAGGGAAATAAATGGTCTGCATCCACGCTCCGGTGTCAGAGGTCATAATTGGTGCAATAACGTTAACGAGCTGTGCCATGCAGGCAATCTTCACACGGTCTGCATGACGAAGCATGGTAATCAGCATACTTCCGACAAGAAGTGCATCTTCAAAGTTATAGACATCTTCTAACTGGTGTGGTGCCTGTACCCATTTCTCCAGCTTCTTGTCCTGCTCATTGGAGTGATACCATACGTTCCATTCATCAAAGGACAGGTTGATCTGCTTTTTGCTGCGTTTCTTTGCTTTTACATAGTCACAGATCGAGATAACAGAAGTAATGAATTCATCCATTGCCACAGATTCCGCAAGGAAATTCTTTGTATCGTTCGCATGGTTTCCATAGTACTGATGAAGGGAGAGGTAATCTGCAATATCATAGCATTCATCAAGAACGGTCGCTTCCCATTCTGCGAAGGTTTTCATGGTCAGGGAAGAGCTTCCGCAGGCAACCAGTTCAATGGTAGGATCGACCATTCTCATAATGCGTCCGGCTTCTGCTGCGATACGTCCGTACTCCGTTGCTGTCTTATGTCCCATCTGCCACGGTCCATCCATCTCATTGCCAAGGCACCAGAGCTTGATGTCATAAGGATCTGCTGCGCCGTGCTTTTTACGAAGATCACTGTAATAAGATCCACCCGGAAGATTACAGTATTCCACGATGTTCTTTGCGTCTTCGATTCCTCTTGTTCCAAGGTTGACTGCCATCATTGGCTTGGTATCTGCGAGTTTTGCCCAGTCCATGAATTCATTCAGGCCGAACTGATTGCTTTCAATGACCATCCAGGCCAGATCAACTTTTGCCGGCCGTTCTGATTTTGGTCCTACCCCGTCTTCCCAGTGATAGCCCGATACAAAATTTCCGCCCGGATACCGTACGACCGGAACCTTAAGACCTTTGATCAATTCAATGACATCCTTACGGAATCCATTCTCATCCGCAAATTTATTGCCCGGCTGATAAATTCCTTCATACACAGCACGTCCAAGATGTTCAATAAAGGATCCAAAGATCCGCTCATCCACTTTACTTACCGTAAAGTTTTTATCAATACATACCGTAGTTTTCTTCATGAAAAACCTCCTATAATTTTATACTTCTTACCTTCGCTGCTCGAAAAATTCAAATCCTCGCAATTCACATTCTTACTCATTGTAATAATTCAGTTCTACTACATTATAGCATCCTGCCCGGAATTATAAATGTTGTTTTCTCCGCATCTATTGACTTTTTCTCCGATTTATTCTAGGCTGAAAGCAGAAGTTTCTTTTTATTATTCTCACTCATTTTTTATGGATTTCCCATTCTGTCGCCGGTCCATGCACCCTGCACGAAGCGTCTGCAACGATATCGCAACTGCGACTGTCGGTATGAAATATAAGTTACACAGGAGGATTTGAGTCATGTATGAAATCAATTATTGCGGTTATCTTAGAAAGAACAGCGATTATGACGCCATCTTTCGGCCAAATGGGAGCGGAGATTATCTTTTTCTCCTGTTCCTTACACCCATGCGCATAACCTTGGCAAATGTAACCCAGGTATGTCGTCCGGGCGCTTGTCTTTTTTTTGAAAAAGGCATAGAGCAAAACTATTCTGCCATAAAGGAATTCTGCAACAGCTTTGTCCATTTTTCCGGAAGTCCTGCCTCTCTTGACCACTATTCCTTTCCGAGAAATCAATTGTTCTATCCTGCCGATACCAGTACCTTTCAGGGAATACTAAAAAACATATCCACGGAATATCTGCTAAAGCTTCCTTTGTATGAAGAAAAGCTGGACAGTCTGCTGCACCAGCTGCTCGTTGAACTTTCCCGCTCCTTTTTACAGTCCCATGAATCCGCTTATCAGAATCTTGATTTGTATAACCAGTTCATGACTTTGCGTCTCCAGATGCTTTCTCACTGCGAAGAAGACTGGTCTCCGGACCGTTTGTGCCAGATGGTCAATCTGGAAAAGAGTCAGTTCTATTCCTATTATCGCAGCTTTTTTTATGCCTCTCCAAAGTATGAACTTTTGACTGCCCGTATCGATAAAGCCAAGAACCTTCTCACCAACGAGACCATGCAGGTCAAGCAGGTGGCTGCTCTCTGCGGTTTTCATAATATCTATCACTTCACCCGGTATTTCAAGCAGCTCTGCGGGGTAAGTCCAAGTGAATACGGAAAACAAAATACAACAGTTGACATATTGTAATTATTGTATATAATGTATATATACAATTTATCCTGCGCAGGAATGAGGAATCAAATGAATATTAATATCAGTAATTCGAATGGACAGCCCATTTATGAACAGATCTTTTCACAAATCAAATCAAAAATCATCAGCGGCGATCTAAAGGAAGGGGACGCCCTTCCCTCTATGCGGCTGCTGGCAAAGGAATTAAAAATCAGTGTTATTACGACCAAAAGAGCTTACGAAGAATTAGAGCGCGAAGGCTTCCTTACCACTCTAACCGGAAAAGGAAGTTTTGTTGCTGCAAAAAATGTGGACTTTATAAAAGAGGAGATGCTCCGCTTGGTTGAAGACTCTCTTCAGCAGGCAGTTGAAGCTTCCCGATCCTGTTCTTTAAGCCTTGAGGAACTGACAGACATTCTGAAACTTTTATACAATGAACAATAAGTTCTCTGACAGACAGGCTTTCGTCTGATCTGCACAATAAGTTTTTTCAGAAAGGATACTTATGAATACCGAATTTGCTTTAGAAGTAAGCCACCTTACAAAGAACTATCGTGACTTTTCTTTGAATGATGTATCATTTTCACTTCCCACCGGATGCATTATGGGATTTATCGGAGAAAATGGAGCCGGAAAAACTACAACGATACGTTCCATCCTTGGAATGATACAAAAAAAAGAAGGAACGATCAACATTCTTGGTGCTTCACAAAACGAATGCCTTCCCAAGATCAATGAACACCTTGGGATCGTACTGAATGAATGCACTTTCCCTGAGACACTGACTACTTCAGATGTCTCAACGATCATGAAGCATATATATAAGACCTGGAACAATACATCTTTTTCGAACTACATGGACCGCTTTGCTCTTCCAAAGAAGAAAAAGATCAAAGATTTCTCAACCGGTATGAAGACCAAGCTTTCCATCGCTGCCGCCCTTTCCCACGACAGCCGGCTGCTGATTCTGGATGAAGCAACAAGTGGTCTTGACCCAATTGCCCGTGAAGAGATTCTTGATGTATTTCTTGAATTTATACAGGATGAGAATCACTCGGTCTTCATGTCCTCCCATATTGTAAGTGATCTCGAGAAGATCTGCGATTATATCACCTTTCTTCACAAAGGAAAGATTCTTTTTTCTGAGTCAAAAGACGTGTTGCTGGATTCTTATGGAATCTACAAGTGTTCAAAAGAGGAGTTTGACAAGCTGGATGCTTCCTGTGTAAAGGCAATCCGGGAGAATAAATTCGGCATAGAAGCACTTGTGTCCTACAACCAGGTAAAACGTCAGATGTCTGCATCCTCTTCCTCCTGCATGGACAGAGCCTCCATTGAGGAGATCATGCTCATGCTTGTGAAGGGAAAGCAGTGCACCGCATAGTATCACAGAATTATTACGCAGCGCAAAATTGCGCAGGAATAGAGGTCATCATGAAAGGATTAATCATTAAAGATTTAATTGTGTTAAAGGGTCAGGCTAAAATTCCCCTTCTTATTGTTGCCGTATACCTTTGCTTTACCTTCTTCTCAAACGATGATATGACCATGTACCATTCTATGGGAACCATGATCTTCAGCGTTCTGGTCATTACCGCTCTTGCTTTTGATGAGCGCTCAGGATGGGATAAGTACTCCCTGACCATGCCAGTTGGACGAAATGCACAGGTCTATACAAAGTACCTGCTAAGTTTTCTTTTCCCATTTATTTTTTTATTGTTCAACCTTGTTGTAAAACAGTTCCTGTTTCATGGATTGACCATTGATACGGCAAAATCAATGGTTCTTGTAACCTGTATTGGTGTTTTCTATATCGCTCTGGTATTACCCTTAGCCTTTTTGCTTGGCACCGAAAAAAGCCGTCTTCTTATGATGCTGATCATATTTGTACCTGCCATCGCAATCTTTGCCTATATAAAGCTTGCTTCCGGCACCATCTCTTCTACCGCGATAACTTCAATTACAACCGACTTCACCAATCTGTTCTCAAAACATTTTCTGTTTATTCCTCTCGTGGCGATTGTTATGCTTTTGCTTTCTTTGCTTGTCTCTCGAGGCATTTATCAAAGAAAAGAGTTCTAATTCGTATTATTTAGTCTTGCCGCAGACTGCAAACTGTGTTATAATCTGAAAATGTTCATGAGGGAGTAGTCGGCGCAGCGCGCTGTAAGTCAACATACTGGTCGCGGACCTGGCTTACATGAAATGACAAGACTCATGTACAGCTTTTGCTGTACGTGCGCTTACCTCATTAGAAGATGAAATTTAAGCGGGTACAGTAAATGTGCCCGCTTTTTTATTTCCACTTTCGTCATTTGTCTTCGTTCTCCAGGACTGGACATATGGCATTCATCAAAACTATAGCAGGTTGAGGGAACAAGATCCCCAACCATGCAGAAATGAGGAATGTATGGATCTTCTATCACTTTTTCTTATTGCCATTGGTCTGTCAATGGATGCTTTCGCTGTGGCGTTATGCAAGGGCTTATCGATGCATAAACTGAATTTCAAACAGGCAGCCGTAATTGCCGCTTTCTTTGGCATCTTTCAGGGTGGAATGCCTTTGATAGGCTGGTTCTTAGGTTCCCAGTTCAGTGAATACATAACAAGCTTTGACCATTGGATCGTTTTTCTCCTGCTTGTCGTTATCGGCGGTAAAATGATGAAAGAAGCATTTGATCATGATGATCAAAAGACCTGTATTTACAGGCTGGATTTCAAAGAATTGTTCATGCTGTCTGTTGCCACCAGCATTGATGCTCTGGCCGTTGGTATCTCCTTTGCATTTCTGGAAGTAAAGATCCTTCCTTCCGTCTGTCTTATCGCCGCTGTAACTTTTACTCTTTCTTTTCTTGGCGTTGCCATTGGTCACCGCTTTGGACTTCGGTTCAAAAAGAGAGCTGAACTTGCCGGCGGTGTTATTCTGATTCTGATTGGGGTTAAGATTCTTCTGGAACATCTTCTTGTATAAACCTGTTTTTCAAAAGTACCGTAACCAGTATACCAATCACTCCGGCTGCCAGTATCATTCCTTCTATGATCCATACAGACACACCTTTTCCGGATAAGGAAACGGTCGTAAAATCAATCGCTGTGTGGATCAGCAGGCATAAGCCAACTCCAAGGATCGTTCTCTTCTTGTATATAAAAAAGCCCAGCAGAACTGTAATAAGAATATGAAAACACATCGTTCCAAGTCT
This sequence comes from Clostridia bacterium, assembly GCA_003249225.1. GTDB lineage: Bacteria > Bacillota > Clostridia > Lachnospirales > Lachnospiraceae > SZUA-448. The sequence continues at coordinate 196,608 of QKJQ01000036.1, read as the reverse complement.
TTCAATACCTGCAGCAAAAAACAAGACCGACTTTTCCTGTGACAGGGTAACAGTCGCCTGATATAAAGTATCACCAAGCGAAAAAAGCTTCGTATTAATCACAATACTCAGACCAAGATTAATCGCCGTACTAAGTCCGACCAGAATAACTGCTTCCGACATTCCATGTCCAAATCCAGCCGCCACTGCATTTTTATAAGTTATCTTTTTTATGAATACCTTTAACACGAACAAACGTCCCGCCGTCTCGAAAATTGCTGCTGTTGCTGCGAGCAGAAAGTAAAAAAGATAGGTGTTATTCTGAGCAAATTCCGAATAGAACGGAAATATTGACAGAACAGATAATATGGGAGACCTTATAAATAATTGTGGTACAATGAATCCAATTGCTCCAAAAAGTATAGCTATCGTGCTCTTCTTCCATTCTTTTTCCATACGGATCCACACAAAAACCGGAACCAGTATACTGCATATTAATGTGAAAATCATGCCCGCAATGCTTAGCCCCGGTACTGTCATAATCTGCATAGTGACTCCTCTCCATTCCCCTATAATACAGGGTAATCTTATCCTCTAGTATCTTCAATAGTATACCATTAATCATTATGGCGCAAGATGATCCATCCATTTACTACGGAAATCCTTTTCCTTAATCATACATTCTTGACTTCCTTTTACAAATAGCGTAAAGTATCCTTAGCAAAAAAGAAAGGTATAATAAACTTATGCATACGAAAAAGAAATTTAAGATAAGCAGCTTTTTATTCTCTTTGCTGCCTTTACCAATTGGTCTGGCCGTACAGTTCATCGTTGACATTATCGGCGTGTTTGTATTAGCAATCTATCTTGGTATTCAAGCGGGTACTCAAACTGCAGTGGATGGCTCTGTAGGTACGGACATAAACAGTATTATCGATTCTTACACGAACATAGTATCCAATTCATCGTTCCTTACCATCGTCTCAGCAATTGCCATTGGTGTAACCGCCATTGTATTTGGAATCTGGTACTTTAAACAATTCTCTAAACAGACAATCATCAAAAGAAGTGAAGCTTTGTCACCAAAGAACATCGTTCTGATTCTCGTTCTTGGCGTTCTTGTACAATTTTCCATTTCCATGGTTCTTAACCTTGTTCTTCCGCTTTTTCCGACAACATTAGATCAGTATTCTGTGTTGATGGAAACCATTGTAGGCGGCGGCCCTGTGGTGACTCTGATCATGACAGTTGTCCTTGCACCGATTGCAGAGGAGTGCATGTTCCGTGGAATTATGTTAAGGAGTATGACAAAAATCATGCCACTTACTTTGGCTAATGTACTGCAGGCACTTTTCTTTGGCATTTACCACATGAATCTTGTTCAGGGTGCCTATGCTTTTATTATTGGACTTATCTTAGGATTTGTCGTATTAAAACTTAAATCAATTTGGGCAAGCATTCTGCTCCATGCTGTTATTAACGGTTCCGGTATGTTTGTTGATTCCATTGTTCCAGAATCTATGCTGAGCAGCATCCTCATTGTAGTAGCTTCTGTTATAGTATCTTTTGTCCTCTGTGGTCTGATAATTTCCAGGTTCAGCACGGTGAATGAAACAATTGTTGAAAAACCAGTCATGGCCTATGCATACGGAATGCAGCCGGATCTTTACCAACAAAACCAATGGACCATGAATATGCAGAACGTACAAGATCCCAATCTGCAATATCAGCAGATATCCGTCGAGTCCCTTCCGCCAGATCCAGCTCCTGTGATTCAGCAAAATGACGAAGGTTCAGACAAAGAATTATAATCGGCTCTCCGGCAGGCATTGTCATACTTACAACAATGCTTGCTTTTTTTTTTGAAAGCATTTATAATGACCATACGAAAGAAATATTATCGTACTATTTTCGATGTTGATGAAAGCTGCGGCTGTATCGTTCGTGTACAGAGAGCCGGTGTTTGGTGTGAACCGGTCACAATGACAACCTTTCCACTTTCGGAGTCGCCGGAGAAACCCGGGAGGCTGGTACCCTTTATCCTACCATGATTGAGTGGTAATTCTGCAGTCATTCGTTTCGGGTGACAAAACAGAATTGCAATTTGGGTGGCAACGCGGAACATATCCGTCCCATTGACATGGGGGCGGTTTTTTTATGTCCTCATCATTCAAATTTAAGGAGGAATTACAATGCTTGATTTAAAATTTGTAAAAGAGAACCCTGAAATCGTAAAACAGAATATCCGGAATAAATTCCAGGATAACAAGCTTTCTCTTGTGGACGAAGTAATCGAACTGGCTGCTCAAAGCAGTGAGACACAACAGGAAGCCGATGCGCTCCGTGCAGACCGTAACAAGATCTCTAAACAGATCGGCGGATTAATGGCACAGGGTAAACGTGAAGAAGCAGAAGAAATGAAAAAGTTAGTAAATGATGAGGCTGAAAGACTTGCCGCATTACAGGAGAAAGAAGCAGATCTTCAGGAAAAAATCAAAAAGATCATGATGACTCTTCCAAATATCATTGATCCAAGTGTTCCAATCGGAAAAGATGACAGTGAAAATGTTGAGGTGCAGCGTTATGGCGAACCAAAAGTTCCTGATTTTGAAATCCCTTATCATACAGAAATTATGGAAAAATTGGCAGGTATCGATCTTGACAGCGCAAGAAAAGTAGCAGGAAATGGATTTTATTACCTCATGGGTGACATTGCCAGACTTCATTCTGCTGTAATCTCTTATGCAAGAGATTTCATGATTGAACGTGGATTCACCTATTGCATTCCTCCCTACATGATCCGCAGCGATGTTGTCACCGGTGTAATGAGTTTTGCTGAAATGGATGCCATGATGTACAAGATCGAAGGAGAAGACCTATATCTGATCGGCACCAGTGAACATTCCATGATCGGTAAATTCATCGATACCATAAATCAGGAAGAGACCCTTCCTTATACACTTACAAGCTATTCTCCTTGTTTCAGAAAAGAAAAAGGAGCTCATGGACTTGAAGAACGTGGTGTGTATCGTATACACCAGTTCGAAAAGCAGGAAATGATCGTTGTATGCAAACCGGAAGACAGCATGTTCTGGTTCGAAAAACTTTGGCAGAATACCGTTGACCTGTTCCGTACACTCGATATTCCGGTTCGTACCCTTGAATGCTGTTCGGGCGATCTTGCGGATTTGAAAGTGAAATCCATCGATGTGGAAGCATGGTCACCTCGTCAGAAAAAATACTTTGAAGTCGGCAGCTGCTCGAATCTTGGCGATGCTCAGGCACGCCGTTTAAAGATCCGCGTAGTCGGCGAAGGTGGTAAATACTTTGCCCATACCTTAAATAATACCGTTGTTGCTCCACCTCGTATGCTGATTGCATTTTTGGAAAACAATCTTTTGGAAGACGGTACCATCGCAATCCCTGCAGCACTCCAACCATACATGGGCAATAAGAAATTCATTGGTAAGTAAACCAATTTAATTTACCTGTAATTACAGCTGAAAGAAGTAACGTAATGTGCAGGAGACGTAAAGTAAAGTGCAGGAAGATCAGATTTGATTCTCCTGCACTTTGTTAATGTCTATGTCAGTTTATACTAATAATATTATTTCTAATCTTCCTTCTGCGGTTCGTTACCTTCAAAAGAATCTTCTTGCATTTCTTCTTCAGTAACAGTCTTCCTCTCAGTTTCCACTTCCACTTCCATGTCTGTATCTGCTTTCACTTCCGCTGCCGTGTCTGCTTCCACTTTAGCCTCGGCTGTATGTTCAACTGACTTATCAAGTCCGGGCGAATGTTCATTTTTCTTCTGATCATCATCCGCTTCATCCCGGTAATATAAGACCGGCCGTTCCTCATTTCCACTTTTCGCCATCTTGTTATATATAAATGAAACAACAAGGGTCAGAATACCAACAATCAGGAACAGAACAATCTTCAGCAAGAGGTCAAATTTGCTAAGATCAAAGAAAATCAGCTTGATACTTATTAAAATTGTCAGAATCAGGCCAAAGACACGAAGGTTCTTTATTCTTTTCAGGCATCCATATAAAACAGACAATAAAGCTATGAGCATGAGCCCGATCGTCCAAATTATTGCGTCATGAATCTGAAAAATCTGCTGTGCCTGGCTGTACATATAAGAAACATAAAAAGCAAAAAGAAGTTCTCTTACTTTCAGTTTTTTTGCAATCGGTTCTCTCCACAGATAAAGTAAAATCAATGTTTCTAAGAGAAAAACGCAGATAAAAGCAATTGGCGTTATGTGGTATACAAAGATTTGCGCCACTACACTTGTAGTAAAAATGGCAAAATGAATGGTTTTCTGATTTTTATGATGAAAGCCTTCTACCTGGGTAGTTATTAATGGAATGACGATGGTAAGAATAAGGAATAACAGGAGCAGACCGCTCTGAACCCATACGACAGACTGTTGATCTGTCAATGTAACATAGGGCTTAATCCATACCAGCCACCGGTATCCAAAAATCATTGAGAAAAGAAACACCCAGTACCGGCAGGCAATGTTATAAAATGTCTCATTCTCATCCATCTCGTAATTCGCCGGAAGAAAAAAGAAAATCCAGAATATTGCAATATAAATGGTTGAAATAATAAATCTGTCAATGAATAAAAAGATAATGAACGAAGAAAGTGTAAAGAAATAATTCCAGATCGTCAGATAAATGTTCCGCACTTTTCGATTCAGAATATAAGTAATAACAGCGATTCCAATCCATGGAAGCCAGGTTCCAAGAGAATTGCCGGCTATGTTACGGATTGCCAGGGAAACAGTCATGAATGTCATAAGTGCTGCCTGAAAATAATACATCCAACGAAGACCACACGTCTGTCCAAGATACATAAAGACGAAAGCGGTCAGAATGTGAGGTATATAACCAAGATATATGTTCATGACTGCTCTGGTCATTAACAGTACATACAAAAGCGTGCCAAGATAAAAGATTACTGGTGCTATATTCCTGGTGTTGCCACTTGCCCGCAGTCTCCAGATTGCCCGCAGACATAGAATCGATGCAGTGACAAGCAAAATTACACCATATGCGGATATCATCCATTCCGTAACGGTGCTGCCGGAAAATGCTGCATTGGCTCTATAGTAAAGCAAAAGTGTAAAAAGAACCAGATTCAATACATTGGTGGCAAAATCTGCCGCCAGATTATTCTTACGAAGCGGCAATATAATATTGCCGAGGCTGATTATACTAACGATCAGAATCACTACGATCAGTTGTGTCAGAGTTTTTGGCTCTCCCATGGTAATCAGTGAGATATAACCACCGATTAGGGCAAGGCAGCGTATGACGGCCGACTGGTTGCGAAGACTGAGATACATAGATGCAATGGTAACGAAGACCGTGCCAAGAATCGCCGCCACACCTGAATATTTTAAAAGATAAACATAATTAAGAATCACGGCAAGATAAAGCACGGCGATCCCCAGCGAAGTGAGTACTGCTGAAAATCTGGCAATTCTTTTCCTTAAGAAAAATTCACTGAAGAGAATCAACAACACAGGTCCTGCAAACAAAAAGATTCCCTGCATAGTGTTATCCATATAGTGAATGGTGAGAAGTGCCAGTGCTGTCAAAATCAATATCGCACCCAATACACTTAGCAGACTTGTTCCGATGGAAAACTCAAGAGAACTGATTTTTTCTCTTCTTTTCTGTTTTTTTTGCGCCGCTGCCGCCTGAGAAGCTTTGTTCTGCCAGGAAGGCGTACGGTCCGTTCTGTAAGGTTGTGCCTGTGTTGCATTGTTGTTCTTTTGTACCGGCTGTCCTATTGTACCTGCAAACTGCCGCTCGGTTTGTCCTATTGTTCCTGCATACTGCTGCTCAGGCTTTCCTATTGTACCTGCATACTGCTGCTCCGGCTGTCTTGCTGTACCTGTGTACTGCTGAAAAGACTGCCCTCCTGCTTGCTGAATCGGCGGTACAAAGTCACCATAGGACGGATGCTGCGATGAATCATATATCGTTTGCTCCGTCGTTATGGTATATTCTAATTGTTGATTTCCTGTTTGTTTTTCATAACGAATATCAGAAATCATTCGCTCGATCTTTGGCGGAACTTCAGAACCATTTTCCTTAATTTCCTGTAATAATGACAGAATCTCATTAAGTTTTTGTGTTTGTGCTAGCAGCAGTTGTTTTTGTTCCTCATCCACAGGCAGTCCTCACTTTCCGGTACAGGCATATGTTCTTAATCAGCCCGCAGCGTTTTGTCCTCTGTAGGCTGATTTAATCAGTAATGCTGATCAGAACTGATTGCCATCTACAAGCTTCCTGAATAACAATTCAGCTATATCGAAGAAATCGGCAGGTTCCTGATCCATCTTGGCGACTTCCCAGGTTATGGCATTAGTTTCACTTAGAATGAACTCATCGGTACCAGCCTGTCCGACCGTAATTAGATCTCCTTCTCTTGGTCTTTCATTAAAGGCCTGAAGAAGTGTGTCACTGATATACTCTGTTTCAATGTATTTTCCATTTATACAGATGCTGCTCCATTCATTAAAACCATCTCCATTCACCAAAAGAGCGTAATTTTCTTCTCCCTCACTGTCTGTTGTCAGGCGTCTGGTGCAGTCATTGATATTAATTTCTTTGTTTCCCATCTGTAATGCGGTTGCCGTATATGGATTTGTCCCGTTATACAACAATTTATCTCCATATAGTACATCGTATTCCAGAATCTCAAGTTCTGTCAAATAATCCGCTTTTTCACTGCAGCGGTTGTGGAATCTTGTAAGCATACCATTGTTCATGTTCAGGCTTTCCAGTACGTTCGCAGACAACTGATAAGAATACAGGTCCTTATCAACGACCTCCGTCTGGTAATTCGTCCAGATAACATACTCCGTCTGATACAGATTCTTATTGATTACGTCTTCATCCGTTAAGGAAAGGCTTGGCAGATGATCTCCATACATGACCAGCATGACCGGCTCGTCATAGGACTGCAGCTGGCTGGTGAGTTCCTTCAGAAACTCATCCATCTCAGAAATCTGTTTGATGTAATATTCATAAGCAGCAACCAATTCTTCGTCTACCCCGGATACCTTGATCGATACATCGCCAACAGGCTCATCCGGATATTTTCCATGTCCCTGAACGGATATTACATATAGGAAGTCCTGCTCCGGAGTATCTGTCAGTGACTTCATAATCTCACCTTCGAGCACTTCATCCTTTGCCCAACCAAGATCATTATAGGTCACATTATCCATGTATTCAAGGGATACAAAAGAATCAAACCCCATCTGTGAAAATACTGTATTTCTGTCGTAAAATGTGCCATCATTGTTATGCATAGCCTGACAGTTATAACCTTCTTTTGCCAGATCATATGCAATCGTTTCACAGGTAGACTCCTGCAGAATTGTTTTATATGGGTATTCACCCGCACCAAAAAAGGAACGGCTCATTCCTGTGAGAATCTCGAATTCTGTATTGGCTGTTCCGGCTCCAATGGTCGGAACCGTAAGATAACCACTGGAAAACTTTTCTTTCAGTTCCTCAAAATAAGGAACCGGATTCTCGGTACAGCTTAATCCTTCGACTTCATTAATATCGAAAAAGGATTCCAGCTGCAGGAAAATGATATTCGGCTTGACCTGTGGTGTTTCTTCCTCTTCTGAAAGGATTGCTTCTCTGATTTCATCAACACTTCTTGGCGAGTATTCATCCGGTTCACTTATACCTCTGTCAAATGCACTGCAGGCGAAACAATAGTTGAATCCGTATTCCAGATAGGCATCTGTCAGATTAGCAAACTGCGTACTCAATACCCCTGATTTAATAAACACAACCGTAAGTATCAATACCGTCAATGCAGAAGAACCAACACGCAAAAGTGCCGGTATAAGCCGCACCTGCTCCTTGGGAAGTTTTCTGTGCAGCAGCCATAGAAGCACGCCTGCAATAAGAAAGGCAAGTACAATGCATACAATCTGCGGAACTGACAGATAGACATCGATCATGGTCAGTGCTGTTTTCATCATAAAAAAGTCCCCTGCTGAAAATGGTGTTGCACGGAACGTTAATAAGACCCCGTTCGTAATTCCAAGCGTCAGCCATCCAATTGTAATAATGCTGATAACAAATAGTCTGTGCTGGAACAAGGATGCTACTGTAAACGCAGCAAAAATCAGTAAAAAATTATAAATAAAAATCTTAGGAGATACAAACATGCTTTGTACTCCATTAAATAACGAACCTCTCGAAAGTGATTCTGTTATCAAATTGATCAGCAGAGCAAGAACTCCGCAGACCAGAGCGTGTCTACGGAAAAATCCGATAACCGCCCGCTTTCCTATTTCTTTCACAACAATATCCTCCTGGTTTTACCAGACCCCTCTTCTCATCTAACACATTTTACCAAATACTTTTTGTTTGTCAATATGAAGATTTTTTTTTGTTATTTTGAAATCAATTTCCTCTGAAAGATCCGCCATTGATTCATGACAGGTGAATAATATAATCTGCTTCCTGTCATTGGTCAGATATTCCTTTATATAGCGCAGTGTTTCTCTGCAGCGTTTTGTGTCATACGAAGCAAAACTATCATCCAGAAATACAGGCAGCTGCAGACCTTCCTTCTCCTCCAGCAGTAAAAGCATTGCCAGACGCAGGGCAAAATACATCTGATCCGTCGTGCCTTTGCTAAAATAATCACCTTCCCGGTATTGCACTCCTTCCGGCAGAACAGAAATGTCATAAGCTTTCGATACAAGCAGATATTGGTACTTTCCATTGGTCAGCTTTGTAAAAATATCAGCCGTCATCTTATTCAGTTTGGGACTGAAACTATGGCGTAGTTCATCTGCCGCTTCCTGCATAATATCGCCGGCAAATGAAAGCGCATCATAATACAGCTGCTGCTCTTCTATCTTTTCACGAAGGATACTAAGCTCTCCTGCCAGTTCCTCAATTCCTGTTTCCGGACGTTTCAAGGATGCCTGCAATGCAAAAATCTGCTGCTCAATATCACTGATTTCCTCCATGCATGCATTGTATTCATCACGAAGACCTGCAAAAGCAGAATACTCTTTCTGCCTCTGTATCAAGTCATCTTCCGCTTCTTTTTGTATTTCTTCAAAGCTTTTTAGCAAAAGAATCTGTTTTTCAATCCCATTTCCAGCTTCCTTTTGTTCCTGTATACGTAAGCGGCAGGCTTCTTTGCTCTCCATCCATTCTTCCCAGTTTCGTTTTCCCGCTTTTTCTGCCTTTTTTCCAGAAAAGAAAAGCAGAATCATAAGAACCGTCACTATCATGCCGAAAAGAAAGACTGGGTGCACAAGAAAAGCTCCGGCTGCACTGACTGCTGCAGTAAACAGGGCAGGGATACCGTAACGAACTACAAAATTGTGCTGAATTGCTTTTGGTTCATTTTTCAGAAGGAACGATAATTTGTCCTCTTCTGTTGCCATCCTCATCTGTTGAAGCTTTATTTCGCTGTCGACCTGAGCTTTCTGAAGCTCTGTTCTACGTTTACATTCTTCCAGCGTGTTCTGTGCTTCCATGATCTGATCGACAGACTGTTTTTCTTTTTCCATCTCAAGGGACAATCTGAGCTTGTTCTTTTTACATTCATCCCTGTCTTTTGAAAGGTCACGAATTTCTTCGTACTGCTGGCGCTGTAAAGACTCAAGCTCTTTGATTTTAGCAATTTTCTGAAGTAACTCTGCTTCCTTTGCTTTGCTTTTCACAAGAATACCATTGCTTTGTCTCTTCGACACCATGGCTTCTTTTGCATCCTGTATACGCTTCATCACATCTTCTGCAGAAACACTCTCATCCCCGGAGGATTCCATATTCTCAAGTCTTCCTGCAATGTCATCCTTCTTTTTCCCGTCGTACGAAAGTATCGGCCCGGGCTGACCAATAAACAAACTTCTCTCAAACGCATCTCCATCGAGATGAAAGAACCACTCACCTGCCTCCATATCTTTGGGAAGCAGAATTTTTTCTCCCGTAGATATACAATAGATGTCCATATCATCTTTTGCTGCAGTAGAACCAAAGCTCTTTTGAACACGGTACTGCTTTCCCTCCGCCTCCAGCTCGATGGCACCATTCATGGTTTCTTTGCCCCAGGGAAGATATTTTTTTCGCAGATTGGTCAGATCTCTTGTTGACTTCTGATTGCTGTAAAACATCAGCCTGAGAAATGACATCAAAGTCGTTTTTCCGTCTTCATTTTCTCCATATATTATGTTCATGCCTTCGGATAGTTCCAGCGTATATTGATGGAATCTGCCGAAATCTCCGATTTCAAGTTTCGTAATCTTCACTGTAATCCACCCTGCCATTCAATGCTCTAAGTCCAATCTGCACTGCACTTTCAAATTGCTCCGGAGGTATACCTGACTTGCTTTCCAGCATCCTTCGTGCAAAGATCCCCCGCAGCGAAGTTTCTTTCGCCATCTGTTCCAAATCATATAAAATTCTGCGTTGTTCTCTGACTCTGATAAAAAAGAAATCATCGAATTCTGCCAGAAATGCAGCCGGGTCAAAGCTCCAGTCGTAGATCGTATCACCGGTAAGAAGTATCTCATAAAGATTCTTCCCCGCTTCCTCCCCTTGTAATTCCAGCAGACTGCGCCTTGTAACGGCAGCCGCCTGCTTCGTACTTTCTGCCTGTGATACATCGATCCTGTACTTTAAGAACCTGCGCTGGCAGACCGGAAGGAATTTTAGTCTGCAGCTGTCTGCTGTTACCAGACCAAGATAGACTCCCTTTTCTCCGGTCTCATCAAATCCCAAGCCTTCTGCAGAACCACTGTAAGCATAGCAACAGCTTCCCTCCCACACCGGCTCGCTTCTTTTATGAATGTGTCCCAACGCCAGATAGGAGAGGCCGCAGTCCCGAATATCTTCCTTATAGATCGGATTGTACTCGCTCCTGCCACCGGCACTCAACAAATCCCCATGTATGATTCCGATTTGTATTTCTTCCTTCTCTGTCTTTGCTTCCCGTATCGACTGTTCGCGGTGAAAGAGCGATTTTAAAGAATAACTGTCTGTCATTCCGGCTCCCCAGAGGCGCACTCCCAAGGATGGAATCGGATGATCACTCATTTCACCCGAAAACAGGATAACGTTCTTTGGCCAGAAATCCTCCTTTGCATAACAGGAGTCGATGGTATATGGGTCATGGTTCCCGGGTGTGATCGCAATATATGTCTCCGGAATAAGAAGAAAAAGATTTTTTACATCTTCGAGCAGTTCTTTTGCGACCCATGGCGAATCAAACAAATCACCGGCGATCAAAAGCAGCTGAACGGATTGATCCCTGCATACCTCAATGATTTTTTCCAGCGTTTTCAGATAGTCTGTTCTTCGTTTGGCCGATCGTATTCCAAGGCTTTTCACTGCAGCCCCCAGATGCAGGTCTGCACAATGCAGTATTTTCACTGCTCTCATTTCTCGTTCCTCTTTCTTTCGTTACATGCGTTTCTGTATGTATTCTTTTGCACTGTCGTAATCGAACAGCATCATTAATTCTTTAATTTCCTGAAAGTCCATCCGATACTGCATCGGCATCTGCCACCTGAAATATTCTTCGATTTCGTCTACGATCAGTTTGTCTTCAAAATCTTTCAGTAAAGAGCGAAGAACAAACAATTTTCTGTCATAGATCTCCTGCGTCATTTCATTGCCGATGCTTATACTTTCTTCTGCAAACTGCAGATTTTCATCCAGAACTTTTCCGATCGCTTCCAGAAGTTCACCGTATTCTGCCTCCATCTCCCAGCCCTCTTCCATGATTTTCTGGAATTTTTCTTCATTGCAGGCTTGCTCAAGCACGGCAGCACTTTTTGACAGGTGCTCCGCTCCGATGCTGGCTGCAATGCTTTTTATGGCGTGTACTTCTATGCGGTAAATGTCAAATTCTTTTCTCTCCCGCAGAGAATTCAAGCGATTCAGCTTACTCTGTCCTTCCGCCTCGAATGTTACAAGAAGTGAGATATAATCATGAAGCTTACCGCCGCAATTCTCAATACCTTTCCATACATTGACTTTTGGAAGTGCAAAGGCAACCATCGGCTCTTCGACCATCTCAGGTTCTCTGATTTCAGGCTTCCTTTGTATGAGTCCGGAGGGAAGATAGGTGAGCATGATTTCTTCAAGGCGGTTGCCGTTCACTGGTTTTGCTACAAAATCAGTAAATCCGGATCGCTCAAAAAGCTCTTTCATACCACTGACAACATTTGCAGTTATCACTATGACCGGAACTTTTTTAAAGAACTCCCCTTCTTTGGAGCGAATGGCTTTTAAGGTTTCTATACCATCCATACCGGGCATCATATGGTCCATTAAGATCAGATGATACTGGTAATTCTCAAGAAGTTCAAGACATTCTTTTCCGCTGTTCGCCGAATCGATCTGAATATGATGAGGTCGAAGCAGCCCAAGAATGATCTGCTGATTGATTTTATTGTCATCAACGATCAATATTCGTGCTTCCGGAGCTTCGTAAGCTTCTTCTCGTAACACTTCTTTGCATTCTTCTGAGCGGCAGACAAAGATCTCCGATATATTCAGGACCGAGAATGGTTGCCGGATTACCGAGGTCATGGTGGAAGAGAGACGCTGATTCTGTCGAAGTGCGATCACAACTTTACAGTCTTTTTTTCCTGAAAGTAACGTTTTGCCATTCTCATAGCAGCCGGAATCCAGAAAAACATGTGTGTACTCTTTTTTTGAAAGAAAGTGTTCAAATGCATCCGCGGTTATTGCAATATCCGTCCTGATTTTTAATTTCTCCAGTGTATCCGCCAGCGAAGACTTTATTTTTTCATTTTCTGCATACAACAATATATCATAGCTTTCCGGCTCTTCAATACATGCAAAACAGATCGCCGATGCTATTTTCTGATGCAGGGTGAAATAAAACCTGCTCCCTTCTCCGTACGAGCTGTCCACCTCCAGCCTGCTTCCCATTAGCTGCAGCAGCTTCTGGCAGATGGCAAGTCCAAGTCCGCTTCCTTCGATCTTCCGGTTCCTCTGCTCTTCAATACGAGTAAAACTTTCGAATAACTTGTTCAGATCCTCCTCTTTGATTCCGATGCCGGTATCCGTTACAGAATAAGTAATGCAGGCAATACGCTCGCCTTCGTTCTCTTCCCGCTGCTCCAGCGTCCAGTTAATATGAAGGGTGACTGCTCCGGAATCTGTGTATTTTACGGCATTGGTCAACAGATTCAGCAGAATCTGCCGGATTCTTATCTCGTCTCCATTCAGTTGCTTAGGAATCGTCGGATCAATGTCGATCTCGAACCTCAGCATCTTTCCGTGAATCTTTGGTGTCATCATTCCGATTACATTATTCAGCATGTTATATGTCTCGTATCGGTTCTCGATGATCTCCATCTTACCGGATTCAATTTTTGAAAAATCAAGAACATCATTTACAATGGCCAGCAGGGAGTTTCCCGCTCCCTGAATGTTCATCATATAGTTCCTGACCTGCTCAGATAGACGATCCCTTAGGATCAGCTCCGTCATTCCCATTATGGCATTCATGGGTGTTCTTATCTCATGCGACATATTGGCAACAAATTTCGTCTTGATCTGGTCTGCTTCTTCTGCTTCCTGCCTCGCATTCTCCGCTTCCGCTCGTGCGCTTTCAGTCTCAAGCAATGCCGCTTCCAGACGCACCTTTACAGCTTCCAATTCTTTCTGCTTCTCAAGCAGTTCATCAATGTGTTCTTCTCTTGTCTTAACATAATCTGCCGCAAAGATGATATCTTCTTCCTTCATGTCCGATGCTCTTTGCAAGGCTGAATCGATCATATCAATAACTTCCTCCGTGCGCCCTATGTCTGACGGAAAGTTAAGATAAAAAAAAGATGCCGATAACTTCACACTGGTCTCATACAGATTCCATTTTTTCTTCAGACGATCTTTTATTATTTGAAGCAGCATCCAACTGTTCCTGGAGCATTGTTCATTCTCACATTCAGGCAGTACAAAGTTCTCCATTTCATTCAGTCGCCGCACCAAATACTCTAAGAACTCTGTCTCTTTGTCTTCCACAATGATGATAAATCTTCTGTCTTCCGCTTTAAAGATAGCATCATAGGGTAGGAACTCTGCCAGAAAATCAGCCATTCTTTTTAGTAACGTATCTTCGAGCGGATTCTTCGTCTTTTCAGCTTCCGTGATAATGTCCTCCGGTATGAACAGATCCATTGCGACCACCGAAAAGGTACTGTTCTCTTTGATCCTGGAGTTGATTGCCGTAACAAATGCATTTTTATTGTTTAGTCCCGTGCGATCATCAAGCAGTTCATTTGCCTTATACTGGTCAAAATAAATGATCATCAGCCCGATGGTCCATGCCATTCCAAGCGTAGCATACTCCGGAATAAGAAATTGCACAACAACTGCCGCCACCATAAGGGCTAGATAAAGATAAAGTGAAATCCTTTTATGAAGACTCAGCTTCTTTCGGCTTCGTATTACGTGTATCAGCCCCATAAGAATATAGACCATGGCAAAGCCATAGAAAATGAACTGCGTTTCTTTTCCTTCGTATAAGCCTTCCTCTGTGATCTGGAAGAAAATATGAGCAAATGGTTCAGCAAGGATCAAAACAATACCGATTAGAAAGGGAAGATCACGCATTGTTCCAATCTGCTTCCAGTTCTCATTGTTGTCTGTGAGTGCCAGAACATAGGCATAGAATATTCGAATTAAGATAAAGATCAAAATCAGATACAGCATGTTCACCCCATATACCACAAAATCAGGGTAAAGTGCTGCATAAGAATCAATAATGCATACAATGACATCAAAAACAATGGTAACAAATACCGTTATGCTTATTGCAGAATATATTTTATTTGTCTGGTTTGGATAACGTATGATTGAGAAATAGTAAAAGAAAAAAACAAGCAGCTGTACCAATGCACATATATCCAATACAATATTCCATCTCATAGATTACCTCATTCCTGCGCTGTATCACAACCAACTTAGGTTACTGTGCCTATTATAGCACAATTCCCATAAGAGAGGCAAGAAAAGCCTTATGTTTCAAGGTCTTTACGTATTTTGCTCTCTCTTTGGCTATTTATAAATAAACATCATATTTTCAAGTGTTTTACCTATAATTTATACATTTACATTTGCCTTTCTTATCTCCTATAATGAAAACAAAGAAGTGTTTCTGACCTTTCTGATACCTATGGTAAAATTCATGCTACACAACCTCATTTTCTATGTGTTAAGGCGCTGCTGCACATAGATTTTAAAAAGGCGGCGCAGAAATGAGGATTTTTATGCATTACACAAAAACAGACACACGTCTGATTGCCTCCCAGGGAACCGCGCAGATATGGATCGAACCGTGGGGAGATAATTCTCTTCGTATCCGTATGACAAAAGCAGCTGATATGGACAGCAACGACTGGGCACTTACCGAAGAACTGCCTGCCGGCTCTCCATGTATCACTATCGAAGAAGTCTCTTTGGTAGAACCATGGATCCCAGAGGCAGAAAAGGAAGCACGAACAAAAAGAGTGTCGGTGGCTTCCATTCAGAATGGTCTTATCACCGCGCGTTTTAATGCAGAAGGCTGGCTCACATTTTACAATGAGAAAGGTGATGTCCTGCTGGAAGAACAGTGGCGAAACCGTGACCGACTCGACCGGTACTGCGTACCGCTTCGTGTCGACGGACGAGAGATGAAGCCATATCCGTCCAGTGATGATTACCGTATTGTCCAACGTTTTGAAGCCAATGAAGACGAGAAGATCTTTGGCCTTGGCCAGTATCAGGAAGGTATCACCAATAAAAAAGGAGCAACCCTTGAACTTGCTCACCGAAATACACAGGCCAGCGTTCCTTTTATGCTTTCAAGCCGTGGGTATGGACTTCTCTGGAACAACCCTGCCATTGGGACGGTAACTTTTGCGACCAATAAGACCGAATGGATCGCTGAGCATTCAAAGAAGCTGGATTATTTTATAACCGCAGGAGATACCCCTGCACAGATTCTTGTTCAGTATACGGCTGCGACCGGAAGAGTTCCCATGATGCCGGAATATGGCATGGGCTTCTGGCAGTGCAAGCTCCGCTACCGCACGCAGGAAGAGCTTCTTACCGTTGCAAGAAAACACAAGAGCCTTGGACTTCCGATGGATGTTATCGTGGTGGACTTTTTCCATTGGACCAGACAAGGTGATTTTAAATTTGAACGCAGGGATTTCCCGGACCCGGCTGGTATGATACAGGAACTTAAATCACTTGGCATTGAACTTATGGCTTCTGTATGGCCTACCATCGATTCAAAATCTGAAAATTACGGTCCAATGAATGAGCAGGGTTACTTAGTTTACGCAGACCGCGGTATGAATATCATGATGAACTGGATGGGCGAGACTGTGTTCTTTGATGCTACCAATCCGGGAGCAAGGCAGTATGTCTGGGAGAGATGCAAGGAAAATTACTACAAAGACGGTATCCGCATCTTCTGGCTGGATGAAGCAGAACCGGAATATGGTCCTTATGATTTTGACAATTATCGTTACTATCTCGGACCAGCCATGCAGTGCACCAACATCTATCCCGCTCTTTATGCAAAAGCATACTATGACGGAATGCGTGCAGAAGGTCAGGAAGCACCCATGAATCTTGTCCGCTGTGGCTGGGCTGGCAGCCAGCGTTATGGAACCCTGATATGGTCCGGTGATATTCACTCCTCCTTCCGTTCCATGCGCGAACAGCTTCAGGCTGGGTTGAACATGGGAATTGCCGGTATTCCGTGGTGGACCACTGACATCGGTGGCTTCCTTGGGGGTGATGTGAACAATGCTGACTTCAAAGAGCTTTTGATCCGCTGGTTTGCCTGGGGCGCTTTCTGCCCGGTATTCCGTCTGCATGGCGAACGCGTTCCGCACATCGAGCCGGAACAGGCAGTCATTGATGGTGTTGTTCAGATGAATTCCGGCAGCGCAAATGAAGTCTGGAGCTACGGAGAAGATGCCCTTGCCATCTTCAGCAAATACCTCTTTATGAGAGAGCGGCTGCGTCCTTATATCCGGGAATGTATGAAAGCGTCACATACAACAGGAGAGCCGGTCATGCGTGCCATGTTCTTTGATTTCCCTATGGACCCTGCCTGCTGGAATGTCTATGACCAGTACATGTTCGGACCAGATATTCTGGTCGCTCCGATCCTGACTGCCAAAACAAGTGAGCGAAGTGTCTACCTTCCTTCCGGCACTACCTGGACAGAAAGTGCAACAGGAAGAGTCTATGAAGGCGGTCAGACAGTTAAGGCCATCGCTCCGATCGACATCATTCCGTTGTTCGTCAGAGCAGGAAAAGAATACCCGCTGTACGAAATTACGCTTTTTTAAAGTCCAAGACGGAACAGATCCCGCAGGCATCTTATCTCGTAATCCACATGGTATGCCTGGCTTCCCGGAGCGCACGCCGTATTCAGCCAACAGGTCCTGATTCCTGCATTATTTCCGCCCTTGATATCGGAAGTCAGGGAATCCCCGATCATCAGTCCGGTAGATACTTCAAAGCCTTCCATTCTCTTTATGCAGTAATCAAAGAATTCAATGCTTGGTTTTTGAAAACCAATGGTTTCCGAAACAAAGACATCTTTTGCATACTTGTCAATTCCGGACAGGCGAAGACGGCTCGCCTGCGTCGCCGCTACCCCATTGGTCAGGTAATAGATGTCATATCGGTTCTTAAGTTCGTCCAGTACTTCTATTGTATCTTCATACAGCACGTGCTCCTGACCAAGCAGGTTCTGGTAAACTGTTTCGAACGCTTCTCCATCTTCCTCTATACCAAGAGCGTCGAACAGCTTCCCGAACCTGGTCATCAGCACGGTGTCTTTTGTCACTTCCCCACGTTCAAAAGCTCTCCATAAGCCGTGATTGATTTCCTGATAGCGGTCATATACTTCTTTTGTCAGCTCGATCTGCTTTTGATCAAAGGCTCTTTGCAAGGCAGCTTTTTCGCAGGCTGTAAAATCAATCAGTGTATTATCCACGTCAAACAATAAGGTTCTTACGTTCAGGTTCATCTTTTTTCCTCCGCACATATGGTTATTATTTTTCATATGGTATTTATTTTTATATTGTAATCATTTATCATATGGTATTTATTTTTATATGGTATTTATTTTTCATATGGTTCTACTATATAACAGATCATAGATTTGTCAATGCTGCAGGCATATTCCGCAGCACGCTGACCTTATCGGGAAATATTTCGCAGTGTTTGTAGTTCTTCCTTCTTCTCTTTGTTCCTGTGCAATAAGGATCAACGGTCAAATGCCCTGTAAAAACTGGCACTATTGGCGTTCGGTTCCTGAAATTGTGTGTTTCCTTCTGTGCCAGCAGAAATGCTGCAGCAATTTTCCAGCTTGAAAATATTGATATACGGGTTCTGTTGTATCTTCTTCCCTTGTACGAAAAAGAAAAGAACTCCTGCCGTTGTCAAAAGTCGATCACTGGCATAGAGTTCTAAAGGTTTGTTTTTTAGGTTTGTTATTAGGTTTTCTTTTTAGGTATCTTTTTATATGTCTTTTATATGTCTTTTAATATGTCTTTTTTATGTCTTTAATATGTCTTTTTTCTTTTTATGTTTCTCTTATATTTTTTTTATAGTTCCACTTTATGCTTACCCTTTAGTGTTTTCTGCGGAAACGGCTGCCCCACAGATCTTTTATCTCAAATATTTTATCCAGGAAAAAATACGGGATCATCTCACCCTTTGCGACCATGTCCATAAGTTCGTCGTGGGTGACCCATTTTACCGCCTGTACTTCCTCTTCCTGCAGTTTTAGATCTTCAATGTCAAAGTCTTTCGTTACAAAATAATAATCATCGTACCCATCCGGGAAGCTGAAGGAAAATCTAGGGCGAACATCGGTAAGATCGATTGACAGGCCGATCTCTTCCAGTGTCTCACGCTCTGCTGTCTCTCTGCTGTCATCTCCTGCTACTGCGGAACCACCAACCGCCAAGTCCCACATATTCGACCAGCCCTTTTTCCATGGCTGTCTCTGCTGTACAAGCATCTGATTCTTGCTGTTAAAGATGCAGACATGCACGACCAGGTGGTATTCACCTTCTGGCAAAGGATTCTTTCTTACATGCAGTTTTCCGGTTTTCTTTCTGTCCTTGTCATAAACATCCCAAAGTTCTTCTTCGTTTTCCCCTTTTCTCATTTCCATACTCCTTATAACTGGCTGATCATACATAATTTACTTATCTCCTGTACAGTAATTAGCAATCAAACTATTGTGATCGTAGCATGAACGAATCTGATTCCTGACTGAAATCTGAGTTTGTTTATGATTCTACTATATAGAAGTTCTGAAATTTGTCAACCGTGTTAACAGGATTCTTACTTTTTTAAGGAATTTTTATGTTGCTGAATTTGAACAGTACCCTTCTACCCACTGTGCTCCTCTACCATTATAATCCTTCCTCGGACACTGTTTTGAAGACCTCTCTTGTTTCGTTTTTGCCATGGAGAGGATACCAGACCTGAGCAAAGAACCTGTCTTTTTTTGCGCGTTCTCCGTAGTTCCAGCTCTTTTTCTCGCACTCCGGACACCAGTGCCCTCCTTCCAGCACGAGCCTTGGGCTGGCTTTGAAGGTGTGCTTGAACGCACAGGTGAAGGAAAGCGGCGTTCCCCAGTCGCCGGTCTTCATCTGCTCTGAATCACAGCTTCCGCCCCGGAATTCTGCTGCCTGTCTTACATCCGAAATCTTTAGTTCTTCCGGCTCTTTTGTTTCATCATAACCATGGTCAAGCAGGCATACTTTATCCCAGTCTTTGAACCGCTTCATATGAAGTATGCTTTCCGGCAGTTCTTCCCATGATTCTTTGCTCCCCCAGAAGGCATTGATGTAATCCTCTTTATTCTTCTCTATAAAATGTATTGTGCCGTGTTCCGTCATTGCGATCTTTTTGAACTTTGCCCGGATCGTCTGACCCATGAGTCGTTGTCCTCCCGGTAATCTGCATAAAATCTTCGACATAACACCCAGGATACCAAGGTTTCTGATGTATGCATCGTAAAAGTATTCCATGGTATCATGCCGAAAATGAAGGAATTCCTCCAGCTTATCTGAGTCCAGATAGTAATGCCCGTGGAAATTCCTTGTTGCCTGCCATTTGGGTTCCAGAATATATTCCAATTTCTTAATTCCGATCTTACCGTACATGACTTTATACAGGTTATAGGTATCGATCCGGCAGTCCTTACCGCCTCCGATGTTGTAAATATGGCACCAGAAAGCAGACGGAAGACTTTCTTTCGCATCGTAGAGTGCAAGGTGCTCCAGAAGTCTTCCGGAGTCCCGGTCTGTAATATATTCCAAAACATTATCAAAACAGTTATGGAACATGATGGCATCCTGTATCTTACTCATCCCCGGTCCCATAATACCGGTCTGACGAAGACTTACCCATCGTCTCAGTCCGGATTCTATCACAATTCGTTCCGCTGCGATTTTTGATACAGCATAGTAATCAAAAACGCTTGGCTTAATGGGATCGCCGACCCTGCCCCAGTGAATAGGAGGCAGTCTGTCACCCGTTTCTGCAACGGTTCCAATGTAAACAAGGGCTGTTGTAGCTTCTTGTTTTGTTTCTTTGATCGCTTCAATAATATTCTTTGTTGACCCGTAATTGATCTTCATCGCCCTTTCCGGATGATAATCGGCTGCGGGTGACACATAAGCTCCCACATGCAGGATAAGATCCGCACCTTTCACACAGGTGTACACATCCTCGTAGCAGGTCAAATCGCCCCAGTGAATGGTAATACCATTTTTTTCTTCATATTCTTTTAATTTGATACGGTCGCCCGGTGTATCAAGAGATAAAAGGATCAGGTCAAGCTTATCAAGATGTTTCGCCAGCCGCTTTACTCCTTCCATTCCCATATTTCCCGTTGCTCCGGTCAAGAATACAGTTTTTTTACGTTTCATTCTTTCCTTCACTCTTTCCTTCATTCCGCTTTCATATCCACTACTTCTGCTTTTCCACCCAGTACTTCCATCGACAACCTTATAGACTCTCCGATCGCCGCATCGATGTTGTCCTCTGTTACACCAAGGAAATCACAGCCCTCGCTCCTGTCAATAAAGAGATTTGAACACATAAGATCTGTGAACTTAACCATATTCAGTCCGCCTTCCAGATTCTTATTCTTCTGTTCTTTCATGATCTTTATGCCGCCCAGTCGATACATCCAGTCCGGAATCGTCAGGATCCTGCGGTTCTGGTATCCCATATATCGGTGAACGATGGATAAAAACTGGATCCACGTCATATTATAGAAGCCAATTGGATAACAGTTACCGCCCTTGTTTCGCTCCATGGCACCTGCCATCGCCTGTGCGACCTGATGCACGGTGACCATGGTCGTTCCGCCTCTTGGATAGAGTGTCATCTTTTTCATCTTCCTTATCATCTCGACCAGAAAGACCCATACCGGCTTTCTGCCCGGCTGTGTTCCAAAGATGTAGGGAAGCTCAAGCACTGCGACATCAAAATCATCGTCCGCGAACCAAAGTGCTGCGGATTCCTGATCAACACGGCTTCGGATGTAGGGGTGCCATTTTACAATGTTCTTTGTCGTATCTTTCTTAGCAAAATAGGAAAAGTAAGAGCCACAGATGACGGCATGCTTTACACCGGCCGCTTTGGCAATCCGAAGAAGCCGTCTGACCGAATCAATGTTGTATTTTTTAAATAATTCATAGATGGGTGCCTGACCTTCCACCCTCTCATCAACTCCGGCTGCAAATACAAACCCGTCACAGCCTTCGAAGTGTTCCCGTAGTTCATCATCTGTCATCTCAAGATAATTACCGAATTCGATTTTCATCTCAGGCGATAATACAGCACCCTGCGGCAGTGGCGGCAAAGCTATCGCGGTCACCGTATGTCCTCTGCGGATCAATTCCTTTGCGGCTTCACTTCCCAGTAATCCGGTTCCGCCTATCATAAATATCTTCATAGTTCACCTCATGTTTTCTTTATATCTTTCCATTTGCGTTGTTTCGTTCCTTTTATTGTTTGAATTAAAATGTTTTTACACATTCTTTTGTTCTTGTTCTTTTGTTCTTGTTCTTTTGTTCTTATTCTTTTGTTCTTATTCTTTTGTTCTTATTCTTTTGTTTTTATTCTTTTCTATTCCATGGTTCTCAGTGCATCAATTTATTTTGACTTTGTGACCCTTACCATTTATAATAATATCAACACCGTGTACAATTAACAACCCGCAGATGTTTTATGATTGTTGTGTTGTAAACACGAACTCTAAAAATGACGAGATCACAACATTTAGCCAAAATCTGTCCAGAAATCCATGGAAGAATGCGCAGAATAGGAGTGCAATGATAAATCGAAGAACGAAGCTTACTAAAGCCATATTAAAAGAAAGCCTGATCGAGCTGCTGCAGGACAAACCATTATCAAAGATTACAATAAAAGAGATCTGTGAGAATGCAGATATGAACCGATCTACCTTTTATCTTCATTACACCGATCAGTATGTACTGCTGCAGGACATTGAAAGTGATATCATGGATAACACAAGAGAATATCTGCAGAATATCCGCTCACGTATAGGAACAAAGGAATATCTGCATCACTTCCTGCTTTATATTAAGGAGAATCGAAAAATATTTAAAATCCTTCTTTGTTTAAGTGACAGCAGTACCTTTCGAAATGACTTTACAAATAAAACATTAGAGCACATAAAAACACAGCTTGTTTTTACCTGCTCCGGTACAATTCAAAAATACATATACAGTTATTTGATGCAGGGAAGTCTGCAGATTATTATTGAATGGATCAATGCTGATTTTGACGTGGACGCCAATGAGATCGCAGGTCTTTTGTTTCAGCTGTCGGATGGTGCTGTTAACCATTATATTGATGATTCAAAAGGGTAAGGAACCTGCTTTTTGTAAAATTAAAGAAAAGGTACATATTTATAACTAAAATCATGAGATTTTGGCTATCGTTATTTGACGATGAATTTGCGGCAGTATATAATGATCTTGTTGCTTGACGTAACCAAGTTTATAAGAGGTATGATATGTTTGAATTTATGAAATTGAAGGATATAGAAAAGTATTCATTCTATCAGGCAAAATACCAGTATTACCGAAAGTTCAATCTTTACGGCTTTGCTGCATTTTGCTGTGTTTTTATCATCTTGTTTGTGACGGAGATATCAGACAACATTACGATAACGGTATCTTCACTGCTGATACGGTGTCTCGTACTGATTCCCTATGCAGCTCTTGCTTTTTTAGACAGATACTATAAGGATTACAGAATTCTGAGTATCATATCCCATGTTCTTGCCCATACCATTATTCTGACCAGTATGGATTTAGTTATTCTGAACCAAAGTCCTGCAACAGCACCGATCAACTTTATTTTCATGGGTTATCTTCTGCTGATTGCTTCCTTCTGTGCACCGCCGGGTTACAGCGTCATATCTCAATGGCTTCTCCTCATTGAGATTCTGATTGCCTCAAAACTAATGCATATAGATAACTTCTATCTGCTTTTCATTTATGCCTTTCAAGTCGTTCTTATGCTAAATATTATCAGCATATTTGTTACAAAGCTTTTTCACGATAACTACTTAAAAACCAGAAAGCTTGATTATATAACATTTCATGATCAGCTGACGGATGTATACAATAGAAACATGATCCGTAGATTGGTCAACAAAGAAGAGCGTTTTAACTTTACAAAGAATCCTCTTTGCATTTTATTATTAGATATTGATTATTTCAAAAAAGTAAATGATACCTTTGGGCATGATCAGGGGGATGTCATACTTAAAAGAGTGGCTAAAACAATCACTGAAACCCTCTCAGTAAAAAGCTATTGTCTTCGATGGGGCGGCGAGGAATTTCTTGTGCTTCTTGAGGGCTGCGAATTGAACGAAGGAGTTGAGAAGGCAGAAGAAATAAGAAAAAAGATCGAAGGAATTCATGACCTGGTATGTCCCATCACCATATCAATCGGTGTCTCCCTTTACGCAGGGGAGGAATACCTTCATAGTGTTAAGAATTCGGACCAGGCTCTTTATAAAGCAAAAGCTGGCGGGAGAAATCAAGTACAGACATATAAGCATCAACCCTTCACGGATTCCATTACATCGTATAAATGAAAAAACTTATTCAGATAAAGAATCTCATATACCGAACACATCTTATCGACAATGCAGACGGTTACGCTCTCTGTGTATCTGGGTGCTTTCCATGTAAGCGGGAACATATGTCTGCTTATTATATCCTTCTCGATTTTGCTTAATGCAAAATCTCTGCTGGCATTCAAAAGTGATGTGCCCGGATGGTAAAATCCGTGCAGGGAATGCGAGGCATCCTTTTCATGCCAGTCATACAGAAAGTAATCGTGCAGCAAGGCACCGCGTATCAGCATCTTCTTGTTCACCCGCAAACGCAAAAATTGAGCGGCCCGGTAGCTATAAAAGGCTACTGCGACACTATGCATGTAAACAGAAGTGTTTCCGTGCTGGATGTGCTTTTTGGTCTCCGGCATTCTGGATTTTAAATTGACGTCGCTTAGTATTTTATTGAATAAATCAGTGTCTGTACGTTTATGACCGGACATAAGAATTCCACCTTTACGATTCATTAAAACCATTCTTATCTCATCATAGTACTTTTTCCTGCCTCACGCAAATACTAATAGATGCCTTCACTCACATAATCATCCATTGCACTCTCCGAATTCGAGTAGATCACAAAATCTCCCGGTTCAAGCTTGAACACCACGCCGTCCGTTCCTGTCTTCTGTGTCTTTGCCCCTTCTAACTCCCACATGCTGCAGTACGTGTCCGAATCATCCGGGTTGACATAATACAGCACCTGTTCACCGTCGGAGTTCGTGACCGTTATCGTCACATTTACGATGATATACCCGTCATTCAACCAGAAATCCTCTGTATAGTCGATGCCGTTCTGATGGGCATAGGTATATACCTTTGTTCCTTTCGGGCAGATGTAAGCATTCCCCGGCACGTAGAGCGTTCCATACCAGCTCTGTCTCAGTCTGCTTATGGCATCCGAATCGATATTTTCTTTTTCAAGCTCGTCAAGGAAGCCAAGGCTTTCCACTCTCTTAGCATAGGTCTGATTCGTGTACGTGCGAAATGGTGAGGTAAGAAGCACCTGTGCGATACAGAACAGATCCGTATACTGTTGTTTCCACTTTGTATAGGTCGTGTTCCGCAGTGCTGCCGTTGCCCTGAGTTCTGTTATCGGTATGCCAAGGTACCGGTTGCCGGTCATGTACTTTTCAAAGTTCTCTGTATCCTGGGCATTCCCTGCCCTGATCAGTGCTATCGACTGATTATCGATCTCCTTTGTATAGTAAAGATCGACTTCTGTCCGGTTGTTTCCGTCCTCATCCACCCAGTAGAAGGTGTTGTCCACGGTGATCTTTGAACCATCCTCAAAATAGCTTCCGATGGTATCCAGTGTGAATCGTACGGAGTATCCTTTCTTTATGATGCCTGTGTTGGTATAGCAAGGGTGGCTGCCATCAACCAGAGGAAAAGTGAATCTTGAAAGTCTGCCGGTCTCATTGCCGTAGCTGTCCTTTGTCCCGACGGTATAATCATAAAAGAAATCCTTGTAATACGATGAATAGACGGTACCGTCCTTATATCCTTCCAGATCCCTTTTCAGATACAGGGTACCAGTCGGCCGAAAGATCTCTTCCCACAGCGGATAATCAGAAATATCATAGATGGACAGTCCGAACATCCTTCCTGACACCTGCAGGGTGGACGAATCCGTTGCCACGTAGTTCGAACGGTCAAGGTTCACGGTGTCCTCATAGAACATCTCATAAGGACTGAATGCATTTACCGCTATCGTCCTCATATCAGCGGTGTAGATCCCTTCCTTTACAGTCATTCCGACATAGAACCGCTGGTCGCTCGTTCCGATCACCGTCCATGTACCGGCTGGGATGTATTTATCATTCGCTTCGTTATCATCATTTGAGACATCCATGTAGCAGTCAAAACCAAACTTCACTTCATTGCATAAAAGACCAGTCGCAGGATCCGTCATGATATTCGACAGGGAGGTATTCCGTAAGATCTTTGAGAAATCCCTGGTGAAATAGCCAAACTCCTGTACGTGCTGTCCATAGTTCGATATGTGGACCGTGAAGTCATTCAGTTCATTTTCAGAATCAAGTACCAGCTGCACGGCATCCTCATCGATCTCTTCCTCTGCCAGCTGCACATAAGCGTCATTATCTCCCGTTATCGTCCCATCACAGTATACCGGTGTATGGATCGCCACGGAATTGACGGAATTAAGCGCATAGGAAAGGGACTGCTGCGCTGTTGCTATGCTCACACCGTTCATCAGCTTATACGTGACCGTCCCTGACGATGGATACGTTATGTTCTGGAACGTTGCATCGATCACATAACCATCCCCATACACCATGTCCTTGCTCGTGTTATAAAAGGACTGGTGCGCAGCGGAATTGTCGATATCTCCGGTATCGTAATCCATGACAGCACTGTTCATTATGGTAACACCATTAAAGTACAGAGAATCGTTCCTGACCTGTATCTCGTCCGTCTCTTCCTGTGCCGTGTCATACGCTTCTACCTTGAATTCCTCTGTCGGTACCAGCGGCTTTGTCTGTGTATCGCTCGTGATCGTGACCGGTTCCAGTTCTATGCCATCCTTTACCTGTGACGGAGCCACAAGGTTCATCGAGGTATCAAGGTCACTTGTCGATACGGCCGGTACCACGGCATTATAGGAAGCATTCGTGCCTAACGTCACGCTGCCGCCCGGAAGGGTCGCATTATAAAGGGTCGCACTGTCTACGGTATAGAAAGCAAAAGAATTGATCTCCCAGTATCCGTAGGCACGCTGTACCGTGATCATCGTTGATGCAATGACTTCTTCTTCCTTTTGTTCATAGACCGGTTCTCCTGTATCCGGGTCCGTCTCTCCCGTATCATACTGCCACTGCAGCGTATAGGTCCGTGTCACCGGTATCGAATAAAAATACTGGCCAACGACCTTTTCCAGTTCATAGCCAAGGAGATAGACTGCCGTCTCCACCTGTCCGTACTGGGATTCCTGTGTTGGTATGGCAGAATTCGAGAAGTACCAGATATCATCCCATGTATTCCCATTGATCTTTCCTACCCTTGTCCCTATCGTGATTTCCTTTTTGATCAGCTGATACGCTGGTATCTCTTCGTTCTCTACTGGTGTCACGGTCGGTACCGGAGTCGTTGATGGAACCGGGGTCGGGGTCGTCGTCACTTCCTCTGCCTCCGTGCTGTAATAAAGGCGTATGGTAAGGGCTGTCCCCTCTGCCACTTCCGGTACGAGTTTTATATAAGGATAATCGGTCGATACATTTGAGGTATACATCGTCCCGTAATCCGGATCTTCATAGTAATAGTTCCACTTTAATTCATAGTTGTAGGTAATACCAGAGAAAGTAACACTGGGCTTTGCCGTCCATGAATAGCTGCTTCCTTTGGTCGCTGCACTGGCAAGGGGAACATCCTCCTTCCAGGTATAATCGGTATCGGTGGAGGATTTGACGTAATATTTTAAGAGTACATTGACTGGTACAGTCACCTTGTCCGCTGTAAAGTAAAAGTTTATCTCTGCATCTGCCTGTTCAGAATGCGTCCAGTTCACTGTAGTACTGTTTCCAAGTGAAACTTCACCATCTCCATAATCAATCGTTGCTTTATCTGCATAGGTATAATTCTTGCCATTCACTGTAATCGTATCACTGTCAAGTGTATAGTTATACTCGCCATAATAGAACTGGAAGTCTCGCGTTTCCACTGCGGATTTGATAACACCGATTTCTTTGCCCGTGGAATCGACTTCAATATAATTCACTGTTGTCGTATATGGAGTAAGCTTGATCGTGAATTTCATATCATAGTAATACTGGAAATTGTCCTTCGTCTCGTCGGTCCATGACCAGGATGGATTCTGGTGTGATCCGTAGTCCACAATATCATCAAGATTCTTTACGTTTGGCGGTGTAAAAATCTTCGTCCACGTTGTCCATCCATCTGCAATGACCTTCTTGCCAACATCATAGATAGAATGGAGGTAGACTGGAAGCCCTGTCGTTGCAAGCTGTTGCCTTTCGCTCTGCGTGTCGTATAATTCCAGCACATAGCCGATAAATTTATCAGCTTTAATCGGGTACTCGGAATACTGTTCAAGTGTTTCTTTATCCGTCAAAATCGTTCCTGATGTAGTGATCTCATATTTGTGCGAAGAGGGAATGCCTGCAACGTTGCCAAAAGTTCCATAATCAGTCGTTGGAACATCTGACATGGTAAATCCTACCGTCTTATAGGAGATGTACTCGCTCCGGTCGGTCACATAGTTATGCGTTCCGTCAAGATAAAATGTTGTCGAACCATCCGCATCCTTCAACGAGAAGAACTGGAACACGACATCACCGGAAGGTGTAAGGACTACCTGATAATCACCATAATTCACGGTTGTTGTGTACGCTGACGCACGCTCTTCTGACATATACCACGCAAGATAGCTCGTCATTCCAACCGTAAGGAACAACAGGAATAGCCCTGCAAGGAAACGTCTTGCAGGGCATTGCTTTCTTTTTATGTTTTTATATTTTTTTTCTTTCATCCTGTTCCTTTCCTACCTGTGGGCTCGAAGTGGCTGTTGTGACATCGCTTCGGTTGCACCAAAGTAATCTAGTCCCGATCCATACTCATCCCAGCATAGACCAACAGTAAAGTAGCTCTCTCTCCATTCACCAAGCGCATACCCATCCGTATAGAATCCAGCACCGCCCTGTGCAGCGCCTGGAAAATGAGAAAAGATAAGTTCATTTTCCTTATATGCTTTTGTCAGGTCAAGGCTCGTTGATACGTAGCGGTATCTCACATGTACCCTTACAAAGAACGGTCCCTCTGTTCCCGTACAGTAATGGAGCGAACCCATATCGACATCGACATCGGTGCATTCGACGATCACTTTGTTCGCGATGGCATTGTCAACATACTCTGCCACAGCTTCGTCCATCTTCCTCTTGTTATTGTAGTCCCAGTTCGGTTTATCATATCCAACGGAAAGCTCTGCAACCGACTGCTGCCATTCTGTATCACTTCGAAGTGTACGGTAGTCAACGTTCATGACGAGTCCGATGAATTCCTTGATCTGGCTCTCCCATAACGGAGTAAGGCTTTCTATCATTTCGTTAATTGTTCCAGACACGACACTTCCACTGGTATCTCTCCATGAGTTCATAAAACCAGTAGTAGCATCCACCCAATCTGAAAGTCCTTCAAGATCGACTGGTGAAGCCCATTTCTCATATAGTCCGGCACTTGATCCTCCAAGCCATTCCCTATCTCCCTGTGTATACTGATAGGCAAAGTTCTGGTCATAGTATTTGTTCGGGAACGAATCAAGAATATGAGGATACAGCCTTGCAAATGTCGGAAGATTCGTTGTCCTACAGACCTGGGCATCGTCTGTAAGTACTGCCCTGTCTGCATCGCCAACAAGTCTTGCGATGTAGGTCTTTGCGTCTGTACTGGTAAGGTTATCGATCGGTGACAGTTTTCTTGTCGTACTGAAAGCCCCCGTACTAGTTCCCTCCACGATTCCCTGAGAGAATACATAATATGCATCATCCCTGTATTTTGTATTGAATTTCTTTATATCCGCTATGCGGTTCTTCGATACAGCCGCTGAATATTTATCATCATCGTAGCTGTTATCGAGCCATTCACTGGCAAGCACAAGAAAGTGAAAAGCCTGCTCTCTTGTGATCTCTGCGGCAAGGTTCATCCCCTCTACATCGTCCCCGGTGATCACGTTACAATAATACAGGGTACTGTAACCGACAGTTGAAGAAGCAAGTTCTTTTGGAAGATCCATGGCTACTGCTAGGTCATACATGAAATCTTCAATGCTCATGGCTGCCGGAACCGGTGTCGGTGTTACTGTTGGCTTCGGGGTGGAAGTAGGTACTGGTGTAGCGGTAGGTTTTGATGTTGCTGTCGGTGCCTGAGTCGCGGTCGGTCTTGACGTTGCGGTCGCTGCCGGGGTCGAAAGCGCAGGAGTTGTTGTTACTTCCTGTGTTGTATCTGGTGTCGTCTCCGGAGTCACGGTCGCTTCTGATGTGCCGGTTGCTCCTGCTATCGGCTGTTCCGTCGGCTCCGCCGTCACTTCTGTAACAGTCGGAATTTCTGTGGCTGTTGGGATATTCGTTGTTCCTGCCGGTGAATCTGTGACTGCTGGAGTACTCGTTGCCGGCTCTGTAATCTCCGGCGCATCCGTTGGTGAAAGAGAAGCAGACGTAGACGTTTCGTTTGCAGGAACCATGGTAGCTGTCGGTGCCGGTGTGATATTAGCCACTGTCTCCATCTTTCCATAGAGCATCGTTCCAAAAAAGATGCCGGCTCCCACAACTAGTACTGCTGCAATTACAATAATATAAACTTTTTTCATTTCTGCTTATTCCTTTCTGTCTCCCTGTAAAAATAATCTCTTGAATTCCACATACTTCCATGCTATACTTACTTTAGACATAAGGGACGCGCTCACCGCCCTTATTACAAAATTACGATATTCTTTGTTATATCACCAAAGACAAATAACCGCTCTTTCCTACGAGGGCGGTTTTTTTTGAGTCTTTGTCGATGAATTTTATGATCAGCGTAACAATAAAACTCATTACGGTGAATAGAATCATAAGCAGTTCATAATCTGACAAATACACATAACCCCTTTCCATCAACAACAAAACAAAGTTCCTTTGTTGATTTCTGGTAAAGGCGATAACCGCACCCCTTATATCTAAAATAAGTATACCATTCACATCTTTTTCCAACAACTAAATTGTGATGTTTTTGATACATTTTCTTGTTTATGCAAATATAGCCTTTTCGTTATGTATCATTGATCTGACAAATTCTCTGGTACATGGCTTCCGCAAGGGCAGCAGAACTCGCATGCAAAGGCACCCTGCGCCGCACATTCTGCTTCGGACCACAGAACTGTCGTATAATCAATACTGCCACCTTGCTTCCTGATTTCATCGCACCCATATTTGTGATACAGGTTATACCATCCATTCTTGCCACAGCCATATTCAATGACATAGGAAGAAGCTTTTGTTACAGATGCGCCGACAAGGGAGTATTGATTAAAGTACAGATTATTTCCTGCAAAAAGTGGGTATCCCTGTACCAAAACAAGCAGAGAGGTATCCTCTATTGTATTGAACCACTCCGCATTATCCATGACTGGCAATGAGAAGCCATACTCGATACCATAATTAGCTGCAATCCTGTTGTGCAGGTTTATCTCATAACGCAGTGAATTCTCTATACAAGTAATGATTGCAGTCTTTTTCACTGCCTCAAATGTATCTTCTTTCAGCAAAAAACTATCCGGGAACAACGCCCGAAAGGCAGTGAATTCACTTCCTTTTGCAAGCTCTTCCTGTGTTGCTGTAAATACGTCTTCTTCTCCGTTGATTACCCTATTCTTGTCATACAGCATTACTGTAGAAGTAAGCTGGAATCGGTATACAAAATTGTCGTCCTGATACGCATACGGTTTGATTTCTGTCCAGCTTCTTGAATAATAGGTATACCCGTCGGCTCCTGCATAGTCTGCATATGACAATATGGTATACCCATCATTTTGTACAACAGCAAAGACTGGTACGTACCCCTGAAAGATTTCTTTTGCCTGCGGATCATCCAGAATTCCAAGAGAAGCATACATGCTGTAAAAGAACACAGATAATGCAGCTTCCTTATCAACATGTAACGATCCATCTGCACTGCCATTCACCAGTTCCGCAGCAGCGGCATCCACTGCGGTGGTGAATTTTCTTTCCATATCGGAATGCTCCCTGATTACTGCACTGTTTACGGAGACAGAATGATTTAGCAGAACCGCTGTCATCATGAATAGTATTCCAAATAAAATCGTGTAATGGTAAAATCGCATCGTATGCCCTCTCTTCTTTATTCCTTCCTTACCTTCAGCCTATCCATTAATTAATAACATTCACGGTCTCTGTACAGGTCACAATTCCTGTCTCTGCCGCATTGATATGACCATAAAATGATAATGTCACACGATATATACCCGGGGCTGAAGCTATAAAATCAGTATCACAGATAATTGTTGTCTCTGAGCCATCCATGTATGTAATTCGTGCTGTTGTAATAATGGCACTGCCAGCCATTACCGTCTGATTCTCATTCGTTGGTTCGATCTTCGTTATCACTTCACTGCAGCTTGGATTCTCTGCAGTCTCTTCGAGTCCACAGGACCAGCCTTCTGATTTCCCGCAGATCAGTGCATATTCACCGGTCTCCAGTCCGCAATGATACGGATAGATTCTGTGTTCTTCCACTGCAGGAGCTGTTGCATTCGAGGCAAGCAGCGTTGAAAAATAAGTACCGCAAGTGTTACATCGATAAGAACAGGAAAGACCAATATAATTCCATCCTGCATTGTTCAGCATTCTTGAGCAGATAGGACAGGCAAAGGTAAAATAACGATTATCATATCCCGTCTGCGCGGTTGTAGTAAATCCGCAGTAGGAACACCGCATTGATATACTGATCAGCACCGATGAACTCACAAGCTGGCCCAGACCGCAATAGGTCAGACATTCATCCGTGTGTGTATGATATGCAAAGCAGTCCGGTGTATGCTCATGGTAAGAACATCCATATACCAAGTGATTATGTCCTGCGTAGCAAAACTCCGTATGTGTATGGTCAATGTCTGCCGGAGTATCAATGGCTGCTGCCATAATCGATTCATTGGTTTCTGTTGTCAGCTGGCTGTTCTCATTTTCGTCTGCAACATCATAAGCTGCACTCTCAAAATTATCTTTTCGAACAACCGCAGTATAGGAAACCGACGGATTCATTAACTCCGCAGTGTTTTGTATGGGTAGTATCGAAAGAACAGAAGAACTCAGGGAGCCTCCGCGATCAACGACCGAAATCGTCAGGATATCTCCCTTGGTCAGATGACATATCTCGTCTTCATCATACAGGTCTGCCATGATTTCTGGTTCACTTATATAGGTTTCATAGACAAGTGTTTCTCCTGTAAAGTACGGAATCAATGCATAGCAATAAGGACACCCGGGGTCACTTCCATCCGGATTGCGAGCGTAGGAATTACCGCATTCTTTACAAAGCACGATTTCTGCCAGTACCGTGACCTGAAGGGATATCTCTTCTCCTTTATAGGAAAGAGTCACTGTCTGTGTCCCTATGTAATCATTATCAAGGTTGTCTTCCCATCCATCCTTTCTTTCCTCCATATCTCCATCCATATAGGTGACAAGCAGACCGATTCCATTCTCCTGCAAGGATGTACCGGTGTAAATCTGCGCTGTGGTTTTTCCTTCCTGCAGTCCCGTAACAGTAAGACTTTCGACGTAAGCATCACAATAAGGGCATTCTGAAAGCACCGCAGGATATATGTGCCCTCTCTCACATGTCGTTGTGCAGGGTAGTACCGTCACTGTTTCCGTACAGGTCACAGTTCCATATTCTGTTGCACTAATCAATCCATAAAAAGACAATGTTACGATAAAGACCCCTGTTTTACTGGTATCTCTGTCCGCATTGCAAAGAACTGTGGTCTGAGAACCATCCATGTGCATGAGGGTTGCAGTGGTTATCATTTCTGCATTTTGATATACGGTCTGTTCCTGATGCGTTGGTGTGATATCCAGAATGATTTCATCACACAATGGGTTCGAATCGTTCAATGTATATCCGCAGTTCCAGCCTTCCTGCAATGTACACTGCAGTCCATAGGATGTATGCTGCTGAGGCCCGAAACTGTTCGTCTCACTCCAGGCTCCCCAGCTTGTCCCACAGGAAGAACAACGGTAGCCTACATAATATCCGCTTCCCAGTATTGTTACCGCACCGTAAGGATACGCCATTCCACAGACACGTAATCCATAACAGGCGGATGAATGGGTATGATTCGTGCAGCCACAGACTTCATGATTATGACCGGCATAGCAGTTTTGTGTATGCTCGTGACTGCTGTCTGCCGGTGTATCAATTGCTGCTGCCAGTATGGATTCATTGGTATCCTTGGTCAGAGAAGCATCGGAATCCATAGAGACAGTAACAGCCGGCCGGTCGGTATGAATCATTTCCTGCATAAGAACATTGCTGCCTTCCCAGAGATCCTTAAGGATTTTATCTGCTTCTGAAACACTGTAAAGTGCATACTCCGGTGCCGTCGCTTCTCGTTTCACCGACAACTCTATATCAGTCCGAACCCCGAATGAATATAACTTTTTATTGAAGTCTTCCCACATTTTTTGTGTTAGTTCTCCCTTTTCAGCGACGGCATCAAGAAAAGCTTCTGTCTGAACCTTCCTACAGTTTTCTTGTAATTTTGAATTCTCCACTGACAGAAAAAGAATCGTTGCAAAAGTCATCACAACGATCAGCAGAATCAAATCCGGTAGTTTTCCAAAAATATTCTCCACGCTCTCACTCCATTTCTTTTCGGCGCTCAGTCTGCCATGAGTTTGCCTCCGCTGGTATAAACTGCCGCATAAGACCCGTCGTTTTCTTTTTCTTTCACACGTACTGTAATATAAGCTGACCGACTCATTCTATAGACTCCGGTGGTATACAACGTTTCCAGTATCTCTTCTGTGTAGGCTGCGCTTAAAAATGAATCCACAGCTTTTGTTGCTTCATCCTCCTCACTGCCCTGCATTTGCACCGCAGCCATGATTTCAATGTTATACAGTCGTCCAGTCAATCCGACCTTATACGTGAACGCTTCATATTCCTCCAGCGTAATTGCTCCTGTTTTTCGAATTTCTTCTGTAAATGCTTCTGTAGTCTCTTTCACATAATCAAGCTTTCGGTCCTGATCTTTGCTCCACAGCATTAACACTGGAAGCATCAGCAGCAGAAGTACCGCTGTAATAACCGCTATCAAACGCCCAAATGCTTCCACCTACACCACCTATTCCTCCTGATCTGTACTAACTCCTGTGTAGCAAATTGCACATATTTCTCCTGCTTCATCATATTCATAATTGCATTCATAGCCCTCGCTATAAAAAAGCACATCTCTTATACGTTCTTCATCATAGGTTCCCTTCTGGTATAACGTTTTGTCAATCTTGGTATCGATGGCCAGAGGTAACATGAGAACGGACACCAACTGCTCGTATGAAATGTAATTATTCTTTTGTATGTATCCCTGTTCATAGATAACAGAATCGCACGTATAATCCTCAATCGTTCGGATCGTCTCATTCATATTCTTATAAGAAAAGAGCAGAAATGCCGCCCCTGCGCAAAAAAGAACTGCGCCAAGGGCATACTCAAAAAGTTTTACAAAGCTTTCCATACTCTTTACTGCTGAACGAACCGGACTGCTATCAGCGTCCCGTTGCTGTCTCTTTCAATACTGCCTAAAAACGTTGCACTGGGATTAAGGTAAGAAGCTTCCGATACATCGTCTTCTGCAAGCTCAATACCACTTCCCAAAGCGCCTAACGTTCCTGAAGTGTACGTCCTGTTATAGTAAGCATAGGTATCCGCTGTCATTGCTTTTGTATTCACCCCAATAGCAACATAGTCGTCCTGCTCATTAACACTGCGGATCAGACTTGACACCTCGGCTCCTGATACTCCCAGTCCATCATACATGGCAAGCTCCATATCCTGATATTTTGCAAATGTCTGTGTCAGTGCCTCTGTTGTTGTGCTGGCACTTGCTTTTCCCTCCCTTGCTGCATAGATACCAACTGCCACCAAAAGACATGTCAGTAATCCTGACGCTGCCACAATAAAAATCTTCCATCCATTACTCATTCTTACTCTCCTTTTCTGTGCTTATATGCACCATAAAAATTTTCATCTTACTTGATTCTCATACTTCTCGATTCTCATACTTCTCGATTTTCATACTTCTCAATTTTCATACTTCTCAATTCTCATACTTCTTAATTTTTATACTTCATTTTTTTCATATTTTATGAATTATGTTACTGATTAATCAGGCTTCGCTCTTCCCTGCTTATTGCTGTTCAAAACAAATATCCGTGATAACATCATTTTCATTGCGCAGCACAGCCCCGCAGAACTCAGCCATTGGGCTGATGTACGCCGAATGACCATACTCGGCCATCTCCTCATTCAGAGAATTGTTGCAGTATTCTGTTGTGGCTGATGATGTAATAACGGTAATGGTAATGTCTGCCTGCTCGTCTTCTGAATAACCGCCAAGGGTTGATTTTATAAGATTCATTACATCACTGCCTGTGACTGTTGCGCCATCGTACTGAAGTATTTTCTGTTCCTCAACCGAGGTCTGAAACGAAGTCATGGTTTCACTCGCCATCGCTCCAATATCATCTGCCTGCCGTGCCAACAGGATTCCTGTTGATATCACAATGCAGGTTATCAGACCGGACGCCGCCATTAAGAACAGCTTCCACCCATTGCTCATGCTTTTCCTCCTTTCCTTTCTGGTATACATCCTTCCAGTTAATTAAACCATCGCCTGTATCTGCGACCAGCTCTCCACAAACTGCCTTATGCATTCCACGGAAAACGGAACGATAAGGTAACCTGTCAGGATCAGCATTCCAGGTGTGTAAGCAATGATTTTTGCCAACAAAGATTTGTCCCTTAGCTGTTTTTCAAGTTCAAGCTTCTGCCTCTCCTGAAAATGCATTCTGTCCTGCTCTACCTCATCAAAGGCTTTCTCAATACCGATCCGGTCACAGATGATAAAGTTGTCTGCCATCCTGCAAAAAGGTTCGAATTGTTCCTTGCTTTTCATATTCTCGAGCGCTTCTTCTCTGGAAAATGAATAGTCATTTATGCAATCCTGCAATGAAATACGGAAAACCACAGCAAACTCTTCCAAGGCTTCTAACAATGACAGCACCGTCATCTCCGGCATATGAATCAGCATCATCAGTATGGACTGATATTGCATGACTTCCAGGTTCATTGTCATTTCCTGCAGCTTCTTACGATATAACAGCACCAGGAATGGTACATAATAAGCAATTCCGGTAAGCAGCAATAAAAGTAATATCTCCTGCCAGCGAATATAGCACTCCTGATAGGCCGCTGCCTGAGAACATAATTCTTCTGCCAGATTTTCGGCGAGAACACGGTTGGTCAGGACTTTGGAACTTAGGAGCTGCGATGTGATTGCTGTCTTGGTCTGGTCGGTCATCTCTGCTTCTTTATACTCATTCAGAATACGTAAGCCTTCTTCCTGCAGGAAATGAGCCTCTCCTTCCTCCATCGCCCCGGTATAAGCATATAAGAAGCTTCCCTCGTTCAGCAGTGTCTGCTGTTCCTTCCACTGAGAAAAGAAAAGCAGCATCAGCCCAGCAAGAAATACAAGTAATGCATATAGGATCTGTTTGATCAGCAGCATGTGTGATGTGAGGGTTTCACCCATGGCTTTTAGCATCTTTCTTGTTTTCACGGTTTTACCATAATGCTTCCTGTCATAAATACGCAGAAAGCCTTCTACCAGCCGTAACTTTGTAAATCGGAACAGCCAGGGATGTTTTTTTATCTCACCGGAAGTAATCTCCTGCATGACCACAATCATCCGATACGAAATCAAAGACAGAAGAAAAAAGACGGGAATAGCGATGGTACCGGATTTGCCGCTATAAAATGCTTCCAACTCAGGGAGATTATCTGTCCCCCATACTCTGATCGGGTTTAATGCAAGAAGCGGAAGAACGCTTACCATGACAAGCCCCGAAAATGCATAGCGAAACGCATCGATCTGCAGCAAGCGATTCTGAATGTCTCGCCGCAGATTCCCGATGTTCGCAACAAAAAGAGATTCTCCATTCACGACCTGATCCCCATATTCCATTGCATTTATACATTGCGTCAAAAAAAGCTTTAAAAATGTATTATGTGTAGATTGATGATACTTCTGTGCTTCCTCGCGGACATCAGCTGAAATCAGTATTTCATATATCATTGCCCCATGAATCCGCATCTCATACCCGGAATAGGTAATTGCCTCCAGAATCGCTTCCGCCACCGAATGCGTTGTATAATAATAATGTCTTACATCGAGCAGGAACTGCTCCAGCTGCCTTAGGATTTTGCGCTCCATCCCGGACATTGTCAGCCTGAGAATCTCATTTCCCATCAGGAAGATATAAAATATGGCAAGGCTTATGTTCAACAGAGACGGTTGGAGCATAAATAAAAGGAGGAACAAAAGAAAGGAACATACCGTAAGGAGCAGGATCAGCCGTGAACACTTACGTTTGATTCTTCTGATATCACCCGGACACAGATTCTCATACTGCGAACGAACTACGGTTATCAGATGCTTTGTCAGCAGGAATTTTGAAAAAAAGGTATAAAGATATAGTTCAAGTGTTTCGAGCCGCTGCTTCATGCACCTACCCCCTCCTGCACTGTATTCTGATTACATTCCATGGACAGAAAATCGGTAAAGGCCACACTATCTTTTTCTGACAGATGATTTTTCAGCTTTTCAAGCAGCCGGTAATCCGGTTCATTTTGGAAGATATATCTGCCTTCCCGGTACTCGACTAACTTCCTTACGGTGTACATTCGCTGCTTTGTCATTCTCTCAAAAAACAGATTCAGGTTCTCACGAAGCGTTCCGTCATAACTTTTATCCTCCCAGTCTCTCACAATAATCTGAGAAACAGACTTTATATAACGGTGCCCTGTTTCCACATTTCTCGCCGTCTGAATATCAATCTGAAAGGCTTTGGCAACGGCTTCTTCTGCCATTCTTTCATCGGAAAATGTCCCGGTTCGCATCTGCGCTTCTTTAAAATAAGCAATAAGCTCATCCTCTGAGGTGGAATGGTTCGTAAGTATCTGCTGTTCAGAAACCTTTGACAGTTCAACCGCAAGTGCTGCTATTTCAAGTTCTGCGACCTCCCCAAGCATGAGACAGTTACCATCGGTTTTTCGCAGTAATTCAAGCCCTTCTTTTAGTCCAACGGAGTCCGTATCCCGTATCGTCAGGATGTTCTGCTCCGGCAGGAGCTTTCGCATCCAAAGTTCAAAGACTGACTCTCCGACACGAAGGTGATAACTTTGATTGATATGATAGAGCAGCGCTTTCATTAATGTTGTTTTCCCGGAATTCTGTGGTCCGCAGACCGCTATATGTGCCCCGCCCCTGACCAGGTAGCGGATGTATATACATAGCATTTCCTGCCCATCCTCGCGATAAAGATCTTTTAGTTCTGCCGGAGCCGAATCAAATCTTCGCAGTGCAAATGCCCATGTTTCTGCAAATGGCGGGCGAACAGCGGTGACTCTGCAGCCATCTTTCATGTCATTCACGATCCTCGGGCGATTTCTTGTCATTTCAAAAGGCGCATCATACCGGACAAGTGCCCTCGTTACCCGAATCAGTTCCTGTGGTGAGCCAAACGACATAAATTTCATATGAATGGTAATACCATGTAAAACCACATGAATGCTGTCATGCGCATACTTCTTTTCAATCTTTGCCCCTCCTGTGGTCATCTCATCCAGATAATTGTAGACATCGTAGGGAAGGCCGGAATAGCCACCCAGGCAGCCATCAACCTGCTGGTCTCTCAGCCTGTCAATGCAACCATGCCCAAATCTGGAATAGATTCTGTCTGTGAGTATGTTCAGCTTATCCATATAGCGCAAGGATGGTGACTCCTTCCGGTATACCTCTCGAACATCTTTTGCTGTTATCTGATAATAAACTCCTCTTTCATTCTCTTTTGGTAAGTCTAAGCCATATGCTTTGCAAAGCTTTTTGAACCCTTCCATTCGAAAACGTTTTTCATAAAGATACAACAGGATATCGAACTGATCCATGGCAGACATTTTGGAGGGCTGTGTAAATGCGATTACTTCATTGATGCTGAATTCATTAATACCGCAGCGTTTCTGCAGGATATCACGAATGTAGTCTTTTAAGAATTCCTTCTCACCAAAGTCTCCGTTCATACAGGTCCGAACCGCTCTTTTTAAGCGATTTCTTAATTGTTCACGTCGCTTTGCCTCTTCTTGGCTTATATTTAATTCCGACATATCCTTATTAATGGATTCATTGATCAGCTGACGGACCTGACCAGACAGCGTCTCAAGGTCTGGAATTGCGTTTTTCTCAGGTTGATCGCCATCAGGTTCAAACTGCATGGTGAAATACAACCCAAGAAAAACTACCATAAGCATTCCTGTTATAATCAATCCATTAATCAACTGTTCCATGTGATCCCTTTCTTCCTGTCATTCCTGCTTCCCCTGCATCTGGTTTTTCTGTTGGTTTTCTATCCAACCACACCTCTGACCTTGCTTCTTGTTTCGCCTCGTTCCACTGCTCTGTATTATCCTCTGGCGGCGACTCCTTTTTTTCTGCGGCTTTGGTTAGTATTCTGTATATCTTTTTTGCTGTTTTGGTCAATTCCTGAATGAACCAAAAGTTTTCCTCCCCGTGCCCGGCTTCAACATTTCGCTCAAAGAAATCCTTTGTTTCTCCGCTGGAAAGTGCATCCATGTATCCGGTACAAAAAGGAATAACCCCTGTATTTTTTCTGTGAAATGCCGGGTAACGTCGTATCAGATTGTTTCGATTGTACTTTGACTCCTGTATGTATCCGCCAAACAGAAAAAATACTCTTTTGTCAATGCTTAGTTCCTTGTAATTCTCCATAAAATCATCGATCATTCCTCGGTTCTGGGATAAATTCACCAGAATCACATCTGCCTGTTCAAGCAGCTTTTGCGAAAGCTCATTCCTGCCCGGGTTTGCATCGATGATAACAAGGTCATAGAATGCTTCGGCTTTATCGAGTACAGACAGCAGCATGGTATCCATGATCTCATCAAAGGTTATGCGGTTCCCGTTCTGGGAACCCGGAAGCAGATGAAACTTTCTGCTTTCCAATAATGAAATGCAACACTCCGCAACCGCATTTTCTGTAAGCGGCCCTTGCTTAAAGGTGCGGAGCAGGGCATCAATACCCCCGTCCTGATAGAATTCTTCCCTTTGCTGTCTGCTTCGCAGTCTCCCAAGCGCAGCTTCCTCCAGATCGTTCTGTGTATAATGTGTCTGCGTGATCAACATCGTCGTTTCATACATATGTGCCATAATTTGGCAGACCGCAATCAGATTAGCCGTCTGCTTTCCCTGTCCGTGTCCATTGCTCCAAAAGACTGCTTTCATATCTTATCTCCCTCCGGACCGCTCCCATACTTTTCTTTTTTTCATTATTCTTCTTTTATACTCTTTCTGCTGAATCGTCGGTATAACTTCCTTCATCAGTGCAAAAATTAGTTCTCTCATACTCTCAGAACCCTGACTGCACGGAATTCGTTCGTCGGCTTCCATAAGATACCGGGTCTTAAAATCCTCTTTCTCAACAGGAAGCATCCATACTTTTGTATTATCATATTCCTTTTGCATTTTTCGAATCAGATACTGAGGTGTAAGCTTACAGGAAACCAGATCACGCAGTATGATTCCTTTCACTACGGTCACATCGACTTCTACTGCTTCCCGAATCGCAGCAAGTGTATGAATGCACATATCACCCACATAGAAAACTTTGGTACAGAATGCATAATCCATATGATATCCATTCTTTCCAAAGTCGATCAGAACACAGTCATAGGAAGCGATTCGTTCCTGAGACAGGCTCTCTTGTACAATGTCAATACCGGAAAAGCAGTGGATATCCGTTCTTCTGCTCTCATTTCTTACGCCTGATCCTACTTTTTCCAAGCATTCCTTTTCCGCTGTCATTCGTATCAAAGTCTCTTCCGGATTGTGATCAGCTACAAGAACCTGTACATCATAGATCTGAAGTGCTTTTGCAAGATATAGGATCAGATCGTAGGAATATGCTCCGGTAAATCCGATCACTTCTTTATTTTTCGTATACATATCCACCATTCTCTCCTCCGTAATATCCAATGGATTCTTCTCCATCTGATTTTTCCATTCGTCCTTCGAGTTCTTCTCTTTGTTGCTCAGATAGATACGCTGAGGCGGTTTCGATAATATTCGGATCTTTGCTGATTACATCCGCCACCTCTTTTGATGGAATATAATTTGACAGCAGTCCATCCTGAATGGTAGGTTCTATGTACTTTGTTGTGTAGATCTTTCCGCCTTGAAAAAGGTACAGGTCAACCAGTGCAGAACTCATAAGCAGAAGTTCTTCTTCGTTCAGCCATAGGCTGCAGCTTGTCATATCCTTCAGATCATGGACCGTTTTCTTTGAAAGAATAAGGTAGTCCTCCCCGTCCGGGTAGCAGATTCTTATGTCGACCACATCATTCTCCTCAATCGTACTGCTGATCGTTATGCTCTGGTATTCCACGATTCTCTGATCATTTGTCATACTCTCCTGGTTAACCATTGTCTTTGTGACCGGTGATCCCTCCGGAATATCGACCAGTGCCGCTTTCGTAAAATCAACTTCCGTAATAAAAACCTCTTCATTCCTGGAATCCAGAACTTCTTTCCTGATTACTTTGTCCGGTGTTATGCATTCGCCGGCCGTTATATCCTTTGTCACACAGAATACAGTTCTTGTATTGGAGGATATATAGTTTTCTTTTTCCTGCAGCCCCATCTCATAGGTTGCATTGATCTGCCTAGTCACATGTATAAGTAAAAATGCAAAAGAACCCCCAAGGATCAGTATCATGCTCATTGCCACAGCGATATATTGCTTTGTCGACTTTTTCATTTTCCGTCGAATTCTCATTCTTTTTTGCCCCTCTCATGCTGCTTAGTGAACCTATCATAGCATGAAATAATTCCCTTTTCTATTCGTAATTACCATGTTTTTCCATATTGATTTTTGTGAAAATTATCTGCTTTATGACATAACAAAACTCATTGTCCCGGCTCTTTGTTTTGGTACTTTCGAACAATAAATCATGCTGGTTCTGCCAGATTTGTTCATAGAAACATAACTTTTACGATGAAAAACTGAACAAAAAAAGAACCGGAGCTGTTCACTGGGAACAGCCCCGGCTGTAAAAATTTATGTGGATGCATATTTTTACCGAATGTTACTTCACTTCTATGAACAGACCGGCTTTTTTTAGCACCGGGCGAAGTGCGTTGTAAATCAGTGTTGCAAAGAATACAGATGTCAGCGCATTGATAAAAGTTGTAACGGCTGAAAACTTAGCAACGGTGGCAGCAAGATCAACTTCCATACCAAAGATATAGCGTTTGTAAAAATATCCGACAATTGGATCAGCAAAAACATTGAACAGCATACCGCAGGCAGCAGCGACAATGCTCATGACCAGAATGTACTTTTTCGTATGTTCTTTGCTGAGCTTTCCGATCTTATGTGCAACGAGACCGGCGATCAGACCTATGCAAAGCTTAAGGACAAATGTTTCCGGTGCATACATAGCATAACCCGATGTCAGGTCTGCAAGTCCCATGCCGATTGCTCCAGCAAGTCCACCGTAAAGGCCGCCCAGCAGTAACGCCGCCAGAACACAGAAGGTGTTACCAAAATGTATGGCTGTTTTATCGGTTCCCACCGGAATATCAAAACGAAAGACTTGAAATCCGATGTAGCAAAGTGCTGCAAGCAGCGCCGTCTGTGCCAGACGAACGATCATTTTATTATCTCTCATACTATTCTCCCACATGTTTCCATAAATTACAAGTCATTCAGAAACATTTCACATTTTTTCTTTGTCCATAATAGCATCAAACTGGCTGCATGAATACTGCCAGTTTATATTATTTTAATAGAGCCAGTTTTGTTGTTTTCAGGAAGACTGGTATCCATCTGCGGTCACTTTGTGGTGAATGGCATGGAACCCCTTTGCTCTGCCGATACGCTTTGAGTTGCCCAACAACTCCATAACAACGCACTTTTATGCGTAAAGTTTTAAAAATGTAGTTACATTCCGTTTTGTCTGGCATATAATAGGTTTGACTGCGCAAGGTATTCTCTTTGTCATTATGCGAAACCGCCGTCTAAAAACTTTCTGATATCATTTATGTGAAAGAATTCA
Organism: Clostridia bacterium; assembly: GCA_003249225.1. Lineage (GTDB taxonomy): Bacteria > Bacillota > Clostridia > Lachnospirales > Lachnospiraceae > SZUA-448. Next base: position 152,451 of record QKJQ01000036.1, on the reverse strand, counting down.
TGCCGGAGAATTTTCTTACCAGCAAACACTTTGATACATCAACTGAGATTGGGTGATGATTGCCCTGGCTTTCTTCCCGATTACTAAGCTGTATCTCCATAATGACTATATAAACACAAAAGTGCCGGATACAATACCCGGCACTACTATACTTCATGTATTTGACTTAACAATACAGGATGGAAAGGAACGATTATGGGACCATACGATTACGAAATAATCCTGCTTCACGGCGATTACGCCGATTTAAAACGCATCGACATAGACAGTGATGAGATCCTGCTGATTGCGCGTGCTCTGCTTCCCGAAGATAGTAATGAGGGAACCCGACTGCACTATGAGTGCTTTACCTACACGGTCATCCAGCCTTAAACAGCAAAGCACTCTTCTTTCGTTTGTTACTATCTCACCTTAAGTGCTCTCATGGAATTCAGAATCGCCAGCACAGCAACGCCTACATCCGCAAAAACAGCTTCCCACATATTCGAGAATCCAAGCGCTACAAGAATCAGTACCCCGACCTTAATGCCAAGAGCAAATACAATGTTCTGTTTTACGATCTGTATGGTTCGTCTGGAAATCCGGATCGCCTGTGCCACTTTGGAAGGTTCGTCTGTCATAATAACTATGTCTGCCGCTTCTATGGCTGCATCAGACCCAAAACCTCCCATGGCAATGCCGATGTCTGCCCGTGCAAGTACCGGTGCGTCGTTGATACCATCTCCGACGTACAGAACTTTCCCCTGGGCACTCTTCATGATTTCTTCCAGCTTTTCGACCTTTCCCCCTGGAAGCAGCTCTGTATAGACTTTAGACAGATTTAAGTCTTTTGCAACAGCCTCGCCTGCTGCTTTTCTGTCCCCTGTCAGCATGACGGTCTCATGGACACCATGCTTTTGAAGCTGTCTTATTGCTTCTTTTGCATCCGGCTTCATGGTATCAGCAACCAGAATTACTCCACGGTATTGTCCCTTGTAAGCAACATGAACGGCTGTCCCGGAAAATGTTCTCTCAGGAACGACGATACCTTCTTTCAGCATGAGTTTATCATTTCCTGCGCAAAGAGAATGCCCATTCAAGGTAAGCTGTATCCCATACCCTGCAAGTTCTGCCTGGTCTGTCTTGCTGACCGCGTTACCGCTTCCTGTCATGGAATCTTCTGTCACTTTTTTCTTAACAATATCCAGTGTTTTATATGCTTTCACAACAGAACGGGCAATCGGGTGATTGGAATCTGCTTCCGCCTGAGCTGCCAGATATAACAATTCTTCCTTGGTTCCTATGGCAGGAAGAATGTCTGTCACCTCAAAGACACCCTTTGTCAACGTTCCCGTCTTATCAAAAACTGCTGTCTTCACCCCGGCAAGAGCTTCCAGATAATTGCTGCCTTTGACCAGGATCCCGTTACGGGAGGCTCCGCCGATACCTCCAAAAAATCCAAGCGGAATCGAGATTACAAGAGCACATGGGCAGGATACGACCAGAAAAGATAGTGCACGATAGATCCAGTCCGAGAACAAAGCATCCCTGATCACCAGCGGGGGAATTATAGCAAGCAGAACAGCAATTATGACAACCGAAGGTGTATAATACTTTGCAAATCTTGTTATGAATTTTTCTGTCTTTGCCTTTTTATTTCCTGCGTTCTCCACCATCTCAAGAATTCTGGATACGGTTGATTCTTCAAACTGCTTTGTAACCTCCACCGTAAGGACACCACTGATATTTATGCAGCCGCTGATAACTTCATCACCTGCCATTACATCACGCGGCAGGGATTCCCCGGTCAGTGCACTGGTATCCAGTGCCGAAGAGCCTTGCAAAATACAACCATCCAACGGGATTTTCTCGCCCGGTTTGACCAGGACCTGTTCACCGACAAGAACTGCTTCCGGCTCAACTTCTTCGATCATCTGATTCTCAAGATCCCGAATTACAAAGGCTTTGTCCGGCTTGATGTTCATTAGTTCCGTTATGGAATTTCTTGATCTTCCGACCGCATAAGACTGGAACAATTCACCGACCTGGTAAAAGATCATGACAGATACTGCTTCCAGATAATCTCCGACAAAAAATGCCCCGATCGTAGCTATCGCCATAAGAAAATTCTCATCAAAGACACTTCCCCGGATAATAGACCGGAATGCATTTCTTACAACATCACCACCGATTGCAAGATACAACGCAATATACAGACCAAGATACACATAAAAATTTACATTCTCTTTTAAGGGAAGCAGCGCTGATACAACTGTTATAGTCAGAACAATCAGAATACGAAGCAGCGCCCGCTTTTGTCTTCTCATAATTAAATCTCCGCCATCGTAACAGCAGGATCAACTTTTTTAATAACTTTCATTGCTTTTTCCACGATCTTTTCCAAACTGTCTTCGTGCGCTTCAACGACCATCTTCTGTGTCATATAGTTTACGGTAACCGTCTCCACTCCATCAATCTTACTTACGCCGTCCTCGATTTTTGCTGCACAGTTTGCACAGTCCAGTTCATGTAATTTGTATGTTTTCTTTGTCATAGTGACTCCTTTTCCTGCACTTTCAAGAGTGCATATAAGATTTTAGTTGAGTATCTGCCGATTTTACGGTCTTATTATTTATCGTTTAAACAATCGTTTAATCGTTTATCTGTCTTCATTATAACATCGCTTTTCTTTTTGTCAATATATTTTAGAATAATTAATAATAACAGTAGAAGGAATTGCTTTTGACTCCGGTATCCCTGCGATTTGGGTAACATATGGAAATCATTCGTGAAAAGAGGTTACTTTTTTAGTTGTCAGAACTTCCGTTAAACGGTAAAATGATATCAGGAAAGGCCCTCCCGTGGTCGGTGCTTCTATGGATACTCAAGAGACTCCAATGTGGACCTTCGACAAACCATTATTGATGACCGTATTATGCATTAACCTGTCCTTCGGAAAATATCCTGCACAACTGCCTCATACGCAGGCATTTCATACACAAATAGAAAGAAAAGAGAAGACAAAATGAAAAGAAAAGATGAAACCACTCGCACAAACAAAGACGGAATTAAACTTTCTAAACAACAGGTAAAAGCAACAGAGAAATTCAACTTGCTGGACGCATCACTTTCAGAAAAAGGATATCGGGCAGAAAAAAAGACAATTACCATTGTTAAGGCAAATGTCTATGCTTTCCTTACCTCAGGACCCTTTGCGGTTCTGGGTGTGCTTTTATTTTTCCTGATTCATCGTTCCGGTTCATTTACATTAGAGCCAAAAAGCCTGATGTTCTATTCTCTGGCTCTTTTTCCCGCTTTTCTTCTTTTGACGTTACTTCACGAACTGACACATGGACTGGTCTGGAGCATCTTTGCAAAAAATCACTGGAAAAGCATATCCTTTGGTGTCATATGGGAAATGCTTACGCCTTACTGCCACTGTGATGAGCCTCTGCTTCTCTGGCAGATGTGTCTGGGTGCTTTTGCTCCTTTTGTGACCGTTGGCCTCCTCCCTCTCCTCTATGCACTGTTGACCGGCAATGTGTTCTTTCTGGCTCTTTCCTTTTTTATGATGTTTGGCTCGGGCGGAGATTTTACCATAATTCTTCTTGTTGCAAAAGAAAAGAAGAACACACTGGTCGTCGATCATCCTTCGGAATGCGGATGTGTTCTGTACCATGGTTCTTCCCTTTAATTATTATAAGCTGCATTCCGGACACTGCATATCAAAGACATCATCGACCATTTTATGTACAAGTGTCGCTTCTTCTGACTTTTCGAGCGAATACAGCATCTCTTTTCCTTCTCGTCTTGCCTTGATCAATCCTGCCTGCTTCAGCAATCGAAGGTGATGGGATACTGCCGGCGGGCTCATCGATACAGCTGCTGCAATATCCGTCACGCACTCTTCACTATGACAGAGCAGCCACAAAATACGCAATCTGGTACTGTCACTAAGAAAAGAAAAAAGTTCCGCTGCTTTCATTCCTGCCGCTTCACCGGGTATTTTTTCGATCAGTTCTTCCAGTGCTGTGCTGTGGTTATGAAGCAGTGTACCCTTCTCGTGTATGTGACTCAATTCTGAGGTCTGTTGTAAAGCTTCTTCCATCGCAAATTCTCCCATCTTTGTGGTAAGGGATATCCCCATTTCATTTCCTATTGTAACACAGGAATAATTAATTATCCATACTGATGCTTGTAACAAAGGTTTAAATCGACTATAATAAATCAAGTTAATGCAATCCATGAATTTTTTGGAACAATAATAAAATTACTACTTTCGGAGTCAGAACATGCCTTTCATTTTAAAATCAAAAAATCATACGTATCCTGTACGTTCAAAAAAATACCGCAGAACAGCCCTTATGGTACTGTTGCTCCTTCCAATACTTTTACTGTCTTTTATTAATCCGGAATATGTGCTTGTCTCCAATGCTTCTGCCATACCGGCAGGTGTTGTTAACACAGATATCAGCAACGCCGGTCCTCAGGTGGATGCCGCCGCGGCTATTGTTATGGAAGCAAATACGGGTACCATTCTTTATGAAAAGGACATCTATTCCGCCTATTATCCAGCTAGTATTACAAAACTGATGACCGTTCTTCTGGCGCTTGAAAACAGCTCTCTGAATGAGGTCGTTACTATGTCAACCGATGCTGAGATGAATGTATACGGCAGCCGGATCGGTCTGGTTCGCGGGGAGCAGCTCACTATGGAATCTGCGCTGTATGCCATTATGCTGGAATCTGCGAACGAAGCAACGTATGCTGTTGCGGAACATGTAGGCGGCGATTTTGACACTTTTATCAGTATGATGAATGCCAAGGCGGCCGAATTAGGCTGTGTCAATTCAAATTTTATTAATCCGCATGGTCTGCACGAAGAAGGTCACTATGTATGTGCCTATGATATGGCCCTGATCAGTAAAGAGCTGTTAAAAATTCCGGAATTTTTAAAAATAACCGGAACCAGATCCTATACCATTCCTGCCACGAATAAAAATGTAGCAAGACCGCTGGCAAATCATCACCAGTTCATAAGAAAGACCAAGACCTATGAATATGCTATCGGCGGAAAAACAGGCGCGACCGATGAAGCATTAAATACCCTGGTGACCTTTGCTGAAAAAGATGGTATGCTTTTGATTTGTGTTGTTCTGAAGGAAGCTGACGTTGACACGATGTATGACGACACCAAGACATTATGTGATTATGCTTTTGACAATTACACGGCTTATAATATCGAAGAAAATGAACTTGGCGGAAATGCCACCTTCTCTTCTCTCTTTACTACTGCGATTGCTTTTCCAAGCCTCGATGAAGGTGGAGACGATATCTTAAGCATTGATACGGACAGCGTCATTGTTCTTCCAAATACAGCAACGTTCAAAGATGCAGTAAAATCCGTATCTTTTACGCAGCTTGATGAATTCTATCACGGAAGTAACACCATAGGGAAGGTCCAGTATACTTACAATGGTGCTGTTGTCGGCTCTGCAGATGTTATTTATAACGTTGATGACTACCCGATGAATGCCTCTGTTTTTGCAGACAGCTGGCCGGGCTATATGGTCGATCCGGATTATGCTTTCACCTCAGAATATGCCGCATCCCTGAAGACATTAATCGGTACATCCTCCAATAATGCTTCGGTGGGTACTGAAGATTCTGCCGGAGCAACGGTTACCGATGATCAGACATCAGATAACAGCAACCCGGATGCGTTGCTTCAGAACAATATACTGCGGCAGAAAACCGTAATCTATCTGGTTGCCGGAATTCTGATTCTCGTGTTCTTAGGTATTTACCTGCTCGGGTTCGAAATACCTTACCGCAGAAAATATCACTGATCAATTCGAAAATCCAACATTGTCCAACTTTATATCGCCCGTATCCGCCTGATCGAACCAAATGCGGATCCGGGTGATTTTTTCTGTGTTCAATTCACCTTGTTCAAGAAAATCTTCAATCGGTAAACGGATCGTCTGCAGGTTCTGCTTATAATGATACGAATTCGAAAGAAACTCAAGCTTTGACAGCAGAACCGGGAGTGGCGGATATATCGTCGCATAAGCGGCAGTGGATAGTGAGACGGAATGTCCTTGTGAATCGACCAGTTCAACGGTCATAGCCAGCAGGCTGTATGTATTGTCAGCAACCGATCCGTTATCTGCATTCATAACATCGAACTGCAGGAATTTCTTATCAGCAACAGATTTCTCATTTGAAAAATCGATCAGATACGACGCACCCGCTGTTCCCCAGCGAAGGCTTACCGCTGAATTGTCAAAACCAAAAGCATACAATTCTGATGAAGCGCTCAGTCTGCTTTCTCCCCAGTAGTTCATACTTGCTGCAAAAAGCTTTACATCCTCTACTGACCCTGTCGTGATGTCCGTATCTTCTTCAAAATCGCAAACCGCTTCAAAACTGCTGTCGCTGTAGTTCTGCAGATATAATGTGTTTGGCAGTTCAACATCCGTAGTTTCATACCTCTCAAAAAATGCCCGCTTCTCGGATTCCCCAAGAAGCGTCGCATCCAGAAACAGTTTAATGCTCGTCCTGCATATCTCCTGCTGGTCCTCTTCTGAAATCAGGTCTTTCGTATTCAGCAGAAGACGTTCCGGGAACGAGCGGTCATACCTTCCCCACAGAGAGTTGAATTGCCCGTGGTTAGCCCCGGCTATATAAAGAAAACTCTTAAAATAATCCGAACCCTCCTGAAACGTCACATTTTCATACTGTTTCAATCCCATTGTCGAGTTAACATCCTGATCGTTCGAGCCATGAAGCAGCAGATAGTTTACATTCGTAAGTTCCACAGTATTTCCCGCCGGCTTGTACTGATCGCAGGTCGGTGCAATGGCAATAACACTCTGTATCGCATAGTGATAATCAAATTCATGCCCGCCATTATCCGGATATCTGTCATAGGTATTGAACAGTGCCGCAACGGCAACTGCCTCTCCGCCCCGCGAATGCCCTGCAATCGCGATCTTTTCTGCATCGATCTTTTGATACAATAAAGAAGAAGGATCCTCGTTGAACTTCAGAATCTGTCCGATGTTCTCAAGTAAAAGTACAGCTCTGGCATCATTTTCATTGCTGAGGCCAAAATTTATATATCCATTTAGAAAATTTTCATCAACTGACACAACAACATACCCTTGTGACGCAAGGTACTCTCCCAGGTAAGCATATCCAAGATGCGAATCTGTCGTCATAACATGATTTCCGTGTATGATAAATAAGACCGGATAATTTCCGCCTTCTTCCGGATACCATACCTGCCCGGCCATTGGTACCTCATTTATACTGAAGCCCCAGTAAAAATCACGGATTCTCTTGGTCAACCCATCGTATGTAACAAATGTACTCAGATCGACCGTTCCGGAAAGGAGTTCATTCTCACCATCTTTCGTTCCATAGGATACCGTACTGACTGCTGCTGCCGTATCAGAAACTGTAAGATGCAGCAGTTCATCCTCCTTTGTCATGCTGCCTGTATCCGTGCTGCCGTCTGAGTTGTCTGTCGTGATCGATTCGTAATTAAGATTTTGATAATCAGAAATGTAATCATTTGAAAAGCCGCTTCCCAGCAGAAAGGTGAGCATAAACGCCACGCCGCCGGTCGTTACAGCCAGCAGAAAAAAATTCAGCCGGGTGCAAGCTTTTTTGAAAAACACGGCATAGGAACAACGGGCGAATAAAATCCCAGTAACAGAAAAAAGTACACCAAGCAGTATGCAGGCATTATCCGAAGCCTTGAATGCTGTTGCAAAAAAGAATCCCAGGATACCGATAAAGGGAAGCGATACCGCCACGATATATTCCGGTTGTATTTTAAAGGCTGCCTTCAACAGCCAGATGGTAACCCTTGCTGCCAGAAGATAAAGAAAGAATACTGCCACTGTTGCTGTAATAAAAGCAAGCGGTTCAGGTATCCCGATCTCCATGGAGGAAACTCCGGTGAAGATAGCGGCAATCAACGCGGACAACAAAATGATGCCCCGGTTCGTGCCCCTCAGACTTCGATTTATGATTACTGTACATCGTTTTACTACTCTTCGCATCCATTTATCCAGTGCAGTCTTTCTCTTTTTGAGCCATAGAATTTCTATCGGTTTTTTCATACGTATCGTTACCCTCATTCCTTTCATTACTTACAGTATGCCCCAGTTCTCTCAGAAAAGCAAGTCATCGAGAAACACTTGATCAGAATGCGTTGCACCCGCCTCTGATTTCGAATATAATGATATTCACATCAGATTAATAAAATCCGATCACGGATAAACAAACCCAAAAGGAGTAACACTATGCCCTATCGGCTTATTGCCGTCGATGTAGACGGAACCCTTCTGAATAGCAAAAAAGAACTTACCGCCGGGACAAAAGAAGCGATTCTCGCAGCCGTTAAGAAAGGCGTTTTATTCGTGCTGTCTTCCGGTCGTCCTATCCAGGCCGTGAGCCATTTTCAGGAGCTTCTTGGAATAAGTTCCATGCCTTTTATTCTATATAACGGTGCCATGATCGTATCTGCTGATAAGAATATTATATCTCATATAAAACTTCAACCACTTGATGCCGAGCAGATTCTTACTCTGGGCAAAGACCTCGGAACCACAATGATTGCCTGGTCCGACCATAAGCTCTATATCAGTAAAATGAATGAGCTTGTGCAAAAATACTACATGATAGCAAGGATAACGCCGGAACTGATGCCGGATATTACGACACTGGCCAGCCAGGGCATCACAAAAATCTTATGGTATGATGATCCGCAAAAGCTGATTCTCTGCCAGCAGCAATTTCCTGAGGATCTAAAGGAACGTGTCAATTATCATACCTCTAACCCTCATTTTCTTGAATTTGTTGATGTCAGCGCTTCCAAAGCGAATGCACTTGCATCGCTTGGAAAATACTATGGAATCGAACCTTTTGAGATGATTGCCATCGGGGACGGCTGCAATGATTTATCCATGATTAATTACGCGGGACTTGGTGTTGCAATGGGAAATGCACAAAAAGAAGTAAAGGATGCCGCCGACCTGATCACGCTGACAAATGACGAAGATGGGGTCGCCAAAATCATTCGAGATAAAATCCTGTGAAGGAGCAGCAAGAGACGCCGGAAATTGCTTTACTCCCGGCGTCTCACTCAGTCATTCTTATTCCATTGATTTAAGAAGCATGATGCTTTCTTCGATTATTTCATTCACTTCTTTGTATGTTCTTTTAAATTCTTCAATGGTCTCTATATCCAGAACTCCGGTTCCATTCTTACACTCAGCCAGCACTTTTGTGCAGACACCGGTAAGTTTTTCAATTCCCAGATTACTGCTGATTCCTTTCATTGTATGTGCTTCTTTTCTAACATTTTCAAGATTTCCCATCGAAAAAGCTTCCAGCAGCTTATCATAGGTCGATTCCTGCGGAAACAGACCAAGACATTTTTTATATAGATTTTCGTTGTTGTTAAATCTTCGCAACGCATCATCAACGTCAATGGTCGCCTCACGTAACAGATTCTTAACCTCCTGCTGCATCCTTTTCTCTCCTTGCTCTAACTACTCTGTATCAGCTGCGTACTCCTGATCCTCAAGTCTTCGTAAAATCAATAATAAATTCCCGTAATTTGAGCGGAATGTATTGATCTTGATTACATTAACTTTGAACCATTCATATTTTTTAGCCGCTTCATGGTATAAAAGATACTTATATTCACCTTCCTGTTGTTTCCCATTGTTCTCCATCTCTATGAACTTCATGAGATTTTGCTGCAGTAACTGCTTCTGGGATGGATGAACGTACGTCTCTGACATAACGATGACCGCTTTTTGAAAATCTCCTTCTTTACCGATCTTATGGAAGACCGGATCTTTCGGATATATCGTCATATAATATCCTGTTTCCGGATTCAATTCAATAGCAATACAATCCATAAGGCGAAGCACACTCATGTATTTCAGGTAATCAAGTCGGTAGGTCTCAAGATTTATATCGGACCAGATCTTGCGTATATTCTTTGTCGGTCCTTCCCCGTAAGTCTCTTCGTCCTGATACCGATGATTGATTTCCAAAAGTTCCGGTGCTGCTTTTATCATTGCATCAAGAATCTCTTCCGAGAATTCCTGCCTTTTCCCATCCCTGATCAGCTGCATAGCCTGCTGATGAGAATACTCCACACCGCCCGTCTGCCCGCTTGTCAGTGAATCATAGGTGTCTGCCATACCGACCGCCTGTGCAGAAAGTGGTATATTATCTCCTTTGATTCCATGAGGATATCCTGATCCATCATATCTTTCATGGTGGAATTCAGCAATCTCACAAGCATACTGTATATAATCTTTCTGATGAACATAACCGAATTGTCTGATCAGACTGCTGCCTTCTGTGGTATGACTTTTAAATATCTCATATTCATCATCCGAAAGTCCATTCTTACGATTTAGTATAGCATCTGGTATTATGATCTTACCTATGTCATGAAGAGCAGAAGCATTCGCGATCAGAGAAATCTTCTCCGGTGTCAGCCCATACTTCTTTTTTCTTGCAAGTTCCTTAAGAAGAATCTCTGTGTACAGCCTTAGTCTGATAACATGATGATTCTGTTCCATACTTCTGTGCTCAACAATGGAACTCAGCATATCGATCATAATTGCATTGGATTGCTCGAGTCTGCTGGAAAGGTCCATGGATGCCTGCTCAAGTTCACTTCGGCTTCGATGAGCTCCGACCACATTAAAAACCCTTCGTTTCACAACGCTTGGTTCAAAGGGCTTACCAATCAGGTCTGATGCGCCCATATCGAGTGCTCTTACTTCATTTCGCGAATCGTCTGCAATGGTAATTACCACTATGGGAATCTTATTCTTTGGATCAATATGTTTCATCTGTTCGATGAATTCGAATCCGTCCATTTCCGGCATTATGATATCAAGCAAAATGACGGCAATGTCCGACAAATTTTGCTTGACCATGGTAAGGGCCTGCTTTCCATTCTCCGCTTCCAGTATTAAGTATTCATTATAAAATATTTCTTTTAACATCTCTCTGTTCATAGCAATATCATCAACGATTAGCATAACTCTTGGAGAACTCATTGCATCCCTCCTTTGTATAGTTAATACTTGTTTTTTTATTTATATATATCTGAGGTTGAGAATTATCCATATTATACCACATATCCCCTTTTTGCGCAACGGTTTACACGAAAAACAAATTTTTCTTTCACTTAAGTTGATTTATTTAACATAATCGTTATATTATGTGTCAATAGCACTTCTATATTTCGCTTTAACTGATATAAATATTTTTTGTTCGTCTATACGAATCAGAATGGTTACTCAAATCTTGCGGTGTAGATCATTGCTGCAATAACACAAGAATGGAGAGCTTTTTCCCACTTTGAAAAAGATTATATCTATCGGATACCTGCCTAAAAATAATATTCTATGACGTAAAGAGCATCCTCTTCAAATATGTATTTGCTTATTTCAATCAGGCAAGAGTCTAAACATCAAACCCTGGGGATATCCTCCTGCAGTATATTGAGAGCTATCATAAGAACAGCTTCCGGCAGCATAGTCATCAAAGAGAATTCAGTGAGTTTACACGACTGCACTATTCCTGACAATTCCACTTGATATATTTTTTTATTAATATTATACTGTATAAATAAGGAAATATATGATAAAAAAAAGATTTTATTACAGAATATACTTGAAAAATGTATATGGAATGCTTTCAGAAAGAAATTTTAGGATTGGGATTCAAGTTGAAGGTGTGAACAGCTCCACAATATATGAAAACATGCAAAAGGAAGGATTGTAATTATCTATTTTATGGAGGATAACTTATGAGAGATTTTTTTTCGAAATATAAAAAAGCAGTTATTATTTTTCTGGGTATTGCAGTTATATTGATAAGCAGTATCATCATTACGAGCATCATTAAAAATAATGCTCAAAATACACTCACAGATGCTGAGACGGCAGAGGAGGTAACAGTTACAACGACAGCAGAAGCAACCGCAGAAGTAACGACAGAAGCAACAGCAGAAGTAACCGCAGAAGTAACGACAATAGCTACCGAAGCGCCTACGGCAACTACAACTCCAGAACCCAGTGAGGCAGAAGGCAATGAGATTTCTATTACACCGGAATTGACACCCACATTAGTTCCTTCTCCGGCGATAACAGCATCTTTGATTCCTTCTGTGACACCTTCCCCAACAACGGAATCAGCTGATCTCGACCCTGACACAGTAATTGAATGGGCCGATGAATCCTTTCGGCAACTCGCTCTGGACAGTCTTGGTTATTCTGTCAGCAGTACCATAGATAGTAATAATATTACAATTGCAGACGTTGCTTTGATAACAAGCGCTACACTGAGTCCTGATTGTTCTGGTTATAACTTTCAAAGCTATGAAGATTTTAAATGGTTTTCTTCTCTTAAACACCTATATATAACATTTAATAATGATGTCTATAACTGCTCTTTTACAAAGGATGATATGGTGTATTTGGAAAGTCTGACCAGTCTTGAGTCATTGACTATAGAAGATTGTTATCTTGATGATTTATCATCCCTTGAGATGCTGACAAATCTTAAAGAATTGAAACTAAGCAATAATCAAATTCATGATCTGTCACCCCTGAAAAATCTGACTAATCTTACAAGCTTAGAATTAAATGATAACCAGATAACAGAGTTATCTCCTTTGACCAATATGACAAAACTCACGAACCTGGAACTAAATAATAACAAGATAACGGATTTATCCCCCTTGGCTAAAATGACGAACCTCACAAATCTGGAACTGAATAATAATCAGATCGCAGATATATCTTCTATAAAGAATGCGGTAGAATTATCAACAATAAGTATGAACAACAATCAAATAGTGGATTTATCTCCACTAAAAGAAATGCATAAGCTATCTGCTCTGGATGTGAGCTGCAATCAAATCCGTGATATAACGTCACTTTCTGATTTGACATCCATCACTAATTTGGTATTAAGCAATAATCAGATTCATGACATGTCCCCCCTTGAAAATCTGACCAATCTTTGGGGGTTAATGCTTGACTATAATCCTCTAGACAATGTGCCTTACTTCTCATATTTTAGTAATATTCAAAATCTAGGCCTGAGTAATCTGACGAATGATGATCTCTCTTTTCTCGCTGATTATCCGTCCATTATCAGAGTAGTCATAACGGATAGTGCAGTTAGTGATATATCATCTCTGGCTGATTACCCTCTAATTGGTTCATTAAAAATAGATAACTGTCTGGTAAGTGATATCTCCGTGATACTAAATCTACATGCGCTTTACAACCTGGAATTTATTAATTGTCCGATCAGTGATATCTCTGTTTTAGCAGATTTTACGGATCATTTGTCCACCCTTCGATTATCGAACTGTGAAATCAGTGATATCAGTGCAATAACAAATCTCAATGTGAATACACTGGATCTTTCTTACAATCAGATTTCAGATCTTCGTGGTTTTGAAGGATTTCGTTTCAGTGAAGTCGTGAATATAAATCTGGAAGGTAATTTGATAACAGACATTACCCCTTTAAGAAATATTCAATTTATGGTTCCAGAATATGCTCATAATCAATGTTTGAATTTAGACAACAATCAGATCAGTGATCTTAGTCCAATAAAGAATTTTCTTCATATTTATGTCATGTCATTTAATAATAATCAGATCAGTGACCTTGGCCCATTAAGTGAATTGCAGGAATCTGTGTATTTTACCTCGTTGTCATTTGACAATAACAAGATTCAGGATATAAGCCCGTTGCGTAATTGCAAAAGACTAGAATATTTATCATTACAAAACAATAGGATCAGCGATATCAGTGTTCTTGCAGATTTGCCTTACTTAGAAGAAGTAAATCTATCCGGGACTCAAATTACAGATTGGTCTTATGTTTCTCATATAAAAATAGTAACTGGGATCGAGTAAAGCATGACCAGAATCCGGGAACATGTTGCATCTTTTTCGAGCCGTATTTACTCACGTTCCGTAACAAGCATTCTTATAAAATTTCTTATAAAAAAGACATGAGCTTTCCGAAACAGAAAGTCTCATGTCTTTTTAAAGAATTACTATTTGATTTGGCAGGACTGCCACATTACACTTATTCCATTTCCTTAAGGGCAAGTGCCAGACATCCCATGATTCCCTGGTCTCCGTTAAGGCCTGCAGGAACAATATACTCCTCCGGGTTCGTGGTCTCTTTCGTTACAATATAGGAATTCATCAGTTCTTTGTATTTCTTATGAATCAGCGGAAATAACTGCGTTTGTTTCATTACGCCTCCACCCAGAATGATACGCTGCGGAGATACGATCATTGTATAATTGACCAGAGCCTGTGCAATATAAAAGGCTTCCAGTTCCCATACTCTTTGATCTTTCGCAAGTTCTTTTCCTGACCTTCCCCACCGTTCTTCGATGGCTGGTCCGGCTGCCAGTCCTTCCAGGCAGGTTCCATGGTATGGGCACTTTCCTTTGTAATCATCCAAGGGATCTTTCGCCAGCAGAATATGTCCGGCTTCCGGATGAAGCATTCCATGGAGAAGTGCATTGTTGCAGTACACACCAACACCAACGCCGGTTCCAATGGTAATATAGATTGCAGAATCAAGTCCCTTCGCGTTCCCCCAGGTAACTTCCCCAAGCATAGAAGCATTTACATCGGTATCAAAACCCATCGGAATATCAAGTGCTTTTTTTAACTCGCCCAGCAAATCAAAATTTCTCCATGCGATCTTGGGTGTTGAGGTGATCCACCCATAGGTCCCTGACTTTTTATTAAGATCAACTGGTCCAAAGCTTCCGACTCCGAGTGCTTCGACCCCTTCCTTCTTAAAATAGTCAATGATTCCAGGCATCGTTTCTTTTGGTGTCAGTGTGGGCAGGCTGATCTGACCTAAGATTTCACCCTTTTCATTGCCCACTGCGCATACCATCTTCGTTCCGCCAGCCTCTAAAGCTCCAATTCTCATAACGTCCTCCGTACCTTCATTTACTTTCATTATTTTTGTCAGACTTATGCAACCTGTCCGCCTTTTTCTTCAGAAGAATGTCTTTCGTCTGTTTCAATCGCCCTCATTCTACCATATCCCGGCGGTATTTTACAACCCCCCAAACCTTTTCATGGCCTGCCTTTCATAGCTTTGATTCTATCCTTTTCGTTATTTGCACTGACCGTCTTTCCCTTATAGAAAAGCCATTTAGCAAGCATTGCAATCTTTATAGGGTTGTAGTAAAATAATGAAAGTTGTTTTGGATATATTACTGCGAACGTAACGTACAGAAGCTTTAACAATTCGACCGAAGAAGAGAGGATTTACTTATGAGCAACCATAAAGTCGCACTTTTTGCAGACAGTACCTGTGATTTGGGAAATGAACTAAAAGAACGCTATCATGTAAATTATGTTCCTCTTCATATAATAATTGACGGAACAGATTACCTTGATAATGTCACTATAACTGCAGATAAAGTCTATGAAGTCTATTACCGTCAGAAGGTACTGCCCAAAACAGCTGCTGTCAATGTTGTTGAATATACCGATGCTTTTCAGCCTTATCTTGAACAAGGCTATGAAGTTGTTGTTATTAATATCGGAGGTGCACTTTCTTCCTCACATCAGAATGCACGTCTTGCGGCAGAGGAACTTCCCGGTGTTTATCCGGTAGATTCCTGCAATCTTTCAACTGGCACTGGTCTTCTTGTTATACGTGCGGCTGAAATGATTGAAGAAGGTTTGAGCGGAGCGGAAATTCAAAAAGCACTCGTTGAGCTGACCTCAAAATCCCATGCCTGCTTTATACTGGACACCCTCACTTTCTTAAGTGCAGGCGGACGATGTTCCGCCATTACTGCCTTTGCAGCAAATCTTTTAAATTTAAAACCCTGCATTCGGGTCGACAACACCTCCGGTGCCATGTCTGTCGGCAAAAAATACCGTGGAAAGCTTGATACCGTTTTGCTCAAATACGTAGAAGATGAACTGTCTTCCTACCCGGCAGACTCCATCGATCTAAGCCGCATCTTTATAACACATGGCGGAATTGATCAGTTCTATATAGATCTGGTCAAGGAAAAAATCAAAAGTATCTTTCCCTTTCAGGAAATCTTTGAGACAAGAGCCAGCTGTACGATTTCAAGCCACTGTGGTCCAAACACCCTTGGAATATTATTTATGACCAAATAAACACGACCACCTCCTTGCAAAATACAGTATTTTTACAAGGCAGATGTGAAGGAAAAACAACGCAGGAATGAGGATAAAATGAATTTATTAACAGCAGAACAAGTAACAAAAAGCTATACCGATAAAATGCTGTTCGATCAGATCACCTTTGGCATTGATGACGCTGACCGCATCGGTCTGATCGGCATAAACGGAACCGGAAAATCAACACTTCTTCGCATTGTTGCAGGTCTGGAAGAGCCAGACGAGGGAAGCATCACCAAAAATGCGAAATGCAAGATTGCCTATCTGTCACAGAATCCAGAATTTGATAACACAAAGTCAATTCTCGAAAATGTATGCTCCGGGCTGCAGGCCGATGAAGAATACCGTAACATTGAAGGCGAAGCTGTATCCATGCTGGCCAGACTCGGTATACCGGATGCCTCCATCTCCCCCTCGACATTGTCTGGCGGACAAAAAAAACGGGTCTCTATCGTCAGGACCCTGCTGCTTGATACCAATCTTTTGATTTTGGACGAGCCAACCAACCACCTTGACAGTGATATGGTCGAATGGCTGGAAGAGGCCCTGCAAAAATACCGCGGCGCCATACTGATGGTAACGCATGACCGTTACTTTCTGGATGAGGTAACAACAAGAATTTTTGAGCTCGACAAAGGTAATCTCTATACCTATTCGGCCAATTACTCTCAGTTCGTAGCTTTAAAAGCCGAACGTGAAGCCATGGCGGTTGCTACCGAACGGAAAAACAAAAGTCTCTATAAGATGGAGCTTGCCTGGATGCTTCGTGGTGCCAGAGCCCGTTCCACCAAGCAGAAAGCCCATATTCAGCGCTTTGAAGCATTGAAGAACCGGGCTGCACTTGAATTTGATTCCAGTGTTGAGCTTTCTTCCGCGAGCACAAGACTTGGGAAAAAGACCATCGAGCTGGATCACGTCTCTTTTGCCTATGAACAGGAAGCCCTGATAAAAGACTTTTCCTATATCTTTCTGCACGGTGACCGTATCGGGATCATCGGGCCGAATGGCTGTGGCAAATCGACCCTGACAAAACTATTGACCAGACAACTGTCACCAATATCCGGTACCATCGATATGGGAAGCACCGTTTCCATTGGTTACTTTTCCCAGGAAAATGAAGCGCTGGATGAATCTGCCCGCATCATTGATTATATACGGGATACTGCCGATTACATCGAAACCAAAGACGGCACAATTACAGCAGCACAGATGTGTGAACGCTTTCTTTTTGACAAAACAAAACAGTATTCTGTTATCTCCAAGCTTTCCGGTGGAGAAAAAAGACGGCTTTATCTTTGCAAGATTCTGATGGAAGCGCCGAACCTTCTGATTCTGGATGAACCGACGAACGATCTGGACATTCAGACGCTGACCATCCTGGAAGACTATCTGCTGTCCTTTGAAGGTATCGTCATAGCCGTATCGCATGACCGGTACTTCCTTGATAAGATTGCAACAAGACTTTTCATCTTTTTGCAGAATGGTTCCATCAGGCAGTTCGAAGGAACCTATACCGATTATAAGAACTCCATTCCGGATGAACTAACGAACAATTCTTTTGCTGGTGCTTTGGAAAAACCTGAGGCAGAATCCGTGAAGACCTGGAAGAATCAGCCGAAGAAACTAAAGTTTACCTTCGCAGAACAAAAAGAATACGATACCATCGACGATGATATCGCATCCTTAGAAGAACAGATCGAGTGTAACAAAGAAGCCCAGACCGCTGCTGCCACCGATTACTACAAACTAGAGGAACTGATCCACAAAGCAAAGGAACTGGAAGCCGCTCTGGAAAAAAAGATGGATCGCTGGGTATACTTAAATGACCTGGCAGAACAGATTGCCGGACAATAAGGTTTTATAACTCAAGTTTTTTCAGTATTTCATCAAGAATTTTGAACAGTTCGCCGGATAATCCTTCTGCCTGACTAAGATATCCTCTTGCTTCTGCCTCATTCTTGTTTTCTATCGCCTGAATGGTTTTATTACCAAGTTCATGAAAATCATTATGGATTTTATCAATATCCTTCCAGAGCTTTTCTATGGAAGGATTTGTTATTTTTATGGAATGATAAAAATGTCCGAACGCACATTTTTTCGAGTTGACCTGCAGCGGAAGAACTTCCATTCGATCGATCATCTGTTTTAATGTGTTCAGCCAGTTGATATGTGATTTTTTCGCCTTTTGAATCTCTTCGATGATCTCTGGGTCTGTGATCCTGTGAGCACTGTTATTGATGTTATCAATCTGCTCCCGAATGATTTCAGAAAGCTGTGTATCGATACTGCTGATTGTCTTTGCCATATCGGCACTTTTGTTCGCGTCATCCTTTATTCTGGCAGTCATGTAGCTTAATTCTTCCGCATCTTTACTGGACGTTTCCATAGCCTGTGCAATATTATCAACAACGACCTGTACCCCTTTGATTTCTTCGGATATCTCCCGGATGTCTTTTACCGCACCTTCAAGCAGTTCAACATTTTCCGTAATCGTTTCATTGACGCCTTCAATTTTCTCGCTCATGCTTGTGGTGGAACGAATGGTATGATCCATACTGTCACGGCCTTCCGAGGTCGCAACACGGATATCAGAAACGAGACCCTTCATGTCATTCAATGATTTCTTAGTGTCTTCAGCAAGTTTTCTGATCTCTTCCGCTACAACGGAGAACCCTCTGCCATGCTCGCCTGCTCTGGCTGCTTCGATGGAGGCATTGAGTGCCAGCAGGTTCGTCTGGGATGCAATGGTCTCTACGGTTCCAACGATTGAATTAACCGACTCAGTTAATTGCATGAGCTGCACGATTTTTTCATTCATGATCGTAGAGTTGGCAATAACTTCTTCCCGAAGATTATTAATGTCCTTGACCTGTAAAAGACTCTCATGATTCTTTATCACGATTTCGCTTGCAGATTCCGAGATTTCAGAGAGTGTCACAGCTGATTTCGTAACGATCTCATTTACATTGCTCATACTGGCTGTGGTTTCTTCAACAATTGCCATGTTGGAAATGCTGAGTGTAGAAAGTTCGGAGGAAACCTTTGACAGATTACTTGCAAGGTGGCTGGATTCCACATCAAAACTGGAAAGTGCAATCACACTGCTAAGAAGTTTCTTCGATGAAATCTTCATCAGATTTTCAGATGCCAGCAGCTTGTTGATGAACCCAAGCAGCCGAATATGCGGTGGATGTATGACGTTGGGGAACTCAGCAACTTCTCCATCGAATTTTTTCTGCAGTACTTCCATTACCCCGTGAATTTCATAACATGGTGGCTTTTCTCTCTTGAACATTTTTTTCTCCTTTTTCTTTGTTTACTCCCAGCCTGTCACGTATTGATGTTTATCGCTATTTGTTTCATTTTCTAGCACGCAATTTAGCTTACAGTTTTTTCATGTTTTTCACATCAGGACGTTTTGCTCTTATTTATTGCATAGTCTTTCGATGCATTCTTTTGCCATTTTGTTCGCCCATTTTCCCAGCCAGTCACTGTCGTAATTGCGAAATGGGCCTTCTGCCACCATCATCGCGAACAGGTAGTAATCATACCAGAGACAGCGACGTTCTTCGTCTGCTGTAAACTCACTGACCCCATAGCCTTTATAAAAATCACTCTTATCTTCGTGATGTACACGGAAACCATATTCCATCAGAATATCCCCGTAAAAAGCCCGTTCAAAATCAATGATTCCAGTGATCTCAACCCCTTTATAAAAAAGATTCCCTTCGTGAAGATCCCAAAAGATCAGACGTGGCGTTGTTACCTGATCGAACAGGTCTTTCTCGCTTTTCAGCATCTCACGCAATTCGTTCTTCTCCATATACATTTCTGTATCAAAATGCTCCGCGTCCTTTAACATGTTGTCTACCATCATGTAAAATGCATCGAACCAGGAATCACAGAACAGCTCCGGCTGTCCAAGATATCCAAATGCCGGACCAGTGACCGAATTGATCTTTCTTGTAATGGATCCCATCTCGTTATGAATTATGGATAATTCTTCTTTTGACAATTCGCTGACATGCCGTCCCAGCGGTTCATCTTCATACGCTGTCATAAAGTAGAACTCTCCATCACAAAGTTTTTTTGTCCTGTCATAGTAAAAGATCTCCGGTACCGGAACATCGGTATGTTCCGCGGTCAGTCGAATTGCTTCTACCTCGGCATACATCAGATCCTTTTCATAAATCTGGACAAGCGCATCCGAGGGCGGTGATATCTTTAATACCGTCTTTCTTCCATCCTGCAGCCCGACCAGATATACTGCATTAAAACATCCGTCTGACAATTCCTTTGCCGTTGCAGCCCCCACCCCATTAAACGCAAGCTTTGCCATCTGGTCAATCTTTTCCAGTGACTGTTTGTTCTTTGTATGACTCTCCATACGCTTCTCCTCCTGTTAAAAATGCTTTGCTGCCTCATTTACTTTAAGAGTACATGCTGCTCTGTCCCCACTTTACAGCATGCAATATCACGAGAATACCATTAATTCTTCGCAAAATGTATGGATTATATTCTAAATATTTTGTTTCTTGTTGTAAATATCCCCCTAACACTTCTTTTTCCTTTTTCAACGCGTCGAAAGCGGCATAAAAAACTCCCCTTCGCTGCAGTCTTTTCCCGGCTGCTTTTAAGGAGAGTTTTTATGTTATTCGGAATCGTCCATCAGCTGACTTTCATGTTTCTCAAAAAAGTCTACGCGTGGTTCCAGGAATTTTAACTTATGTTCCTTTTTATCTTCAAAAAAGTAGTTTAGCGTCTCAAAGCAATAGTCCCAGGAAAAAATTCTCTCATCCACACCAAGATATTCCTGCAGCATACTGCAGCCGGTCGGTGCAATCGGATGAATCAGCAGCATGGCGGTTCGAACGGCATGAAGCGAATCAATCAGGATCTGCTTTCTAAGCTCATCGTTATCGGTCGTCTCTGCTGTACGCATGTTGTTCACCCAGTATTTATTCATATTCCTTATGTAACTATCCAGAATATAAATGATCTTATGGAACTGGTGATCGAACATCGTCTGCTCATACTCAAGAATCGTCTCCTTTGATTCTGCAAGGATCTTCTCCGAAATCTCACCCTCCGGTATCATGGAGTCGTAATACTTTTGTGAAGTATAAAAGCAGGAACGGATAATACGGTTGAATACATTCGTCAGAAGATTGCCATCCTTTAATACAGGATCTGCTCCCTGTCTTTCTTCTTCCGGAAGATAGACCTGTGGATCAAAGCTCACGCTCTTATTGGCAAGTCCAAGGCTCAGGTAATGCATACGCAGCTGCTCCGGCGTATAGAATGCCAGCAGATCTTTTGCCATCGGCGGCTTAATCTCGCTGCTGCTGCCGGCTTTCCGGTTCATGAATAAGATATGATTGTTTGCCACCAGATGTGTATCCTGTAATCCCATCGTCGCAAACATAGCCTGCTGTGCCGGTCCGTAAAAATAAATGTTATCCTGCCCGATGAACTGATAAACGGCAGCATCTTTTTCGTTCCACCAGGAAAGCCATTCCGTCCTGTCATGCCCGATCGATTCCAGATAAGCTTGTGTAAAGGAAATCGGTGCCCACAGAGATTCCGGCCACACCCAGAACGTGAGATCTTTCAGCCCTTCTGTCTCCGGAAGCGGAACGCCCCAGTCGATATTTCCGGAAAGACGGAAAGGAACCAGTGTCTTACCGGTACGATAATTAATATCTTCTTTTGCAAGCACTGCTCTTGCTTTATCACGGTCTTCCAGAGATTCGAAAACAAAAGTTATGGAGTTCTTGTTGTTCTCATCCTGAATGGTATGCTTTGGAAACTGTGCCTCGAGTGCATCAAGGTCTTCAATCAGCTTGCGCTGTATATAAATAATCGGAGGTTTTAAAAATTCTTCTATCGTTTTTAACATGAATTTTCTGGCATTTGTATTTGTACGCCAGTCATCCACCAGATTTTGCAGTGATACGGTGCAGTTTTCCAGCTTATAATACCAGTTCGTTACATCCACAAGTTCCGGCTTTTTACCAGACAAGGTACTCTTTGGATCGATCAGCTCATCCGGCATATACTGGTGACCCAGATCACATTCATCCGCATACCCCTTTTCCGACTGACAGCCCTGGATCGGACAGCGTCCTACGACCTGGCGTCCATTTAAGAGAACTTTCAGCTCAGGATCAAAGAATTGTGGTGTGGAGAGCTTTTCAAGGCTTCCCGCCTCATACAGCTTTTCGAATACTTCCTTTGAAACTTCTTTATGTATCTCCCCTGTCCTTCCAAAAGCGGAAGTACCATACAGATTCAAACTGATTTCATACTTATCCATGGTATTTTTCTGTGAAGTATGATTCATTGTCACATATTCTTCCAGCGACCCTGTAAAAGCGCCACTTTCCTTTGCCTTACGGTGACTTTCCAGTATAGGAGAACCATAGCAGTCGGTTCCTGACACGAAAATCACATTCTCTTTTCCAATACGGTCACGCAGGAAACGCGCAAAAGTATCCGCATGAACGAACAGTCCGCCGATATGACCAAAATGCAGTTCTTTGTTACCGTATGGCATACCACCGGTAATAACGGCACGTTTTGGGAATACTGGTCTCTCCTTCTTCTCATTATACGACATATCTTTTCCCTCCGAAGTATTTCATAATCATGCTTTTTAAAATGAACGTATCCTTACTTCAAGCATTTCTTTATTCCGATAATTGTAGCCACTTTTTGGTACTTTGTCAAGGTGAAGACAATGGCTTATATTCATTGTTCCAGGCTGTTTTTACGAACCTCTTCTTTTGCAGTTGTCCATTTGCCCTGCCCTTACTTCCGTCTCTTTTACGCATTCTCTTTTGCTTTACTGTACAGCAGCGTATCACTCACATGATTCCTTATCCATTCTTTTGCAAAGGCTGTAAATCTTTTTGTGATCGGACGAATTGTTTTCCCGGAAGGGAGGCACAGGTAAACGATCCTGGCTACTTCCGGTTCAAGCTCTCTTCTGATATAACCTTTTGAGATATAAGATTCCAGCACCAGCTTTGGCATGATGCTGATTCCACACCCGGCGACTACCATGGAAATTGCGGCCTGATCACTTAAGAATCCCTGCACCTCCATTGTTTTCCCTTTTGCCTGACGAACGATCTTTCCGACGGAATAGCTGGTTCCTTCACTGGGAATTATGAAGGTCTCTCCTTTTAAGGCAAGAGGCGTTATCTTCTTATCCTTACATAAGGGATGATTTTCCGGCAATATAACATAGTAAGGGTCTTTTACAAGCGGCACATTGTCGCTTGTTTTCGAACCTGCTTCTGCTGTTATGGCGCAATCGATCAGATCCTTCGAGAACCAGTCCTTCATAATATCATAATTTACAGCGTCGTACATGATCAGCTCGACCTGTGGATACTCTCTGCGAAAATCTGATATGATCTGGGGCATCCAGTTGACCGCAACACTGGTGATAACACCGATTCTGACTTTCCCGTGGTACAGATTCTCATCACCCGTCAGCATCCTTATCGCTTCTTCTTTTTCCACCAGTTCCTTTGCCAGAGGATAGATCCGCTCGCCTTCTTCTGTCAGAGACACACCATTCCTTCCACGGTACAAAAGTTTCAGTCCCAGTTCTTCTTCCATGGAAGCAAGCATGTGACTGGCTGCTGTCTGTGAATAGTTCAGCTGTGCCGCCGCTTTTGACAGATTTCCTGTATCGACCGCCCGAAGGAAAAGTATATATTTGTTGATATCCATAGCTGCTTCCTCCTTTTGTGACAATTCCTGCACATCAGGGCATTTCTGTTTTGCCATACCCTGTGTCGCAATTTAACTTGTCTGATGTATACCGTGAAATATTTTCGTGATTTATCTACATGAATTACTTATGTGAAATATTTTCATGACAAATCCACATGAATTACTTACATGAAATATTTTCATGATAGTTATGAAATAGAAGCATTTTATTGAATTATATTATCATGATACTATAAATAAAATCAATGTTTATTTATTATTCCTCATCCCTGCGTTTTTTATGCTCATATCAAGTTTGAACGGGCAAAGACGCACGAGGCGCAAACTTGCTTGTGAAAGAATTTCTTCTTTCTTTCACTCTTTTTCAATAAAAACTATACTTTGAAAATTATTTGTGTTTGCATGTCACTCACAAAATTTGCATCAGCTTTATAAAAGTGCGGAAAGCATTTTGAGAAATGAGGTCATCCAATGAAGATTGCCATTTTAGGTGCCGGAGCCATGGGCTCACTTTATGCCAGTTATCTTACAACGGCTCATCAGGTTACCCTGATCGACAGTTTTGAGGCAAAAGTTAAGGCGATAAACGAAAGAGGAATCACGAAACTAAATAATGATAATACAAAGTACCATTTTACCTGCAATGCGGTACTTAGCGGCACAGACATCGGCATTCAGGATCTTCTAATCATCTTTGTAAAGAACCTTTATACCTACCAAGCTGTAAAGGAGAATGTCGCGCTGATCGGTGAGAACACAATCGTGCTTACCCTTCAAAATGGTGCAGGCAACAACCGGGATATTGCAAACTTTACCTCCCGGGAGAACATCATTGTCGGAACCAGCAGTCATAACAGTGTAGCGATGGAGCTTGATACCTTCTATCATTCCGGCTGTGGACCAACTAACATTGGCCCGGATGTGTTATGCGAAGCTTCCCTTTTGAAAGCACAGACCGTTGCAAAAGTATTCTCTGAATCCGGACTTGAGGTTAATGTAATTGAAAATGTACAGAAAGTCCTTTGGCAAAAGCTCATGGTCAACTGTGGCATTAATGCCCTGACCGCTGTTGCGGACTGCCGAATCGGTGATGTAAAAGAAAATCCTCATCTATGGAACATATGCCAGAAGATCGTAAATGAATGTGTTCTGGTCGCAGAAGCCGACGGCACACACTTTGAAGCATCTGACGCGCTTGCCATCGTACGAAGAGTCTGTGAGAACGACGCTTCCGGTTATTCCAGCATGTATCAGGATCATAAGAATAAGCGAATCACGGAAATCGATAAAATAAATGGTATCATCGCTTCCCTCGGGAAAGAGTATGGTATCCCTACACCTTACAACGACATGATCGTTGCACAGGTCCACGCACTTGAGCATAAAAACTTAAGTGCTTAACTTAGCTTATTATCTATCTCAGGTATTACTCCTAGAAAATGCAGTCTTTTCAGACTGCATTTTTTGCATATTATAAGGATGATTTTATATTCATTGTTTCATTTCTTACTTCCCGGAGATTACGATACCGTCAAAGGCCATGTACGGTAATACATCCATACCATCACACACAGTCTCCTTTGAGATAGCAACCAGATTGTTCAGAATATCGGCAAGATTGCCGTTGATCATGGTCTCGCTGATGGCACCTGTGATCTTTCCGTCCTCTACCAGAAAACTGTTCTTTGCAACGCCGGAGAATTCACCGTTCGTTCCCGGATTTCCACCGGAGAACCGCCCAACAATGATTCCCTTTTTGATATTCTTTACCATATCTTCATAAGAGGTATCTCCCGGTTCAATCACACAGGAGAACGCAGAGTTCTTCGCACGTGGATGTCCGGTCTTGTTCGCAACATAAAGAGAAAGCTTGAACTGTTTTAACACACCCTTTTGAATCAAATCATACCCTTCCGATAAAAATCCCTCGTTCGTATAAACTTCCGGACACACGATTCTGTCATCCTCCGGACGGATATGAATCGTAATTCTTTCATCTGCTACCTTTGTATCCAGCTTATTCTTCCAGAGACTTGTTCCGTCAAGCAATACTCCATCGGAAGCAAAGTTGCTTACAATGCTGGAGATAAAAGAACCAAGGCAGCCGGGTGTTAAAAGTATGGTTCCGGTGAATTTTCCTTCGAAAGGTTTCTGATGAATCTGCTGTTCAACATCAGCAAGGTCTTTCTTTAGTGTGCCAAGTTCAATAAAAGGTGTATCAAGGTCCGCCGTTATGACACCGCTGCCAAAAAAGGAAGAAGCGACTTCTCCTTCATGACCGGAGAACATAACACTCACCTCATAGACACCATCTGTTACATCAAATACGGAACCGCTTGTATTGCAGTATACCTTGTTTGTTTTCTCATGAGAAACGATCATTTGTTCCACAATGATCTTCGGAAATCTCTCATTAATATCCTTCAGCAGTTCTTTTGTTCTCGAAAACAAAAGATCAACGTCTGCCTCAGGGGCTCCCTGTACCACTTTTCTATCTTCCTGCTTTGGCGCAATATCCCAGGCCTCATCCTCACTGGCAGACTCTGCCACGGCAATACAGTCTTTCACGGCTGCTGCCACTGCTTCGTCATCAAAACGGTTGATGGCAATGTTGCCTTTTTTATGTCCTTTAATAGCCATAAGGCTGAGTGATTTATCAAAAAGAGTACGAAACAGAGAAAATTCTCCGCCATCAACATTGAATTCCCTTTTTTCACTGACTAAGGCTGTACACTGTGCCTTCTCTGCTCCTTCTGCCTGAAGAGCCTCTATGGTTCCCTGTGCGATTTTCTTTACGTCGTCCATCTCTCTCCATTCCTGCACCTGTTTCTGTGCATACTATAGTTTATAATTCTATGAGTTACCACCTTTGTATAAATTCAAATTTCATAAATTTATACCTTTGTGAATTTGCAATCTGAAGTGAAAGCAAGTCCTTATCTTCCGCCGATCATGACCTTGCAGCGAAGCTGCGGACCGCCCATACCAACCGGCATTGGCTGTTTTTTGCCGCAAAATCCCGAACTGCTCCAGGTCATTTTGTCGGATACCATATCAACGGTCTTTAACATATCAAAGGCTACACCTGAAATTGTCGTGTCAAGAATCGCACGTCCAAGCTTTCCGTTCTTTATCTCATAGCCCATGGAAATACCGAACATGAACTCACCTGTGGTATCGGCCTGTCCATTGTTGGTGTTCGTGAGATAATAACCGTCTTCCACGGAGGAGATCATGTCTTCGAGCTTGCTCTTACCCGGAAGAACTGCTGTATTTCTCATGCGGATCAGTGGTTCATCAGAGAACAGATAGGCTCTTGCATTTCCCTGCGGCTTCATATCAAAGTGCTTTGCTGTCTCTCTGCTGTTCATATAACCGGTAAGAATGCCTTCTTTAATCAAGACAGCATCTTCTGCCGGTGTTCCTTCATCGTCCACATAAACAGGGAGCGGCGCCATAGCACCCTCGTAGGTGTGCGCAAAATCCACCATGGATACCAGGTCGGAGGCAACGCGTTTGTTCAGATTATGTGCTGCTACGGAACCTCCCAGCACCAGATCTGCTTCTACCGTATGCCCCACAGCTTCATGTGCCAGCATGCCGGACAGATCCCCGCCTAGAATAACTGTTTTGTAACCAGCTTCCGCGTAAATCCCTTCCTTTTTCTGCATGGTTACATCGTATAGCTTGTCTACTTCCGGGAACAGCAGGGCAGGATCGGTGAACTGATCGCTGAAATTGCCAAAACCACCGATAGGCTTGAACTGTTCAATCGGAACACCATCTTTCGTCTCGGTATTTAAGAACAAATAAATGTAGCTTCTTGGAATGACTGTGTGTGTATCAAGTCCATCGGATACAGAAAGGAGTTTTTCCATGGAATCCTCTGACATAATCACCATTCGGCTTGCGAGAGACGGGTATTTCACAGCAATGTAATTATCGATCTCTTTTACGAACTCTATGTACCGTTTCTGATCCACATCCGACACCTGATAGTTGAGTGCCTGTGTGGCGAATGGAATGGTCGGGAACATTCCTTTTCCCTTTTTAATATGACTGTCCATAAACACGGCATTCTCTGTTGCCGCCTTTAGTACAGCCTGAACCGCCTCGTTGCTGTAATCGGCCATGGATGAAAAGCCGTAAACGCCATTCTTATAAACTCTTGCAGACACACCCGATTCTTCTGTTCTGACATTTGTAGTCAGATTGCCCTGCAGTAGGTTGATTCTTCTTTTCCGATTGACCTGTGCACGCAGCTCTGTGTGAACATCACTTACGAACAGCGGTCTTTTTCCCGTAATCATATCCTGTAACACTTTGTTTCCCTCCTTTGGTCTTTCGTACATTGATATTTCTATAGTAAAATAGGAAAGCCATTTTTTCAAATTAATTGCAAATTAGAAAAAATGTTCCACATTTCTTGTTTTAATGAGTTCTTTCAAATATCCTGCTTCTTTTTTGTGGCGTAACATTCGATCCGTATCTTTTTTGAAATTCTTGTCCATTCGGTCCGCTGCTGTTTTCTTTTTTATAAAGCCTGACCGGACAAACAAAGACTCGTTCTTTTGCCTCTGCATTTTCCCCGATTCCAGTACATCCATCTCATGCAGGTCTATGTGTACAGCAGCCATTGTTACCTCGTATTCACCGCTTTTGTCGATCTGAATGATTGCATAATCGATCCTGTGATTGCCGGTAAGAATATCTGCTGTTGCATCCTGACGTATTCTGTTCTCTTCTTCCTGATTTATATTATCTTGTACCTGCTTTTTATATTTTTCTCCAAAGCTGACTCCATCTATAAAAACGACCTCCAGCGGCGACAGCTGTAACATTTCACGAAGTTCGATCTGTTGTATATCATTCTCCTTGCAGCTGGTTATATCACAGTATATGTGCAGCAGTACCTTCCCTGTTTCTTTTGAAAATGTACCATCTTCGTCTTGCTTTGGAGGATGTTGCTCGAGCAGCATTGCATTTTCCATGGAAAGCTTCAGCTCAATGACTGGATGATACTCGATTCCCTCGAGTGCTGCAGCCTTTGGTTTTAATTTGCGGATAACTTCATAAATGTGCTGGACAGAAGAATGGGCCATCATTTCTCTGGCTTCAAAAGATCTCTGAAAATTCTGATCGAGATTGTTATAGGCAAGCAATCCATTGGCAAGATAGTACAGAAAACCTTCCTGAAACAGCGTCTGCTTCAGTTCACAAAGCGCAGCTGCTTTTGGCGAAGAATAACGCTCCACCCAGAAGTCCGGATTTTCTACCATTCCTTTTTGCGTGTAGGTATGACTGTTCGAGAAAAGATCGAAAAGCTTTAACAGATCTTTCTCACATTCCGTCAGCTCTGTATCTTGTGATACCACCACTTTCTTTTCAATACAGGAAAGATCAAGCGCCAGTGGATCTATCGAGTCCATTCTGTCATAATACAGGGAAAGACACTTTGTTCTCTGTTCTTCGTCCTCCCCATAAAAGGCTTTTAGAAAGGTACGAAAGTTTTCAGTTTCTTCCTCCGGTGGTAATGCATCGTTAATCTCAGCCATATAAGCTATATCACCAAAACCCTTATCTTCCTTATGGTTTTCTTCCAGATACTCCTTTGTGAGCAGGAATCTTTCCTGGTAACAGACCCGTCGTTTTTCCAGGGCCTGTATCATTGCATTTGAAAGCTCAACGGAATCTGAGTAAGGGTAATCCTCCGGTACAAAATCCAGAATTCGTTTTGTATAATTATCAGCTATTTCAAGCATTGCCAGGCGCCTGCGTAATCGCACATCACCCGGATTTTTTGTTATCTGTTCTTTAACCTGTTGAGTGTCTGCTTCACGCTCCTGGCTCGTCATTGTAAACGGATGCATTTTTCCTGAACTCTCCTGATACAGCATAAACTACCTCCCATGATTCCTCATGTTCCAAGGTTCTCTTTTCAGTCTCTCTGCTACCTGTTCAAAATAATTCTGATCAATTCCTATGCCTCTCTAAGTGTAGCTTTAATGGAAGAAAAATGCAATGGTCATAATGAACCCTCTTAATGAAGCTGAACACTTTTTATTGCATTGATTCGTATCAGATTCCTTTTTCCTTTTTTAAGATCTGTTATAAGGAGCCACTCTTCATCAATATCCTCGAAACGGCATTTCGAAGGCATTTCAAAGTCAAATATTGATTTTTCTTCCATACGAAGGGTGCCTGTCTTCCCTAGATTTTTTTCGATTATTTCCCGCAAAGACTGCTTTCCTGTTCCTAAAAGGCCTGCTTCTTTCATAACACGTTCTAATTTTGCAACTTTTTTTGCTAACGTGTAGCAGATCACCAATGCTGCTGCCCCCAAAATATAACCAAAGCTTTCCATTATTCTTTTCCTCCTTTATCCACATACTGAATAGAAGCTACAGAAGATACAGGCAGTAATTTTTCTGTTGACTTTTTCTTGGTCGTACATATGACACGCATCCACAGACCATCAAAATCCTGAATGACGCAGACAGCATTTTCTACAACAGTATCTTCTGCATCCGGGTATAATTTCAGCCGAATCTCCTTCCCCTTTAATCCATAAAGAAGTCTTGTAATTGCATTGGTCGGTTCTGCACTTTCCGATTTTCTTTCTTCTTTCGCATCATTTAACAAATAATCACAGGTAACGGCGAGGACTTCTGCAAGGCGCACGATTTTTTCCATCTCCGGGTATGCCTGATCCGATTCCCATCTTGATACAGACTGTCTGCTGACCCCCATCAGGTCTGCTAATTGCTCCTGTGTAAGATGTTTTTCTTTTCTGGCGTTTGCTATTTTGTTTCCTATACTCATGTTTTCTCCATTCCTGCGCATCATCTTGCACATATCTTTTTCTATTGGATGTATCACTATTTCATTCAAGATTATCCCACATGGTACAGGGTACTCTCTCCTGGCTGATACTTCAATATCTTACCTTTCCGTTTGGTGAATTTCCAGATTGTTTCAATTTCTATTTGTAACATTTCAATTGCATACCACGTTACATTCCTTATTTTTCAGCGTTTCCATACTTTTTTCTGTATTCGGAAGGTGACATCTTCATGGTCCTGTGAAATACCCGTGAAAAATAAAGACCGTCCTCAAATCCGACCGAATAAGCGATGGACCCGATCGACAATTTTGTCTTTTTCAGCATCTGGCATGCCTGCTGGATCCGATAATCCGTCAGATAGTTTTCCGGAGATTTTTGAAAGGTTTCCATAAAGACCCGGTAAAGCTGACTTCTGCTGATACCTGCATACTCTGCCATTTCTTTCACCGATGTTTTCTGTGAATATGAAAATGCAATGTATTCTCTTGCCTTCTGCACATAAAATTGTCTGGGATCTTTCATTGTATCCGCTTCATCATTATGTTCTGCCAACAGGGACAGCGCAAGCATTAGATATCCTGCCATACGAATGGCAGAAAAAGCCGAAGCTCCCTTTGCTTCATAGATTTTCATCAGAATATCGCAGAATTCGTCACCCGGTGCATCTCGGATCACCGGGTTATCCGGTGTGAATTTTGTCTGTCGAAGCATCAGACCTGCATCACTCCCATGAAATCCGACCCAGTAATATTCCCACGGATCTGTCGCATCAGCCCGGTACAGTATCTCGGTATTTGGATAGATCAGGAAGGTCTCGCCTGCGTTGATTTCAAATTGACGGTCCCCTGCTTTTAAAATGCCTTTCCCGGAAACAACATGATGGATCAGATAGAACTTTCGAACGCCGGGTCCCCACTGGTGATAATTCTTGCACTGCTCTCTTCCGACATTGTAGACACGCAGAGAAAGTCCGTCTTCTTCCTCTGTGAAAAAAGATACCTTATCTCCTCTCATTGCCTGCTGCCCCTTTCCTTTGCATACTGTAAGCCTATTCCTTAACTCTTTCTGATTTCATGATTTAATCTAGTTTTATTATGCAACAATAATCCATATAATTGCAACATCTATTGCTTGTTGACATAAAAAAAATGAGTTATGATACTACTGCGGTTAACCAATATGTAGTTAATATATAATGCATTGCATGAAAATCAATAAAGAAATTCAAGCAACAATTCTACCCGTTAAAATCTTAATGAACCGGCAAACAGAATGATCCGGTCAGAAAGGAACCATTATGAACGTACTTGTAACCGGAGGCGCAGGCTTTATCGGTTCACATGCCTGTGTGTCATTGCT
Source organism: Clostridia bacterium (assembly GCA_003249225.1). GTDB lineage: Bacteria > Bacillota > Clostridia > Lachnospirales > Lachnospiraceae > SZUA-448. Next base: position 120,256 of record QKJQ01000036.1, on the reverse strand, counting down.
CGAAGAAGGACACAATATCATAATTCTCGACAATTACAGCAATTCCAGTCCGGAAGTCATCGACCATATCAAAACCATTACAGGAAGAACATTTTCTCACTATAACTGCGATCTGCTTGATTATACTCAGCTTGATACCATCTTTGGCAAACACGAAATCGACGCTGTCATACACTTTGCAGGATTAAAATCAGTTCCGGAATCTACAACAATACCACTTACTTATTATCATAATAACCTGACAGGAACACTTCACCTTCTGCAGATCATGGAAAAGCACAAGGTCCGCCGGCTGGTATTCAGTTCTTCCGCTACGGTATACGGAACGAACAACGTGGTCCCTTATGAAGAAAGCATGCCAACGTCTGCTACCAATCCATATGGATGGACAAAAGTAATGATCGAACAGATGCTGAGGGACTACACGTCTGCTGTTCCGGACGCTGCGGTAACCTGCCTCCGGTACTTTAATCCAATCGGTGCACACAAAAGCGGTCTGATCGGCGATAATCCGAATGGTATTCCGAATAATCTTATGCCTTATGTCTGTCAGGCAGCCATAGGTATACTCCCTTCCATCAAGGTATACGGAACAGATTTCCCCACAAAAGACGGCACCGGTGTCCGTGATTATCTACATGTTGCAGACCTGGCCGATGGACACGTAAAAGCACTGGAACATTTGGAAAAAGCAAAAGGATTTTTTGTCTATAATCTTGGGACCGGTCAGGGAACCTCCGTACTGGAACTGATTGATACCTTTGAACGAGTGAACAACATTAAATTAAAACGTGATATCTGCGGAAGACGTGCAGGGGATATCGCAACAAGCTTTGCCAATGTAAATCATGCCATTGAAGAGATCGGCTGGGAGACAAAATACACCTTGGAAGACATGTGCCGAGACAGCTGGAAATTCATTCAGACGAAAAATAAGAACAAATAAAATTTAATGGTTTTTCTTTCGCTTCTATTGTATACTTAGTGTGCATAGAAGCGATTTTATTTTAGTCTGGAGATGGCAAATGAAGCGATCTATAAAACAAACTCTGACAATCGTAATTATTATTTATTTTCTCATTTATCTGATTCTGCATATAACCGCGAATCAAATCCTTTTGTCTGCTATGAAACCAGGAGCAACACTGCTGGCTTTCTTAATTATCCGCTCCTTTCCTAAAGACCGTATGAAGAATATGAAGATGTTCCGGGTACTGTACATTACCTTGTTGTATTGGGTTCTTATTGATGTTGCTTTTGCCGCATTTGAAATCAACATCCTGACCACAGACATGAATCCGGAATTCTTTCATTTTATGCAGTCCATTTTTTATCTGGTAACCAGGGTTGGCTTGCTCCTTTTTGTCGTTGTTATATACAGGAAATTAACCCTTCATCTTAATCGATTTCAGATTTTTTCTGACTCATTAACGATCACTCTATGCGATTTTTGTCTTGGCTGGCTGACCTTTTTTGACGGAGAAGTTGATGATCTTGTTGGTGGTAACTTTGCACTCCTTCACCAGTTAAACCCGCAGACCATTATGTCTCTCATATATCTTATGCTGTCTCTTTCCCTGCTTGGTTATTGCATGCTGTCCTGGTTCTACATGCGGACACGCAGATTATCGATTGGACATACCATTGCATTTTCAGGACTTTCCCTAATCGCTTTTTATGACGTAATCCTTTCTCTTAACAATTCTCTGGTCACCTCCCCTTATACTGATATCCTGCTTCGGCTTGCCATCCTTATGATGGCGGTTGGCGGTCTGTATAGTGCAAAGTATCCGGATCGAAAAGATAAAGAACGTTCATCCGATGAATTTCTTGTTAAGGACATCGTCATCAATTCTCTAACGCTGCTTTCTTACCCAATATTCACAACCATTATTATAGGACTGCGTATATCGACCGTTTGCTTTTTCCCGTTGATTGCCTTTTATGTCAGTGCCTGCCTATATTTGAGACAGCTTGCGATAACGAAGCGGCTGCTCGAAAATTCCAGAATTAACAATCATGAACTGGCGAATCAGTCCCTGTTTACCACGCAGCTTTTGAATACCATCCCAAGTGCTATCTACTATACGACTGTCGATGACCATTTTCTTGGCTGTAACAGCAGTTTTGCTTCTATTCATGGTTTTCTGCCTCAAGAATACATAAACTCTGCTTTACCTGAAATTCCGCTTTTCACAGAAGAACATCGAAATCTGTATATGGACATGAAAGCAGTCGTCCTGCAATCCGGGGCCCCCTGTATACGGCAGATCACTCACATGTCATCCAGCAATAAGGCTCGTACCATGCTATACAGCCTTAGTTCCTATCTGCGAACAGATCAGACGGTAGGAGGATTTCTTGGTGTTCTGACAGACATTACAGATCTAAAGCAAAAAGAGGCAGAACTTGGAATCGCACTGAAGCAGGCCAATGCTGCCGCAGAAGCAAAATCCAACTTTCTTGCCAATATGAGTCACGAGATCCGAACACCAATGAATGCCATCCTCGGTATGTCTTACCTTATACAGCGGACTTCTCTGAATTCAAAACAAATGGATTACATATTGAAAATTCATGGAGCCGCTTCCTCCCTGCTTGGAATCATTAATGACATTCTTGATTTTTCAAAAATCGAGTCCGGTCGTTTGGAGCTTGAAATCGCCGAATTTAATCTTGATATAGTCGTTACAAATTCCATGAATCTTCTTGTACAGAAAGCACAGGAAAAGAACATTGAATTTCTATACCATGCTCCTTTTGAAATGCCTCATATTCTGAAAGGCGATTCGCTCCGGCTTGGCCAGGTTCTTACGAACCTTTTAAGCAATGCTGTAAAATTTACGGAGAAAGGCAGTATAACGGTTGATATCAGGGAACTTTCAAGAGAAAATGACCGCATTCAGCTTTGCTTTTCTGTCAAGGATACCGGTATTGGTATAAAGAGCGGTGATACTTCGTATCTTTTTGAATCATTTTCACAATCCGACAACTCCACAACGAGAAAATACGGCGGTACAGGTCTGGGTCTGGCAATCAGTAAGCGTCTTGTGGAAATGATGGAAGGGACCATCCGTGTTGAAAGCGAATATCTAAAAGGCAGTAATTTTATTTTTACGGCCTGGTTCACTTATGACAAAGAGCAACATACAAAAGAAAGTACCAAACTAATGAATATAAAGGATATGCGTGTTCTAATCGTAGATGACAGCAGTTCCAGCCGCGAAATACTTCAGGAATACCTCCAGTCTATGGGCTTTGCAACCGATACGGCCGCTTCCGGCGAAGATGCAGTGTACCGATTGCTCAAATATGACCGTTCGACTCCTTACGACTTTGTATTCATTGACTGGCAGATGTCCGACCTCAACGGGGTGGAGACTATAAGGAAACTTCATTCCATAAACCTGCTGGAGCATTTTCCTTATGTAATTATGATCACTGCTTATGATAAAGATGAAATGGTTCAGCAGGCTTTTGATATCCATGTAGATGCATTTCTTACCAAGCCAGTCAGTCAGTCTACACTTCATAATACGATACTGCAGCTGATGTCTCATAAAAAAATCCCTGTGGAGACGGTTGATTTTTCTGAAAATGACTATGGTTTGAATGGTCTTTCTGTTCTTCTTGTTGAAGACAATGAGGTGAATCAGCAGATTGCCATTGAACTTCTAAATGGTCAGGGGGTTAAAGTGTTTACCGCATACAATGGGCAGGAGGCAGTTGATCTTGTCCTTTCAACAGAATGCGTTTCTGATTTTGACATCATTCTCATGGATCTTCAAATGCCGGTACTGGATGGGTTTGCCGCGACGCAGCAGATACGGGCTAAGTTCCCGGATCTTCCGATCATTGCCATGACCGCAAGAACCCTGGAAGGAGAACGCGAAAAATGCTTCGCGTGCGGCATGAACGATCATATATCAAAACCAATCGATCCAAAAGCACTCTTTATGACCCTTAAAAAATGGCAAAAGAACAGCCGGTTAACTCCCGTCTTACCAAAATCCGAAATAACAACCGACAGTCTGGATTCCATCACCATTCCGGGTCTTGATACAAAAGCCGGTCTTTCTCGTGTTGCTGGCAGCCTTTCTGTCTACCTTCACCTTCTTCAGATGTTCCTGGACAATGACAAAGACACAGCAAAAAAAATACGTGAACTTACCAATCATCAGGATTATAAACAGGCGGCACAGCTTGCGCATAAGTTGTGCGGTGTATCCGGTAATCTCGGAGCCGACCATCTCTTCCGTATCTGTAAAAATTTTGAGCAGGAAGCTGAATATCAAGATTCTGATACATTAATGACACTTCTTGCACAGATGGACAAGGAATCTGACTTTGTATTCCAGTCGATTAAAGACGCTTTAACAGCAAATAAAATTTCCTCGGAAACAGAGGCGAAAAACATTGTATCCGGAACGATCTGGCAGCTGATCACTTTGCTTGATTCCGGAGACAGCGACGCGGTTTCTTATTATCAGGGCATGAAAGAATCCTTGAAAGAACAGCTTTCACAGACACAGCAAAAGACTCTGGAGCAATTTATTATGAATTATGAGTTTGATGATGCTGTAAACTTTTTAAAGGATCTTTCATAAAGGAGGACGATCATGGATCAGATTGCATACAAACCTGCCACAAGCCTAAAAAAACCAATGATTCTTGTCGTTGATGATTCTCCTGATTCTCTGACCGCAATCAGTGAGCTGTTAAAAACACAATATCATGTAAAAGTCGCACAGCATGGAGAAAGAGCACTTTCTCTGATTGGCAAGACATTACCTGATCTTATACTCCTCGACATCGTTATGCCGGTCATGAATGGTTATGAGACTTGCCGGCGAATCAAAGCCAAACATGAATGGAGCAGCATTCCTATTATATTTTTAAGTTCAAAAAATGATATCGAAGCAGAAAGCCATGGATTTGAGCTAGGCGCGGAAGATTATATTACAAAACCAGTCAACCCTTTGAGCCTTCTTTCCAGAGTACGGACACACATAGCATTAAAACAGGCTACTGATGCTTTAAAGAATCAGAACCAGTTCCTGGAGAATGAAGTTCACAGGCGTATTCATGAAATTGAATCCCTGCAGGACATGTCTATTATGGCTCTGGCCTCGCTTGCCGAAACAAGGGACAATGAAACCGGTTACCATATCCAAAGAACGAAATTATTCACAAGAGCAGTCTGTGATTATCTACTGGATAATTCTCTGTATTCGGACCAGCTGAACAGCGAGATCGCCGATATAATCGTAGCCTCCTCTCCACTTCACGACATAGGTAAGGTAGGCATTCCGGACAGCATTTTGTTAAAGCCGGGGAAGCTTACTGCAGAAGAATTTGAGATCATCAAGACACACACAACACTTGGCCGGGACGCTCTTTTGAAAGTTGAGCTTATGTTAAAAAACAAGGATTCCTTCTTCCGCTATCCAAAAGAAATCGTATGTTATCACCATGAAAAATGGGATGGTTCCGGTTATCCGGAAGGATTAAGGGAAGATGACATCCCCTTATCCGCCCGAATTATTGCACTGGCAGATGTATACGATGCCCTGACCAGCAAAAGAGTATATAAACCGGCTTATTCCCACGAATTTGCTGTTGAAAGCATCGCTAAGGAGGCTGGCAGACATTTTGATCCGGTTCTTGCGGAAGTCTTCTCGCGAATCCGCGATCAGTTTTTTGAGATTAAGGAAAGCTATCAGGATGAATTGTAATTGAATTTAGATTTTTCGAACGATCTGCTTGCAATTTCAACCATTCTATGCTATGTTGTAAAGCAGATTATAAGATATCAGCTATGAAAGAGACTTCTGTTTGCCAAAGCATTGTTACGACAGGGAGTTGTGTCACCGATTGAGAGCACAACGTGAATGCGAATCAGACAGCGGAACACTCCGGAGCTCATTGACCGACCGGTATTTCCCTAGGCCAATGCGAATTGCATTCGTTACATGCCAAAGAGGAAGTATTCTTTATGATTATAAGCAAGCTTGCTTATTTTGATTATACTTCAATATGGGTGGTACCACGGATTGTTTCAAACATTCGTCCCGAAAGAGAAGATTTCTCTTTCGGGATTTTTTATTTCAAAGTTCTGTTCTTTAAGAATAAAGTGATATTTTTTTATCCTGCCAGCATGCAGGAAGAAAGGGGTCGTAATGGCAAATATTATATCGGATGAAACCATTGATTACGTAGGAATTCTGGCTAAGCTTGAATTATCCGACGAAGAAAAAGAACGTGCAAAGAAGGACATGGGCAATATGCTTGATTATATTGATAAGCTTAACGAATTGAATACAGAAGGTGTCGAACCAATGAGTCATGTATTTCCGGTCACTAACTGCTTCCGGGAAGACATCGTGACGAATGGCGATGACCGTGAAGCAATGCTGCAGAATGCTCCGGATCATAAGCAAGGCAGCTACAAAGTTCCCAGAACCGTAAACTAACAGACTGAGGCTGCTGACCTTACGCTGCAAAGCAATATTTCATAGCCTTGAAGGCAGATTGGAGAACGATATGGATATCACACAATTGACTGCTCTTGAGCTTGGTAAAAAGATCAGGCAGAGAGAAATCTCAGTCAGGGAAGCTGTTCTTGCGTCCCAGAAAAAGATAAGCGAGCAGGAAGATTCCCTGCATTGCTATATAACCCTGAACACAGAAGCTGCATTAATGCAGGCAGATCAGATACAAAAGAAGATTGATGACAAGACGCTGACCAGTCCTCTGGCCGGTGTTCCGGTTGCCATTAAGGATAACATCTGCACCAAAGATATTCTGACGACCTGTGCATCAAAAATCCTTTCTAACTTTATACCTCCTTATTCCGCAGAAGCTTATCAGAACCTTGAGAAGCAAGGTGCCATACTTCTTGGTAAGACGAATATGGACGAATTTGCCATGGGAAGTACAACCGAGACCTCCGCTTTTGGTGTTACAAAGAATCCCCGTGACCCAAACCGCGTTCCCGGTGGCTCTTCCGGCGGTTCCTGTGCCGCTGTTGCAGCGGATGAATGTTTTTATGCTTTGGGTTCCGATACCGGCGGTTCCATCCGTCAGCCAAGCTCCTTCTGTGGTGTGACCGGTATTAAACCAACCTACGGAACTGTATCACGTTACGGTCTGGTTGCGTATGGTTCTTCTCTCGATCAGATTGGACCAATTGCAAAAGACGTTACAGACTGCGCTGTTATTCTTGAAGCCATCGCTTCGTATGATCCGAAGGATTCCACTTCTGTCAAACGTGATTCCTACGATTTCACGGCAGGCCTTGTAAATGATGTAAAAGGATTAAAGATCGGCCTTCCGAACGATTACTTTGGCGATGGACTCGACAGTGAGGTAAAAGCCTCCATCCTTGCTGCCGCAAAAACACTGGAAGCCCAGGGAGCAATCCTGGAAGAGTTTGACCTTGGTCTTGTTGATTATGCTATCCCCGCCTACTATACCATAGCATCCGCTGAAGCAAGCTCGAACCTTGCACGCTTTGACGGTGTCAAATACGGTTACCGCACCGATGACGCCGAAGAGCTTCATCATATGTATAAAAAGTCCCGTTCGGAAGGTTTTGGCCCTGAGGTTAAGCGAAGGATCATGCTTGGTTCCTTTGTCCTTAGCTCCGGTTATTACGATGCTTACTATCTGAAAGCACTCCGAACAAAAGCATTGATCAAGCAAGCTTTTGATAACGCTTTTGATAAGTACGATATCATACTGGGACCGGCAGCACCTACGACCGCTCCAAAATTCGGCGAACTTGTAAGCGACCCGATAAAAATGTACTTAAGCGATATCTACACAATATCAACGAATCTTGCGGGTCTTCCCGGTATAAGTATACCTTGCGGCAACGACCACGCCGGTCTTCCCATTGGTGTACAGATGCTTGCAAAGTGCTTCGATGAAAAAACACTGATCCGTGCAGCATATTCCTTTGAACAGACGAAAGAAAGGAGATAACCATGGCAAAACAATATGAAACCGTCATCGGACTTGAAGTCCATGTTGAACTTGCAACAAAAACAAAAATCTTCTGCGGCTGTTCCACTGCTTTTGGCGGTGCTCCCAATACACATACCTGTCCTGTATGTACCGGTATGCCCGGAAGTCTTCCGGTACTGAACAAGCAGGTCGTTGAATATGCTGCGGCTGTTGGTCTTGCTACCAACTGTTCCATCACCCAGTATTGTAAATTCGACCGAAAGAATTATTTCTACCCGGATAACCCACAGAACTATCAGATATCGCAGCTTTATCTGCCGATCTGCCGTAACGGTCATGTTGAAATCGAAACAGAGAACGGAAAAAAACAAGTACGCATCCATGAGATTCATATGGAAGAAGATGCCGGAAAGCTGATTCATGATGAATGGGATGACTGCTCTCTTGTGGACTTCAACCGTTCCGGAGTTCCTCTGATTGAAATCGTATCCGAGCCGGATATGCGTTCTGCAGAAGAAGTTATCGCTTACCTTGAAAAGCTCCGTCTGATCATTCAGTATCTGGGCGCATCGGACTGCAAGCTTCAGGAAGGTTCCATGCGGGCTGATGTTAACCTTTCCGTTCGTGAAGTTGGTTCTGAGACCTTTGGTACCCGTACCGAGACCAAGAACCTGAACTCTTTTAAAGCAATCGCCCGCGCCATTGAGAACGAGCGTGAACGTCAGATCGACCTGATCGAAGACGGAAAAGCCGTAATTCAGGAAACACGCCGCTGGGATGATGCAAAGGAATACTCTTATGCAATGCGTTCCAAGGAAGATGCCCAGGATTACAGGTATTTCCCGGAACCGGATCTTGTTCCCATCGTAATCAGCGACGAGTGGCTGGATACAATACGAAATCAACAACCTGAATTCCGTGATGAGAAAATGAAGCGCTACAAAGAAGAGTTTGATATACCGGAATACGACATCTCTATTATTACAGCCTCCAAGCACATGGCGGATCTCTTTGAAGAAGCTGTTGCTCTTGGCAGTAATCCGAAGAAAGTATCCAACTGGTTGATGGTCGAGACGCTGCGCCTTATGAAAGACCGCAGCATAGAAGCAGAAGACCTGAAGTTCTCCGCAGCAAATCTGGCCAAACTGATTGCGTTAACAGAAAGTAAGACCATCAACAGTTCTGTGGCTAAAGAAGTTTTTGAGGTCATGTTCGATGAGAACATTGACCCGGATCAATATGTGGAAGCAAAAGGGTTAAAGACGGTAAATGATGAAGGAGCACTTCGATCCGTTATCGAGACGATTCTTACCGAGAATCCTCAGTCGGTTGCTGATTATAAGGCCGGCAAGGTGAAAGCCATTGGTTTCCTGACCGGACAGACCATGAAAGCCATGAAGGGAAAAGCAGACCCTTCCGAGATCAATCGTATTCTTATGGAACTGCTGCAGTAGATTAATAAACCATATAAAAATAAGAGTCCCGGATGTTAAGCAATCAGATCGTTATCTGAGTCTTACCTCCGGGACTTTTTTATTCTTTTTTCTGACCTGCAAAGAAACGTGTGTAACGAGATTTACCTAATGTCTGTGGAATGTAGACTACAGACAGGGTTCATAACTTCTTTCATAACGTAACCTTTTGTATAACATTTATCTCATGGTTAATGTAAATTCCAGACGGAATTCTTTATCCTTTTGCAGCAAGCATCTTATCAAATCTTTCGGCATAAAGTCGATCAGGTATGCCGTGCAGCTCTCCGCTTTATGACCTTTGTAATTTTCTTTTGAGATTTTGACCTCCCAGGTCTCATAGGGAAAGAAAAGAATCAGCTCTTCATCCACATTGTTCCCTGTATTTGTGCGTATCTTTACACGATCTGCTTCAAGAACCGGTTCATGCTTTGTTATAAAGCGTTCCGTTACAGATACCGGATTTTCACTGAAATCAAAGGTATCTGTTATTCTTACCTCCTGTTCTGTTACTTGACACTCACGGCTAAGAACCTTTAGGGATGCAACGGAATATGCTTTTTCCATTCGGATCCGGACCGATCCCGTGTCCTTTGCTTCCATCTCGGCGGCTGCTTCTTGACCGGCTCTTTGGAATTCTCCGTTAATAATAGGGACACTGTGCCCTCTGGAGGAATTGACAAGAAAATCATATCTTGTTTCATTTGCAAAATAAGCCGCTACATATTCGCCTGCTCCAAGATCATGCAGCATATATTCATTTCCTTTTACCAGGACAAAATTACCAATATCATTGTGATTGTGCGGTTCATCATTCTTACCGCCCTTTATGGCAACAGAAAGCCGCTGCTTTCTGCTTACATACCATTCGGCCTGCTCAAAGAAATGTACGGAATCTTTTTTCTGCGGCATATTATTGGGTTCGCTGCTGTGTTCTTTCACTTTCTGGCTGCCCATGAGCTCCGGATCGCTCCATAAGAAGTTACGAAGCAGTGCTGCGAACCTGTAACATGAATCTGCGCCAAATGGGAGCCGGTTCGCCATGTCCGGCAGTTCAATTGCATCAAATCTGGCATGAAGGAAATGTGCAATGCCAAGTTCGTAACCATATCTTTCTTCTGCCGCATCCGAAAAAGTAAGACTTCGGTCCTGACCCAGCAGAATTCTCTGCGGAAACTTTGCGATTTCCATCACATGGGAAGATGAAAGCAGATCCATTGTTCCTTTGCTGTATTCTTTTAACGACTCCGCAAAGTACAGAAAATATCCAAACCCATAGGTCCAGTAACCGCTTCCTTCCAGACAGGCTCCGTCTTCCGGCAGACTCTCCAGATAACTATCCATTGCATGTAAGAGTCTTGGCAGAGCTTCCTTCGTCTCCTCCTCTGTCCCCAGATAGAAAAAGCAGTGTCCCACGCCTCCTCCGCATACCGCCGCCCAGTTGCTTTTGCTGTGTTCCCAGCCATTGTTTGTAAAAACAGTTAGGAAAGAATCGATAATGCGTGACCTGACCTCATAACAGATACGATTCCTAAGGTTTTGCGTCAGCTGATCTCCAACAAGAACAAGCACTTCACATAGCGCCGACCCAGTCTCTGCTGCAAAAAGATCCAGATGACAGTGATCTTCGTATACCGCTTTTGCCTCCCCTATATCAAAAGAAAAAGTATCCGATCCCGTCTGCTCTTTCAATGTGTCTTCCGTCCGCAGCCTATCTTTTCGCCTTGGCAGATGTGCCGGCAGGGCCCAGGTAAATTCCTCGCAGATTGCACTCAGTACATCTTCCAGCGCATCTTTATACTTTTTACTGCCTTCCAGCCAGTAGCAGAAAGTATAGGCAAACAATCGTCCCCGTCTGTCAAAATACTGAGCCTCATAATCAACACGGTTCCCATCCTGTTCATAACGGCAGAACTTCGTATATTGCAAAACAGGCAGCGGTTCCTGTAGCCACCTGTCTGCTGCCTGCTGAACTTCTTCAATCATTTCCTTATAACATTCTTTTGTTTTTATACTTTCTTTTTTTACCTTTGCTATGTTATACAGTGCTTTCATTGCATTCCTCATTCCTGCATCCAGGCCGCTTTTATCAGCCGAAGACATATCTGATCTTTTTCATTGATTTCCCGGCAGGGTTCACATTCTTTAAACCCAAATTTACGTACCGTTGCAATGGATGCTTTGTTCTGCTGGTGCGTGATTATATAAATGCAGTTTACCTGCAGATTTATAAAGCATAAATTGAACAGAACCGGCAATGCTTCTGTCATATATCCCTTGCGCCAGAATTCCTTCCAGACGTCATACCCTATCTCGACCTGCTTTTTCTCCTGATCCCAGTAATGATATCCACAGGTTCCTATGAACACATTACTTTCCTTGTCGAACATTCCATAGCGCAGATAGTCTTTCCCTCGTGGGTTCAGATAATGTTCAATGATCTCTTTGGCTTCATCCACGTCGCAGGGCGGATCACTGAAATACCGTGTCATATCCGGGTCAGAGAACTGCCGGCACACATCATTCACATCTCCTAGATTTAAAAAACGCATTCTCATTCGCTGGGTTTCGATTTCTTCCGGTATATTCATTCACATCCCACCCTTTCCCTATGTTAATGAATTAATCCTATCAATCTTTCCAGCATGTGTCAATTCTGTATATGTAGTCTTTTCAGGGTATTTTCTATGCACTTTTTACAAAAAATAATTCTACTGGATCGATATCCATTCCTGAATGGAACCACGGTCCATATTTTTTCGGTTCACTATAAAAAAACTCTGAATGGGCGGCAGTGAAATCTCACGTACCGGCACTTCGATCAGCGCTCCGGATGCAAGCTGCTCCTTCACCAGACTCTTTGGCATAAAGCTGTATCCTTCTCCATGGATCAGAAAAGGCAGAAGCTTTGTTCCGTTGTCTACTTCAAAAGCAAAGGGATGGCGCTTTGGAAAAAGTTCTCGCAAAAAACTGGTTCCGTCGCTTGTTACATAGTCACAATAAAGATAGGTAATCTGCTGCAGGATATCGGCATCGACTCCGTCCGGATACCTGTCGTTGTCTTTCCCTGTTACAAGGACCAGTGTATCGGTACGGAATGTCTCACAGACGAACTGCGGCGAATGAATCGGAATAAAGCTGAAGCATACATCCAGGATGTCATCCCGCAGCATACGCAGCAATTGGTTAGAATGACCAACGCGTACCCGGACGGAAGTCTTTGGATACTTTTTTCTAAAATCAATGATCATCGGTGCCAGGTGACAGTCATATACTGTATTCACAGTACCAATCGAAAGATGAGAAGTAAAAGACTGCATCCTGCTCAGCTCCTCTGCCGCAGTTTCCTGTAATTCAACAATTCTCTTGGCATAGGAAAGGAGATGTTCACCTTCCAAGGTCAGAATAACATGTTTTTTGTCGCGCTCAAAAAGCTGTCTTCCAAGTTCTTTTTCCAGTTCATTGATCCGGTTGGTCACCGTTGACTGTACCACAAAATGCTGTTCTGCCGTCTTTGTAAAGTTCTTCAGATCTGCCAGGGTGATAAAGGTTTTTAATGCTTCAATATCCATTGATAACTCCTCTCAAGGTGTCCTTGGTTTAATTTAGATTTCGAATTGTTTTATCCAGTTTTATTCGTTATACAAATAATAGACCTCATGCTATTCTATTGTCAACCTTAATCATGTTCCTGCATTTTTCCACTCGTTTCGAGGAAACATACGGACATAAACGCGAAATATAAACAGATAGTCTGGAAAGGAGATTTCTATGAATTGTACAACACTACTTGCAGACCGGCTTCAAATGGGCGGCACCGACTATAAATTTGGTATGATGAAAGCCGCGAAACAGGAAGTTCTTGATGCTTTGTCAGACCCACATGGCCTGAACAGGCTGCCCTTGCTGGATCTTGGCATCGGTGAATCCGACCAGCCTGCAGATCCCGAAATCATTTCTGTTTTGATAAATGAAGCCGGAAAAAAAGAGAACCGAACGTATACAGACAATGGTATACCAGCTTTTTTGCAGGCGGCGGCTGGTTACATGAAAGAAGTGTTTGGTGTCGGTAATCTGGATCCGACACGAAATATTCTCCATGGTATTGGTTCAAAGTCTATCCTGTCTCTGCTCCCGTACTGCCTGATCAACCCGGGAGATATTGTGCTTATGCCGGTTCCCGGGTATCCTGTTCTTGGTACTCACGTTACCTATCTTGGAGGAAAGATTTACCCCCTCCCTTTGAAAAGTGAAAATCAATACCTTCCTGACTTACGTCAAATACCGGAAGAAATATGCCAGAAATCAAAAATGCTCTATCTCAACTATCCGGCAAATCCGACCGGTGCGACCGCATCCAAAGCTTTCTATGAACAAGTCATTTCTTTTGCAGAGAGATATAAAATTATTGTTGTTCAGGATGCAGCCTATGCCGCCATTACTTATGAAGAGGAAGCGCCGCTTAGTTTTTTGTCAGTTCCGGGAGCAAGGAACGTCGGAGTCGAAATTCATTCTCTATCGAAGGCTTTTTCCATGACCGGCTGGCGGCTTGCTTTTCTTGCGGGGAATGAATCCATTATAAAAGCATACGGCCAGGTAAAAGGAAACAGCGACAGCGGGCAGTTCGCCCCCATACAGCTTGCCGGAAGCTATGCTCTTTCCCACCCTGAAATCACACGGACCATTTGCACAAGACTTGAACGACGAATGGATCTTCTTGTATCTGTATTGTCTTCAGCCGGTTTCATGGCTGTAAAACCAAAAGCCGGTTACTATTGTTATGTGCCTGCACCTTTTGGTGCCGGGGCCATGCGCTTTCACTCTGCCGCACAAGCCGCCTCCTACCTGCTGCGAACAGCTCATATAGCAACGATTCCCTGGGATGAAGCAGGTTCTTTCCTGCGGTTTAGTGTAACCTGGGACTCCGGTGAACGAACCGACGAGGAAATTGCAGAAGAACTAAAATGCCGTCTGCTTTCACTGCGACTTAACTTTTCGTTGTAAGTGACTGAAAATAATACAGAATTGTTTCAAATCATTCTACAAGAGTCTTCATTTTTTTGCTCCTATGAAACATTTAAAAATGTAGTCTCAACTAAGAGTTAAAATATCGCATTTGCTGTAGTTTTTACTGTAATTAAAGCACTTATACGGTTTGCAATTGTTTTATGTATTTCATTCCCATATTTGGATTCTCTTTTCCATTATTGCTTTCTATCGCCTGATTTTACTGGATCTTTCGGTCTTTTCGCTTCGGAAATTTTATATATATTAATTTTATTAAATCGTTTACTTGATTTTTCTTCCCAAATCTGATCTTTTTAGGTGATTCCCATTTTTATCCGTCATTATTCACAATTTCCGAAAAAATCACTTGACTTTTTTATGAGTAATTGGTAAACTCATTTAAGAAGTTTGTAACAATTACGTAATATTTAGAATGCTGAATAACTACGAAAATTTGGGGGCCACTACTATGCGAATTAGAAAAAGTGCAATTTTCGGGGGATTGCTCGCACTGATGCTCGGGTCAGCTGCTGCACTTCCGGTTCAGGCACAAGAAGATAACCTTATAGGATTAACATCCTCCTACATGAGATTTTATATTGATTCCAATGATACTATTAATGTTATCAACGATGAATTCGTAGATGATGGTTTAACATTATTTAACGTTGACGGAACAACACAGCTTTTAGGACAGTTTACAATAGCTAATGTGCAAAGTTATGTGAACATCCGAGATGAAGCATCAATCGACGGCAATGTACTTGGTCGTTTGTATCGGGGAGCTATTGCGACCGCGGTTGATTCTGAAAACGGATGGACAAAAGTAATTTCCGGTAATATCGAAGGCTACATCAAAACAGACTATCTGTTATTCGGTGATGACGCCGTTAATTTTGCCAACAGCTACTATGCTACCTATGCAAAAGTTACCAGCAGTACTTTGAATCTTCGTTCCGGCCCAAGCCTTGACGACAGCATCGTATACAAGTTGAATTATGGCTCTGAGCTTACTGTGATCTCCGTAGAAAACGACTGGTACAAAGTAAGCTATCAGACATCTGTCAATACACTTACAGGATACGTTTTCAATGAATATATTTCAACTGATTATAAATATGCAATGGATATAGAAGATGCACTTGCCCTTGATGAAAAGAACAGTTATGATCTTGCAAACATCATCTGGCCGCTTCCTTCCGATCACAACATCTACACTTATTACGGATACCGCATTCCTCCTGTTGCAGGAGCAAGCTCTTACCACAGAGGACTTGATATCGGTGGCGCTTCCGGTTCTACCATCGTTGCTGTTCTGTCTGGTACAGTAACAGATACAGGATATAATTCAAGTGCCGGTAATTATGTTATTATCGATCATGGTAACGGAGTTTGTTCAAGATATTACCATTGCTCTAAGTTCTATGTATCACCTGGTGATAAGGTCGTTCAGGGACAAGCAATTGCTGCAGTTGGTTCGACAGGCGTTGCAACAGGTCCTCACCTTCACTTTGCAATGACCATCAATGGCTCTTATGTTGATCCGTATCCATATCTGAAAGGCGTACAATAATATTACACTAATTATGAAAGAAGTCTGTTTACAGACTTCTTTTTTTCACAAAAAATGAAATAATATCGAATATTTTGTGTGTCACCCATTGTAATGTCGACTGTGTTACAGTATAATACTACTTGTGTAGATTTTACTCTACTTATGTACATCTTAATGCGGAGGGGCTTATGGCAACCATACTTACGATTTTGTATACTTTTGGATTTCTGCTTTCCATTATATGCTTTGTTATTGCCTGCCTTCAAAAGCCATCAACGGAACAAAAACTCACGTCCCTTGTGACCTTTTTCGCATTTCTGCTCTGGTTCAGCTATTGGTCGAATCTTTTTGCCGACAATCTGGCTGTGTCCGTACTATGTAATAAACTCGTCTATATCAGTACGATATCCGTTTATTTCGTTCTTTTCGTTTTCTATGCAAGATACTATCGTGTTCGCATTCCCCGCTGGCTTTACGCCTTTATGTCGGTTTTCAGTATCTTGATACTTATATCAACGACCACCTATGATATGCATCAATTATATTATATATCCTACAGCTGGGATAACAGCGGTGCTGTTCCGATCATTCGAAAAGAACATGGTCCGCTTCATACGCTTTATTATGCCCTGCTTATCTGTTATCTTGGTCTTTACCTTTTTATTTTCCTTCGACAGTTCGTTAAGAAGAGAACCACGAACAGCTTGAATGAAGTTCTAATGATCTTAATGGTTTTTCTTCCGACGGTCTCTTATATTCTGGAAAAGTTACTCGGTAACCCATCGGTTGAGCTGGTTCCCTTCGGTCTTCTCTTTACAGAGCTGATCCTGATTTATCTGATCGGAAAAGCCAGGATCAGTGACATCAATATACTTGCCAAAGAATTTATCTTCAACTCGATCGAAGACGCCTTTGTGGTTGTTGATCGTAAGATGTTCTATAAAGGTTCTAATAAAGCAGCAGAGGAACTGTTCCCTTCTTTAGCCGAAGCAATTCCAAACCAGCACATACAATCCATATCACCTGAACTCACACGTATTTTCGATGATGAATTCAGCTCCGCAAAAAAGAGCTCAAAGTATTTTGAGAAGAGTAACCGGATCTTCCAGCCATCCATTCGGCTGATGCATGATTCGAATCAGACCAGCTATGTGCTCTGCCTATTAGATGTTACCGATCAGAGAAAGCATTATGCCCTCCTACAGAATTACCAGCGTGACCTGGAACATGAAGTACGAATCAAAACAAAAGCTCTGAAACAGATGCAGCGTAAGATGTTGATCGGCTTCGCTGAAATCGTGGAAAACAAGAACATGATTACAGGTGGACATGTAAAAAGAACCAGCTCTTATGCATATGCCATAGCAATAGAACTTCGAGTCACAGAACATTATATTAACACCCTGACAGATGCCTTTATCGAAGGTCTGCAGATGGTCGCACCTCTTCATGATATTGGTAAGGTTTCCGTACCGGATGCAATTCTTGACAAACCAGCCCGTCTGACTGCCGAAGAATTCGACATAATAAAGACACATACCATTAACGGTAAGATCTTAATCGAACGAGTGCTCTCTTCGGATGAAGACCAGTCTTATTATGAGATCGCTAAGAATGTAGCTTTCTATCATCATGAACGATGGGACGGTGAAGGATATCCTTCCAGACTTAAGGGAGAAGAGATTCCACTGGAAGCACGTATAATGGCCGTGGCTGATGTATTTGATGCTTTGGTATCAAGCAGACCATACAAAAAGGCTTTCTCCATGGACACAGCCTTTGATATCATTTTAGAAGAAAGAGGGAAACACTTTGATCCTGTTATCGTCGATGCCTTTATCAGCATCCGGCCAATTGTTGAAAAAGTATTCAAAGATGTAACCAACTAAGCTCATCCATTCGAATCTATCATATTTCACAAAGACAGCAGAAAAATCTGCTGTCTTTTTCGTTGTAAAAGCCTTATAAATACTAATGGATTAGCGTTTGCGCAACAAGTTTCGCTTTTTTGTTTTTAAGTCTTCAGGCTTATATACATTGCACAATTTGCATTCAATAATGTTATCTATGTTATACATTGACAATAAATATTTGCGATGGTAAACTCAAACTTAGGACAACCGTTTGCGCTAATTGCTACCAGACAAAGAAACCCGTGTGAAATCATACATAGAAATGAGGAGTTTTATGGACAAGGACAAATTTATTCTTAACATCATTCACCGTCCGGAGCTTGTTCCGGAATATGCAGAAAAAATCACAGGACAGGGAAAAGAAGAAGATATCTCCCGCGAAGCCCTTCTGACTGAATCACTTGATATATTTAAACTCCAGCAGGAAATAGCACATAAAAACGGATTAAAGACCACCATACAGATGACCTATGCCAGCCTTTTTAATGAAGAGGCTGTTGCACTTGCAAAGGAACATCATCTTACCTATCAGGATGAAATCGCACTGTCACTGCTCGGACTCCCCTGCAAAGAGTTTCGCGATAAGTATCATACGAAAGATTTTTGTATCTGGATGTTCTCCTTTGAAGACAAAAAGTCAATCGTAAACGATGTTTTCGGAAAATTCTATGAATGTTTTGGGTTTTATCCCGAGTCGACCGGTTCTTATTTCATGGATGCTGATCTGATTAATTACATCAAAGAGACCTACCCTACCGTAAAGTGTGCGGTCGCAACCTGCTGGGAAGAAGGACCAAAAGCATATCACACCTGCAACAATTCCTGGTACACATTAATGGATGGTGGTCCCTGGAATCCTTGGATACCTTCAAAACTAAATTCCCATGCCCCGGCAGCCAACGAACAGGAGGATAGTGGTATTGTTGCCATTCCTCATTTGTCCAGAGACCTTCTTGCCTGCTATGACGGCAATGGTTCAAACTTTGGCACACATCCTCAGAATGTGCTTCGCGGAATGATATACAAAGATGATCAGTTTCCGTACTTTTTCAATCTTGTCGATCAATACCGTTCACTCAAAAAGTACAATCATGGCTACGCATATAATATGATGTTCGTCGGGCCGGGGTGGATGAATAAGATGGGACGTTGGGAAGCGCCTTATGAACTGCTCGTAAAAAGTTATGAAGATGGAATGGCCTATTATGGCGAGCTGAAGAAATCCGGGCAGCTTGATGACATGACAATGGCTGAATTCAGTGATTATTACAGGGAAATCAAGACCTATACCGAGCCAGAATGCGCTTTATGGAAAGATATTCTTTATGGTTCCCAAAAACAATTATTCTGGTATTGTGATCCATTTATGCGTGCCTGCATCAATATGGATCAGGGAGGCGCCATCGTTGATCTTCGCCCTTATGCAGCTAAATTATATTGGCCGGTTGGTATTGGTACCAAGCATGTTCAGGACGCTTCCTATCCTTTCCTGATACAGGAAAAATACCGTGCCGGTTACTTTACTCACTATGCCGGAGAAGGCACCATACGAAGCGCAAAACTTCGATATAAGGGAGAAGAAGTAGATCTGTGCTTATGCCGTACCAAAGCCACCTTCACAGAAGAAGGATTGCAGCGTATTCTGACACTGAAACCAGTTGAAATCGAGTTCCATGGACTTACGGTTTCGCTGCAAACAATCTTCCGCTTTGAAGAAGGCAGCTCCGCAATCGCCATCGAACGTCACATTCTATCCATGTCAGACCCAAATGCATCCGTTGAACTGGATGAATATATGGTAGCATGCTATGGAACAACAGAGTATCCGGAGGACATGATGGGGATTACCTTGTCCTGCAAGGGTCAGGATAAAGAAGAAATCATTCCTTATGAATACAAGTGCCGCGAAGCAGATGTATCAAAGGGCCAGGAAGCAAAGGCAGAGCTGCCTGTGATTCAGACCAGCGTATCCCTTTGCACCGATTCTGCTGATACTGCTTATATAAGGGAAGGTTATGCATTTTCGCCAATGTTCACCCTGGGTCTTACGAAGACTCTGAAAGAAAAGGAGGTGTTTGCTTCATGGCTCAAGCTGGAAAAGGCAGACTAAATTACAGATGTCCTTCCTGTTTTATGCGCGATTTGGACATTGATATGTTTTATGATAAAGAAAAAAAGGAGTATTACTGTCTCCGCTGTCAGTACACCGGAACGGAAGAAGATGTTCTAAAGAAAAATGAAATGGCTCGTTTCAGGTATCGCAGGATTCTTGACCGAATTACTGATTTTGATAATGAATGATCCCACGATTTTTCTTGCATAATGTTCCATGTTCCATCAAAAAATAAAAAAGCGCGAAGCATACTGCATTTCCCTGTATGTCCCGCGCTTTTCTGTTTTTCAGTCTTTGAACTGTTTTCATCCTATTATTATAAGTAATGCATCGCAAAAGGATGCTCAATAATCTCTTTTTCATATTCCAGATTTTTCAGCAGAAGATCTCTTATTGTAACAATTCCTACATAGTTATCATTTTCCGTTAAAACAACGAAATCATATAGCTTCTTATCTTTATAGGAAGATACAAGATATGTAGCAATGCTTAAAGGTGTTTCCTGGTCAAGTACCGGGAAATCTTTCTCCATGAGCTCTGAAACCGGTTTATTCTTATAGTACAGATAATCAAACTGCTTCCCAAGCTTTCTGATTAGCTTTTCCAGCGTAAGCACTCCGACCGGAATTCCTTTATCAACAATACAGAGGCCATATGCATCACTGCTCTTTTTTAATATCCCAAGAGCATATCGTATGCTTGTTTTTGATGAAATAACATTAACCTGTTTGCTGATATGTTTCAACGCAAGATTTGCCGTCGCCAGATTTGTGTTCGGTACCACCCCGATATGATTTCTTCCATTGTTTGTCACGTAGATCGAACGAAGTATATCACTTCCGATCTTTTGAATTTCAGGTGATGGCATCTGGATAAAGTATCCCTGTCCATATGGTACTCCGATCTGTACCAGCATGTCCAGTTCTTGAAAGGTCTCAATTCCTTCGGCTATCAGCCTGATTTTTGTCCCCTTTGACATTTCTACAAGCCCTCTTACCAAAGACTGCTTCATTGAGTCCGTATCAATTCCCCGAATCAGTTTCATGTCGATCTTAATATAACTTGGCCTGATGTCATTGATAAGATTCAACCCGGAATATCCTGCGCCGGCATCATCAATCGCAATAACGAATTCCTGACTTTTATAATGTTCAATGGTTGATATAAAACTTTCCGAATCTTTGACAACATTTTTCTCTGTAATCTCAAATACAATGTTCTCAGGTTTACGCTGATACTGTTTTAAAAATTCACTTGTAAAACCTGACTTGAACTTTGAGTCATGTATCACATTCGGATTCACGTTCAAAAATAACTTCATATCATAAGGTGGAACCATGAATTTATAAGCTGCTTCTAACGCCTTTGTTCTGCAAAGCAGTTCAAGCTCCCATAGCTTGCCAAGTCCATCCGCTATCTGAAATAAACTGTCAATTGTTTTTATGTCTGTATCACAAGTAATCCTGCTAAGTGCTTCGTGTCCAAGGACACTTCCATCCCGCAGTGAAATGATTGGCTGAAATACCGTGCTGATTGCCTGACTTTTTATGATCCAATCAATATCTTCCCCATTTTTTCTTTGCCCCTGCATCCTGAACCTCAATTCCGCTGTTTTGTTATCTTCATCGATACTTCTTTAGCTTTTTTATTTTATTCTGTTCTTCTGCTGCTTATTCAATTCTGTTCTTCCGTTATGATATATGTTTTTTATGATATAGTTGCTTCTTACCTATGTTTTATTACCGCCCTTTACCTTCGTACTCACTTTGATACATTGCATGATATTTTTTTCATTTTCATGGTACGCTTTCATAGTACAGGTTATTTATGATGTTTGTGTACATTATCCTGTTAAATTTACGTAAGAAAAAGAGCAGAACCGGCCGCTATTCTTTGACCTATCTGCTCTTTGGTGAGTTTATTTTATGATAACTTCTTTATGATAACTTCTTTATGATAACTTTTTTATGTTAACTTTTTTGATAATAACTTTTTTGATAACATTTCTTTTATTATGGATTCTTCTATTCCTTCGTTCAAAATTCCAGGCTCTAACCGTCTGATACTCATTACAATACGATTGCTCAGGCAATTTCTTTCAATGTTCCGAATCTCCATACCTTTATGTTGAACTCTTCCAGCGCTGCTCCGCAGAACTCACAGTTTTTACTTCCAAGAGTCGTAACTGGAGCGCCACAGTGAGGGCAGGTTACGCCTGCTGCCTTATCTTTCGTCTTATTTACCTTTTCCGAATCCTGAATATAGATCAGTTCGAAGGAATATTTCTTTTGTTTCAGATCAACTTTTGACCCTTCAATAACTCTGTCTGCTCTTTCTTTCCACGTCATACAGCCGACCGCTGCCTGCATTTTTATCACACAGGTCCCATTTTGTCTTTTGTAATTAACGATCTCAACAGCATGCACCGTTATATCGTCGTAACGTGTTCTTGTTCCACCATTTTCATCATCTTTAATGGAGAGCATTACCTGATTCTTAAGGTCTTCATTCACGTCTTCAGGGAGTAATGACAGATCATGGTTGTTCATGGCAAGAAGCATGCTCTTTATTGTATTCATTGCTTTCAGCTGATATTCATTCCAGTTAAAGTGAGGAAAATGAAGCTTTATCATCGGCATGTAAAGATTCGTCGCAGAAGCGATGGATCTTGGTCTGCTGCTTTCCACCCATTCCACATCCTGAATAACATCCGCCAGTGTTTGATCTCCTACAATGGATTTGTAGGTCTTCGTTACAGAATTCTTTACTTTAAATACTGCCGCAACAATGATGGCAACCACCGCGCCAAGTATTATCAGCACAACCATAAGCATAATCATAAATTTGTCCCCCAAGAGTCAAAGTGATATTCCAAGAATCATCCTGCCTGTAGTATATCCGATTCAAGGTGCTTGTACAAGCGAATTTACGAAAGAAAATGCAAATCATTACCTTTTGATCTCATGCCTGTCTGGATCGCCTTTTTTATCGGAAAGCTACCGAACTATCCAAAAAAATAAAGAGCGATTACGATAATCGCTCTTTAAAAGTTTCATAGCCAAAGGCACGAACCAAACGGATCTCTCCTTTTTTATCTGCTGCAGCAATGGAGGGAAGCTGCATGCCATTAAATGTATTGTTCTTGACCATTGAATAAATCGCCATATCACAAAAAATCAG
Source organism: Clostridia bacterium (assembly GCA_003249225.1). Lineage (GTDB taxonomy): Bacteria > Bacillota > Clostridia > Lachnospirales > Lachnospiraceae > SZUA-448. Next base: position 97,048 of record QKJQ01000036.1, on the reverse strand, counting down.
TTTCTCTCCAAGCACCAGTTCATGATCAAAAGAATAATCTCCTATGATATCACCGGCAAGACAGGTCTGCCCGCCCAAACGATAGGTGAAGGCTTTTTCTCCCGGTTTTCCTGCCCCCAGGATCTCGGGGCGATACGGCATTTCAAGAACATCCGGCATGTGACAGGCTGCCGATACATCAAGAATCGCATTCGTCAGGCCATTGCTTGTAATATCCAGAACCGAACCAATAAGGAATCCTGCATTTAACGCAATTGCCTCACCCGGTTCCAGATATACTTCAACCTTGTATTTTTCTTTAAATCGAAGAATTTCTTTGATCAGACGCTCCACATCGTAGTCTTTCCTGGTGATGTGATGTCCTCCTCCGAAATTGACCCATTTCATCCCCGGCAGGAATTCACCGAACTTTTCTTCTACTGCCTGTATCGTTTCTGCCAGGTCATCACTGTTTTGCTCACAAAGAGTATGAAAGTGAAGTCCACTAATTCCTTCCAGCAAGTCTGTACGAAAGTTTGCTCTTGTTACGCCAAGCCGGGAACCCGGGCTGCAAGGATCATAGATCGCATGATCCTGCGTCGTATGTTCCGGATTTATACGTATCCCAAACTCTGGTTTCTTATTACTATCTGGTAACTTACTCCCTGTGGCATTACCGCCTTGTACACAGTTGTCCTTCGATACAGCTGTCACTGCCTTCGCTGCCTGCAAGGCTCTTTGCTGAAAACGTTCCCACTGCGTGAAAGAATTAAAGATGATATGATCACCGAGTGAGAGGATCTCATCAAATTCCTCGTCTTTGAATGCAGTTGAGAAAATGTGCGTCTCCCCGCCCATCTCCTGCGCACCAAGCTTTGCTTCGTACAAGCCGCTTGCTGCACTTCCTGAGATATATTCTCTTATAACCGGGTAGAATTCATACATGGAGAAGGCCTTTTGTGCCAAGAGGATCTTACAGCCCGCCTTTTCTTCTACGTACTTTAGAATCTGCAGGTTCTCGCGAAGCAGTGCCTCATCCACCATGTAATAAGGAGTGGCAAGACTGCTCTGCTCCATGTTCGTCTTCATCTGAGCAACACGGTCGTTTCGTCTTTTCATAATCACTTCACTGCTGTCCATGCCTTCTCCTTTCCGTTCTGTCCAAAGATTTTACCGGGAATTCACTTTATGTAATGTACATTCCATCGGATTACTGAATTTGAAGGTTCAATATACCCATCTGTTCTAAATTCAACCGAGGTTTTATCACCTTCAATACCTACTTGTGTATAGCACTTTTGATTTAGTCGACCATCGTTGGGTTAAAATCTTCGACCCAAGGAAGTCCCCACTTATTCAATGCTTCCATGAATGGATCCGGATCGAACTCTTCAATGTTATGAACGCCCGGTTTATTCCATTTCCCTGTCATAAGCATCATGGCACCGATCATCGCCGGCACACCTGTCGTATAGGAAATCGCCTGACTCTCCACTTCACGGTAGCATTCCTCGTGATCACAGACATTGTATATGTAATAGGATACTTCTTTTCCGTCTTTCACACCGGTATAGATGCAGCCAATGTTCGTCTTTCCTTTGGTACGTGGACCAAGGGAAGCAGGATCCGGAAGCACTGCTTTCAGGAACTGCAGCGGTACGATCTCCATTCCATTGTAGTTGATCGGCTCGATGGAAGTCATGCCGACATTTTCAAGACATTTTAAATGCGTAAGGTAGCTCTGTCCAAAGGTCATAAAGAAACGGATTCTCTTTATCCCTTTGATATTAAGCGCAAGACTTTCAATCTCTTCGTGATGGAGGAGATACATATCCTTTTCACCAACTTGAGGGAAGTTATACACACGTTTGATCTCCATTGGTTTCGTCTCGATCTCTTTTCCATTCTCCCAATAACTGCCATTCGCTGTTACCTCGCGGATGTTGATCTCCGGATTGAAGTTGGTCGCAAATGGATAACCATGATCTCCTGCGTTACAGTCAAGGATATCGATGGTATGGATCTCGTCAAAGTAATGTTTCATAGCGTACGCTGAATACACACCGGTAACTCCCGGATCAAATCCGCTGCCAAGAAGTGCTGTAATACCAGCTTTTTCGAATTTTTCCCGGTAAGCCCACTGCCAGCTGTATTCGAACTTTGCCGTATCAATCGGTTCATAGTTGGCTGTATCCACATAATTCGTTTTGGTTGCAAGGCAGGCATCCATGATCGTAAGATCCTGATAGGGAAGTGCCAGATTCAGTACAAGGTCCGGTTTAAAATTATCGATCAACGCGATGAGTTCATCTACATGATCCGCATCGACCTGTGCTGTATGGATGATGGTCTTTCCACCGTCGAGTTTTGCTTTCAAAGCATCACATTTGCTCTTTGTTCTGCTTGCTATCATAATTTCTGAAAATACTTCACTGTTCTGGCAGCATTTATGAATTGCCACACTGGCAACGCCGCCGCATCCGATGATTAACACTTTTCCCATGATTTCTTCCTCCTGTTTGTGGTTGGGTTTGTGATGGATCTGCTTAAAAGTTGTTATTTTTCATCAATTGTCAGTTTTTAACATAATTCATCTCTTCAACAATTGTAATCCTTGCGATGTCTGTCATCACTGCATTTATTGTACTTATTGTTACAGTTCCGATTCTTCTACATCTTCCAGCATTTGTTCTACATAGTTCGGCAGATAAAATGCTCCCTGATGCAGATTTGTATTATAATATTTTGTTTCAAAACCCAAGGCATTCCATTTGTCTGCATCTATATCCCGCTGCGGGTGATATTTTTTTGATGCGAAGCCAAAAAGCCAGTGACCGGATGGGTAACTCGGAATATGCGCCTGATATACACGGCTGATTGGGAAGGATTCAATGATCCTTCTGTGTGCGCGCTTCATGGCAATCGCGTCTTCCTCGTAGAACGGGCTCTCATGCTGGTTGACCATGATTCCGTCGTCTTTCAGTGCTTTGTAGCAGTTACCGTAGAATTCTCTGGTAAATAATCCTTCTCCCGGCCCAAAAGGATCGGTCGAATCTACAATAATCAGATCATATTCTTTTTCTTTTTTTCGGATGAATTTTAAGCCGTCTTCAAAGTACAGACTGATTCTGTCATCGTCAAACCCACAGGCTGTCTGTGGGAGATATTTCTTGCATACTTCCACGACCATCTCATCGATCTCGACCAGATCGATGTGCTGTATTGTCTTATATCTTGTCAGCTCACGAAGTACACCACCGTCACCGGCTCCAATGATCAACACATTCTCAACCTTTGGATGAACCGCCATCGGTACATGGGTTATCATTTCATGGTAGATAAATTCGTCTTTTTCTGTTAACATCATGAACCCATCAAGTGTCAGAAATTTTCCGAATTCCTTGGATTCAAAGATGTCAATACGCTGAAACTCGCTTTGTCCGGTGTAGATCTGTTTATCGACCTTTATTGAAAGTTTTACTGTCTTTGTATGCTTTTCACTAAACCATAACTCCATCAGATGACTCCTTTCATGACGTTCAGTCTGGTAATCTCCATATCCTCCGGTCCGGTCAGCGAACTTCCCTTTTCCTTTGAGTAATTAATATAATCAATTATTTCTCTTGTAATCTTCTCCCCCGGTGCCAGGATCGGAATTCCCGGCGGGTAGCACATAACGAATTCACAGCAGATTCCTCCGATGCTTTCCTCGAGCGGCAGACTGATCTTCTCGGCATAAAATGCTTCCTGCGGTGAACAGGCAACAACAGGATTGATGTATTCGTGTGACTGCAGTCCTCCTTTTGTGCTCACCTGCTTTTCAAGGTAATAGCGCCTTCTGATCTCAGAAAGTGCTCCAATCAGACGTTCTATGTTCTTTTTTGTATCGCCGACAGAGATATAGGCAAGAAGGTTGCCAAGATCGCCAAACTCGATCTGGATCTCGTACTCGTCACGCAGAAGATTGTATACTTCGATTCCGGCAAGCCCGATCCCCAGTGTGTTTACAGACAACTTGGTTACATCAAAATCATAGATCGAATCACCGTTGATCAGTTCCTTAGAATAAGCGTAGTAATCTCCGATCTGGTTGATCTCTTCTCTTGCGTATTCGGCAAGCTCCGTCACCTTAGAGAAGATCTCTTTTCCATTCAATATCAGGTTTCTTCTCGACAGGTCGAGACTTGAAAGCAGCAGATAGGATCCGCTCGTTGTCTGTGTCAGGTTGATGATCTGCCGCACATAGTTGGCATTGACTTCTTTTCCGCAAAGCAGAAAGGAACTCTGGGTAAGTGAACCACCTGATTTATGCATACTCGCCGAAGCATAGTCTGCACCGGCTGCCATGGCCGAAATCGGCATGTTCTCGCCAAAGTAAAAGTGAGTTCCATGGGCTTCGTCTACAAGTACTTTCATTCCATGCTCATGAGCCAGTTTTGTTATCTCTTTCAGATTCGAACAGATCCCATAATACGTTGGGTTATTGACAAAGACTGCTTTGGCATCCGGATTAGCAAGGATCGCAGCTTTTACATCTTCAACGGACATACCAAGCGATATACCCAGCTGTTCATTTGTCTGCGGATTAATGTATACCGGTATGGCTCCGCAAAGGACCAGTGCATTGATGGCACTCCTGTGAACATTTCTTGGCATAATGATTTTATCTTTTGCTTTTAATACAGCCAGAATCATTGCCTGTACGGAGGAAGTCGTTCCACCTACCATAAAAAAGGCATGGGCTGCGCCAAATGCTTCTGCTGCCAGTTCTTCCGCTTCTTTTATTACACTGACCGGATGACAGAGATTGTCGAGCAGCTTCATGGAATTTACATCCACCGTCATGCATCGCTCCCCAAGAAAATCGGTCAGTTCTTTATTCCCTTTGCCCCGCTTATGACCCGGCACATCGAATGGGACCAGGCGCATGCTTTTTAATTCTTCAAGAGCTTCATAAATCGGTGCTTTTCTCTGATCCATCGCCTTTCCTTTCTTAGTAGACATTGACTCCGCTGAAAATTTCGATCATTTCCTGGCGAAGGCTGTTCGTAATGTTAAGTCTTGTCTTTGGAGCAATTTCGTATACATCTGTTTTAAACAGATAATTCTGAAGATCCACTTCCTTGATCAGCATCTTGGTGTGGAACAGGTTCGCCTGATACATGTTAATGTCTATGGCATCGTAACGTTCCAGTGTTTTTGCATCTATATAATCCTGTATGGATGTGATTTTATGATCAATGTACAGTTTCTTTCCCACCATATCACGGGTAAAGCCTCTGACACGGTAATCCATTGTTATAATATCAGAATCAAAGCTTCCGATCAAAAAGTCCAGTGTGGACAGCGGTGTGACCTCCCCACAGGTCGCTACATCAATGTCAACACGAAAGGTTGCTATGGAATTCTCCGGATGATATTCCGGATAGGTATGCACGGTAACGTGGCTCTTATCAAGGTGAGCTACTACTGTATTCCCGCTCTGGGCTGCTGCCATTGCCTCTTCTGCTATAAGAAATGTTACACTGGCACCCTGTGGTTCATAATCCTGCTTAGCCACATTTAAAACGGTTGCTCCGATCATCTCCGTCACTTTGAACAGAATGCTGGTCAGACGCTCCGAATTATATTGTTCATCAATATAACTGATATAATCTCTCTGCTCCCGCTCTGATTTTGCGTAACAAACATCATAGATATTAAAACTCAACGACTTTGTCAGATTATTAAACCCATATAGCTTCAATTTGTTTTCCATGTGATCCCCCTGACGAATTATTTCAAAACCGCATACTTAAAGTTTACCACTAATCTTTTTAAAACACAAAAAAAGGCACCGCGTCTATGCGATACCTGTCACTTGTCTCACTAATTGATGAATTATACACAGTCAAATCAAGCTGTAATAATTCACCTATCTGATTTCAGAGTCTTATGTAGCAAGAACTACTTTCACCACTCTTATTGATCGTTTCACAAGTGTGTACCTTATACACGTTTGGTTATTAAGTAACCATCTTATAAAATTTGAGCTTCTAACTCAATCAATAATGCAGTTTTCACTGCGTTCGGCAGTTGACCCGGCTGTCCGTCTGGCCTTGGCTCTGGATTTTAAAGAGCGGTCAATATGTTCTCGTCGTAACTACATCGACTCTATAAACTAGTGCGATTATATAATCATTTAGAAAGTTTGTCAAGATAAAATTTTTTATTTACTATAACAAAACTTTCAGAGCTTTTATCAGCACATTTAACACTGCTTTTTCCCTTTGTTAAATGCTATTTTCTCTTGTTTTCTCCATTCCTGCACTTATCTTAGCGCATATCAGGTTTGAACAAGCACTGACGCGCGGGCACAAAATTGCCTGTGATAGAATTATCATATTCTTTCACTCTTCTGCCTTCTAATAATAAAGACACAATTTCTAAACAAATACCTTGTATTCTAAGGATGTACTATTGTTAATTCTGTGTAAATTATGCAATAGATTTGTAAAGAAACACGATTGAAATCATGGAGGTCATAAATGAAAAAACTATGTAAAAAAATTTGCGTTCTCTGCCTGGTTACTGCAACCATTGCATTGACCGGCTGCTCCGATACGACAGGCGGCAATTCAGCAACAAACGTCAGCACCAATGGTACTGATTCCTCAAACACTTCGGCTGACACTTCCGGCAGTTCATCAGGAACAAACAGCTCGTCCTCTGTTTCCGGTAATTCTTCTGTTACAATATCAGAAGATGCCTCTGTTACTGTAACCCCGATCGAAACTTCAAGTATCGATGCTCCGTCGGACGCAGTGACCACTTCCGAGAATTTTGATGTGGATGCCACCATAACCCTTCAGGGGGACAGTGCCGTCATCGACGGTACCGGTGCAGCCGCTGATGGAAGTCTCATAACAATTACCTCCGCTGGAACATATCTGATCTCAGGATCCTTGAATGACGGTCAGATCATTGTAAATACGAGCGATGATAAAAAAGTAGAGTTGATATTAAATGGAGTAGATCTCACCTGCAGCGATTCATCAGCCGTTTATGTCATCAGTTCTCCGAAGAAGACCGTTCTAACTCTTGCAGAAGGTTCTGTGAATCTAATACAGGATGGTTCAACGTATGCTGAAGTTTCAACCGATGACGAAAGCGATGTTCCAAATGCTGCAATATACAGCAAAGACGATCTTGTTATAGAAGGTTCCGGTACGCTTTATGTAACCGGCAACTATGCCAAAGGAATTCATTCAAAAGACGATCTTGAAATAAATGGCGGAACCCTTTATGTAACCGCCGTCGATGACGGTATACGTGGTAAGGATTCCATAACAATCACCGCTGGAACCATTACGGTCGAAGCCGGAGCCGATGGTCTTCGAACGAACAATGCAACAGATGACGGAAAAGGATATGTATTAATAGAAGACGGAACATTATCAATTACAGCTTCACAGGATGGAATTCAAGCAGTTACCGACCTTACGATCAACGGCGGAACGATTGCTCTGTCTACCGGCGGCGGAAGCGCAAATGGTGCAGTCCATAACTCTGACTGGGGAACCTGGGATCGCGGCAGCGGTGGCAGACCCGGACAAAGCAGTTCATCAAGCAGTACAAGCAACTCAACTGATACCTCCGATTCATCCAGTGCAAAAGCATTAAAAGCAGCAAACGACCTGACCATTAACGGTGGCTATATATCCATTGATTCCTCGGATGATGCCCTGCACGCAGGAAGCACCCTGACCGTAAATGATGGTTCGCTTTACATCACCTCCGGTGATGATGGACTTCACTCAGATGATGTCCTTGTTGTAGCCGGTGGTACGACCATTGTTGCAGAAAGCTATGAAGGCTTCGAAGCCGTAGATCTGAACATTACAGGCGGAACAAATTACATTACATCGACCGATGACGGAACAAATGCAGCCGGGGGTGTTGATGGTTCCGCATCAAGCAACCGGCAGTGGGGCGGTGGCGGTATGGAGTCTTCCACCTCAGGTACAACGACAATCAGTGGTGGATATACCGTTGTCAATGCTGCCGGTGACGGAGTTGACTCTAATGGAAGCATTACCATGACCGGCGGTACCGTTATAGTCTATGGACCTACCGATAACATGAACGGTGCACTTGACTATGACGACAGCTTTACCTTGACCGGCGGTACGGTCGTTGCGCTTGGAAGCAGTGGCATGGCACAGAGTGTTTCCGATACCGAACAGGGAGTTCTTGCCTTTACCATAAGCATGAACGCTGATACCATTTTGCATGTTGAAGACAGTAAGGGCAATGAAATACTTACCATAGCATCACCAAAATCCTATAGCTGTGCTGTAATCTGCATGCCGGAACTAGTAAGCGGCGAAACCTATACCGTATTCTCTGGTGGAAGCTATTCGACTGACAGCACGAATGGTATTTACTCCGGCGGCACTTATTCCGGTGGAACCGAGTTAGGTGATCTGGATGCCTCGTAATCTTTCATTCAATAGAATTCTGCTGGTATAGCAGGTAATACATAAAAATAACAGCGTGTAAAGGTTCTTCTATTCTGGTTTCATAATGAATGAATGCCAGAGAAAGATCATCACACGCTGTTTCTTATTTCATATTTGCCGCTGCGAACATTGCGGCTATTTCATCTGCACTTAATGATTTATTCGGATCGCCTGATGGAACCGGTATTTCTGCTTTTGGTGCTGGCGCTGGTTCCGGCTTTGCTTCCGGCGCCGGGGTTGCTGCCGCTGCGAACATTGCGGCTATCTCATCTGCACTTAATGATTTATTCGGATCACCTGATGGAACCGGTATTTCTGCTTTTGGAGCTGGCGCTGCTTCCGGCTTTGCTTCCGGCGCCGGGGTTGCTGCCGCTGCGAACATTGCGGCTATCTCATCTGCACTTAATGATTTATTTGGATCACCTGATGGAACCGGTATTTCTGCTTTTGGTGCTGGCGCTGGTTCTGGCTTTGGTTCTGGCTTTGCTTCCGGCGCCGGGGTTGCTGCCGCTGCGAACATTGCGGCTATCTCATCTGCACTTAATGATTTATTCGGATCGCCTGATGGAACCGGTATTTCTGCTTTTGGAGCTGGCGTTGGTTCTGGCTTTGGTTCCGGCTTTGCTTCCGGCGCCGGTGCCGATTTAAGGACCGGTTCCGGTTCACTTAGTGGCTCAGGTTCAAGAATCAGTTCAGATGCTGCGCTCGGCTCAGGAAATGTTTCGGATTCTAATTCTATGATTGGTTCAGGGGTAGGTTCAGAGATAGGTTCCGGGATTGGCGCAGAAACCCGAGTCGCTTCCGGTAAAGGTACTGCTTTTACAGCTTCTTCCCTGATTATCTGCATTCCACTTTCCTGCATTTTGTCAATTCTGTCGTTAATCCGTTCCTGAATCATGGATAATTGTACGACTTGTTCGCCGAGCAGATGAAGACCTTCCAATATCCTGTCTGTGTCTGTTTCGCTTTGTTTCAGAATATTCTGAGCATTGGAGTTTGCATTCTCAGCAATCTGTTTTGCATTTTCCTTATTATATTTAACAATGGCTTTCAGTGCATTGGTCTGGTAGCGATAATTTTCGGCATCCTGATCAAGTATCTGTTGCTGAATCTGAATCAACTGCTTTCCTGGAACGTTTTCTACACCTTTTTCGGTTGCCTGCATCAGCTGCTGAAGTTCATCACTGATTCGATTTACCTGGATCAACAGGTCTTTATAATGATCTTCACTGGCAATAGCATTCTTTTTCGTTGCTGTGTAGGTCGCTTTTTCAATCTTTTGAATTTCATCCAGATAAGGAGCAAGCTTTTCTTTCTCCGTCTCATCTGTCGTTTTTGTTCCATTCTTTAATTCGCTAAGATAAAAAAGAATGTCTTCATGAAGTTTATCAATCAGAAGATATGCAGAAATAAGAAGCACAGCAATGGATCCCAGAACAGCAAGAAAATCTTCCCTTAGTTCTAACAGGACAAAACCGGATAAAAAAACGGCTGCCAGAAAGAATAATATATAAAAAATACTGATGTTAAATTTCTTGTTCACAGAAGACACCCTCCTTCAATTTTTATAACAAGGTAAAATTTTATACTACAGAAAGATTTTATAGCACAGAAAGATTTTATAGCACAGAAAGATTTATAACATAGAAAAATTTATAACACAAAGATTTATAACACAAAGATTTATAACACAAAGATTTATAACACAAAGATTTATAACACAAAGATTTATAACACAAAGATTTATAACACTGAAAAATTTACAGCACAGGATTACATAGATAGAAAAGATTCTCCAACAATAAAACTTTTTCGAAGATTCGAATATCAAAACGGCGGATTCCCGATGCATTTGCTTTTCGTATGCATTCTCTGACTGTATTTCTTACTCAAAGTTCCTTTTGAGCATAGTATTCTGTAAGTATATCGTCACTTGGTCATACTTTACTTATATCAAATACAGAATTCGTTGGATTTATAATAAATTTTTCGATTGTACGCGCTCATAAAATTACATAATATGCCATTTATTTCTATTTGTATATCATTTTCGGGTTGTATTGAACCCATGATTATGATATGATGTCTTAGGCATTTGAACACAAGAAACGGTCTTGGATGCGCTTTTCATACATTATTAATATTATACTATGTGCCCATGCATCATCATGCAAAAGCACCGGAATACGAGGATACTCATGAAAAAATATGGAATTCAGCTGGTTACTATTTTTCTCATGCTGCTTTTGGCAGTATTGCTGGTAATCAGTTCGAAATACTTTATCGGAACCGATGACTCGTCAGGTAAACCATCGACGAACCCATCCGTTACGGCGGCTTTATCAGATAATCAAAACACCGCAGACAACAATTCTGCCGAAGGGACAGATACTCCTTCGGATACCTCAATTGTTACCGCTGATCCCGCGAAATTGATCGATACGAACGGAAGCAATCCGCACTCTGATCTTTTCTCCTTTATTACGACCGGAAAAAAGACAACAACGGATGGAATCTCTTACACGAACTACTACAACGGTTTTTCAATATGTCGCAGCGATCTTGGCGAATTATCCTTTCAAGGTGACGGTCATGTTACATTCACTTCCGCTGACGGAGCTACTTCTACCTTATTTGTTGCTGATTATATTGATCTTTCCCAGTATTTTTCAGGGGATACCATGGCTTCCAGTGCTGACTGGTTCTTTGTTGGCGCACTGGTCTCCAGTGAATATGTCTACGTTCAGTACGATTACTGGGGAAAAGATGAGTTGTCACTTTATATTCGAATGAAAAAAGATGGATCAGACATCACTCTTGTCTATGCCTCCTTTTACGGAAGCCCTGAATTAAGCAATACATTTACTGTGACCAATGAACTCATGTATTATGCATATTATACGTATGACGATGAGACCGGAGCCGTTGAATCTTCACTGCTTGAAGCAGATCTTGATGGAAATAACAGCGGAATTCTTTTTTCATTCCCTGATGGTTACAGTCTTCATCATCTGGTTCCCTGCGATTCTTATCTGTTGTTTATGCTTACCGATGAAAACGGAACGACTTCTCTGCTACGATTGAACACAGAAACGTTAGAACTTGCTTATCTTTCCGAAGATTGTCCTGTTATTGATACCTTAAGCTGCTTTGATCATTATGCCTTTGTTGGTTTCTCTTCCTCGACTGCCGTAATCTATGACATCTATCAGGGAAACAGGGCAGATATCACACTCAATACCACAATAAGCAACCCAAAATACGGACAGCCGGTCATTGATGCAGAGGTCTGTTATCTTCCCATATTCACCTGGGATTCCGGTTCACCGACTGCCTATGTTATACTTTACCCCGAAACAAAAACAAGCAGTGAACTCTTTACACTTTCTGACACCTTTTACTACCTTGTCGGAATCTCTGATTCTTTGTTCTACGCCGAATCAGGAGACAGCTACCTTACATTTCCTATCCAGCAATGATTTACATAAGGCATAAAAGTTTGTGATTTATCACGAATATTTTATGTCTTTTTCTTTTTTCCGAGCAGCTGACCGCTACTCTTTCATTGTTGCGCTCCAATTTCGTTCAGTGAAAATCATTCGCTTTTCTGATTAACATACGTCGGTACGATCTGCTCGATCATTCTTCTGACATCTTCCGGCTCCTTCTGACTGACTTCAAAAAGCTCTTCCAGCTGAAGCTCAAAAATGCGTTCGTTCATATTAATGGGTCTTGCGATATGGATCAGCTGATTTTCTGTATTCCGAAGGCCTTCTTCTTTCATAAGCAGTTCTTCGTATAGCTTTTCTCCCGGACGCAGGCCCGTGAATTCAATCAGGATTTCCTCATTCGGTATATATCCGGAAAACCGTATCAGATTCTTTGCCAAATCAAGGATTCTGACCGGTTCTCCCATATTTAGAACAAAGATCTCACCGCCTCTTGCATAAGCACCTGCCTGTAAAACCAGCGAAACAGCTTCCGGTATTGTCATAAAATAACGAATGATTCCTGGATGTGTGACCGTAATCGGACCACCTTGTTCCAACTGCTTTTTAAAAAGCGGAATTACACTGCCGTTACTTCCAAGTACATTGCCGAAACGTACTGCTACAAATTCTGTTTTTGATTTATTGTTATAGGTCTGTATGATCATCTCGCAGATCCGCTTGGTCGCACCCATGACATTGGTCGGGTTCACCGCTTTATCTGTCGAAATCATAACAAAGCGCTTAACACTATAACGATCGGAGGCCTTTACAACAGTCAAAGTACCAAATACATTATTCTTTATCGCTTCGTTCGGACTTTTCTCCATCAATGGTACATGCTTGTGTGCCGCTGCATGGTATACGATCTCCGGGCGATACATTTCAAAAATCTTTTCAATACGCAGGCTGTTCCGCACGGAAGCAATCAGGACTTCCAGATTAAGCTTTGGATAAGTCCGGATCAGTTCCTGCTGAATATCGTAGGCATTGTTTTCATAGATATCAAGTATGATCAGCTGTTTTGGCTGATGTGCCGCAATCTGCCGGCACAGCTCACTTCCGATCGAGCCACCGCCGCCAGTCACCATTACAACTTTATCCTTAACATAGCTCATAATGGAATTAAGATCCACCTCAATGGCATCTCTTCCAAGTAAATCTCCGATCTCTACGTTTCTCAGCTTGCTGATACTTGCTTCACCTGTAACAAGCTGATACATACCCGGCAGAATCTTAAGTTCGCAGGTGCTCTCCTTGCAGATCTCCGTAATTTCCCGTATTACTTTTTTACTGGCCGAGGGAATCGCAATGATAATATCATCGATAGCATACCGTTCAACATTCTCTAATATACTGTCACGATTTCCAACAACTTTAACACCCTGAATATAACTGCCTATCTTCAACGGATCATCATCAATGATACAGGGAATGTTCTGATGAAGATGAGCACTTGAAATAAGCTCTTTTACGATGGCATTGCCTGCCTCGCCTGCACCGATGACCATTACATTACGCATATCGCCACGATTGCTTCTTTTTTGTCTGTTATGACGCAAAGCCCGGTAACCGAACCTTGACGCTCCGACAATAATAACAAGCACCATACCAAATAGCAGATAATAACTTCTTGGCATAGACAACTGAAGAAGCATCATGATCGCTGCCTGAAGTGCCGACACAACAATGCTTGCCGCTACAATGCTCTCAAATTCCACAACCCCGGCATACGCCCACAAGCTTTGATATAAATGAAACACTGAAAACACAATGATTGTCATCGGAATCAAAATAATCAGGAACGCCCATGCCGTATCAAGGAAGACGGAGTCTATCGATGATAAGCTTAGATTAAAACGAAGAAGCAGCGCACCGATCGATGCAGCAATGACTGAGCAGATATCTACGGTAATTAAGAAAACTTTTCTTGAAGCCTTTTGTATGTTAATGCTTTTTATCATGCCAGTATCCTCTTTTCATGTCTTTTATCCAAGAAAAGTTTAACAAATCCCCATTTGAAAGTCAACGTAAACACCATAAGTAAAAAAGAGAAAACAGTACGATTGTAATTCGTCTGCTTTCTCTCTTATAAGATAAATTATTTCAGCTTTTTCCTCATTCCTACACTGTTTTATGCGTATTGTGAAGGAATTGTCTGTTTCTCTCACAATGCTCCAGGAAGAACCATTACCCATCGGCAGTGCTCCATAAAAAAAATGAGTTTAATTCGCTCTTGTGCACCATTTTCTATGATTTCACAATCGTACTCCCTGGAGGAGATTCCTGCGTAATTTTTCTCTTCCAGATAGCATACACGAATGCTTCGCACCGTGCATACCATTCCTGCTTCATTCTCGTATTTGAATAACCGGGGCATGCTTTGACCCTTGCTGTCGAACCAGCACTCACAGGCTATCGGGACCTGCTTCCCGCGTATTTCATCAAAAACCGGCGTTTCTGTATTCGTTCCTATTCCAAACGCCATAATAAACCTCCTTACATTATAAACGATGTAAGGACCTGGATGTTATAATACGGATGATAACACCGCCAAATCATTCAGCCCTTACGTGCCAAAAGGTTATTTTATATCAAGTCTGCTGTAATCCACGGTCCTTTTTTCCCGTGATATTCCGCCGGACATATGATCGACTTTGTTCGGTACGGCAAACGATGCACGTTTTACCGAATCAATACCATACTTTTTACGGATGGCGTCGATTGTTTCGTCCAGACGTTCCAGCTTTTCATAGTCTGTCTTATCAAATAAGCTAAGTTGTCTTGCCGCATCCTTTTCCTTCATCCTTGATGTATGAATTCCCAGATGCCGTATTGGCTGCCCTTTCCATAACTCATCGAACAGCTTTGCAGCCGCTTTGTGAATCTCCTGTGTAATATTCGTCGGCGTCTCCAGTACCATCTGATGCGAGGCATAGCTTAAATCACTGTTCCTTATTCCCACCGCAATTACTTCTGCCTTTACTTCATTCTGCCTGAGTCTGGCCGCAACTGTCTCTGCCAGACCAAGAAGTACCATCTTTGCTGTCCCGGCATCCGTTACATCGAAGGCAATGGTCGTGCTGTTGCCATACCCTTTATTCTCCGGTGGCGTGGGTTCTACGACGGACATATCTATTCCATTCGCAAAGCCCCAAATGATCTCACCCTGTTTTTTCAGATGATACCGGAGCAGCTTCGGATCGGCGGCGGCCAGCTCACCAATGGAACGGATTCCTAAGTTGAACAGGGTCTTTGCCGTAGCTCTTCCTACAAAAAAGAGATCGGAAACATGCAGCGGCCACATCTTCTTCTCCATCTCCTCCGGGAACAGGGTATGCACCAGATCCGGTTTTTTAAAATCTGACGCCATCTTTGCCAGTAGCTTGTTGGAAGAAATTCCGATGTTCACGGTAAATCCAAGTTCATTCCGAATCCTGTCCTTGATCTCGTTGGCCACTTTTACCGGCGGACCGAACAGCGCCTGTGTACCTGTCATGTCTAAAAATGCCTCATCGATGCTGTACTGTTCCACATCCGGCGTGTATTCCCGAAGTATGTTGATAAAAGCCGCAGAGGACTTTTCGAAGAGACCATAATTGGGGGGAACAACCAAAAGCTCCGGACACTTTTGCCTGGCTTCATTAATGGTCTCTCCTGTCTTTACACCGTATTTTTTTGCAGGAATTGATTTTGCCAGGATAATGCCTCTTCTCATTGCCATGTCGCCGCCTACTGCGGATGGTATCTCACGTAAATCCAGGTTGCCGCCAAGGTGCTTCAATCGGTAAACCGCTTCCCAGGATAAAAAAGCTGAGTTTACATCAATATGAAAAATAACTTTATCCAAACGTATGTTCGCCTCCTTGTTCTCAGATTATAACAGGATTTTTTCTGTTTGTAAAGAGGGAAACAAAGAAAAAAGGAACAAATGTTCGAATTTGTATTTCGAAAAATTGTTCCTTTTTCACCGATTCTTTTTCGTATTATTTTCTTTTCTTTTTTCTTGGTTTACTCTAAAAAACTAAGACTTTGCTGCTCGTAGTCGGTTCTTCTCTCAAGGCGCGGCTTTGCTTCCTTTGCAAGCTTTCTGGCTGCTTTTTCATCAAAGATCCAGTCCTCGATCTGATTTTTCTCCAGTATCAGGGGCATCCTGTCATGGATCGGTTCCATCAGGGTATCGGCTGGTGCTGTAAGAATTACGAACCGTTCCTGGTCTCCAAAGTGCTTATATACTCCTGCCATGCAAAGGATCTCTCCGTCTTTTCCAAAAAAGGTATGCTTTGTCTTACCCTTATCCCATTCATAAAAGCCTCGTGCCGGAACGATAATTCGCCGGTTCCTTATGCTTTCTGAGAACATTGGCTTATCATAAGCACTTTCGATTCTGGCATTAAAGATGATATTTCCTGTCTTTGCCGTCTGACTTTTCGGTAAAGTATTCTGCTGCCGGTCTGAAGCCGCCGGCGCAGGCATATAAAAGCCCCAGTACTGCTGCCGGATCGCAAGTTCCTCCTGCTTTTCACAAAGGACACTTGCCGTTTCTGAAGGGTGAATATCCTTCTTTCCGGATTTTTCAGCTAGTTTTTTATCGATTTCCCTGACCAGCTTTTCAATCTCTCTGGCTGTCTCATCATCAACATAGTATCTTCCGCACATGGTATCCTCGTTTCTGTTTTTTTCCTTATCCTTTTATCTTTCAGTTCTTCTGCTCTTTAATCTTTCTATTTCGCTATCCTTTTATCTTTCTGTTCTTCTACTCTTTAATCTTTCTATTCCGCTATCCTTCTGTCTTTCTTTTTTCTATTCCACTGTCTTTTTATCCTTCTGTTCTTCTGTCCCTACTTTTTCACTCCGGGATTCTTCGTTTTTATCATTCTTTTGATTTGCCGGGTCTATCGCTGGTTCCCAATTCATTTTTTAAGCTTCCCTTTTTGCTTCCAACGGATCTGCTTCAGGAACTTGGAAAAACCCTGCACATTATTCCTCTTTCAGATATTTTGCTATTGTCGAGAAGAGCACATCAGCATCGATCGGTTTTGCTATATGTTCATTCATACCGGATTCGATTGCTTTTGCGACCTCTTCTGCGAATACATTTGCCGTCATGGCAAGAATCGGAATGGTCGCTGACTCCGGGTGCTTCGACTTTCGTATCTGCATCGTCGCATCATATCCATTCAGAACCGGCATCTGCACATCCATTAAAATAATCTGATAGGTTCCCGGTTCAGACGCTAAAAATTGTTTCACCGCCTCTTCTCCGTTAACCGCACCATCGACAAGGAAACCTGCGTCGGAGAGGATTTCTGCCGCTATTTCCATATTCATCGCATTGTCTTCGACCAGGAGTATTCTTTTTCCATCAAAATGATATTCATTAAATACCTCCGGAATCTCAACTTTATACTTCCCGTACTGACTTACCAGCAGATCGAACACCGAAGACTGGAACAAAGGTTTTGACACAATAAGATTCACTCCGTTTTTCTTTGCTTCCTCCTCGATTTCCGAATAGTCGTACGCGGTTACGATAATGATCGGAACATTTTCTCCGACCACCTCACGTATCTTTTGAACCGTCTCCATGCCATCCATTCCCGGCATTCTCCAGTCCATAAGGCATAGATTATAATCGTTCTTCTCCACCGCGGCCCTGTGCACCATATCAACCGCTTCTTTCCCGCTGACCGCAATCTCTGACTGCACTCCGCAGCGGTCCATCAGCATCTTAATATATTCACAGGTATTTACCTCATCGTCAACAATAAGTGCATGGATCTTTGAAAACTCCTTCGGTGCCGTTATCACCCGGTTTCTTTCATGATCGATCCCAAATGGCAGTTCTACTGTAAATCTTGATCCTGCCCCCGGCTCACTTTCGACCCGAATCACACCTTTCATCATCGTGACAAGATTCTTCGTGATCGATAATCCAAGTCCGGTGCCGCCATACTTTTGTGCAATGCCGGCATCCTGCTGCTCAAAAGGCTGAAACAGTTTATTCATAAATTCTTCTGACATGCCAATTCCGGTATCCTCGACCACGAATCTCATATAAACACTGTCCGCCAGTTTCATGGTCTGTGTTATCTTTAAAAACACATTTCCGCCCGGTGGCGTGAACTTGATTGAATTAGACAGCAGATTCATAAGAATCTGATTCAGGCGAAGCGGATCGCCGATTAAGACTTCCTCTGTAATATCATTTAATATCGCCTCGAACCGATTCCCTTTTTGTATTGCCTGATGATAGAACAACGTCGAGATCGAAGAAGTCAGCTGCTTAAAATCAAAGCTTTCATTTGCTACCTTCATCTTTCCGCTCTCAATGGCCGACATATCAAGCACATCATTGATAATGGCCAGCAGATGCCTTGCGGAATTTTCTGCCTTTTCAATGCATTCTCTGACTTTGCTCTGATTGTCCATTGTATTTTGTGCAATCGCCATATACCCGATGACACCATTTAACGGTGTTCGGATTTCATGCGACATTCGGGACATAAAGACACCTTTTGCTTCACTTGCCTGCTCTGCCACAGCCAGCGCATCCATCAGCTGGTTTTTCTTTTGCTCGGCTTCTGTTTTGGCAGCATCAATGTTCCGCTTAAAGAGCATATAATTGTTCGGGTGTATTTCATCCCTTGATATTCCCTGCAGTATATAGGCGAACCACTGGTAGTCCCCTTTTTCTGTCCGAACCCGCATTTCATGATATGCTTTTTGTCCTTCCAGAATCATCAGGGAAATGGCCTGCTGGGAAAATGCTGTTGCTGCTTCGTCCCTGTCTTCCGGAAAGATATCGGCTGTCAAAAAGTCTTCTCGTATATCCTCTTCTTCACGCAGGACTAAATTGTTTTCAACATGATACCTTTTTTTCTTGCCGGCGGATATATTAACTTCACTCACCTCATCGTTGACACTGCAGACATAGGATATCAGTCTGGCGTATTCCTGATTCATCTGCAGATACAACTTCCCTTTCTTGCTCTTGTAACGCAGAACTTCTTCTGCCAGTACAAGAAGAACCACAACAATAAAAATGACCACAAGAGAAAACGGTTCGTCATAGATATAACCAATCAGAGAAAAAGATGCGTCCGGATAGCTTGTATTCTGGTTGATTATAACATCCAGTGTACTGTGATCCATGCCATACATTACCTTATTAACAATGGAAAGCAGTTCCGGCGCTGCGGTATTTTTCACAGCGACCCCGATGGATATCGAAAAATCATCAAAGAATTCATCCGCGAGTTTATTCTTCTCGTCCTGATGGACCAGCTGTTCAGCTGTATAAAGATTCTGAAAACAAAGGTCTGCTTCTCCCTCCTTAATGGCCGTAATGCATTCCTCATTACTGTCAAAATAAAGGATTTGATCCGCTGTGTAAATCTGTGGCAGATAATATAGCCCGATCATGGAATTTCGAAGAGCCGCCACCTTTTCAACCTTCTTGCTGTTTTTAAGCGACACGGTCGCATAAGGCACGGATAAATATTCCTTTGTAAGTTTTGCATTGAATTTCTCTGCCTGACCAAAGCCCGCGGCACAGTCAAGAATCAGAGCGATCTCATCCCCCGAACACAAAGTGCTGTATTCCTGACGGTTCGCCGTCTCAAGGATTTCTATGGAAAGTCCTGTTCTTTCTTCAATGTAGGAAGCCAGATCAGCAACAATTCCCTGTGCCCTGCCTTCTTCAAATCCGGAAAGCGGAAGGTACTCCGGCTTCATCGCTGCCTTGATTACAACACCCTCGTGCTGCATTTTCTCAATATAGGCCAGCTCCTGCGCCGTAAAGGCTAGCGTAGACGATCTTTCTGAAATGAAATACTTTGAATACAATTCTGCATGAATACCGGTAAAGAATACACTTGTTTTTTCCATTGCATCATTTAACTGCGTCAGTAGCTCTGTATTATCCTTTTGGACTATTATATAGAATGGCTTTGTATCGAATTCAGCCAGGATAACTTCATTCTCTTTTTTACGCATACTGGAACTTACGATAGCATCTATATCAGTCCCCAGTGAAAGAGCTTCCTCCATCTTCGCCTCTGTTTCATAAAGGGTAAGCTGATAGCGAAAGCCTTTTTCATCTGCAAAATCTTTGATGGTCTGTTCGTACCTGCTGTCCTTTAGAACGCCAATGCGGATTCCATCAAAATTACCGTAATCTTCTGCTGCATACTTCGTGCTTCCCTCTTTTACCGTCAGAATCGTGGAGCTGTTCCCCATGCTTTTCTCAGAAAATGCAAAACGTTCTGCCAGTTCTGCATCTTTATACCCTGGACTTATCAGGTCGATCTCCCCGTTTTCCAGCATGACAAGCATTTCATCCCAGCTTTTATCATAACCGACATATTCATAGACCCAGTTGTTAAAGAGGGCCAGCTTTTGAAGATAGTCATATCCGTAGCCGCTTCTTACTCCATCTTCGGACACCTCATGATATCCCTCCATGGAGAAAAAACCGACACGAATAACCTGCGTAGTTGCTGCCTCAGCCGTAAAGGCAGGCGTACACAGGGAAAATAGAATTGTTATCAGGATAAATAAAACCTTTTTTTGCATAGAAAACCCCCATAAGCCAGCAAAAATATGTTCCCTTCCCATCAAAAATATTGTATCATATTTAAATATCTGTCACAATATATTCTTACAATATTGTACATTTCCCTCTTTTATTTGATTTCTTATCTCCACTTCCTCATTGAGAAAGTATAATTTTTTACCTGTTCTTAACGTATCTAAAAATACGGTTGGAATTTGACCATGCTTGTGGTATAATCACAAACGTTATAGGATGCTGTCAGACCTGCTGCGGCATTATGTAAATGCCTTTTTAACAGGAAAAATACCATTCATTTTTATGGATAAGGAGCTTTTTCATGGAACTTACAACCATCAGACAATTATATAAAGAAAAAGAACAATATATCGGAAAGAAAGTCTCCATCGGTGGCTGGATCCGCAGCATACGCGATTCCAAGACCTTTGGCTTTATCGTCGTGCATGACGGAACCTTCTTTGAGACACTTCAGGTCGTATATTCCGATGCATTGAAGAACTTTGAAGAAATCGGAAAGCTGAATGTCGGCTCTGCCATCCTCGTAGAAGGGACTCTGGTCGAGACACCACAGGCGAAACAGCCCTTTGAGATCCAGGCAGACACCGTAACCGTAGAAGGGACCTCCACCCCGGAATACCCTCTGCAGAAAAAGCGTCATACCTTAGAATACCTTCGTACCATGACGCATCTTCGTCCAAGAACAAATACCTTCCAGGCAGTTTTTCGTGTTCGTTCCCTGGTTGCTTATGCAATCCATGAATTCTTTCAACAGAGGGATTTTGTCTATGTGCATACTCCAATCATCACAGGAAGTGACTGCGAGGGTGCCGGCGAGATGTTCCGTGTAACAACACTTGATCTTAACGATCTTCCAAAAACAGAAGAGGGAGCTATTGATTTTGCGGAAGACTTTTTTGGAAAATCAGCAAATCTGACCGTAAGCGGTCAGTTAAATGGTGAGACCTATGCCATGGCCTTTCGTAATATCTATACCTTTGGTCCGACCTTCCGTGCGGAGAATTCCAACACGACCAGACATGCTGCAGAATTCTGGATGATCGAGCCGGAAATCGCATTCGCTGATCTGAAGGATGATATGATGTTGGCTGAAAGCATGATCAAGCATGTGATCCGTTACGTTCTGGCCCATGCACCGGAAGAGATGGAATTCCTGAACAGCTTTGTTGACAAAGAATTGCTTGACCGCCTGAATCACGTGCTGAATTCTGAATTCGGACACGTAACTTACACCGAAGCAATCGACTTACTTGAAAAGAATAACGACAAATTTGATTATAAAGTCAGCTGGGGCTGTGATCTGCAGACCGAGCATGAGCGTTATCTGACCGAAGAAATATTCAAAAAACCAGTATTTGTTACGGATTATCCAAAGGACATCAAGGCTTTCTATATGAAGATGAACGAGGACAATAAGACCGTGGCAGCTATGGATCTTCTGGTTCCCGGGATCGGCGAGATCATCGGCGGCAGCCAGAGAGAAGACAGCGAAGAGAAACTGCTGAAACGTATGGAGGAGATGAACCTTAATCCGGAAGATTACGGCTTCTATCTTGATTTACGCAAATACGGTTCCGCAAGACATGCAGGTTTCGGACTTGGATTTGAACGATGTGTAATGTATCTGACCGGTATGACCAACATCCGCGATGTCGTTCCATTCCCAAGGACCGTGAATAACTGCGATTTATAAGATTACCAAGGAGAATACATGCATAGTTATCTTAGAGCGATTGGCTATAGCCAGACTCAAAACAGGGCAGACGCAGAACAGCTTGTTGCCCACGTTCTCGAACAGGCTTCTGAAAAGAGAATTACGCGACTTTCGAGTGGTGCTTCTCTTGTCGAAGCTTCCATGGAATGCGCTGATGGAATCGGCATCACCGTCCGCGGTGAATTCGATGCCAAGGGAGATTTCCATCTGGAACATTATTTCCCATATTTCCGCGGCTCCAATGTCAGCATGCACGAAGATGTCTACATCAGCAAACGTGTTGATACGGATGCGTACAACGGTATGTGCGATGACAGCCGTCTCGGTGTGTCACTGATCTTCTATCTGCAGAATGTCATCGACTACATTGAGTCAAGACAGGGTCCAAAGGACTCCGTTCTTCACCCGGTTACTTTATCAGCACTTGCCTTAGACGGCAAGATCCTGCTGCCGGCTGTGAACAATGTACTGCAGCAGCAAAGCATTACCGCAAAGAACCGCCAGCGTTCCCAGCTGGTATCCGAAGCAAAGAAAGGCAACAAGGAAGCTCTTGAAAGCCTTACCATTGAAGATATCGATCTTTACTCGGTTGTCTCCGTCCGAATCAAGCAGGAAGATGTCTACTGTATCGTAGATACGACCTTTATTCCATATGGAACGGAATCCGATGTATATACAATTCTCGGTTATATCACCGCTGTTCGTCCGCTCAAGAACAACGAGACCGGTGACGAACTTTACAGCATGCAGCTCAACTGCAACGATGTGCTGTTCGACCTGTGTATCAACAAAGCTGACCTGTTTGGGGAGCCGGCTGTTGGCATGCGCTTCCGCGGAACGGTGTGGATGCAGGGATCGGTGGATTTTTTAAGGACCTGAACCTGAAAGATGGATCAGAAGGTGTGCAGAAAAGCCTACGTTACAATAAGCATAGATATAGCAGAATAAGTACAACCCGCCGGATTCGTCGTGAAATCAGCGGGTTGTTTGTTTTTATTACCTATGATAAAGGAGGAACGGATACCTTTACCCCTTCCAAAGCATATTATACGATGAGTCCACTTCCTCTACGATTTCGAACCCACTTTTTACATAAAGCTGATATGCTATATTGCTTTTTGTAACGCATAGGCTGATCTCTGATATTCCATTGTCTTTGGCCACTGTTTTTAACGATTTTATTAATTCGTTCGCCACACCCTTTCTTCGGTGTTCTTTTACAACCCCGATTGCCAGAACCGGAATTTCATCTGCGATATATCCTCTCATGTTCAATTCTTTATTCCAATACCTGATAAATGCAGCTCCAATCTTCTTTCCAGCTTCTTCTGCAATCACCGCTGTATCACCATTCCTTGAGCCGAATCCTTCCAGTATGTGTTTCGTGTAATCATACGAGAGTCCCTCTTCCAAAGATGGCAGAGTCTCCTTTGTTCTGCTCCAAAATACAGCTTCAAAGAGCATCTCGCGTAAGAATTGATAGTCGTCCTTTGTATACTTTCTGTAAATAACCATAGAATCCTCCTAAAGAAAAGTTAAACGTCCCGACAGATACACCGGCGTTTCCTCTCCTTTTTTTCAATTACCTTTCCTGACGTTTCTTGTAATCATCCTGTCAAATGTTGTGAACGACAATCGTCATATTGCAGACGACATTTTGTTATTCTTTGCACCTCATCCATGCATTAAATGATGAGGCAGTGCAAAAGTCATTTATGACATACAGAAAGGCCTTAACTTTTTTATTTTCTTTGATACTGCGACCAGCAGAACTACAAGAAATAACACCTCTATAAAAATCGAAAAAATCGCGTTCGTCGTAAAGGACAGTGCTGATATCACATTTTCAACATTGCCCAGTGCATTTTCAGGCAGCAGCACATCTACTTCTTCAAGCCCATAGACTATGCCATTTGCGTGACACATAGGATAATAGCAGTATAAATTATCTGTGTTCTTGTACGGGACAACAATGTAGACATAGTCTCCGGCCTGCCTTGCATAGCTAATCGTCAGCATTGACTCTGCGATAGACTGTACTTCCGGCTCTGTATTTCCCCATTTATCATAGACATATATTGATTCACCATATTGCTGATTCAATGTCTCCCAGTCCGGTTCCTGTTCTGAAAACATACTACTCTCTTTATAGTTTTCAAATACCAGCTGTCCCTCGTACAGATAGTCTCTTTCATAAGTACCATCCTTTCTTTGCAGATATACTAAAATGATAGCTTCCTTTGGTCCATGAACAGACATGCTGATGTCGTCTCCGCATTCATAAATAACATTCGTCTCCCCGGTTGTTACATTGAAAGAGTTGAGCTGCTTGTCTTTCACATAGATAATCGTATCTCCTTGCAGGCAGAAATCGCCTTCGATTTCATTTACCAGCTCGTGGCTCCCCGTTTGTGGGCGATACTCATAAATACTATAGTCTTTTTCATAGAACAGTGTGTCCTCATAGGTTGCAATTGGCCCTTCGTATCCCTTTGACCTACCAAGTTCCAATAATTGAAGAAAAAGTACGAATGCAAAAAAGCTTACACAAGCAATGCAAAAGATTTGTATTATTCGAAAGAATATCATCTTTCTTTTTATCTTTGACATATCAGCCTTTGACATATCATTCCTCCCTTGTAGTGTACATACTGTCAGGTTTCTGCTGAGATTTCCGCTTTTTAAAAAGTTTTCTTAATGTGACTAAAACCGTTTGAAACTCTGAAACTTTGAAACTTTGAAACTTAACGGTAACTTCCTTTCTTCTAAAATCAATTGTACCACATATCTTTTACATTTAATAGCAATTGTTGTAAACGACCGCTTATTTACACCTGGTAGCTAAAATGATTAGTGTAGAACCCAAAATACCTAAATTTGTCATAAATTGCCTAAAGCGAATGCTAAAATGAATTATAGCACCCGACAGACATTATCCATATAATGGTAATATTTAGTTTATCTTGCAATTTGATTTGATTTATGTTACTGTTCATTTGTAAGGTTTACTTTACATTCATGGGGGTGATAATATTATCAATCGAGTTAAAGAATTAAGAGAAGCTAGTTGTTTAACACAGCAACAGCTAGGAGAAATAGTTAACGTATCTCGCCAAGCAATAAATGCTATAGAAAAAGGAAAATACAACCCATCGATTACGCTTGCCTATGATATTGCATCATATTTTAATCTACCAATCGAAAGTATATTTATTTTTAAGGAGGATGATATAAAATGAAAGTTTTAAAGTCACCTTATACTAATGCATTATTTATTTTTATAATTTCTTTCTGCTATTCATTTATTTTTATTTTTACTTCAAATCACATGGAATTTATAAGCTTATTTAATCACACAAAAACTCTTACTTCGTCATTTTGGAATAAAATATCTGTTTTTATTTTTGATGGCAATATGAAGTATATTGGATATTCATTTTCACTAATAACAATTTTTATAATCATATTAATTTTTATTGGAAAAAAAAGATATGACGAATATCAATCATCTATAATAACAAAGTCTTTTGAAATTATAGGTATTACCACTCTAATATATCTCCCTTTTTTATTGTTGTCTGTTCTTAGCGATAGTAACTATATCATTGAATATTTATTTGTTCTGTTATCTATACAATGGGGTATTTTCTTGTTCCTTGATTTAAGTTTTAATATAAAGTTTTTAATGTCATCCAAATAATGTCAACAAATTCTAATACTTTTATCAATTATCAAATATCAAAGACTTCAGAATCCCCCACAAAAAATAATATTAAACTTTAAACTCTAAACGAATACTCATTATACTTTATGGAGTATCCTGTCACTCGTTGTACAAAAACACTTTTGATGTTCCCTTTTTACTGTGTACCTGGTTCTGTCTATGGTGATTTGGACTTGCTTTTTTTACAAAAACATGGTATAAATTTATGGGCGTAATGTGCTTCAACGCTGTAATTTTCAAGCAGATATTTCATAAGCTCTCATAGTTAAATGGATATAATAAACCCCTCCTAAGGGTTAGTTGCCAGTTCGATTCTGGCTGGGAGTATAATTTGGAGCAAAAAAGGAGATGAAATCATATTAGATTTCATCTCCCTTTTTGCGACCCCTGACAGAGTCGGTATACTTCTTCAATTCTCTTCTTATTCCTGAATCATGACTGGTGATATGAGATATAAATAGGTATTTTTATCATCTCTTACTACAAAAGAAATCTTACTTGAGCTTTAATATATTGTAACGCTTTCATCGTCAATAGCACGCAGCACTGTATTTACACCAGAAAGAAGCTCCTGTTTTTCTAATTCTATTTTCATGTGATTTATTCCTTCCAAAACATATCAGCTAGTCAAAACCTAGGGATCAAAGACGTAACGGTCTATTTATCGATCCATTTACCCTGACACATTCTCTGTTTTCAATATAGAAACAAATCAAATTATACCATATCTTTCCATTCTATACAATAAACTAATTTGAATTGTTTCTCGTTGTTTCGTACTCAATAACCACTCAATGATCCGTCTGTAAAAGTAATCACCAGCCAGCTGACAGCTCCAGGTGAGCAATGAAATCGGTAAAAACCCCACCCGTTCTTTCAAGTAAATAGTTGCAATTATTACCAAAACTGTGCCAATCCATGAAAAATCAGTCGTTTGCAACACATAAATGGTTGTTTACAACATATACCATATTTTTACACAAAAGTGTGTTATGATAAATATATATATAATGAAAGGTAAGTGTTCCTACAAAAAAGAAATGGAAAGGAGAAATTGATAACCAAAGATAACGTTATCCGTGAATATTATGGAAAAGCAACGTAAAAAACTTTTTATTCTTTTGTTTTGTGTTCTTGTCCTGGCGCTTCTGCTTATTCTATTCTTCTTTAGAAATTTAAAAGGAGCAGCAAATGATTATGATAACATTCCTGTTGGTGGTGGAAAACTAGAATGGGGTATGACAAAAGATGAAATCATTGAAGTTCTGGGAGAACCCTCAAACATAGAGGAGCAGGACTCTGGAGTATTCATTGATTATAACCAGCAGATCAAGTGCGACTGGGGAACTTGTTCAGAAGTGAAATTCGCTGTGGGAAGTACAATTCCTTATGGTCTTGGTGTTATTCAGATTACCATTGAAGATACAACATTAGAGACCTTAAACGATAAGCTTGACAAATCATATGGCATTTTAACAACCATGCCGAGTCAGGGAGAAGAAGCTTTAAAACAAGATAATCCAAATTTTTTCTGGAAAACATATTACAGTGAAGATTGGAGAATTAATATGCTTTCAGAAGAAAATATTGCTGATTTTTCCGAATATTATAAGACAATCACTGGTTTTTCTCTTGATATTACAGAACCTTTAATGAGCATTTCCATCCATGGAGTTGCTGATGAGGAAACATATCCTTGTAAAGTTGTTATCGATGCGACACTGCTGTCAGGCTTGCAATATGTCTTACATCGCTGATGATATTTAAGCCTGCTCTCTTCACGTTCAAACACTTGCAGCAGTTTATGAATGGATTGCTGTATAAAAAAGAGAGGAAATCTGGGGTGATTTCCTCTCTTTTTTGTGTTACTTGCCTGAGGTGGCTTTTCTATTTAAATGTGAACAGTATAGAAGCATATTGATAATTTATTGTCCCGGCGTCCTTGCTGATCTGTGTTACTGATCCAAACGGATTCCCCTGCGGTCTAAGATTTCCTGAATTTTCACCGTTCTGCCTTCCTTCATGGAGATCTCCATGGCTTCTGCGATTGCAAGGGTGCGAATACCTTCCTTTAGATCCGGTTTTGGTGTTACACCTTCTCTGACACACTTTGCAAAGTCTTCAATGTAGTTCTGATACTCTCCTGCATGATGAGATTCATTTTCGAACCGGAAATAGTAATCATGCAGTTCATCAAAGGTCTGAAGCTTTGCTGTCTTTTCAACCGGTGTGAAATTTGTATAATATTTCAGTTTTGGGTAACCAGCTCTGCTGACGCCCTTTGTACCGCGCAGTGTACAGCTGATGGATTGCTCCACCGCACTGCCAAGTGTCGGCGTTGTATAATACCCTTTGACCGTCGCATATCTGCCATCCTTGTTCTTGAGCAGAAATGTCATTGTATCGGTGATGGACAGATTACGTTCTTTGGTATTCTCACTGACAACACCAAGACCGTATACTTCTTCAATGTCCGGAAGATACCATACTGCCAGATCGACTGCATGAATCATGAAGTTATACATCCATGAGAAGCCCTGCTGATGGCTCCAGCCTTTTTCAAGGAACCATCTGGCATCGGTTATATAATGAGTCTCCACCGTTGTCAGTTCGCCGTGCAGTCCCTTTTCAAAGTCTTCACGCTGACGCTTTGCCGGCTCAAAGTACCGTGAACTTTGTCCAACAAAGACAAGCTTGCCTGTACGTTTCTGAACTTCTAAAAGTTTATTCGCTTCATCCAGTGTTACCATCAGCGGTTTTGTACAAATGACGTGCTTTCCGGCTTCCAGTGCCATACTGATATGTTTTGCATGCAGCTGATCGGGTGTATAGATTCCAATTACATCAATGGACGGATCCTGAAGCATATCCTCATACTTTAACGTATATTTATCAAATCCAAATTCCTCACAGCGCTCTTTGCACAGCTCCTCATTCAGATCACAGATCATTCCAAGCTCCCAGTCTTTACTCTGTAATGCTGCCGATATAATACTTCTGCCTTCTCCAAGTCCAAGAACACCAAGCGTCATAACCTTATTATCATCTCTATTTGCTTCCATATATTCTCCATTCTTGTGCAGCTTTTTGCACATACTAAGTTTGAACGAGCCGCTTTTGCGACGGTCAAACTTTCAGGTCGAAAATGATCTTCCTTTCGACTTATTCTCCATTCTTGTGCAGCTTTTTGCACATACTAAGTTTGAACGAGCAATGTCTGTTCCGGGCGAAATGAAAATGCCTTCTTTCCTGTCAAACTTCAATACGAATTCTGTATTGAAATAATAACATGGAAGAAGGCATTAATCTATCAACCTATTTGCAAGTTTTTGAACTATATTTGGATTTTAAACTTTGGATGCATTAATCGCTTCGTTGAACTTCGTATAGAGTTCTCCGTATTTTACATTGGAGCCTTCCATCAGAACATACCCGGCACGAAGGGAAACCGGAACCGCGGTCCCTTCCTGTTCGATCGTCTGTCCATTTGCTGCAAGCACCCTTCCGGCTATCTCCTGCGCCTGCTCCAGTCTCTCATAGCCGGTCACAAGCACGAACTCATCCCCTCCGATGCGGTACGTAAGCATTCCGTCTTTCGCTGCTTCATCGATTCTTCGCAGACATTCAACAATCGCCTTATCTCCTGCTTCTCTTCCGTACCGATCATTGATTTCCATCATATGCACCATGTCAAAGCAGACTACATAGGTATTCTCTTTTTGTTTCAGGTAATCATACAGCTCTGTAATATCATATTTTCTTTTCATTGATAAGCTCCTTCCATCTTCTGAATAGTCGAAGTCCAGTTTGGGAAAGAGTCCTGTGAAAGTCCACTGGCGGCGAAATACCGACGGTGTACTGTTCCAGGTCTTAGAAAACGCACGGGCAAATACCTCATGGGAATTGTATTGATATTTCATGGCAATATCCAGTATGTTCATATCCGAATTCACCAAAAGATTGGCTGCATGCGTCATTCGCCTTCTGGTGACATAATCCATCAATCCAATATGAAATGCATAACGGAACAGCTTTTGAAGGCTCGACAAAGACACATAACAGGCGTCTGCAATCGACTCTGCCGTCATCTTTTCGCACAAATGGTCTTCAATGTATTGCACCGCTTCTGCCAGTACATAAAAATTCTTCATAGTTTCCCCGTTTCTGCACAGCGTGCATCGTTTCATTTTTACTCAGTTCCAACAAGGACCTTTATGATAAGCTTATCATCTGACTAAATTATAACTCGATTTTTCATTCTCTTCTTGATGTTTTGCGCACGAACCAAAATCAAAAATGCAGACGCCGCTGCACTTCCTCCCGAAGCCTTGAATTCTTCATGACGGTCGTCAGCACGGCAACAATGATAAGACAGCTCGTTCCGACGACGGCAGACCATCGTATGGACAGACTATCGTACAGAAAGTAACGAATGGACAATTCAATTCCAACCGCATAGGATCCAAGCTCTCCAAAAATCAGCGCGATACGGAATAGGATTGAGGTCTTAAACCGCCTCATAATGTAGCAATACAGGAACACGAAACCGGTCAGCATGATAATAATTGGCAGTGCAATCCCATAGTACCAGGATGTATCCTCCGTCTGATGCGCAATGATAAAGCAGTATAGAGATGTCACCGCTCCATCCAGAAGAATGATCAGCAGTCTGGAAGGTCGAAGAATCAGCACCGGAACAGTAAATACCCACAACATCAGGCTTGCACCCATAATAAAAGCTGACCAGAAGCCTTCTTTGAACAGCAGCAGGTTCAATAGCAAAGCCGCCAGCGCAATGGAAGCAAATACGACCGTAAGCAATAGTGCCGCTGCTCTGCTGTTCACATTTTCTACAGAACCCATCTCGGCGGGATACGGCGTTTTTGCCTGAGAATCCGGCGGATTGCCCGGATTGATTACCACGGTATTGCAAAGCGGGCAAAAGGTTGCAGATTTATGTAATTCGACACCACAATTCACACAATACGACATAGTACCCTCCTTTTATGTCTCTCTATATTTCCGATTCGATTCAATTCGGACCGGAATTCCCTTTTTAATCAGGGAGCAAAAGAACAGCATTTCTATATCTGTTTCCACAATGCTGCTGGAAAAACTGATGGATATTTCTCCACCATAGGAAATCACCGCTACATTCGTCCGGTTGGAAAATGGCTGACCCATCAATACCTCGAACCGTTCAATATGTTCTTTCATTTCCTCCGGTACTTTTACAATCCCTAAGTTCGTAATTCCGGCAGAGGACTGTCTTTTGTTGACCTTTTTATAAGCATTCCGAACGATAAGATCTTTCAGGAACAGGGGGATAACACGAACGATGGGATTTCTTTGTACCAACAGATTGGTCATGATATTTGCTTTCAGATATTTTTCATTCAGTCGGTACGTCATGTAGGCATTAATTTCCTGCGTGATCTCTTCAAATGTATACGCTCCCATCTTCGGATTAATCGAAGGAGAGAGCATTACAATAAAATTCCTGAGTGTTTCGGACGGAAAGAATCTTCTTAGATTTACCGGCATCGAGATAGCCACTTCTCTTTCGTGAATTGGTTTATCGAGCTTTTGTTTTTCCATCAGGGCTTCCATCAGGACCGCTGTTAAAAAGACGCCAATCGGAACGTTGTAGCTTTTGGCGGCTGCTGCGAGCTGTGCAATCGGTGCAATCCCGGTTATTATATTCAAGGTATAGAATGGTTCCATCGTACCACGAAGCTGATAGGCATGAATTCCGCTTCGTTTCAGTGACACCTTGCCGTCACCGTATTTCACATAGGCATCTTCCATTTCTGCCTCGTTTGGTGCATTTTTGCAATTGAGTACACCCTCGACATATGGAATTTTTATTCCCTGAAGCCGAAGATATTCGGCAATCAGTGTTTTTATGAAAATCAAGGCTCCACTGCCATCTGCTACCGAATGGAATACCTCAAGGGATAGTTTATTCTCATAATAATAGACCCGGAACAGGTAGCGGTTCTCTGCTTTAAAATGAATCGGCATGCAGGCATTCGACACATCAGGCCGCACGAATGGACCGGGTTTTGTATTCCTCTCAAGATAACGCCAGAACAGACCTTTGTGTATCGCGACAGCAAAGGTCGGAAACCGTGGAATGGTGCTGTCAAGTGCCGCCTGAAGCTTCACCGGATCGATTTTCTGACGTAACAGTGCACTGACTCTGTAGACGGAGGAAAAGTTTCTTCGCTGCAGGGTGGGATACACATTGGCTGATAAATCCAGCTTGAACCAGTGATGTTCTTTTCTTTTCATTGATTCTTTTTTTACTT
Organism: Clostridia bacterium; assembly: GCA_003249225.1. Taxonomy (GTDB): domain Bacteria; phylum Bacillota; class Clostridia; order Lachnospirales; family Lachnospiraceae; genus SZUA-448. The sequence goes on along the minus strand of QKJQ01000036.1, from coordinate 64,738 downwards.
TCACGCGACGGACCACCTCCTGGCTGCAGAAACCTAGTTATTTCTTTTTTCTTACATTCATCATAGCATGCTGTGTGCGAATTTACAATCGGGTACGCACATGCTATAATACTTCTAATCTTTCGTATTTAAATAAGAGAGATGTTATTTGTATTCTGACAAATCATGTTTCATCATTTCAATAGGTATGGCATACTGCAGTGCAGACTCTTGTCTTCTTCCGTTTGATCCATATCGCAGCAGCAAGTCAGCAGAATACGTTATACTCTGTTTATCATAAATCATAGGTTATTCAAAAAGGAGAACACATATATATGGAAAGAGACACCGAAAAACTAAATGCCGGCCGTATGCGTGCGATCCGGCTGTTACATGGGTTCGTCAGCGAAAAGTTAGACCCGGATAAGAGCCGTGCCGCAAAAGAGAACTTTGGCTCACTGCTTAGCCGTACGATGAATGTAACGGTTGAAGAAGGATTCGTTGGCAGCATTCCGATTGAATGGATTCGTCCGCACCAGAATCATTCAAAAGAAACGATCCTCCTTTACTGCCACGGCGGTGGTTATGTTACCGGATGTATGAAGTACTCCCGAAGTCTTACGGCAAAGCTGGCGCATGCCGCAAATCGTGAATTGATCAGCTTTGATTATTCACTTGCTCCGGAACACCCTTACCCTGCTGCCTTAGAAGAGGCAGAAGCTGTCTGGAACCATCTTCTATACCTGGGGTATGGCAGCAAGAATATAATTGTTGCCGGTGACTCTGCCGGCGGAAACCTGGCTCTTGCGCTGACCCTTCGACTCAAAGAGCAAAAACGGAAGCTGCCCGGCGGCTTGCTTTTATTCTCTCCCTGGACCGATATGACCTGCAGCGGTGAATCCTATCAGTCGCGTATGGAAGTCGATCCGATTCTCGATGAAGCTTATATAAAAGATGCCGTTGCTGCCTATGCAAACGGGCAGAACCTTAAAAATCCCCTAATCTCACCACTTTTTGGCAACTTTGATGGATTTCCTCCGGTATTACTTGAGACCGGTGATAATGAGATCCTGTTAAGCGATTCAACTTCATTGTATAAAGCCATGAAAAAAGCAGATGTTCCTGTTAAAATGAAACTTTACCCAGGAATGTGGCATGTATTCCAGATGTCACCCTTTAAGCCGGCGAATGATGCCATCAGCACGGCAGCTGATTTTATATTTCAGACCTTTGAGCAGTAACTTATATTTTTCTATTCTTATATAAAACCGCTTTTACGTTGAAAACAGCGCAGTCCATGAAGGCTTGCGCTGTTTTGGTATATTTCTTTTTCTTACTATGACTTTGCTCTCTTTGTATTGCCTTTGTTCTTCCCTGTTCCTACTTCAGATAAAAAACTTCCGGCATGAATTTAATCGGCTCTTCTTCGTTAAAGTCAAAGGAACCTTCGACCATCTTGGAAGTAATCGCATTCCAGCGATTGCAGGCTTCACTTTTTGCAATATAGGCATTTGCTGCTTCTACATCATCGCATTCAAAGCAATAAAAGAACTGATTTCCATTCTGGAATATGGAGTAATTGCGATAACCTGCTTTTGTATGCTCTTCCATAATTTCCGGCCATGGGGCAAGGTGCATCTTAACGTACTCCTCCAGATATTCCTCTTTTACTTTCCATGTCCATGCAAACTTATTACTGTGTTCCATTTCTTCCTCCTTCTTGTGCATGCTCTCTGCACATATCAAGTTTGAACGAGCTCTTTTTTAGTACCGCTCCCATTATACATTCAATGGCTGTGAAAAGATACGGGAAAGTTCACCGCTGATATCCTTTTCTTTCTCATCAAATAGCATGACCGGTACGGTAATCTGCACGGTATCTTCAAGTCCTGTGCAATCCTTCGTAATAACAGGCTCATAACCTGCTCTTTCTTTGACCTGTGCTATATAATCGGATACAAAATTCCATCTTTGCTCCGATAGCACTCCACGAAATCCTCTCTCCGGTATTTCACACCAGTGCAGATCACTGCCGGAAGTCACCGCAAGAGAATAATACTCTGCATAAAGTTGTGCGTAGCTGTCATACGGCGCATCATTTTGCGCATTTGTCACTTCGATTCCGTGAACATGGAACGGATATAGACGAAGATCCTTAACATAAGGACGTATGCGAAATGGATGTGCCTGTATCATTAAGCCATTCACCTTATTCACTTCCTCAAAAAGCCTTGTATGGCTCCACGAAAGCATGTCCGGATGAGAAAGCAGCCAGGCTTTATCGACACCATAAATCAGAAATTCATCGTTCGTAAAGTTCCACTCCAACCCGAAAAATACATCGAGCCCGATACGATCGCCTTCTTTTTTTGCTTCTTCATAGCCTTTGCAGAATAAATCAATTCGCTCTTCCCACGGCAGCTCCTTTGAGATCCTTGAGTTCCCATTTAAAAAATGGTCTGTTACAATGATACCCTGATATCCCTGTTCCTTCATAAAATGAACATGCTCTGCACCGGTTGCTTTGCCGCAGGCACTGGATTCCTTTGTATGAAGATGCGTTTCATATTTGAACTGATTCATCTTTTTCTCCGTTTTTCGGCAATCTTGCCGATTGATCTTATGTCTTTTGTTTTTTAGCTACCCGAATTATATAACGATTTTTATCCCCAGTAAAGGGGCAATGATAATATTTCTGAAGTTATTGCACCCGTTAGAAAACTGTAGTAGTATAAACACAAGCAAAAAGTAAGCAAACTGGTTATGCACATAATTCACGTGCAGGAAGGAGGAAACTATGTTAAAACACATCGTTTTATGGAAAGTAAAAGATTCTGCGGAAGGCTGTTCAAAGGAAGACAATATGATTCTTGCAAAAGATAAACTGCTTGCCTTACCATCTTCTATCTATCAGATCAAGAAGATGACCGTTGGATTTGATGTACTTCATGGAGAAAAATCTTACGATATGGGTCTTGTCGTGGATTTTGATTCGTTAGAGGATATGAAGCTTTATCAGGTACATCCGGATCACGTTGCCGTAGCAGGCTTCATCGGAAAGATTACAAATGACCGTGCCTCACTGGATATGGAATTCTAAATTTTGTTTCGCCGCAACGCTTTGTACGATAATTTTTCTTCTGCCGGTTGACAGCCTTACTTTCTTGTGGTATCCTAAGGCAAATTTAACAGGCGGGCGATTACGATGATTCTATACTTTAAAGAGACAATGAACATAAGTCTTACCAGGGACGACGATAGTCAGCGCTTGTAACTGCGAATTACCGCAGGGGCAGGCGCTTCTTTCGCTGTGCCCGTGTGGATCTTAAGAAATCTTTAGACCATTACGGCGGATACCGTGTGGTCTTTTTCTATTTTCGGTATCAAATCAAATAAGGCAGGACTTTTACGTTCCTGCAAGGAAAGGTTGTGATACCATGAGACATGTTGACGATGTCTGCTCCGATTCTGCATGCTTACCCTCCCATACTCCATAAAATCTTACTAAGCTGCACCGGCTGATGCTGAATGCACCGGTTGCTGCCTTGCACAGGCTGACAGAGCACTTCCTGTTGCTATTGTCATACCAAAAATCAAACTGCTACAGTTATACCAAAATCAAATCTTACGTCTTGGTTTGCGCCGCTTCCGGCGCAGGAAAGGAATTCTATGAATTATATAAACAATCAGATCAAAGAGCCACTTCTTACTATTACAAAAGAGCACATAGGACAAACCGTCATACTCCACGGCAGCATCTATAAGATTAGGAAAATGAGTGGTTTTTCATTTCTACTGATCCGTACGGACCGACAGGTCTTGCAGACTGTTTTTCATGAGGAGAGCACTCAGATTATTCTGCCGGAAGCAACTATGGTTGGTACATCAACCGCAAATGCAACCGGTGAAAAAATGGAACCTTCCGCTTCGACTGAGAACCTTAATTCTTTCCCTGTTTCTGAAACAGCTCCCATACTTACCGAAGAATCCTGTGTCGTTGTGACCGCAAAGGTCATTGAGGAACCACGCTCCAAGACTGGTTACGAGCTTCATCTCATAACGGTCCGTATCCTGAGCACGCCTGCTGCCGCATCACCGGTCGTTATCAATACGAATCAGCAGAATCTATCTCTTGAGAGCCATCTGAACCACCGCATGCTCACCCTGCGCAACGAAAAGGAACGCGCTGTCTTTAAGCTGCAGGCGGGAATCTGTGAAGGTCTGCGTTTGTTCTTTGCCAGAGAACATTTTACCGAGATCCACACGCCAAAGCTCGTCAGTCAGGGAGCAGAGGGCGGTGCGAATATCTTTCAGCTTGATTACTTTGGAAAGGACGCGTTCCTTGCGCAAAGTCCGCAGTTCTACAAACAAATGATGGTCGGTGTATTCGAACGCGTCTATGAGATCGGACCGGTCTTTCGTGCCGAGAAACACGATACGGCAAGACACTTAAATGAATACACCAGCGTTGACTTTGAGATGGGCTACATCGAAAGCTTCACAGACCTGTGCCGAATGGAATGCAAGATGCTGGAGGCCGTCATGGCTCATTTGCAGGAAACCTGCGCTCCTGAGATCTCCCTCTTAAATCTTACACTTCCTGTGATCCGGTCGATTCCCTCCCTCACCTTCCAGGAGGCAAAAGAACTGACGGCAAAAGCATCCATCGAGAATGAAAAAGATGATTTATCCCCGGAAGAAGAAAAGTATTTATCTGCTTATATAAAGAAGGCAGAAAGCTCGGATTTTGTCTTTATCACCCACTATCCTAGTTCAAAACGACCTTTTTATGCTATGGAAGATCCCACCGACCCCTCTCGTACCTTAAGCTTTGACCTTCTTATGAATGGTCTGGAGATTACGACCGGCGGACAGCGCATCCACTCCTACACAGAGCAGCTGGCAAAGTTAGAACGCCGTTCTATGAATCCGGAAAACTTTGAAAGCTATCTGATGATGCATAAGCATGGCATGCCGCCGCACGGCGGTCTGGGACTTGGACTGGAACGGCTGACGGCAAAGCTTTTAGGGTATGACAATGTCCGTTATGCCACTCTTTTTCCAAGGGACATTAACCGTCTGGTTCCATAGGCCTGGAAAAATGAAGAAGGCTTTTCACTGCCTTTTACTCCTGACAGCAAAGAGCGCAGCGCTGCGTTCTGATTGCAGCTCTGCGCTCTTGCTTGTAGGAGTAACCAAAAAGTAGTTAATTGTAATGTGTCTTTGCAGAAGCTCTGCTCTTAATTAAAACCTACGACTTTTTGTGATATTTTATAGGCAGCGAGCGATACCATCTGTCCGGTCTTCCCGGGAAGATTTACCGTCATTCCCATAAAGCCTCGTCTGAGACGTTTGTAAAGTACCGGATCATTCTTCTTTATGTATTCCCATAATTCCTGCTTTTTTACCTTGTTTTCCAGGGTATTGGAACGAATCAGCAGGATGGAGGAGACCGTGGTTATTATCTCCAGGTAATTGAACATGTATCGCTGTCGCTTAAAGGTCTTAACTTTTTTCAGATCGACTTGCTGCATCATCAGTTTATTCACTTTGATCTGCTGGTCAATTCGTTTGATCATGATACTTTCGTTCACAGACTGGTCATCCCGGCCAATATAGTATCGATAAAAATCTGCATTCAGATAATAAAGCTTTTCTGTATAGGGAAGTGGAATGTACACATATAAGTTATCCACATAAAAAGTATGTTTTGGCAGCTGCAATCCACATTCTTTAAGAAGCTCCAGGCGATATATGACCGAATGCATTAAGATATACTGGCCCTTACGGAAGCGTCCGATCTCCTCCCAGGAAAATACCGTATTCTCCGGCAGTGCATTGTCATACTTCATCACTTTTTTATGACTTGCTCCATCCTTTTCATACACATAATTGCTGATCAGCATGTCGATTGTTTTGTCATTTTCTTTAAAAGCGATCAGTGTATCCAGAATTTTTCTGTAGGCTTCTTCTTCGACCCAGTCATCGCTGTCCACGACCTTAAAGTATCGTCCGGTGGCAGTACGGATTCCTGTGTTTACGGCATCTCCATGCCCGCCATTTTCCTGATGTACTACCTTTACAATCGAAGGATAGCGATATGTATATTCATTGGCAATCTCTCCCGTACTGTCGACGGAGCCATCATTTACGATAATGATCTCAACAAGTTCACCACCTTTCAGCAGTGATTCGATGCAGTGTTTCATATAGGCTTCTGAATTATAACATGGTACCACAATTGATAATAGTTTCATATTGTCCCCTATTCCTGCTCTTTCGCGTAATTTACATTTCCAGACTTTCTTTTGCCTTACCCTGTTCGGATAAAACTTCAAACATTATAGCACAGACACCGGTCACACATTCAACTTTTAATTGATTTTTCATTAAAATTTGAATAAGATTTATCCTATGTGCTATCTCATTCACTTTATATTTCCAAGCTCTTAACGTATGCTTAACAAATCAATACCACATGCCCTATGTTATAATAGCACTCTTTATTTTTTTTGCACTTTTTTTTCGTAAACTGTCGGTTTTATGACATAAATGGTAATTCATTGTCCGTTACACGTTCACACAATGATATCTAAAGTACCGATAACGCTGACAAATTCTAATATTATGAGTCTATATACCCAGTTTTTTTCTGTTCTGGGTCTTGACGAATTGGTTGGATTACGCTATGATTGTTTTGCTGTTATTTACAGTTTTTGTTTTATGCACACATTTTTACCCGGTTGTCCGGTTCTGTTATACAGGGGGATTCCATTATGAAACACGTAAAAGACAGACCTATCTTGATTTTGCTGCTGCTTTCTGTTGCAATTTCTGTTGCTGTAATTATCTATTCTTCTTTTTCATTTGATCTTGATATCCCCTCGGTTTTAAACCAGAGCGCAGAAAGCTATGAGAATAACTGGGTGTATGACAGTCAGATTCAGTCTGCTGCAATCACTTCTCTGCCTGTTATCATAGAAACAAAGGAAGCTGTTCTGACCAACACACTGCCGGACGAACTCTCAGATGATTCAATTCTTCTGATTGAAACTTCCTATCCCTCTCTTGTGGCTGCCATCGATGGCAACGTTATCTATGAAGGAGGCCTTCACACTTCTCTTCCTTTTGGATCGGTCTTTGGTACAACAAGTCATATGATTCCTGTCAGTTCTTCTGATGCCGGTAAATCCATAACACTTTCCTTTACTTCGAATGGTGCCTCTTCCTTCGGCAGCGTGGATTCGATTCTAAGCGGCAGCAAGAGTGCCGTCCTGCTTCATGTTCTGCGTACAAGTCTTACCGACATACTTTTATGCCTGAGTACTCTGATTCTCGGTGCTATTTGTCTGCTGCATGCACTTTTTCTGACAACAGGCAAAAAGGAATCCGGTAATATTAATCTACTCTATCTTGGCATGTTTATTATATTATCTTCTTTGTTCGCCTATCCTCAGATTCGGACCTTATTTCTATTTACATCCAGTTCTGTATCGGCATACCTGATTACTTATCTGTCTTTCCTGCTTGCACCGATACCTTTGCTGTTATTTTTTAAGTCTGTATTTCAGGGCGGCAAAAAGATCCTTGAGTTTCTTGCCCTTCTCTTCCTATACAATTTTATCAGCCAGCTGCTGCTCTTCGTACTGAACAAAGCAGACCCGGTAAATACCATGATTCTTACACACATTCTGCTGGTAATTTCCTATGTTGTCATCGTAACGCTGGCAGTCATTGAAATCTTTCGTTATAACAGCCGTAACTTTGAATTGCTGATTGGCTGCTGTTCCGGTGCTGCTTTTACTTTCGTTGATATAGCACGGTACTATACCAGCTATACGGATCAGATCGGAAGTTCTTATTTCTTCCGTTTTGGCTTATGGTTCCTGACGGCGGCCATGCTTATCTATCTCATCCGTGAGCGTGCTGCGGTTATGAATGCCCTTTCGGAGATTGAGATGTACCAGCATCTGGCTTATGTCGATGGTATAACAAAGCTCTCGAATCGTGCGGCCTATGATAAAGAGCTTCTAAGTCTGCAAAAGAATCTGCGGTCATATACATCGGTTGCTTTTATTGTTTTTGATCTGAATAATCTGAAAGTCACGAACGATACCTATGGTCACAGTGCCGGCGATGAACTTATCGTTCTGTTTGCTGACTGTCTTAGTGAAACTTTTCGTGACATAGGGAAATGCTTTCGTACCGGCGGGGATGAATTTGTTATTACCATGGTAGACAAATCAGATACGGATGTTGAACTGATTCTCCGGCAATTGAAAAATGCTGTTGATCTTATCAATATGTCCAGTACTTATGCCATCGATTATGCCTGCGGCTATGCTCTGGACAAGCTGGATCATCCGCGCCCGGAGACACTTTACCGGCTCTTAAAGCAGGCTGATTTTAATATGTATGCACAAAAGCGTGTGACACACAGCATTCGTGTTAACGCAGAATCATAAAGTCGATCCGCGTACTTACTTTTATCTGGTACGTTCTTTTGCTTGTCATTTGTATCAAATCATACTATACTGTGCAGTACATCATGAGATATATACTGACGTAAGAAATCGCTCTGCGGTCAGTCTGACTGTCTTCTTTCTCATGCAGAATGAAAACTTAGAGAAATATTCGCACAAGTATTGGAGTACCTATGAAAAACCGACCTATTCTTTCCGGCTCAAAACGAGTCCTATCTGCAGTTTTTAAACACCCTGCTGCCGTAAAACGCTTCCTTCTCATTGTTTTTGGCAGTCTGTTCATTCTCGATACCTTTTTTGTTCTCACATTAAGCAATGTTAATCTGGGGGTCATTCTTCCGGCGCTTCTTGGACTGCCTATGTTAGCCGGTGGAATCTTCTTCCCATCCATAAAACGTTTGATGCAGCGAAAACGACTCGTAAAAGCTCTTGTAAGACTGCTTTTGCTTGGTTACGCTGCTTTTATGCTGTCCTTTCTGATCACGTCTGCCATCATTTTCAAGTCAGCCCACACAACACCACAGTCCGGTGCAAAAGCAGTCATTGTTCTTGGCGCAGGCATTCACAAAGATCAACTGACAAGAATGCTTCGAAAGCGTCTTGATGCTGCCATTGAATACCAGAAGGAAAATCCGGGTGCCATCATTATCGTCTCCGGCGGACAGGGCAGTGGTGAGACCATTCCGGAAGCAGAAGCAATGGCTGCCTATCTTCTGTCTCAGGGCATTGCTCCCGAAACAATAAAAAAAGAGGAAGCCGCTGCCAGTACGCAGGAGAACTTCCGCTTTTCAAAATCAATTATGGAAAATCTTTTTGGTGATGCGCCTCTTTGTGTCTTTGTAACCAGTGACTTTCATGTCTTCCGTGCCACAAAAGTTGCGAAGGCGGAAGGACTTACGGCAAGTGGCATTGCTGCTCACACCGAATGGTATGTCCTGCCCAACTGCTATCTCAGGGAGTGCCTTGCCATCTGGGGCTATACCGTTCTGGGGCGATTCTAAAAAATTTTGGTCAGAATGGATAGGATTTCATTATTTCTTTTGATGTTCCATATCCAGTCAGTACCTTTCATTCCTTGAATTCACTGAATGTTATCTGTTAAAAAATCCCGAAAAATCAAAGGTCGCAAAATAATCTTTTGAGGTCTCAGCTCTTCGTATCATCTGCACCGAACCGTCTTCTTTCAGCAAAAGCTCTGCCGAACGAAGCTTTCCGTTGTAGTTATATCCCATTGCAAAGCCATGGGCACCGGTATCATGAATCACAAGATAATCACCGATCTCCGGTTTTGGAATGGTACGGTCAATTGCAAATTTATCATTGTTCTCACATAGAGATCCTGCAACATCACACAGATAATCTGCTTTTGCATCTTCTTTTCCAAGAACGGTAATGTGATGATAAGAACCATACATCGCCGGTCTCATTAAGTTCACTGCACAGGCATCCACCCCTACGTACTCTTTGTAGATATGCTTTTCATGGATCATCTTCGTGACCAGCTGTCCGTAAGGAGCCAGCATAAAGCGTCCAAGTTCTGTATAGATCGAAGTCTCACCAAGTCCGGCCGGAACCATGACCTCTTCATAGACCTTGCGTACCCCTTCTCCGATAACAAAGATGTCATTGCCTTTCTGATCCGGAAGATAAGGAATTCCCACCCCACCGGAAAGGTTGATAAAGGATATTGCAATTCCGGTTGCTTCTTTTAATTCCACGGCAAGTTCGAACAACGTCTTAGCAAGTGCCGGATAGTAGTCATTTGTGACCGTATTGCTGACCAGGAAGGAATGGATACCAAAACGCTTCGCGCCAAGGTCCCGCAACGTTGTCATCGCTTCAAAAAGCTGTGTTTTCGTCATGCCATACTTTGCATCGCCCGGATTATCCATGATCCCATTGCTTACTTCATAGACCCCGCCCGGATTATAACGGCAGCTGATCGTCTCCGGAATCCCGCATTCTTCTTTCAGAAAATCAATCATGGTGATATCATCAAGGTTGATGATTGCTCCCAGATCATTTGCTTTTTTAAATTCACCCTCCGGTGTGTCATTTGAGGAAAACATGATCTCGCTTCCAAGAATTCCGACTGCTTCTGACATCTGAAGTTCTGTCATAGAAGAGCAGTCTGTACCGCAGCCTTCCTCTTTTAAAATCTTTAAGATAAATGGATTTGGCGTCGCCTTTACCGCAAAGTATTCTTTATACCCTTTGTTCCAGGCAAATGCTTTCTTCAGATCTCTTGCATTTTCCCGTATTCCTTTTTCATCATAAATATGAAATGGTGTCGGATACAGCTTAACAATCTCCTGCACCTGTTCCTTTGTAACCATAGGTTTTTTCATGCCTGTTCCTCCAATCACCACACATGACCTGAATACCTGCGCCGGTAAACGCTGTGTGGCTGAATCGTTCGTAGTTAGTACCATCGTTACTATATCACGTATTCTGTCATTTATCCAATGCATTTTCGTGGAGTTTTTTATTTGTTTTATCGATAAGAGCTCTTCTATTTGATCAGGACGGTAAATAAAGTGTATTTTCCAAATGTAACTGGCTCATAATACGTATAGTTCTTCGTGTATTTTTTTATGATAGCAAGATCTGGCATTTCATCTTCCGGATATAGTATCGTAATGATCTTGTCACCCCGCTGATACATCGCAGCGAACATTTCTTCGTAATCATCCACCGAAGACAGAATGGCCTCTTTGTAGACCCGGTAGGTACAGGAAGCGGCGGTACAGGACGGATACGAAGAAGTGCTCCATGTATGATCGGCTTTGATCATACTGTCCGTAATCAGAAAATACTGATAGCGGATGAAATCATCTCCGGCTCCTCTTGGATCATCAAAGGTAATATCCAGATGGTACCAGGCTCCCTCCAGCTTGATAAGGTTCCAGGCATGATCTGCAGGTGAGCCATTTACAATGACCTTCCCAAAGATAATATCATTCTCAATTCCAAACAGATCAGCAAAAAGCTTCATCGTTGCTGTATATCCCTGACATACGGCGGTGTGATTGATCAGGACGCCTTCCGGCAGATAAGAAGCAGCCGGTATGGTCCCGCCATTTATTCCTGTTTCATCATAGGTCGTATGAAGCACAATATAATCATGAACTGCCTTTATCTTCTCGTAATCGCTCATTTCTTCGCTGATACAAGCTTTCATAATAGCTTCGATAGCTCGTAAGATCTTACAGTCTGTTTCAGACAATCCACTTGTATCACCGCTTTGATAGGCATAACGTACACTGTTTTGTATGGTTACGGTAAATGTCATGCTCATTCCATGAGAAGAAGCCGTAATCGTTGTTGTCCCCGGTTTTTTCCCGGTTATATAGCCAGAAGAATCGATACCTGCAATGGATGTATCCGCAACCTTATAGGTACAGGTCAGTTCCTTCATTGTCAGCTTATTTACTGCATAGATCCTTTTTCCGTTATCTCCAAAGCTAATACTTTCGAGCCCTGCTGTGCGGCAGAAGGCAACTTCTATCTCTGCATCCGAGTCTCCAGTGGTATCCTCTGGTATTGGTGTCATGGATGGCGATGGCGCAGGTGTTATCTTTGTGGTTGGGGTTATCGTAGCGGTCGGTGCTATGGTCATTGCAGGTGTTTTGGTTGCAGTCGGTGCTGCCGTCGCGGTTGGTATTTTGGTTGCAGTCGGTGCTATCGTCACGGTTGGTGTCTTTGTTGCCATCGGTGCAGTCGTTGCGGTTGGTACAGCCGTATGTGTGCTGCTCTGCGTCGGTGTCACAGTCAAAGATCCCGTCTGCGCAGGCGTACTGGTCACTGCACTGCTTATCTCCGGGGTCGGCGATGCGCCAGCCGTTATCACTGCTGGTATACTACCTGCGGCCGGTGTTGGAGACTGACCTAGCTCCGCTTCCTGTACCGGTGCTGAACCCGGTAAAAAAACATCCTCTTGCAGCAAAGCTTGTTCCCTGACTGGCTTTGGTGTCGAAAAAAGGGTTGGTTCCGGTGTTATTTCTTTGCTTCCCTCTGTTGGTGCCATTGTATTTACAACCAGCGAAACAGCCGTCCGATATTCTGTTATACTTTTTCTCGTGCAGCCAACAATAACGACTGTTGTGACACAAGCACAAAGTATCCATAGGATCCATCGTTTCATTCTTAACCTCTCTGCATTACCTCACTATAGCCTTCTTCTATGCCCCAAATCTTTTCTTATGCTTCCAATTTTATTCTTATTATACAGAAGCCGAAAGCCACATACAAGGATGATATGAATTTTTTGTGAAGTTATGAGGGGATATCTTTCCTTTTTTGACGAAAGCTGATAGGATACCTTTGTGTGAAATCACAATCAAGCACAAGTATGGAGGACATTATGAAATACAAAATCAAACGATCATTATTCTTGCTTTTACCAATGACTTTAATCCTGTTATTTACCGGCTGTGGCAACGCCAATACAGATGCTGCCAATCACTCATCTGATCTTGGCTTAGCTTCCAATGCTGCAACTTCTTCTGAGACTGCCGAGACATCTGACGACACAGCTGCTACAGTCTCTGCCGGGACTTCCGATATTGAACTGCCGGATGATGACAGTATCCTGCTTGCAGATGGCAGTACCCTGGATCTCACCGGCACCCATCATGTCGAGATCAAGGTTGCAGATTATGGAACCATTTCTGTCGAACTGGATGGTGATGCCGCTCCCATTTCAGTAGAAAATTTCCTAAGACTGGTGGCCTCCGGTTTCTACGACGGCCTGACCTTTCATAGAATTATCGATGGCTTTATGATTCAGGGCGGCGACCCGACCGGTACCGGCTATGGCGGCTCTGATGATAAAATTGTCGGTGAATTTTCCAGTAACGGAATCGAAAATCCTTTATCGCACACAAGAGGGGCTATCTCAATGGCAAGATCTTCAGCCAATGACAGTGCGAGCTCTCAGTTTTTTATCGTTCAGACCGATTATCCATCCCTTGATGGGTTGTATGCCTGCTTTGGCTATGTTACCGATGGAATGGATATTGTAGATCAGATCTGCAAAGACACTCCGGTTCAGGACAATAACGGAACAACTCTCGCAGAAGATCAGCCTGTTATAACTTCCATTACTATCATTGACTAATTTTTCCTAAGGTTAACCCGGTTTTGCTTGCTTTTTAATAGAAGTATGCTACTATAGACAGAGATACACGCTTTGAATAAATGCTTTTCTCGGCTCAAATTTATTATGCGCATAGACCTTGCGCAAGAATGGAGTTTAAGATGAATTGATTCATAGATCTTGAATCCATTCATCCTGTTAAATTTTCGCCTCAATTTTCTCGGCTCAAATTTATTATGCGCATAGACCTTGCGCAAGAATGGAGTATATATGAGTATTCAAGAACAGGCAGCTAAATTAAAGCTAGACAGTCCTCGGATGGCTTCTTCGACCATTGAAGTCCGGAATCAGGCACTTTCAGCAATTAAAGAAGCTTTGCTTACCAATAAAGATACGATTTTCGCCGCAAATCAGGAAGATATGACTGCGGCTGCCCTTGCACAAGTCCCGGCACCTGTTATGAAGAGGTTGAAATTTGATGATGCCAAGCTTGCTGGTGTTTGTGAAGGTATTGATAATCTGATTGCTCTGCCGGATCCTTTGCACCGGATTTCTCTTGCGCGCGAACTTGATGAAGGTCTTGTCCTTCGCCGTGAGACCTGTCCTATCGGTGTTATCGGTGTTATCTTTGAAGCCCGTCCGGATGCACTGGTACAGATATCCACACTCTGTATCAAAAGCGGAAACTGCGCGATCCTAAAAGGCGGCAGCGAAACACTTCATACCAACAAAACACTTTTTGAATTGATTTACAAAACGGCTGTTGAGAATGGTCTTCCCACCGGCTGTATGATGCAGGTGGAAGCACGGGAAGAAATCAGTCAGCTCCTATCCTGCCACGAATCCATTGACCTTTTGATACCAAGAGGCTCCAATGCATTTGTTCAATATATTATGAACAATACTAAGATTCCGGTCATGGGTCATGCCGATGGAATCTGTCATGTATACGTTGATAAAGATGCCGATATAGAAAAAGCTATTCGGATCATTGTAGATTCAAAGACACAGTATCCGGCCGTCTGCAATGCAGCAGAAACACTCCTGATCCATAAGGATGCTGCCGCCAAACTGCTGCCGGTGCTTGCAGAGAGCTTTCAGGCGTTGTCCGTTAAAATTCGCGGAACCAGCGAAGTCAAAGAGATGATTGATTGTGAACAAGTTGGTCCGGAAGCTTTCAAGACAGAATACCTTGATTATATTATGACGGTCACGACGGTAGAAGATATTGCACAGGCCATCAACCATATCAATCAATATGGTTCTCATCACACAGATACAATTGTAACAGAAAACTCCGCCGCTGCAGATAGCTTTATGGAATTGGTGGATTCTGCAAGTGTTTACTGCAACTGCTCCACAAGATTTGCAGACGGCTTCCGTTATGGCTTTGGTGCTGAGGTCGGAGTCAGTACCGGAAAGCTTCATGCGCGTGGTCCCGTCGGTCTTGACGGCCTTGTTACTTATAAATACAAGCTTCAGGGCAACGGTCATGTGGTGGCTGACTATGCGGAGGGCAGAAAAAAGTTCAATTTTAAGGAATTATAATTAGTATACTTCCTAAAACAATATACTTCATTATAAGGCAATGTGATACATAACCGGATAAGGAGATTCTATGTTTACCCTTGAGACCGACCGCATTCTGATCCGCAGGTTCAAAAAGAGCGACTGGAAAGATCTGTACGAATATCTTTCCGATCCAGAAGTTGTTTTCTTTGAGCCCTACGATGCTTTTACCCCGGAAGAAGCAAAAAAAGAAGCCGCCAAGCGTGCAGCTTCTGATTCATTTTTTGCTGTCGTTCTACGCTCCTCTGATAAAATGATCGGCAACCTGTATTTTCATGAGGGAGAATTTGAAACCTGGGAACTTGGCTATGTGTTCAACAAAACTTTTCAGGGTAAGAGTTATGCATATGAAAGCGCTAAGGCCCTAATCGATTATGCTTTTTCACATGGAAAAACCAGACGTATTATTGCCATGTGCAACCCAGAGAATACGCGTTCCTGGAAACTCCTTGAACGCCTCTCAATGCGAAGGGAAGGGACACACTTGCAAGATGTCTCCTTTCGTAACGATGATAAAGGTTCTCCCATCTGGCAGGATACCTATGTGTATGCAATATTGAAATCTGAATGGAAAAAAGGCAGCTGATCTGATGAGACCTGCTGCTTTTTTTGTTCCTGTTATTTTTACTTGTCGTTACGCATCAAGGCGCGTTCTGTCTCTGCTTTTTAATAAGTCCTCGACCAATTCCTTCTGATTGTATAAAACACATCCGCCAAGATGATCTGTTAAAAGAATATCCTCCTGTTGCAGCTTCTGGAATAAGGGAGAATGCATCGCTTCTTTCAGCGTGCAATTTCTAAGATTTGTGTCGCTGTATGGTGAAAATGGACACGGTTCCGCACCACCGGTCGGATTGATATGAAAGAAGCCCCTGCCTGCAGCAAGACAGCCCCCGGAAGTCTTTTCATCACCCGGGAAGGATATAAAAAGCATACCATCGTAGGTCCTTCGCAGCTCCTCCACTTTAAGTTCCATATATTCACGGTCTGCATCGTCCGGAGCCAGAGCCTCCTGATCTTTTTCCATTGGAACATACTCAACATAGAATACGAGCTTGCAGCCATTCTCATAGAGCTGATCAAGAAATCCCCGGTCTGTCACTTCTTCTTTATTTTCCTTTGTGACGGTAATGGAAGCTCCATAGATCAGGTTATTCTCTTTTAGGGATGTCATGCTTTTTTGCAGAGCATCATATACACCCTCCCCCCGCCGCAGATCGGTTCGATTCTTGTCTCCTTCAATGCTCAGGATTGGAACAAGATTTCGATACTGGTCAAAGAGGCTTAGGTACTCTTTCTGAAGCATCGTACCATTCGTAAAGACTGGGAATAGGATTTCCGGTATCTTCCCTGCTATCTTTATAACATCCTGTCTCAGCAAAGGTTCCCCACCAGCTAACAGGATAAACGAAATGCCAAGAGCTTTTGCTTCGAGGAAGATACGCTCCCATTCCTGATCGGTCAGTTGATTTTTCACGTCTGCATCGGAGCAGGTGTGATTCGCTCTTGCATAACAGCCGGCACAATGAAGGTTACATCTGCTGGTAATACTGGCAATTAAGAATGGCGGTGTATGTTCTCCCTTGCTTTTCGCTTCTCTTCGAAGCTTGGTCGCCTTCTGACTGGCTCTTGCAAATCTTGCCATAAACAGACTTTCCTTGGGATTGCTAAGTGTCGCTTTTATCGCATCACGTACGATTTCTTCAACTCCTCCTGTCAGATATTCCTCTAAATCAAAATGTTCTTTCACCCTTTTCACCTCTATTTATTCATAAGCTTTTCTTACAATCCTTTGTTCCAGTACTGTCCTGACTTTACCAAAGGTGCTTGTTTTCTTTCTTCTACAATAAAATGATACCAGTAAAAAGTCAAATTAACCTTTGGTTAGAAACCTCCTCATTTTTGCCAAGAAAAAAAGACCGATATCCGGATATCAGGTCTTTTACTAAGATTTACTCTTTTTACTCTGTATTCATTAATATCTCAACTTTGCTCTACGATGCTCTGCGATTTACAGATCATCACAGACATCGATTCTTTTGAATACAGCATCCTGGAAGGATGTTGCTCTTGCAACCTTAAAGTACTTCTCAAATACTTTTGTCCACTCATCAAGGTACTCCATGCGTTCGGACAAACTATTTACAATAAAAATAATTGTCAGGCATTCTGACTCTGCCATCTGCGGAACCAGTGTTTCGATGCTCCACGAGATATCTGTTGATTCACATTCAAAACCATTGCGGGCATCAATGAATAAATCACTGTCCGGGCAATTCATTAATAAATTCATGGCAAATAAAGCCGGTTTTTTATAATCTTCACCCCTGCATAATTTTTTCCAGGTCATTAAAACCACATTTTCATTCTCAACGTATTTTACACTGCAAAACTCAGAATCATATTCTTTGTGACTATGCATAAAAACCTCCAATATATTTGTCATATATTACTATACAGGGATTTTTTGCGCATGGCAATTAAAAAATTTAAAAACCGGGCAATGTAAGCGTTTACATGGGGTTTTAGTCATTTTTTCTTACTTTTTAATCCTGTTTTTACCTCTTGTTGCCATTTGATACCGCTTCCCTTCTGTCCGTTTTTCTTTGCGTTTTGTTCCGTTTCAATTGCCTTTTCCCACGTAAGAGCGTATACTTATTTTATAAATGTTTCTAATGATGTAACGAATAAAGAAAAGAAATAACGTATTCTTGGGAGGTCTTTCATGTACATAGCAATCGGCATAGGCGCATTACTAATCATCGGCGGTATCATATCCATAGCAACGCAATGGCTTTGGAGCAATCAGGGGTTTGCAAAACGAAACGTTACGGATCTAAAGGCTTATACAAGATATATGGGATTTGTTGATATTGGTCTTGGCGTTGGTTTTTGTTTTTATGGAGTCGTTTCTTTTTTGGTGGAACTGCAGTTCAACCTGATGTTCATTATCCTAATCATCGGAATAATCTTCTTTGTGTACGGTGAGAGAAAATACCGCGTCCTGCCGCCAAAACAGTAACCATTCTGGCTGGCATAGCGTATGCAAAATAATTTGGCATAACACAATACTTATTTTAAGCGCACGCCACGCCAGTTAAACCTGATAAGCGCATGGAAGCAGCGCAGAATGGAGCGAAGAATGACTTTATATATTGTCCTTGGTGCGATACTTACCCTTGTAGGTGTTGTAACCGTTATTAAAAAATGGCCCTGGATGAATCAGGGATTTGGCAGAAGACCAGTTGATATTCCCCGTTATACAAAATACATGGGAATCGTTGATATCTGCTATGGCGTTTCTTTTTTGATCTATGGACTCTATTGCTATTTGAAATCATTTGAATCAGATACCATAACCTTTATCTTCCTGATTACATTTTTCATCTTCAGCCTTTATGGTGAAATAAAATTCAAAAAGAAGAACTAACCATTAATTTTATCCACGGTCTTTTGCAGATCCTCTGCGCTGACAGAGCCGTCACCAAAGCTTAAAGCACCACGGATCGGCATGTCCTGGAACATGGCTTTCTTCATTTCAAGGGTGATCGCACTCTTTGATGCCGCGCCTTCCTCTTCGACCGGTTCCTGGAAGATCGGATTGTTCTTTAATAAATCATCTACATATTTCATGGCATTCTCATCTTCCAGCAGATCACCAATGGTCGAATCAAGGGTATAGAACCGTGGAAGCTTCACCGCAGAAGACACCTCTACCACGTCTTTTACCCGGATATCCACAGAGGAACTGCCGATCTGAATCTCGAACTCTCCGCTTTCTACATGCCAGTCATGAATCTGCGTGTTCCAGTAAGCAAAGGCACGCTTTCCTAACGTAAAGGTTACGGTCTTCGTTTCTCCCGGCTGCAGCGATACCTTTGCAAAACCTTTCAGTTCCTTAATCGGACGAATCTCTGTACTTACTTTATCTGCCACATAAAGCTGAACGACTTCCTTCCCGGCCAGATTTCCGGTATTGGTTACAGCAAGACTTACAGAGAGCGTTTCCTCCTCCTGCATCTTCTTTTTATCCAGCTTCAAATCAGAATAGGCAAAGGTTGTATAGCTTAATCCATATCCAAATGGGTAGCGTACTTTTAACTTTTTCTTTTCATAATAGCGATATCCGACAAAGATACCCTCACGGTATTCGGATAAATCCCTGACCCCCGGATAAAAAAGGAAAGATGGGTTGTCCTCCAACTGATAAGGGAAGCTCTCGGGAAGTTTTGCACTTGGATTGACCTTACCGTACAGGATATCCGTAACGGCAGCTCCTACTGCCTGTCCTGAAAGATAAGCCTCCACGATTCCCTTCACCTTATCTGCCCATGGCATCTCGACCGGTGAACCGTTATGCAGTACAACGATGGTATTTTGCTGTGCCTCTGCCACCTGACGAATCAGTTCGTTCTGGCATTCCGGCATTCCCATGTGTTTTCGGTCAAAGCCCTCTGACTCAAAAGCATCCGGCAGTCCGGCAAAAATGACCGCTGCCTTTGCCTTCTTTGCTGCTTCGACAGCCTCCTTGATCAGGTCTTCTTCGATCACATCAAGTTCATCATGGAAGCCCTGAACAAATTTTACATTTTTGCCTGCTGCCGCTTCCAGCGCAGAAGTCACCTTGAAGCTATTAATGTGGGAGCTTCCGCCGCCCTGATACCGTGGAGCTTTTGCGTACTTTCCTATGAAAACTACATCATCATTGTCCGATAGTGGAAGCAGGTTATCTTCGTTCTTTAACAGCACAATGGTCTCTTCTGCGACCTGTCTCGCTTTTTCATGATCACGCTCTCTGTCAAAGGTCGCATTGTAATCTCTGCGTTCTGTGAAGCGATAGACAATACTAAGAATTCTTTCCACTGCTTTGTCGAGTACGGCTTCCTCAAGTGCACCTTCTTGAACCGCTTTTACAATCAGCTTGTCATTCTGTCCATTAGAGCTTGGCATCTCAAGATCAAGCCCTGCTGCCAGGTCTTCCACTCTTTTGTTGACTGCTCCCCAGTCACTTACTACAAATCCGTCAAAGTCCCAGTCGTTTCTAAGTACTTTCGTCAGAAATTCCTCGTTCTCTGCCGCGTAAACACCGTTGATCTTATTGTAGGAGCACATAACGGTCCATGGTTTCTGCTTGCTTATGGCACCCTCGAACGCCGCCAGATAGATCTCACGGAGTGTTCGCTCATCAATCTCCGACGAAGCAGACATTCTTCTGGTCTCCTGATTGTTTGCAAGGAAATGTTTGATGCTCGTGCCGACATTTTTACTCTGAACTCCCTTGATCAGAGAGCCAGCCATCTCTGTTGCAAGAAAAGGATCTTCCGAATAGTACTCAAAGTTTCGTCCACAAAGCGGAGAACGCTTGATGTTGACCGCCGGTCCTAAGATGACACTGACCCCTTCTGCCTGACATTCGTTACCAAGTGTCTGTCCCATCTCTTCGATCAGCTCCCGGTTGAAGGAAGCTGCGGTCGCACAGCCTGCCGGAAAACACACAGCTTCTATGCTTTCATTGACACCAAGGTGGTCTGCCAGATTCGCCTGTTTTCTGAGCCCGTGCGGGCCATCCGACACCATGATTGCCGGAATCCCAAGCCTTTCACAACTTTTTGTATGCCAGAAATCACTGCCGGAGCAAAATCCTGCTTTCTCCTCCAGCGTCATCTGGCGAATCAGATCTCTTATCGCTTCTATCGTCATATCTATCTCCGTTCCTGCGCTTGCAAAAGCGCGTATTTATTTTATGAACTCTCAGAAAATTACGTTCCTGATTATCTTATTATACACCTTTTTTCTATAAAATATATTGGCTATTATTGTCCATTTGGTGTGATTTTTTTACGAAAGGAAGCTTTCAGATCACAAATCACCTGCTTTGTCCGAAGTTCCACACCTTCCGTACTAAGATGGTTGTCGATCAGGTAAAAATAAATACCGGAATACAAATAGTCCTCTATATCGGAAATCACAGGAACACACAGATTTTCCTCCAGATAGGTCTGAAGCTTCCTTCTCTCTTCCAGCGTACTGGATTCTGTCAGTGAAGATCGATTGCGCGGTGCATAGGAAAAGTAAACCGTTATGTTCTTCTCGAGAAACATTTCATAAACAGCGTTTATGCTGTCGATGGTTTTCTTCGGAAAAGAGTCACAGACATAGGCCGCACGGTAGCTTTTTAAAAGTACATCCTCTTGTCCGTTTGGACGCTCGAGGGTAAAATCACCATATAAATTGTAGGTTGCAGCAGTATAATGGTTCCCGTCATCATCGTACTCGCTGGCCGAGATCTCATACCCTTTCTGTGCCATTGCACTTCTTGAGGTCAGGTAAGCCGACAAGCTGTCGAACACCTCTTCATACATCGTAAGATCCAGCAAAGTCATCAGATCATAATCGGATTCTATCATAGCAAAGAACTTGGAATCCAGCTTGTTCGATTCACAGAACTGATTATGGATGGTATCAAATTCCGGCGCTGACAGCAACAGGTCACCCTCCTGCATGAACTCACGAATCAGCATAAGCTGAGGCAGCGCATTCGTATAGGCATAGACCCCCATATTCACCACCTGAAATTCCGGAAAAGCCTCCATGAGTTCAGGGCTGTTGTATCCGTACCGGCCGGAAGAGCCGGAGAATAAAACCATTTTCTTTCGATCTTTTATAGTTATCAGCCAATCCATCTTGTCGGTAAACGCATCAAAATAAGACCCACTGTAAACGGGTGCTGTCACAGCATTGATATGAAGCTTTGTCAGCAGTCCACAGTCCTCAAAGCTCTCATCATATACATAATGCAAAGAATCATAAAGATAAAGCTCCTTCAGACTGCTGCCGGAAAAGGCTTTTTTATCGATGCGAAATATAGACGGTGGGAGTACGACCGTATCAACCTCTGCCTTTGCAAATGCATTTGCTCCGATTCTGGTCACATAAGCTCCTTCTATCCTTTCCGGAATCACACAGGTCGCTTCCTCTCCACAGTACTTTGTTATGGTGACTTCATTCTCTGAAATAACATAGGTAAATTCAGCGGCAGGGGTCTCCTTTTCCCATTGAAGGTAAAGGACCAGACCAGACTCCGTGGAAATCCTGCTTCCAAATCCAACTTCTTCCCCCTCGCCATCTGCTTTTGTGTTCCAGCCTACGGCACAATACCCTTCCCGTTCGAAAAGCTTGCTGCCAAGTGCTGTGTTCGTGCGAAGATGCGCTGTACCTGCCGGAAGCAGAAGGCTGTCTGCTCCGGACTCTTTTACGGTGCCTCCATTTCCTTCATACAAAATCATAAGTGCAGCTTCCTCTTTTCCAGAATCCGTATCCCCCGCCGCTAGTTCTCCTGCTTGCTCTGAATCAGACACCTCCTGCTCTGCTGGGGTATACGAGGAAGCTTCGTCCGATATAGGCTCCGGCAACAGAACGTCAGAGAATCTGCTCCAGAAATAATTGGTCATATAATTACTTACCTGTTCTGCCGGAACATAGAGTATACCGGAGGTCCCCGCTAATAAGCCTTCTGAGACCGAGCATTTTTCCGGGTCCGTCTGCTGGAGGTGAATGCGCTGTAAGGAACTGCAGCCGGCAAAGGAGCCATCGTAGATCTGGCGTATGTTTTCCTGTATTGTAACCTCCAAAAGAATTTCATCTCCCGCAAAGGTCTCGGCTCGAAACTCTGTAACCGGAATATCGTTATAGCTGACTGGCAGAACCAAAGCTTCCTGCAGCCTCCCTTTATCTGAAAGTCCCATGATTGCATAGGTGTTGCTCTCTTCCTTATATTCGTACAGAAAGCAGTCCGCATCTGTATTATTGCCGGTCACCGCCTGTGTCTCACTGATCTTAGGAATTGTGGGAAGAATTGTTTCATATACTGACGTATCGCCAAGTACTGTCTTTAAATCAGCGATCATTGCCTGCGTATTCACGATCACACCGGAGGAATTCAGATGAAAGTTGGTATCATAGAACCACCCTGCCTCCAGCAATGCATTGGTCGGGTCACCCAGGACCTGAAAGGTCACGGATTCCTGAAACTTTTTGGCATACTCCTTTATGGATTCCTCTTCCTTTACAGCGGCTTCATTTACCGGACAGAAACGATAATAAAAGTCTGCACCCTTTGCCCTGCACCCTTCTGCAAAGTTGTTGAGATATTCAATAAACTCAGGGGAAAGCTGTGTGAAATCGTACGTGACGAGCATGTTCCGATCAACACCTTCATTCATGATGTTGCATTCTCTTCCGCTTTTCGTAACATCACCATATTCGTTAAAAGATGCCCTTTTATAAATTCCTTCCGGGATGGGTGCTGATTTCTCACGATAGAAGTTGAACTTATCCGCAGCAAAGTAACCAAGACTTGCGGCCATTTGTCCCAGCTGCTCTTTCGACAGCGCCTTTAACATGGAGAATTCACCATCTGCCGCCTGCCACATGGCTTCGCTGTCAAAATACATGGACAGTGTCTGTTCATTTTGTTCCGGTGAGAATAGTACGATGTCCCCTTCCTTAATATAAGGACTTGCAAGTTCCAGCATGACAACACTGCCAAGCGCAGCATACATACCAAAGTTGATCACATAATAATCGGGGATCGCCTCTTCTATCATGGCACTATCCTGTCCAAAAGCAACCCCGCTGCCTCCGATTACAATAATTCGCTGGCCCTTTGTTGATTTCAACAGGTCAAATTTATATTTCAATTCTCCAAGATACGTCTCCTCATACTGAGGCGGCAGGAAAAAAGCAAACACGCAAAGAAGCCCCGGTGCGGCAAGGAGCATTAGGACAAATAGTAAATTACGTAGTTTCTTCCCGTTCATAGCTTCTCCTGTTAGAACTGAAAATACAAAAAGGCATTGGCTTTACTCTGCTCCAGATGCATCATCCAGGAAAGAAGGATGAGCAGTACAATCTGGCTAAGCAGTACCATTGCTGCGTTATCGAAGCTTCCAATCGCCTCGTTATTATAGGCTTTCTTCGTCATCCGGTTCAAAAATGGCAGCATGAAAAGACAAAATACAACATGGATTATCGCTGTTCCATCCATGCCAAGACACAAAAGTGCCTCCCTGCCATTCCAGACTGTTGGGATCTGTCTGAGGAGTTCTGTGACCTGTGTTAACGAAGCCGAACGAAAAAAGATCCAGGAAAAGCTGACCAGACACACCGTTACCACATTTTTGAGCCACTGCTTTCCATGATATACTATGTTTTGATCTTTTTTCTCTAAGACTTTCTTTTCCTTCCCAGTATATTCTTTAGCTGCAAATTCTTTCTCTGCAAATTCTTTCTCTGTATTTTCTTTATCTGCATATTTTTTATTTGAATATTTTTCATCTTCCTTTTCTTTTCCAGCCTTTCCTCTGCCAAAAAGGTTTGTGGTCAGTTGTTCTCCCATATAACAGACAGCATGGAAGAGGCCCCATAAGAGAAAGGTCCACGAGGCTCCATGCCACAGCCCGCTCACCAGGAATACAACCAGAATCGCCAGTTGATGACGCACTTTGCCACGCCTGCTTCCCCCAAGCGGTATATAGATATAATCTTTGAACCAGCTTGTAAGGCTGATATGCCAGCGCTTCCAGAAATCCCTTATTCCAATGGCTGCATAGGGTCTGTCGAAGTTCTTCATAAGATGTATTCCCATTAGTCTTGCACTGCCGCTGGCAATTTCTGAGTATCCGGCAAAATCACAATAGATCTGCACCGAGAACAAAAAGGCCGCCATCACGACCGCTGCCCCGTCCGTAGGTGTCTTACCTGAAAAGACATTCGTCACATACGTTCCGACAACATCCGCTACTGCGACCTTTCTGAAAAATCCGCTCAGCAATAAGAGCAGGCCTGCTTTCAGGTCATTTCTGTCTGCCCTTTTATTCGCTTTAAGCTGCGGCATTAGATTTTGCATACGCTCGATTGGTCCGGCTACGAGCTGCGGAAAAAAGGAAACATAAAGAGCATAGTATCCAAAATGATGTTCTGCTTCACTCTGCCCCCGGTAAACATCAATCACATAGGAGAGTGCCTGAAAGGTATAGAACGATATACCGACCGGAAGAACAATATCAAGAAGTGCAAACGAAGCACGGCCTCCAGCCATTTCCACCATGCGGTTCACCGCCTCCAGCAAAAAATTGAAGTATTTAAAGTAGAAAAGCAATCCGAGGCTCAGTATGGTTGAAAGACCCAGAATCGTTCTTTTCACCAGCTTATTTCTGCTTTTTTCTATGATTCGGCCTGCTAAAAAGGTCAGCACCGTCACAGATAAAATGAGCACCACAAGTTTTGCATTCCATCTCATATAAAAATAATAGCTTGCCGCGAGTAAAAGCATCCACCGAAACTTATGCGGCAGTATCCGGGTAAGAAGTACGATAATCGGCAAAAAAATCAGGAATTCCAGAGAGTTAAAGTTCATTTTGCTCTCCTTTCTGCACCTTTCTGTCAATACGATTCCAAACCCATCTTCCGGTAACGGTCAGAATACAGATCAGCAGAACGGCCAAAAGGATTTCCTGCGTGGATGCACCGTGAAGATAAGCGTCAACAATCCCAAATGCCGTACAGAAACCACCAACATAAGGCACCCATGATCCAAATCTGAGTAATTTGGGACCAAGGGTACCTGTTATTGCTGCCATTATGAATAAAATCAACGTACTAAGAGACTGTAGAATAGCCATGCTTTTCAACACCTATTTCTTTTTATGCTTATTCTTATATTTTTCGTTTTCTGTTTCAAAATCCAGTCCTTTTTTAGCGCATTTTATCCTTAGTTCTTTTCTTCTTGCCTCTTCTGCCAGTTTGTCCGCTTCTTCCTGTTCCTTTATCAGACGGACAGAGGGTTCGATCCATTCACCGCCTGCTTCGAGAACTTTTCTTTTTTGTTCTTCCAGAATGATCTTATGATCCGCTTCAATATGCTTTTCTACATTCAGGAAAATCAGCATCAGTGCTATGGCTGCGTAACATACTAATTCAAAACCGATATAGCAGATCACCAGTGCTGTCTGCGTTCTGTCGCTTTGAACGGCCAGTGCTGCATCATATCCGCCAAGACTTAGCAATGCATTGATTATACCATTTCCAAGACCGGTCATACCGACCATAATAGCGCCATAGATCGACATGGTGACACCATCGGAGCGGAAACCATTTTTTGCTTCCAGATGATCAAGCACATCGGAAAGCAGTGCCAGCGTCACATACATAGCCGGTATAGAGCCGATTCCTTTTAACACGACACCGGCACATACAAAGACAAAGCTATGAACATCCAGGAAGCTTACCATACCACCGGCAACGGAGATGATCATTCCTATGACCACCGCTTTTTGCTTTCCAAGCTTATTTGCGATCGGCCAGGCAACGAACATACCAATCGCAGTTGGAATCCCTCCGATCAGGCCAAGCATTGACATGTAGCCGCCTGCCGTGGTTTCATCTGCTGCCCCGAACATCCATCTTGCGTAATAGTTCATGGAACCATTTTTAATAATACCGCCCAGCTGAAACAATAAAAAGTAAAGTATGATCAGCCACCAGTACCGATTACTGACAACCGCCTTCAGCTGCTTTCTCATAGAAAGCTTTTCCTGTGTTATATTCAGTTTCTGATTTTCTTCTGTTATTCTTTCTCTGGTAAAAAAGTATTCAAGGATTATTCCAAGGAAGGTAACCACGACCAGACCAAGGATGAACACCCTCCAGGCACTATAGCTGGCTGCGGCATCGACTCCACCGTCTTTTGTCACGAACAGCATGCCCTGAAACAAAGGAAATACGATGCTTGCTCCGATACCGATGGCGGCAACTCCGGAGGCATTGGAAAACGTTGCGAGCATACCTCTGGCCTTTGAGTTACGGGTCGACAATCCGACCATCGAACTGTGACTGGTATAAAACAACGGGTACGCCACAGCATAATACAGATTGTAGGATACGGCTATCCAAATCAGCGTCATGACTGAGCTGTTGTTCGGCGCCAGAAAGAGCAGAATAATTGCGATCACAACAAGCGGTGCCGCGGTTATCAAAAAGGGTCTTGCCTTTCCATGAGGAGATCGGTTGTTATCAATTAACCTGCCGATAAAAAGATTTCCAAGGATAACAAAGATAACGGAAATCATTGGCATCAGCACAGCAAACCCATGGGCCCAGCGAGTAAGTCCGATGACATCTGTATAATAACGGTTGAGATAAGTACCAAAGATCGCATTTGATATAAATGCCAGAAATGGTCCGATAAAATATCCAAGAATCATTTCCTTCCCTTGCACATTGGCAGAAGTGACTTTTGTGCGGAATATGGGATTATCAGAAAGTCCCTTCATCATTTTGTTTTCTCCATTCAACTTATTTTCATGTCCTTGCGAAATGTATAGGAACCGCTTGGAACTTCCTTTGTACTGCCATCCGGAAATACGACTTCACAGCTCGTTCCGGCCGGAACTTCAATCGCTATTTCAAATGCATTTCCCTCTATCTTCCAGTCTGAAGAAATCTTTCCGTACGGGCACATTGTACTGCCCTTGGCAAAGGTGATACCTCCACCCAAAAGCGGTGCGATGCGAAATCTTTTGTAACCCGGTTCAAGCGGACGTATTCCTGCAATTCTTGTATAAAGGAATGCGCCGACTGCACCGCTGGCATAATGGTTATAAGAGATCATATTGTCCGTTCCGTCATTGCCAATCGGACAGTTTCCGTCTTCATCGAGACCATCCCAGCGTTCCCAGATCGTAGTCGCGCCCATCTCCACTTCATAGAGCCAGGAAGGGGCTTTCGTATTCATAAGCATTTTAAAAGCAGCGTCTTCCTGACCATTGTCAGCAAGTGCAAACAGAATATAAGGAGTTCCGGGAAATCCTGTTCCAATGCAGTAATCTGAAGCTTTCACAAGCCTTGACAGATTCTTGACCGCTTCTGTTTTTTGCTTTCCTTTAAATATTTCATAGTATATCGGCAGTACATAAGCCGTCTGGAATTCAAGCTTTAGCTTGCCGTTCCCATCGGTAAATTCTTTGAGATAAGCCTCTGCTACTTTACGGCTTACTTTTTCATAAGTCTTTGCATCCTCGTCTTTTCCCAGGATCTGTGCGATTTTTGCCAGATAGCTGGTGGTATTTTTCAGACTTGCGGTCGCAGTCCACTTACTGCGTTTTTGCCATTGCTGCATCTTTGGTACATCCGGTGCTACCCAGTCACCAAAATGCAGGCTGTGCGGTGTATGCCATATATAACGTTTATGTCCAAAGCTTAGAAGACCGGCCCAGAATCGGCAGGCTTCCACGTATTTTTTCATCATCGGGTAATATTTTTTCAATATGTTGATATCGCCTCTGGCCATATACTCTGCCCAGGGAACCAAAATACAGGCATCTCCCCAGAAGTCGACTGCCAGTACCGGCATGGTTGCCGGAAAACCGTATCCCTGCGCCGGAATTGTATTCGGTATTCCTCCTGTCGGTTTCTGTTCTGCCATTACATCTCTGAGCCATTTATCAAGAAATCGGCTCATATCAAAGTTATAGCATGCCGTCGGTGAAAAGACGGCAATATCGCCTGTCCATCCCATGCGCTCATCGCGCTGCGGACAGTCGGTCGGAATATCGATAAAATTAGATTTTGCGCTCCATCGTATATTACTGTTCAATTGATTTAATTTTTTATCTGAGCAGGTGAAGTCCCCAATCACCGGCAATTCTGAGTAGAGTGCCTTTGCACGGACGGTAACATTTTCTTCTTCGATTCCCTGAATGCTGATATACCGAAATCCCATGTAGGTAAGTCTCGGCAGGTAGGTCTGTTTTCCATCTTTGCACAGGTACGTAAGCGTAGCTTTTGCCGTACGTAGGAATTTCGTGTTCAGGGTTCCATCCGGATGAAGGATTTCTGCGTGCTTAACGATGATTTCCTGTCCTTTTTTGCCCTCTATGGTAAGCTCCACGACTCCGGCAAAATTCTGTCCAAAATCATAGATCAGTTCATCTTTACACTTTTTGCATTCGACCGGTAGTAGGGTCTCCTGCTCCCGAACCGGAAGTCCATACGCTGCTTTTATCTCTGGAGCAATGAAAAGAGTTTCTTCCGAAGCCTTTCTCCATTTTATAGTTCCTGCTTCTAAGGATGCATCATAACTTTCTCCGTCGTAAAAGTCTGCCAGCCGATACGGTCCGTCTTCTGTTACATTCCAGCTGTTATCGGTAGCCACGATTTCACAGGAACCATCTTCATAGAGTATTCTCAGCTCCATCAAAAAAGCCTGACGGTCTGCGCTGACCCGGTTCTTTCTTGTAAATACAAAGGAACCAACGGCCCATCCACCGCCAACGACGACTAAAATTTCGTTGTTCTTAGTTATCTCCTGTGTTACATCATAGGTCTGATACTGAAGGTGTTTGCTATAGGAGGTAAAGCCCGGTGCAAAAAAGTCCTTTCCGACTTTATTACCGTTCAGCTTTATTTCGTAAATTCCCATTGCGGTTGCATATAACTTGGCAGACCGGACCTTTTTCTTGGTTTGGAAAGCTTTACAAAACATCATTGGTATCGGAGAGACCTTTTTCTCTGTGAAATGGTAGGTCTCATCGCTGATCCATTTTGCGATCCATGGTGTTCCTCTCCTGCCGGTTTCAAATACAAGATCCGCCGTCGCCATCTCGCCATAATTGTCTTCCACGGCTATGGTCGCATTATAGGTTGTAAATGGCTCTAAAAGTTTTCCCTCGTATGAAATTGCAATCTGCCGGTCGGTTTCTTTCTTCCATCCGTTGACCCAGAGCTCTGCCTTCTTTATGCTGACATTTTCCCTGTCACTTTCAACAAAATAGGAAAACTTTGGATTATCTTCATCCGTGACACAGCCGTTTTTTCGGTTTTCACATGTAAATCCTGCAATTTTTAACATTCTGCACCATACCTTTAAGAAGTTAGCTGAACGAACCTTGTTGCTTTGGTTCGTTCAGCCTTCCTCAATCATTTAAAAATGAATTACTTTATTTTTTGTCCTACTTTAAAAAATGCTGCCGCAATTGATAAGATCCATGTGATAACAAAGATAACAATTGCTGTGATCGCCTGTCCACCGGCACTGAATGCTGCATCATTTCCCATCTCAAGATTTGATCCAAAGATGTATCCAAAGGATTCAACTCTCATACCAATGAATTTTACTCCGGCCACAATGATCAGGACCGTTGCAGCAACTCGCAGCACATCTGTAATGATTTCAGCGATTTTTCCCTTTGCTGCCGCAGAAAGTATGACCGTACCGATTGCTGCAATAAGTGCACATAGAATAATGAGGAGAACGGACGTATCCATGTCTTCATAATATGCTGTATTTACATTTGATACATAGATCATGAGTGATACGAACATCATGATTGCTACGATTATGTATGCGAAGAATCCGAATCTTTGATTTTTTATAGCTCCCATTATGCTTCCTCCTTCTTACGCTTCAGACTGCCCACTGC
Organism: Clostridia bacterium; assembly: GCA_003249225.1. Classification (GTDB taxonomy): domain Bacteria; phylum Bacillota; class Clostridia; order Lachnospirales; family Lachnospiraceae; genus SZUA-448. The sequence continues at coordinate 34,130 of QKJQ01000036.1, read as the reverse complement.
ATAGAGTCCAAAGAACAGTACGGAAAGTCCGATGCTGGTATAATACGTTACATTCATCGCTGTTTCCCACCATGGTGTAACTTTTATGGTCGCAATATTCTGTGCCGCACTATTTGCAAATGCATATAACTGATATTTCATGTCCTGTCTTGCATATTCCACTAAGGTCTCATCTTCCGATACCAGTGCGGAGGTCAGATAGGACCAGGATTCTGTTACCTGTTCCATGGTTTCATTGGTACTGAAATCTGCCATCATCGTGATTCCGGTATAAATACACATTTCAGGTCTGAAATAACCTGTGTTATTTACCATATCGGTAGAAAGAATACCCTTAAAGCCCCACTCCGCACGAAGTATGTTCTGAAGCAGATTATAGGATCCATTCACCGGTGTTGCACCAATTCGGCTAAAGGAGGTCATAGCAGCCAGTGCTCCGGCATCTTCGAAGGCTCCCTGGAACGCACGAAGGTCCCCTTCTCTTGCTTTCTGCTCTGTCATATACGGCGCTACACCACTTCGCTGCGATTCCTGATCGTTGAAGGCAAAATGCTTTGGTCCGACAAGTACACCAAATTCTAAGGCTCCTGATACAGTGGCTGCAGCCATATAGTTTGACAGCATGGCATCTTCTGAATAATATTCAAAGTTTCTTCCGTTATAAGGAGTTCTGTGAAGGTTTGCTGCAACACCCCAGATCAAAAGGTTGCCGCTCCAGAGTCCATCGTTGCCGATCAGCTCGCCCCACTGCTCTAAAAGATCTTTATTAAAGGTACAGGCAAGCAGAACTTCATTTGCCATGGTTCCCATGGTGAATTCTGCATTTGCATCTTCTGTGTTAAGTCCTCTTCCGCTCAGGCTTCCGCTGAATCCGTTTGGTCCATCGTTCTGGTAAACCAGCGGGTTCTGGATTTCATCGATGATATCACTTGCGCTTCCGCCCTTAACGATCTTAGCAATCAAAGTATCCACAGGGATTTCATAAACCAGCTGTTCCCAGCGAATGTCGTTGATATCTGTGACACCGGCAAGATCAGACAGTACAAGTCCGCTGTCAATGCCATTCGTGTCAACTTCTCCGTTTGCAGTAATCTGATAAAGCTCATTGCTTAGACTTGTAACCCATTCGTCGACCTTATCACCATCAATGGTAAGATCATCATAGGTTCTTGGGAATGTACCTTCCCAGTCACTTCTGCTAAGATAGGTCGCATATCCAGGTTTATAATAGTTAACGTCTGCTGATTCAAGCTGATTTACGACTTCTGTGCCATTTTCTGAGGTTGCAAAGGTCGTTTCATCAACGGTTCCTTCTTTGCCAATGGAGACTGCAGCTGCCAAAGCACTGTCACCGCCGGCTGCAGAAGTTCCCTGTGCTGCCAGCACATTGTTTACGGCTTCATGCGCTCCGTTACCAAGAGCAAAGTAGTAATCTCCGCCATCCAGGATGTAGCCGCCCTCTCCGTCTTTTGCAGAGGAATCCCAGCTTGCAAGATATTTCATATCAATTACGATCGTTACCTGCTCGGATGCTCCCGGAGCAAGTGTCTCTGTTTTTTCCATACCAAGGAATTCAATGGCTGATTTTTCAACCAGATTTTCTTTATCGTACTCGGTGTAAGGGGTCTGAACATAAAGCTGAGCCACAGATTTTCCTGCCATATCACCGGTATTTGTTACTGTTACCTTTGCTGTAATGGTCTCTTCGTCAGCATTTACCTCCACACTGTCTAACTTCTGACTGAAGGTCGTATAGGAGAGTCCATAACCAAAGGTATAGGAAACTTCATTTTCATAGTCCCAGGCTGTAGCACCGTTTGATGCTCCGACTGCACTGCCTGCATTTCCTGCTCCAAGTACGGCATCATAGTATCTGGTCTCATAATATTTGTATCCGGTATAGATACCTTCTGCTTCGATCAGGTAATAGTCTGCTGCCAGTGAAGCATCACCGCCAAAGCTGCCAAGAGGTGAAGTTGCTGCAAGTGTTCCCATCAGTGAATCCGGATAAGTAATTGCACTAAGGTCACTCAAAGCGATTCGTCCAAAGTTCTGTGCTGCCGGTGAATTAGCCGCCTCAACCGCATAGGTGTCGGACAAGTGACCGGATGGACTTATGGTACCATTTAAGATGTTGGCAATACCAAGACAGCCGTACGCTCCCGGGAAGCCAATGTACATTATGGCATCTACATTAACATCGTTCTTAAGATCATCAATTTCCATGGCTGAACCGCTGTTGATCAGAACTATAACGGTATCAAAGTTCGCCTCGGCAAGTGCAAGGACTGCTTTTTCATTTTCACAAAGACTTAATGCACTGTCCGTTCCATAGACCGCGGAGTCAATGCCTTCTTCTCCCGGATAATAGTCACTGCCTTCAGAGCCGGGTCTTGAAAATACTACAATAGCTGCATCGTTATAGTCTGCAAAGCTGTCGGTATAATTTGCTGCTGCCCCACCGCCAAGATCTTCAACCGAAGTTGTATATAGCTCAAGGGATGGTTCGGACGGTGCATACGGTGTTGCAAAGTTTGCCGGCTGGTAACCATAAACAGGAGTTGTTCCTCCCCAGCTTTCCACTTCGCCTGTAACGATACTTCCCAGCGTCTCATAAATGCCAAGCATGGTAGGGTTAAGTTCAAATCCTTCTTCCTCCAGGGCCTGTACCAGGTTTCTCTGTGTTGCTCCATCCACGGTACTGCCCATTGTTCCACCAAGGAACGGATAGGAGCTTCCCATGCCAAACAAGGTGACTTTTGGTGTGTCGCCAGTAAGCGGCAGTGCGTTATTCTCATTTTTCAATAATACAGTTCCTTCTTCTGCAACGCTTTCTCCCAACGCTACATGTGCCGCGATCAGGTCATCGGTCGTACTGTACACTGACGTAAATTTGTCATCATTTGTCGTTTCCGTACTGGATGTTCCAAGAGCCTGGTCAATTACACTTCTCCATGTGTCAGCGACTACAGAAAGACCGGACAGAGCCAGTGACAAAGAAAGAAATAATGCCAGAAGCCCCCGCCAAACTTGCAGTGATTTCTTTTTCATATTACGCTTCTCCTTTATAATAAATATTCTCCCACAACAGCATCATTTCGGCATCCCGTAAACCAGCATAGCAATGTGCCATTACAGTGATTATAAGTATACACAGAAATTTTTCTTGTGCATGCGGCTGTCGTAAAAGGGGTCTCTTACGTCGTGATATGTTGATTTTGTTCTATTCACACAAAATCTCTGCCTGTGCTTTTCTCGGCCCATCTTCGACTGTAATAGTAATGGTTCCTTCTTTTTCTGCAGCAATTACTGCCATAGCTTCTCCGTAATAAGTATCGGTATGTTTTTTTAAATATCCCTTTTCGTTGTAGGGACAGGCATTGCCAAGTGCGATCAGTGTTCCGCCTTCCACCGCAACCTGCAGGGTTCCTCTCATGGTTGGTTTCACAGTTCCTTTTTCGTCTGTATACCGGATCGGAACATACACGATATTACCGGGACTTACTCTGTTCTCCTCCGGCGTAACCTGAAGGACTGTCTTTGGCGCTGCTGTCACAAGACTTTTTTCTCCAAGTTCTCTTCCCTTTTGATCAAATATTTTTACCAAAAGGGTGCCTTTTCGATATCTGGTCCTAAAGCAGACCCTGCAGCTTCTTCCAATTCTTTTCTTTCGGAGCTTTTTCTTATTCAGGTATAAAATAGCATAGGCTCCACGGGCATAGACCTCCACCAAGGCTTTTTTCCCTTCGCATTCTTCCCAGGTCCAGCTTTCTCTTGCATTCGTCATCTTCCAGGCAGAAGGGGAATGAGTACCTTCATGGTTCATTGGTCTGACTGCAATGACCGGATTGCTGATCGTTTCATAGGCAACCTTTGTATATCCGGCTTCGCCAAGTGGATTTCCGATCAGATCCACTCTTCCGCTCCCGGCAGAGATCCAGCCCGGACCATACGTAAATTCCGGTGCATAGTCTTTGTATTCCCAGGAACCAATGCCTACTTCTCCCAGATAGTCCATGCCGGCCCATACAAAGTCACCAATAATTCGTGGATTTTCTTTTGCCAGCTTCCAGAATTTAGCCGCATCCTTACAGAAAGTCTCGGAACCAAGTATAAATCTGTCCGGATATTTGCGCAGATCATGCCGATATCTCATAATTCCATAGTTATAACCCGCAACATCCATATTGGCAAAGGCATCCCTTGTCTTAACATCACAGCCATGCAGCGTTGCCCCAAGCTTCATGAACCGGTCTCCGAACGCCCCCGCCAGTTTATTGTAGAACTCACTTCCAACCGCCAAAGACTTATCTTTCTCTTCTTTTGCTGCCTTCTCAGCCTTTTCTTCACTGTACACACCAAAGCCCATACTGTATAAGAGGTTAAAGAAGATATTCACCCCGCAGGTGACCGGACGGCTGCTGTCCATTTCATGCAGGTACTCTGTCATCTGCCCGGTAAAAGCAATCCCTCTTTTTTCAGATGTCTCTGCGACTTCATTTCCCGTTGAATACAGGACGACAGAGGGGTGATTGTAATCCTTGTCCACCATATCCTGCAAGTCCTGCCTCCAGTTGTCTGATACATGTGCGGCATAGTCATAGCGGGTTTTTGGAATGTACCACATATCCGTATATTCATCCATGACGAGCATTCCCAGCCGGTCACAGGCATCGAGCGTTGCTTTTGAGCAGGGATTATGCGCAGAACGAATGGCATTATAGCCATTTTCCTTCATTATCCGGACCTTTCGTGCATCCGCTTCTTTGTAACCGCAGGCACCAAGGATTCCATTGTCGTGATGAATGCAGGCACCTCGAAGTATGACGCGCTCTCCATTGATAAGGAAGCCCTTCTCCTTTGAAAGCTCGATGGTCCGTAGGCCAAAGGTAACTTCCTCAACATCCTTTTCATACGTTACCCGGCAGCGATAAAGATTGGGCTCCTCACAGCTCCAAAGTCTGCCCTTTTCTACTTTTGTTATAATACTTGCTTCCCCATTGGTTTTTGTCCTGATGGTATTGCCTATATGCCCATTGGAATCTATTATATCGACCTGGAGATTTCCCTCTGCTGTTGTCAGTACTTTCACTTCAATGCTTGGAGGATCTAAAGAAATTGTTTTTATTTTGATTCCATTGATGTGTATATGTTCCTTCTCTGCCAGATACATGTGAACCGGCCGGTACAGCCCGGAGCCGCTGTACCACCTGCTGTTTGGCTGCTGATCATTTTCTGTAATGACTTTGATCTCATTCTCTTCCTCTGTTTTCAGGTCACTGGTCGCATCGATGTATAGGGAGGTATATCCATTCACATGCGTTTTGCTGAGTTTTCCATTTATGTATACTTTCGTTTTATAGTAGGAACCTTCCAGTTCGAAAAATACCTTTTTGTCTTTGTCCATAGCATCAATGCTGAATTTTCTTGTATACTCATAGCATCCTCCGGCAAACCATGCCGAGTTACCCCGTCCGGGATTTTTGCTGTCTCTTTTTTCCAGAAGCATTGCATCATGCGGCAGACATATGTCCTTTGTTTCTCCGGTTGTTACGTTTTTAAATTTCCAGTCATTATTAAAATTTATTTTCTTCATAGTATACCTCTGTTTCATTTCAACGTAATTTTATTCTCTGTTCCAATCATACTGCATTTCGCAGAACTTATCACAGGAATGTCGTAAAATGCAGTGAAAAAGTCGCAACATAGCAAAGAAAAAGAGCATGCCTTGAATTAAGCAAGACCATGCTCTTTTCTTTATTCTTCAAATGGAATTAATATACGCAGTTCGAACCAGCCTTCTTTTGCCTGAATTGTTACGGAACCTCCGTACTTTTTAACAGTATTTTCGATGCTTTTTAAGCCATACCCATGATTTTTAGAATCACTCTTTGTTGTGATCGGCATGCCATCGACAAAGGTAAGCTTTTCTTCATAACAATTCTCGATCCGGATCCTTACAAAATTATTCTGCTTTGCTACGACCAAATGAATCAGTCGCTTTTCTTTCTTATCAATCTTACTGGTGCTCTCAATGGCGTTATCCAGAGCATTTCCGAATAATGTACTGATATCCATATCATCCATAAAATCTATGGCGTGCCCATCTGCAACACTGGTCAGTTCGATCCAGTTCTGACTGCAGTACAGCGACTTGCCGGTAAGAATGATATCCAGAACTTTATTCCCGGTTTTATTCTGTGCTTCGTACAGCTTGATCTCTTTTTCCATCTTTTCCAGATAAGCGATGTTCTTCTCGGTATCAGCCTCCTGTTTTAATACGGCGATCTGGTACTTCAGGTCATGATATTTCTGATTCACGGCAGCTATACTGTTCTCTAGCATTTCATAATTACTGTACTGCATGTTCAGCATGTCATGAAGCTTGTTCACCTCAAACATTACCTTCAATTCTCCAAGCAGCATATGATAAGCAAAAAGTATGGCAACACCGGCCAGATCCACTAACGTTCTTATGAAAAATATTTCTGATGCGAACTGACTGCTGAACGGAGATTTTTCAATAATAAAACTAAAGTTGCTCATGGTAAAAACAACAAATCCTATGATGAGTGTTGACAGCATTTCTTTGTTCTTTATCTCTATCTTCGAATTAATTACACGGTTCTTCTTTTCCAGGTTTGCCAGAACTCCGAACACGATTGTATGTATACCAAGTAAAATAAGCATATCCACAATCCAGGTGCTTGGGATTGAAAAATTCATTCTGGTATAATACTCCATCTGCCATTGAAAGGAGGCGGCAAATTCTCCGATAATAAAAACTCGTATCGCAAAATGAAGCGCTGTTCTGGCATCATATCTGCAATTTATATAGATATCAAGGTAAATCATTAAAACATAAAGAAGCATCAGCGGTACAAAGGCTGCGTCTGGTTTATCGTCACTGACTGTCATGATTAACAGCAGAATAACAAAGAACATGGACTGGATTACGATTCTTTTTCCGCGGTTCAGTTTTAGCGGACTGAACCAGAGTATCAGGTTGCATGCCAGCCAGTAGGCCAGTGCATAATATCCGCCGGGGGTATGTATCATCGTTTCAGAATTCATTTGCTTACCTCATTAATATAGTCGTTAAGCGCATCCATCAGTGCTTTCTTTCTCAGGCGGCTTACCTGCAGCGTGTCTTTTGAAACGATTACTTCACTTTCCTGACAGCTCGTCACATACTCAAGGTTTATCAGGTAGCATTTATTGCATTGAAAAAATCTCTTGTCATCCAGAATCTCAATCATCTCCCGCAGTGTCATCCTCGAGGTATATTCTCCGGCACTGGTATGAAAGATTAGATTGTGGTTGTTTGACTCAATATAGTAGATGGTATCTTCATCGATCTTAACTTTTCCACCCTTCACATTAATGGAGATAAATTTCTTTTCCCTGCGCCTGAGTCTGGTCAGTGCACGGTCTATTCGCTGGGAAAATGCAAAATAGTTGATTGGCTTCAGTACATAATCCAGCGCATCGACTGCATAACCTTTGATGGCATACTGAGGCATATTGGTAATGAATATAATTATTACGTCTTTATCCACCATGCGAATGCGCTCTGCTGCCTCCATACCATTCAGGAAGGTCATTTCAATATCCATCAGAATGATGTCATAATTCGCCTTGTAATCGGTGACCACATCTTCTCCGTCTTCAAACACAGAGAGATTGAACCTGGTTCCGCTTTCCTGATCATATCTCATGATATATCGTTGTAATGTCTCAGAATACTTCTTGTCATCTTCTACAATAGCAATGTTGATCATACGAATTATCCCATCCTCTGTTGGTGCCTTTTTCTTTATAATAGAATTAATACAGCAGAGTTTCAAGTGTGTTGTTTATTTATTGTTTGTATTTATGTTTGCTTCTTTTCATATAATAAGGAAAGCAGGCTCAACTCTTACATGAATTGATCCTGCTTTTTTCTTGCCTTCGAACCGGAATTTCTACCCTGTTCCTTCTTATGCAATGCTTATTCTTAATCTATGTTTATTCTTATTCGCTGTCTATTCTACTTCTATGTTCCGTTGTGTTCAAAATTTATTCTTTTTGCTAAATTTATTCTTATGCGATGTTTTCTTTCTGCTTAAATGATAAATTTCTCAACACTGGTTAACAGATTTGTAAAACTTGCTTTTGTTACATCCATAAGTTTGCTGATGTCCTCCACTTTTTCAAGAACTTCAGAGGTACTTTCTGCAATTTTTTGATTGCCCGCTGCATTATCATTATTTGCATTTGAAATCTCAGTAATGATATTATTCAGATAGGACATAGCCTCTGCCAGTTCCTGAGAAGAAGAATCAAAGCTATCCATGAAGCTTCGGAAGGTTTCAGAGTCATCATAATACTGTTCTCCGATGTGTACCATGGTGTTGTAGTCATTGATAACCTTTTCTCTGATAAATCCAAGAACCTTTTCGGAGTTGATGGAAAGACCTTCAACAGATGACACTACCTGCTCTGTGACCTTTTGTATTTTTGAAATTGTATCCTTTGAATGTTCTGCAAGCTTTCTGATTTCTTCGGCAACCACCGCAAAGCCTTTGCCGGCTTCTCCCGCTCTCGCAGCTTCTATGCTTGCATTCAAAGCAAGCAATGTTGTCTGCTCTACAATGTCCAGAATTGATTCTGTTAATAGATTAATCTGTTCCACAGCCTTTGACTGCTCGATTGCTTCCTTTGTTTCTTTTTCTACTACATCCCTTGTCACAAATGCAATCTTCTGAGATTCCTCTGCGCTCTTTTTTAGATCAAGGGCACGCCCCTGTATGGAAGCAACGATTTCCGCGCCGGATTCTGCTTTCTCCTTCATTCCCTGCACTTTATTGTTGATCTCTACCGCAGTGACATTCATCTCCTGTGCTGAGGCTGCTGTTTCTTCCGTTCCTGCTGCTGTCTGCTCCGTAACTTCAGAGACATGCTGCGTCAGATCAGTTAACACAGTAAGCTTGGTAAACGACTCCTGCATATATTCATCAACATTCAGACTCTCCTTCTGTACCTGCTCGATGACCTCCTTGACGGAGCCAGTCATACCCTCAACAGAATTACCAAGCATTCCAATCTCATCTTTTCTCTTTGTAAGTTTTTTAGGGATACCCTGTGAAAAATCAGCATTTCCAAGTATTTCGATACTTGCACAGAGTTCAGATATCGGTTTTGTGATGTCTCGGCTGACAAAGGTTATTAACAGCAATGCCACAGCAATACATAAGACTGCTACAATCAGAATTCCATAAATCATCTGATAAATAACACCCATATAATCCTGTGTTGACATGAATAGTATGGTATACATATCAACTTCTTCGTTATACTGATAAGCAGCCGTATAAGCGACCCCGTCCAAGGTAAATTCACCCAGACCACTTTTATCTTGCAGCATGGCAGTATAAAAAGCATTCATCTCTGAGGTTTCATCACTCAGGTTTAACGACATGATCCGGCTGGTATCGTTTGATGCTATGACCATACCTTCATTATTGACTAAAAGAATGTTATATCCTTCAGAATTCATTGCAACAATATTGTCTGTCATTTTTTCTAAGGCAACTGCTATAACGATCGCACCTACCGTTTTATCATCAACCTGTACGCTATCCGTAATCGTTAACACAGGGCTGTTAGAGGTCGGTGATATGTCGTACCGGAAGGTCAGTCCATTTTGTAAGGTTTCTTCATACCAGTTTTCGTCAGATACATCATGTAAGGTGGTTCCATCAAAGCAGTCCGACACCCCCAGATCGCCATAAACGGCAAATAAATTCTCATATAGTCCATCTTTGTTCTCGTATAATAATTTCAAATAGCTATTCATATCACTTACATCTGCATAATTACCATATGCCAGATTAGTGTACATTTCGCTTGTAAATGGATTGATCTTTATCGTATACATGGTTTCTTTTTGTTCTGAAATCTCTGCTTCAATCTGCTGCTGCTTCTCATAAACCAGATCCTTCAGTCTGGTATTGTTAATACTTTTCTGATTTTTATATGTTGTATAAACAACATAGGCTGATATGATCAGCACCGGAATCAGCATACATAGTAACGATGAAATGAATATTTTTCTAAATAGTCCTTTGCCCTTCACTTACTTTTCCTTCCTTTCTTTTTTTGCACAGCGAACATCATATCATCTTTCCTTTTTTCTGTAAAGGTCTAACATAAATTAACTTTTGATAATGCTAAAGTCCTAATATTATTACAAAAAATATAAAAATATTTTTCCTCTTTTGCTGATTTTCCTTCTTTTTTAAACAATAGGCAGTAAAAAGCAAAGCCTTGCGTTTTTCTCTCTGAAACCCTGAGCAAGGTTTCTGTTGCAAACAAAAAACGGCCGTAAAAATGCTTCTGGTTATTACCATGAAGTATCTTTACGACCGTTTCATTCTATAAAGTAAAGTTAATTATTCTGCATCCAATGCATCAACTGCTGCTCTTTCGATTGCAAGTCCTGCACGGTATCTTTGTATAAACTGGTTAAATCCTTCCACATCTTTTTCGTCCGGTGTTACAGTTACTGCGTTCTGTCCGGCAAATACTTTATTTGTAAGATATGCGTCCAGGGTTTCTTTTTCTTCTTTGTTCATCATATAGGATGCCAGAACTGCAATACCCCAGGCTCCGCCTTCCCCTGCGGTCTCCATTACAGAAACCGGTGCATTCATTGCTGCTGCCATGATCTTCTGACCGACTTCTTTGGTCTTGAACAATCCACCGTGACCAAGAATGGAATCGACCTGAACCCCTTCCTGTTTCAACAGGATATCAAGTCCAATCTTTAACGCACCAAGTGCAGTAAACAAATGAACACGCATAAAGTTTGCAAGATTGAATTTGCTGTCTACGCTCCGAACGAACAAAGGACAGCCTTTTTCAAATCCTGTGATATGCTCCCCGGAAAAGTAATTGTAAGCAAGCAGTCCACCGCCATCCGCATCACCTTCCAGCGCTTTGTTGTATAGAACAGAATACAGGTCATTCATATCCACTTTTACACCAAGAGCATCTGTAAATTCTTTGAACACATTGATCCAGGCATTGAGGTCTGAAGTACAGTTATTGCAGTGAACCATGGCAACCAGGCTGCCTGTTGGTGTAGTTACAAGATCAATCTCCTCGTATGCTTTTGACAGCTCTTTTTCAAGAACGATCATAGCAAAGACCGAAGTTCCTGCGGATACATTTCCGGTTCTCTGCGCAACACTATTGGTAGCAATCATGCCGGTTCCTGCATCACCTTCCGGTGGACAGAAAGGAATTCCGGCTTTTAAGTTACCACTTGGATCAAGAAGCTTGGCGCCTTCTTCTGTAAGCTTTCCGGCATTCTCACCGGCCGTCAGAACACCCGGTAACAGATTCTCAAGCTTTAGGGAATATCCCTGCGCTGCGATAAGTTCATCAAATATTGCGATTCTCTTCTTATCAAAAGTTCCTGTGTTTGGATCAATTGGGAACATACCGGAAGCTTCACCAACACCTAGAACTTTTTTACCGGTTAACATCCAGTGAACATAGCCTGCAAGGGTATTGAAGGATTTGATCTTTGCTACATGCTCTTCCTTTTTTAACATAGCCTGGTAAAGGTGTGCAATGCTCCATCTCTGTGGTATATGAAAGTTCAGTTTCTCTGTCAGAATCTCCGATGCTTCTCCTGTGATCGTATTTCTCCAGGTCCTGAATGGCACCAGCAGCTGATCCGCTTCATTAAAAGCCATATACCCGTGCATCATGGCACTAAAGCCAATCGCACCGATCGTCGTAACCGTTACATCATATTTTTCTTTTACATCATTACAAAGTGCCTGATAAGCATCCTGAATACCTGTCCATATCGCTTCCAGACTATAGGTCCATATGCCATCTATATATTTGTTCTCCCATTCATGACTTCCGGAAGCAATCGGCTCGTTTTTGTCATTCACTAATACCGCTTTAATTCTGGTAGATCCAAGTTCAATACCAAGTGCTGTTCTGCCTTTTTCAATGGCTTCTTTGTTCAACATAATATCCTCCTCGTAATAACTTCTTTTATTGTAAAATAAATAGTTTTCTATTCTATACTTTATCACTAGTGCTATACTTTTTACAACTATATTTTACACTAAAATAAATTATTTTATATTTCTATCTGTATGATTTTTGCTTCGCTTTATTTTATTTCCCTTTGTCCTTTCAGCCCTGATCCTGTATGATTCATACGTGAAATTATACCAATCAGGACGATTCTTATTTATCAGTACTTTTCAAGCATATCAGTACTTTTCATGTTTTTAAGACTTTTCATGCTTATCAGTACTTTTCATGTTTTTAAGACTTTTCAAGCTTATCAGGACATTCATGCTTTTAAGACTTATCAAGCTTATCCGGGACATTCATGCTTATCAGAAGAATTCATACCTTTCTAAGGAGAGAACAAAGTTCCATTTTCTTTGCTTCTGCAAAAACCGCTAGTTATTTTCCTTTTCCTCAACGATAAAGCGTTCTGTAACTTCCATCAATTCTCTCGCATCACGGTCCAGCTTCTTCGACAGCATACCGAGCTCTTTCACATCTTCCAGCTGCTTATTGGTAATCTCCGTAATCTCATAAGAGCTGCTTTCTGTCTGTTGTGAAACCGCTGAAATATGTTCCATTGCTGACATGGCTTCAACCTTTGATTTTTGTACCTCTGCAATCTTACCCAGAATGGAATTTATAGTCTCAACGAATTGATTGACCTGTGTATTCATTGTGTCAAAGGAGTCTTCTGTCTCTCTTACAGAACCTTCCTGTTCCTGTACAATATGCTCCACTTCACCAACGACTTTCGCTGTGCTTCCAATCTGCTGCTGTATTTCATGAACCAGATTTGAGATTTCATTAACAGAAGATGCACTTTGATCTGCCAGCTTCCTGATCTCATCTGCAATTACAGAAAAGCCCTTTCCGTAGATTCCGGCCCTTGCAGCTTCTATGGAAGCATTCAGTGAAAGAAGATTGGTCTCTTCAGCAATACTGTTAATTGTCGATGAGATACTGCTGATCATGTTGGATTTATCTTCCAGCACATTGATGCTTTCTTTCATCTTACTTGTGACCTTCGCTGTTGCCTTTGCCTTTTCCTCTAACACATGAATCGCGTTCTTACCGTGGTCGATGCTTTGCATTGTACTTTTTGCAATTCTATTTATGTTCGTTGCCTCTCCATTTATCAGATCGATTTTTCCGGAAAGTACATCAAGGCTGTTAAAGCATGCAACCGAATCTGAAGCCTGCTCTCTGATACCAATCTGAATTTCATCAATGGATATCTTAATTGTTTCAGAAGACTGTAAGAATTCATTTGATGCTTTGTTGACATTTTCTGCAGAACCAACGACCAGATCCATATGTGCTTTGACCTGCATAATCAGTTCCTTCATACGCTCTATCATATGATTGGTACCTTTTAAAAGGGACAAGAATTCATCTTTTCTTTTTGACTTCATCTGAACCGTAAGATTTCCTTCTGCTACCTCATAGAACTTATTGTTCATATAGCGAATAACTTTTTGAAGGTCAAGTGTCATAATGCTTCCTATAATTGCTACAACAATGATAGAAATCAATACCGTAAGTATCGTCAACAACTTGATGCCCTGAACCCTCGATATCATATTTGCTTCTGGTACCAGTGCACATATCATGACCTGACTGTCTTCTAGGATCGAATAGACAAATAACTGCGCCTCACCATTATATTCAACATCCATTGTTCCGCTTGTTTCTTCTATATTATTTCTTGCCTGCTGATAAAAGTCAGTTCCCGTCAGCAATGCGTTGCTATCTTCTACTTCTGCACCGGCAGATGTAATGATCTCTTTCCCATCGCTGGTTATAAATCCAATCAGGCTGTTTTCACCAAAATCAAGCTGACTTAAAATGCTGATGATTCGTTCTTTGCTAACGTCAATGATAACGCATCCTTTCCCTGCCTGGAAACCTTTGCAATAGCGTATCGCAACATCTTTGTTATCTGAGATCGCGTTCAGCATGTCACTGTTGCCGAACCAGTAGCCGCCTTTTGAATCTTCAGCCAGATTTGCACCTTCCTCTGTCTCCAGAAAACTCTGGTATACGCTCTCATAATCTGTTGTACTAAGTTCCGATGTACTCACCATATCTTTATTCTTCGATATAAAATGGATATCGGATATAAATTCATCCGAGAGCTGCTTGGCAAAAATCAGACTTTTCATCGCCGCCAGAATATCAGCCTCCGTTGAGGCTTCCGTTATATAAAAGTTGCTGAAATACTTCTGGTACGATTCATCCACAACATATTGGAAAGCCGTTGCTTCTACCGAGTCAAGACCAAAGGAACTGTAATCATCGGTCATAAGAATTGACTGGTAGCCATTGTCTTTAAAGCTTGTAATAATCGCGTCCGATGCCTGACGGTATGACAGTATGCCAATGCATATCATAAACACGATAGGAATCGTAAAAGCAATAATGAAACGAAATCCGATACTATTAAAAAAATGTTTGTTTAACTTTTCTGTCTGTCCTATGTTTACCTTTTTATTTGCAGTATCTTTTTTGTTAACTGCTTCTACCTTGTCCCCACTCTCACTGCCTATTTTTCGTTTTGCCTTTTTCTGCTTTCCAGCCAGCGTCTGGTAATTTTTCTGATCTCCAGACTGCACCTCTCTCTGCTCATGCTTACCCTCATAGCTCATACTTTGCACCCTCTCTTTACTAAATTAATCACAAAATACTTACTTAATTTGTTTAGTTAAAAATCAAGTGCATTATACCTTGTTTCAGAAGCTTATTCAATTATAATTGGATACATTATACAAAATTTACATATAAAAAGCAGTTTATATGTAATATCTTCATATTTATACGATTCCTATGTCTTTTTTATCTTAAAATATGCCATATCATGAGTTTAATTATTTTTGTATTTTGTTCAATCTTTATTTCCTTCTGTCTGGCAGAAATCCTTTTGATTTTTCCTCTGGTTTCACCGGCATCGTTCGTAATCCTTCTAAAAAATCATGTCGAAAATTACAAAGAGCATGCTCTGACGGTTACATCAGAACATGCCTCTATACAATGTATGCTGCTTGATTATCGAAAAATTATTCCTCTAAATTTAATTATCTCTCTTCCTTTAAACAAAATTGAAAGGAAAGACATCCGTACTTATTCCGTACCCTTCTTAATAATAAATCATATTCTGGCAAACCACGGGAATACAAAAATACGTATATCTGGTTCGGAGCATAAAGTCCTGTGTCAGTTCAACATCTCTATGTCTTTACTGTAGGAGTTCAGTACCTCGCATCCATCTTCCGTCACCAGAACGAGATCTTCAATTCGAACACCCAGTTCACCCGGCAGATATATACCCGGCTCAATGGAAAATATCATTCCTGGTTTTAATTCATTTTGATTCACCGCGGAGACATCGCCATGTTCATGCACTTCCATCCCGATAAAATGACCCAGGCGATGTGTAAAGTACTCACCATACCCTTTATCTGAAATGAAGTCTCTTGCTGCTCTGTCGATATCGCAAAGCTTACGCCCCGGCTGTATCAAAGCCTCCGCCCGCGCATTCGCTTCTTTGACGATCTCATAAACTTCTCTTTGTTTCTCTGAAATGTTTCGAAAAAAGAAGGTTCTTGTCATGTCCGCGCAGTAAAAATCCTTCTTGCAACCAATGTCAATCAGCACGCAGTCCCCTTCTGCCAACGTAGTTTCATCTGGCTCATGATGTCCCACCGCCGCATTCGCACCAAAGCAGATTAACGGGGGAAATGATACCCCATCACAGCCCAGCTCCTGATAAATCTTTTTTAAGTCCTGTGCAAGCGCTGTCTCCTTCATGCCAAGTTTTATTTTTTTCGTCAATAGCCCTATTGCCTGATCGTTCAGGCTTGATGCGGCTCTCATCTTTTCTTTTTCCTGTTCATCTTTGCAGGCTCTGACAAGGTCAATGCAGTCAGAAGCATTTACATAAGACAGGGCTGCGTTATGCTCCATCAAAGGCAACAGGAATCTTGCCGGCAGAAGCTTATCAACGCCCAGTGCGCTGGTCTTATCTGTATAATGGCTGACCAGCTCCATGGCATTGTCGGTATCGGTGAACCACACCTTTTCAACACCCAGATCTTCCTCGATCGTAAACAGTTTATTTACGAAAAGCTTATTCCGCTCCACTTCACGGTTCAAATATATTCCAAAGAAACGTTCTCCTGGTTCTTGCCATTTACCCGTTACATAGAATATTGCATAGGGATCCGTAAGCAAGACCTGTGTTACCTTCTTTTCTTCCATGATTTCATAGATACGTTCCAGTCTTTTTGTATTCATGAGACTCCTCTTTCCTTAAATTTTTTCTTCTTGCAGCCATTAAAGAATTAAGTAAACCTACAAACCATTGATCCGTGCGTGGTTGGTTTTAACTTGCACTAAAACATCACTTTTTTATTGTTTTGCTTGCTACTATTTATAAATTATAATCGCTTTCTTAATAATTATCCACAATTATCCTATTAATACACCGATTTTTCTCGTCCTGTCGGAGCATTTGCCCCAACTTACGTCAAATCATATGAAAAAATCTCTAAGCCCTTATTTCTAAAGGTTTAGAGACTAACTCTGAAGGAATCAGGTTATTATACCATGCTCATGATCTATTGCTTTCTCCCATCTATTTCATAGATGCAAAAGGCATTCTCAAATTCACCTTTGTCATTTAAGTCTGCTTTTAGAAGAATTTCACTGTCACTGTTTCCTCCATACCCGTCCTGATCACGCCAATACATACCGTCCGGCTGGATTTCCCAAATGCATTGATATCCTCCTTCCTGCTTTCTAATGAATTCAGTTCGAAACCCTATTCTTCCCTCATCAAAATCATAGTTGCCCCGGAGTTGGTTCGTCCACTCGCCTCTGAGAATTCCTGGGAATTCCCGAAAAAATCCTTCGTTATCAACGATTACTTTTTTATAACCAGATTCGGGAATTGAAATATATATTTCCGGTGATTCGTAGGTACTTCGCCACCCATAAGTCACATAATGATTAAGCCCGGGGTTTTGATCTCCCCTACACTTTCTTTCTACTAAACTTTTTATAAATGACATAACCATAGGCTCTGCTCCCGTTTTATAAATTTACTTCATGACTCTTCATTTCTTCAAGACGTTTTCCTTTTACTTATTCTGTGCGATTCCTTCTCATGTCTCAGGTTACTAGTTCGTATGCTTACTATTATGCTTGCTTTTTCACTTCATTCAGTCTATATTGGATACCTTCATTTCTTTAAGCTTAAAGGATAAATTTTTTTCTGCGGCGAACTTTACAAGGTTTGCTGCCAGCTCATCCTTGTATTTTTCAATTATAGTAACTGCTATTTCATCCTTTTTGTCCTGTGGCAGAACTGTGAGGGCGGCTTTGGCTACTTTCGTAGAGATACCACTGTTCTTACTTACCATTTTTGAAAAAACACCTGTATCTTCTCTTTCTGACAGCTTTTGTGCTGCAATGGGCAGGTATAAATCCACTGCTTCTTCATAATTAAAATCATCAATCAATATCTTAACTTCGATCATCGTTTTCCTCCTTACAGATTATACATAAATCCAACAGGTTCATTTCACTGCTGCATTGCTTCATCCAACAAAAGAACTGCGGTGATAACGCATAATAGTATACGTACAGATCTTTCGGTATTATTTTGGTAAATAAAACAGAATACTCCTTTATGATAGTTTCTTCCTCTTTACTAATCTCTGAATGAAAAGCGAATTCACGCAGTTTGCCATACACTTCACTAAACTTCTGTATCATACTCATCTGCTCTTTTACCGTCAGCGCTACAGGGACATGATAATTGATCTTTTTCTCAAATGGATATTTTTGAGTATCAATAAAATCATACAGATAGCAGTTCTGAAATGAAACTAACTGTCCATATTCGGATATTACACTGATTCTGGCATAGGGTCTTGTTTTTTCTGTATGTGGGTTGCTGGTGTATACAAAAGCATTTTCCAGAATAACATCCCCTATTTTTTCTGGTATAAAGAAGGAAAGAGCATTCGTCTTCCAGTCAAAAAATTTTATTTCCTTCATAAGTTTATTTACAATTTCACTACATGTCTTCATATAAAAACCTCCTTTCATGGTTCATGATTATGCTTCTCTGATCGGTTCTGCCGTAACAATTACAGATGCATTCCCTGCATGCAGGTAAGAATAATCCAGTTCTTCCGTAGAAATGTATCTGCACGCGTCTGTCTCTAAACCTCTGCCACTGTCACAAATCATAAAACCTGTGACTTCTCCTGTCGCAGCATCCCGAACGGATCCCGTTACCGTTACCTGATGATTTACATAACCATTACCAAGTGCGTCTGCAGAATTCCATAGATATCCGGCATTCACGCCCATTTCCACGCCATGATTTGTTTCAATGTACTGGGCAATAGCTTCGTAACTGCCTTCTGGTGAAGCTGCTGAATAGGAATGCGCTTCAACTCCATAATGCTGAAGTATCTGCAATATCTGTTCATCATCTGCCCCCCCATTATTCTCTGGTGCGTTGAAAATGCTGTATTCACAAAGCCCATTATCCAGGGCATAGCCTGTAACGGCATCTTCATCCGCTTCAATACCACATAGACTAAGCACATTGGATGTACTTACCAGGGTACAGTTTCCTCCTACATTATAAATATTATCTCCTTGTTCCCAGTCAACAACTGCTGCCGCTTCGTAGGGATTTCCGGACACCATAACTTCTCCTTCATTTGGAATGTCAGTCCTTATCTGGGGCTGCAGATCAATAATTCTCATTCTTTCTTCATCGAGCGCTTCTGATTCTATTTTGTTTGGTATGTCATACTTTTCTTCGAAATCATCAAAAATATCCATGTTTTCCTCCTTAATCTTCTATATTCATATGCTGTTAGGGACCCAATCGTATCCTTTTTCATGCTAGCATGAACACGATGACAATTTGACTTTGACTTCCTTATTATAATATCAGATTTTTATATTTTACGATTTGACTCATTTATCACCCTTCAGACTGCATTTTTAGCTCTTTACTATATGCATACCACTTGAAATAAAACTGATGCACACTTTTATTACTTCCTCTTTTCATTAATAACATGCTTAGCATTGCTTTGATCGTTTCATCATCGGGCATGCATATTGATGAGATATGCTTTACTCCTTTTTTATGCCACTCCTGCGCTGTTATTAATTCTTCGGTAAATAAAAGCTCCCCTTTTATTATCCTATCTGTCCATTGACACTGTAAACTAAAATCAGACCACATTTTCAACTTATTTTCTGTCTTAAATTCACTGAGGACAGTTAAGAGCTCTTTATCGACGAAATTTTTACTGTTTGATAATAATGCCGTATATTCTGAAACTTTACTGATAATATCGACATTCTTTCCGGTTCTGTTTGACATGACCAGCTCCATAATACGACCTCTGACTTCAAAAATCTGACTACGATCCTCCTGCGGTGATTCGTAGATCATGGGTCTGTAGTTTGCTGGATCAAAATAGTCGATCTTACACAGTACGGGATTCGTCCAGCTGCTCTGACAGATAACCGCAACCCCTGTATCCAGACGTGCAATCTCATCGATCTGATCCTGATGCAAAGAAATCGCTTTTCCAACTATCTGTCTGTCATTCTCTTCAGGAAGCCTGAAAATTACTTTTGTACTTGTATTTCGGACAACCGACTGATCCATGATTGTAGGAGACTGGTCAGCGATGATAAAACTTTCACCATAGGTACGCATTTCTGCTATGGCATTGGTTAATATCTCAACAGACATTCCTCTTAAATTGCTTCCTTCCATGGATTGATTCATCGAGGTTGCTCTTAGAAGATGATGTGCTTCTTCCAGCAAGGTTACGTGTTTTAACTTCTGATTCATTCCTTCTTTTTCGCACTGCCGGTGCTCTTGCAGCTTAATAACCAGCAATCCCATAATCAGTGATTTTGTTTCCGAAGATCCTATTCTGCTGATATCAACAATTGCATTATCATTGTATAATTTTACTGATGGTGTTTCTTTTGAACAGAATATTTGTCCGCATATTCCATTTGTCATTGATTTTACTCTTGTTACAAGAGACCCGATATAATTCCCCTGAACTTCTTTTGAATATTCCGTTTGTTTTAATATCTCCGGCAGTGTTGTTAAAAGGTCAGCAAAAGTTGGAAATTTTGGGGGGTCCTGAATACAAAAGCTCTCTTCCAGATTCCAGCCGTAATTCTCATAGGCTTTCTCTATCGACTCCTTCAGAATGGCCGGCATAGCTGCATACATTGGCCAGCTTGCATTAAAGACTTCGATAATACGATCCATATGCTCAAGTATATGAATTTCTTTCGGAAACGAAAAAGGATTAATCGATAAGATGTCACATTGCCTTTTATTGGTCCCAAAAACATTTACATCACTTCTTCCTCCAAACACATTGATATACTCACCTTTTGCCGGCTCAATCACCAAAAAATTAATGGCATGCTCCCGAAGTACCGACAAAAGCCTGTAACAAAAATTTGACTTTCCGCTCCCGGTAGTACCCGATATAAATAAATGCTTGCTGCATTCTTCCAGGTTTAATAAAACCTCGCATTTCTCAACATTTCCCATATGCATGATACTTCCCACGCGAACTGCAGCCGAGTCATTTTTTCTTTTTGTTATTACATCTCTGGCAAATTCAGCATGTCTGTCGACCATCAGTCCGGGAATTGATTTTCTTGGCCAGATGAAGTGCTGTGATAGTTCATTTGATGATGAAATGGTAGCCGCTGTCACACCATATATCCCATTCCTGAAGGAAAACAACGGATGTTTCATTCTTTGCAGATAATCACATAATGCCTGTGTATTCTCTTTATCATTCCACATATTAATATGAGATATCGTTGACACCGAGGACTGACTCAGTAAGGCTCTGTACATGTTGGCACCCATCCGTGCTGTAGCAGTATCGCCTGCAAAAATGTATGCAGCACATTGAAAAGCTCCGGTTCCTTCGCAAAGGTTCAACCGGCTTATGTTCTCATCAATTGCAGAAAGTATACTTCCGATTGTTCTGTTTTCATAAGTATACTGGGTGCTCATCCCTGCTGTATGTGTGCTGCTCTGCGTCTCACCAGATGAATTGGTAACACTTGCAGAATCACTTTGCTCTTCATGTGTTGATTCACTGTCACTTTTTCCAAAATTATCACTGTTTGATTCAGAAACCTGAACCGGCTTGATATCGAATACGCTCTGAATGGTTCTGCTGACACTGTTTCCCATGATACTTCCCTGCCACAGCCCGGTAGCAAGAGATGCCTTTCCACCCAATGACAGAAGGCTGGCAACGGATGTGATTTGTGATATGACATCTATTTTTCTCAGTTTTTCATTTTCTTCCTCCTGAGATCTTGATGAAGTAACCGTATGTCCTTCATTATAACTGCTTGCCTGACTTTTCCCGGTTGTTCTTGATTTCGTATCCGTAGTGGCAGTTCCTGTAGTTATGGCATTACCGTTTGCATCAGAATCCGATATGGTCTGTTGTATTTTACTGAAAGGAGCCAATTGAGTATATAAATTCTCATAACCATTGCACAGATTTACAATGGTCTCTTTCGCAAGTGCAGACGCAAGCACAATCATATAGAAGGGATGACCGCGCATTCCATCTACCAGTTTTTCAATACCCTGTATATATGCACCGGTTCCTTTACTATCCTGAGCGCCTCCTACCGCAGAGACTGATGCAATTGTCATAGTATCGTTCTGTATGAGTTCATTAAGCAATGCCTCGTTATGCCTTGTGAATAATGTTGTCATACTGCAGCCCGGAAAATATCCATTGACTGCGCGCTTTAACGTTTGAAATGACGTATTGACCGCTTCAGGATTATCATTGGCCGTACCCATATAAATATCTGTTTTTTCACCATCGTGTTTTACTATAAAAACCGCTGTAGAATCATATTCTGAGATTGAACTAAAAACGCCGGCAAGCTTATCTGCAATATCTTTTTCAGAATCATATGTAATACACGTAATATGAATCAGTTTCACGCACTCAGCCGGTTGTGCTGCGTTTCTGTTATCATAAGGTATAATATCCGCTTGACCAAGGCTCGCCAGGTATTTCATTCTGACAACCGTATCAGATAAACTTAATGCCTGTTCAAGGTCCTGCGATAAAAATGCTCCTTCCGGAATTTGTTTTGCTGCCGTCAATAAGCTTTGTTCCGGATTTACTATTTCATCCATAAGATAGCCTCCATTTTAATTTTGTGCAGTCTCTTTTGTTTAAACTATTTACTATCGACATATTCCGTGTCAGCCATGTGCGCCTAAGTACATCTAAGCTTTGAATTACCCGATGCAATCCAGCTCATCCAATATCTGTAATACATATGAATTATTGGAATACTCTGATTTTGATTCAATGAATTCTACAATTCTTTTTTTGCATGTTGGAATTATAAATGGCATTGTAACCTGATCGTAAAGGTTCCATAGTATATCACCTATTTCCTCATACGTTTCTGCAACGTAGTAAAACATTCTTTCTCTGCTCTCATATTTTGCTTTCATTCTATCAAGAAAGTCATTCTTCCGTGACAGTTTATCGAGGACATAGCAGATTGTTATATATTCACAGTTCTGATTATCTTTTATTGCATCATCAATGAATATAAACTGATTTTCGACTGTCTCTTCTGCATCAGGAAATATGCATAAAAATAAGCTCTCATCACTTCTTACTCTTCTATCTCGTAATAATTTATTTTCATCGCTGATCTCTTTTTGATCGCATTGCTTTACAGGCATAGTACAGAGCTGCTCTTCCATCCATGACACTTCCTTTAATTCATCTCTTGTTGTGATTACATGCTTTTTTAGGCTATTCAGGCACGATAAGAGCTCTTTTATGCAGAGTTTGGAATTCCATTTATCATGATGGAATATTTTTAGCTGTATTTCTGTTCCTTCTTCCTTCATTTCTTCCATGTGCAGATATGAAATTTTTTCAAATTCTAAAAATTCATATTCTCTTCCATAGAAATGAAATGTTATTTCATCGTCTCCTAATTCATCAACAAGTTCTCGTAATAAACCCTTCCAGTAGAGCAAACCTTTATGATAAGGATACAGCCAGACAGACATCTCCTGCTGGACAACATACTTCATTAACTTACTTGATGGTTCTGTCAATACTCTGTCATTTATCATCAATTCTGTTTTTACAGTCTTATACATTGCATAAGGATTTGAAAAAATCTGTATGTTTTTCATCCTACACATCCTCTTTCTCTGTTTGTTTTATAAGGTTTCCGGCAATCTCCAACATTTGTCTGTAGCATTCACATAGTGTCGTACCAAATTCTGTTTGCAGAGAAATCTCCAGTTTACTTCTATTCGTAATTCCCAGAACATAATCCTGCAGGCACTCCATGTATCGATCAATATTTATTTGTTTCGTTTTTTGAAAACTCATAAACTGGGCGAAATCCATGTTCTCTGGTATATTCCTTCTGCTATATGCAATTATTCTTTTTCCCGGATACTCAATAACGACAAATGCAGTCGGTCTGTACATTGTATTTCCGTCTGCTGCGCCCAGCACCTCTTCAAAAAAAGGGAAGAGCAGATAGTTCATTGTTACAGGAAACGGGAATCCCATAATTGCATGAAACGGTACCATCATACATAGGCTTCGTCCGTATCTGACCGAAATTATCCACGACAGCAACTCGCTCATCTACTTATACACCTCCAGTATCCAGGAATCTTCTAACCAGTTTAGCTGTTCAGAAGACAGCCTTATATTCCTTCCTTCTTTTATCATGTGATCCGCAGCACTGATATTTCTGGATTCGTCCATCGTTATTTCAATGGCTCTCATACCTGATATTCCAAAGCATTCCGGTATTTCACTATTTGTAATGATACACCATTCACGTTCCGGCACAAGTGCCAGAATTTTACCGCCTTCGCCTATACAACTCTCAATGTTTGATATTTCCAGATGTGATACCTGAACAAAACATTTCCTTTCAAGCAGTTCCACAAGGTCACAAAGACTAAAACTATTTACGATGTCCGCTTCCATCCATGAATATCCGGCAATATCTTTCATTAGATCTTCTATGGAAAAACATGCTGCCTCCGTTTTATCCAAACTCCATGGCCATGGTATTTTCGTTTCCATCACTTCATTTTCCACTAATTCGTTTTCATTCTTTTCGTTGATTTCTATGAAATATGCCCGTGCCTCGCCATTATCATCGCTCTCCAGGATTTCAGCCTTCACCTTCGCTATTTGCTCTTTGTCCGGAATAAAGACTTCAAGCTTTTGACTGTCTGACTCATCAATCTCACCTGCTTCAAAAAACTTATACAAATTCAATCCATTCCCCTCCGCTTATTAATCTCAGAAAACCTGGATACATTGCTTTACTTATATAAATCGTGACCCCAGTCTGCAGCTCAATTGTTTTGTCGGACTTATTAATTTTTTTAATATAATTTCTGTTTACCAGATAGCTTTTATGACACCTGCAGAATGTATCCGCAGGTACATCTTTTTGAAGGTCATCCAGCTTGTAATTTATTGTTTCCCTGCTGCCGTTCAGCTTGTGTATGTGAACAACTCTGTATTCACTTTCAAAATATAGTATTTCATTATAGGTAATCTGCAAAAGCTGTGTTCGAGATTCATACTGAAATATTTTTTTAGTTCTCATTACCCATTGTGATGCCCGAAGGATTGCAAGTGCGAGAGATTTTTTTTCATCACTTCGCAAGACATACGCCATTGGCATAGACCGGAATGCTGACAAAACATTCTTGAGATCCTCTGCTATATAGAGAATAACAAAACTGCTGTTAATACTTCGCAGTGCATTACCTAATCCATACCCTTCATCATCTGCTTGTGCTATAAGTATATCTGTGTTTTTCCCAATCTCCAACATCCCGATTTTTATCTGCTCTGCATAAAGATAGGTCTTTATTGTAGCACTAAAGTTGGCATTGAATAATACCGAAGCCGTAAACCTCTGCAACTCGTCAGCTAAGGAATTATCCTTATGATAGATTATAATGTTTATCTTCATAATTCCCCCATTATTTATCTATTGTTTTCGCATATGATCTTATTATTCTCAGACTGCTTATAAGATTATACTTTCCTCTCCCATCAGGAAAAG
The DNA here is from genome assembly GCA_003249225.1 of Clostridia bacterium. Lineage (GTDB taxonomy): Bacteria > Bacillota > Clostridia > Lachnospirales > Lachnospiraceae > SZUA-448. The sequence goes on along the minus strand of QKJQ01000036.1, from coordinate 8,849 downwards.
ATAATCCCAGCACCAGCTAAGATTATCTTTTCCTGTACAGACTATTGGTACATTTATTTTGAGGCTGCGATCAAATCCAATTCGGATTTTATTTGGTCAAGCTTTTGGAGTGCTTTCCCTGCGGCTTCTTTATCCTTATAAATGTCTTCTGTTCTCTTTTGCTTATTTTCAATGATACGTTCCGCCTCTGCTTTGATCTGTTCAATGTCTGCAAACGCTGCCTTTTTGCCTTCTTCTTTCAATGATTCAAGCAGATTCTCAACAATGCCCATGATCTTGTCTATGGAGATTTTAACATTAGAGGCGTCACTATAGTTTTCTGTATACGACGAAACTATTTTGTTGCAGATGTTTTTTTGCATAAGGCCTACATTTCTGACTCCCGCTGCTATTGCCGCTGCTATTGTGGCAAGCAGCATAGCAGGCAGTCCAACAGGAGTAAACAGTGCAATCACTCCAAGTGCCAATCCTGCTATGAACTGATAACCCATTCCGCGAAGCATTGCTCCTCCGCCAAGTGCCATTCCAAGCCCTGCTGTAATCCAGTCTCCGGTGAATAATCCATATACAAAAGATGCTATTTTTGAAGTATTTCCACCGATCCCTGCATCGGTTGCATCTTTATGGAAATCCATGGCAATCTTTACATTTCTAATTGCTTCATCAAGGTCATTTCCTCTTTTATTCATTTTTTGGCTTATACCAATCATTTCAGTATTCAGTGCTGTTATGAGTTTTGTATCGATCCATTCTCTGGTGTAACTGTCAATTTTGGACTGCAGGTAAGCATTGAACTCTTCGGAAATGGCAGTTGCTGTTCTTTTAAGATGGAGGACTTCCGTTTTTACTGAAGTTTCAAAACTGTCTCTCCATACCGGAAATTCAGCAACCAAGTCTTTCACAAAAAGTTCAGCCAATGGATGGATTTTGTCTGGTATGGCATTTATCTCGAGATTCAATTCTCTGACAAACAGGTCTGCTTGAATCTCCGCATTCTTTATAGTACCTGTAGCTGCCCTGTATTTAGCTTCGAACTCTTCTAGTGGTGCATCTGCAGTTGACAAGTAGTGATTGATGGATTTCATGCAATCGCCAATATTGTTCTTGAACATTGAAACTAAAATGTCGACTTTTTCTCCTCCAGCGCATTTAATCAGAAAGTTTTCAAGGTACTGTTCGAATTCTGCGTAGCCGGAATCGACATGTTTCTCTCTGTCATAAGGATTTTTTGCATGCAATGCTTCCAGTGATGACAAATAAAAGATACCATCTGTCCCTAAGAGCTTTTTGTATTTATCCGTAGAAAGCTCCGAAAGAGCGGATAGATTCAAATCAATATATTCCTTTAATTCTTCCTCTGCTTCCTGTCCGTTGCTCCTTATAAAATCATAGTATGTGATACCGTACATTGGGCATTTATAGCCTTGTAAGCGAATCTTTTTTATTTCTTCTGCATCTTTTTCTGTATATGCAGCAATACTACTCATACAATAGATGATTGCGTCTGCGTTACTAATATAATCCTTCGTTATTTTGTCATGTGCCGTAGGATCATCTAAGCCAGGTGAATCAATTATTTCAACTCCGTCTTTGAGTATCTCAAGCGGCCAGTATATCTCCATCTTATCAAAAGGGGAGTATATAACATCTCCTTCTTTATAAACAACTCCCTCTCCAAAAACATTTTTATTTCTATGATCAATTTTCAAAAAATCCCTTAATTCACTTGCAGGAACTTCAAACTGACTGTCTCCGCCTTTATATTTACCCTCAACGCCCTTCCATTTCCCTGGTATTGGGTGAACAACCGCTTTTTTTTCTTCTGAGTAACGGATAACAGTTATAATCGCAGTCGTTGGAACAGGAGAACTTGGTAAAATCGGTTCGCCTAATAAAGCATTGATCATTGTCGATTTTCCAGCGCTGAATTTACCCATGATTAAAATTTTAAAGGAGTCATTCACTGCTCTTTTTTTACACTCAGAAATTATTTTACTGACATCTTTGTTAAAACTTATAACATTGCTTACACTCTTAATGATTTCTTCCTGATGTAATACCTGTTCCTGAATGCTTTTTAGTTTTTCCCTATGCTGCGCGATTTTCATTTTTATTCTCCTTTAACATTAGTTTACATGAAGCTGTTAATTATTATGTCACATTCAGCCTCTATCTTATTAAGTTTATTGATCTGCTCTCTTGCCTCTTCGAGTTCATTGTCATTACTTTTTGGCATAGATGAATACTGTGCATCTCTAAGCGTAATTAGCATTCTCTCATTTACATTATGCAATTGCTTATTCAATTGAGCTCGGTTTGCTTCAAAGAAGGAAGTTACGATTTTTATTATTTCCTCCTGTACTACCTTCTGCTGCTCCTTTTTATCATTTTCCAAGGAGTTAACTAAAAAAACAGTTGAACCCGCGCAGGCAAGTCCTGCCACCGGCCAGGAAAATAATTTTGAAATAATAGGTGTTGTCAAGGGCGGGAATACAATTGTTCCTACGAGTGCAGCCGCAGAAACAGCAACACACGCTGCAGCAATAGGGAATTTCGTTTTTACTTTCGCTGTTATTTTGTTTATGTCTGATTTTTCAGTTTCATCAAATCTCCATGAGCTTCTTTCATTATCCAATTTCAGTTCTACAGAAAACTCCTTATAAACTTCATCCTTTAACCAGCTTTGGTCTGCTCTTGTTGAGTTCTCAACGATTCTTCCAACTTCTTCTTCAAACTCTTTGCTTAGTTCACTGATTTTCTTATCGAACTCATTCATCCACCAATGCTTCAGTGATTGTGCCCGTTTCTCAGAGTCAATGAGTTTGCTGGTGAACTCTTCCTGCCCACTTGCAAAACGTTTTTTTATAACCTTTAGCAATTCTTCTTCTCTCTCTCTGAACCCAATTTCAATGCGATCCCATTTTAAAGTATCATGTACTAAAATATCATTCTTAAGTTCATCTTTTTTTAGTATATTGTCCAATATGTTTTTGCTCTCTAGCTGTTTTTTCCCAATTAATTGTTTTAGGAGCATGATAAACCGGGTTCCCATCAAGTATGACTGTACATCTTTCATACTCTCTGTCTTCTCAATAATGTTAATTAATTCTGTTTTTGTCTCCTGCGAATACAGATTTTGGAAAGATAGAACTTCCAACTGTCCAAAAGTTTCTGCGCAGATACGATTGACATACTCCTTAACTTCTTCAAATTGATCTGCATCAATCATGTCTGTTTTTGTTAAGATAATACAGCATTCAATACCTTGTGCCAGTATCGTTTTAATTGCTGCAATATCATAAGAAGTCAGTGGAGATATCGCAGAAACCAGGTAAAACGCGCTATCAATACCCCATAACTCATTATCTGTAGAATATATCTGATCCTCAATATATTTACTGCAGTCAATCTCAACAATAGTTAAATTGTCAATTATGTCATTCACTGATATTGCTTCATGTTTTCCTGCAACAACACTGACTGGTGCCACTTCTCTGTTGGCAATTAGATTTAACATTGTACTTTTACCCGAATTTTTGCCACCCAGAATTGCAAATTTTCTCTGCTTCACAAGATTAAATTTTTCAATTCTATCTTCAAATTCTTTATACTCTTTCGTAAATCCTGCTTTTTCTGCCAATGTCTTGATCTGTTCCATCACTATATTATTATCCATGTTTTCACTCCTTGTGTAATTTTTTTATGTGCATCTGTATTTTTTTATTTCTTATATTGTTTAAATTCATGGCATTTGATATTCGGGTTCTAACATGATTGTATTCAATAACCTTTTTCTTATAAAACTCTGTATACTGTTCTTTAAGGTTGATAAATTCCGCTAGGATAGCAGTATATAGTTCATCATATCTGTCATCCAGCCGTCTCGTTATCTCCTGTTCAAAATTCATTTTATTTTCTTGATATGCATCATCAAGTTTTCTGCTGATTTTACTGTATGTATTTATTTTTGCGTTATCTAAGCCTGATACATTTTTAGCAAGCCAATTGCCTGCTTTATAAAAAACAGAGGTAACATTATCTGCCATATTGGTATCAAATAACCCGTCCAGAAAAGCTAGAGGCAGAACAACCGCCCCTCCCGCGATTCCAATAAAAATTTCAGCTATATCCTGAATATCTCCCATAGATCCTCTCGTTATAGCATTATTGTTATCTATTGCTAAAGGAAACGCTTCACTTCTGTCCTGCACTTTAACGAACTGTCCCATTTCTACTGGATCTAATCCGGCCTGATAAGCAAGAATTATATTATTTATATTACGATATGTATCTTCAAATGACGTTGCGACCTCATCCATTACAACTTGAATTTTATCAATAAGTATCTTGTTGGTCTCTCGATCAATTCTTGGAATAATGGTCTTGCAACAGTATGGGATACTTCCATATCTATCACCGTATACTTCATTACATTCGTATATACTGCTTCTAATTTTTGTTTTTTTCTCTGAATGACACTCTTCATATGTATTTAACAATTTTGCTTGAAGTAGCTCTTTTGACTTTTCAAAAGCCTGCTTTGATTCTGCCATACAGTCGTTGAGATCATTCTCCAGATTTTCTACAGTATATAGTTTTAAACTTCCCATTTGTTTCGTTAGAGCTGTGTTATTCTTTTCTATCTCGCAATGTATGCTGCTCAGAAGCTGTTCTAAAAGCAGCACTAATTGATGTTCTATTATTTCTTCTCTTCTTTTAAAGAGATAATCTTTCAACGTTTCCTTCATCTTTGAGAATTCATTTTTCCAGAAAGCATTATCACGAGCTCTCTTTGCAGAACATGGAATTAATATAACATTACTAATTTCCAATCGTTCTTCCAAATTTCTTTTTACATAATCATAAACTTCTTCCTGCTGTTCCTTATCAAGTTCGTCCATATAGGTTAGTATGAACACCGCCTTATTTACAAACACATTTTTTGTGTTTTCAATCAAAAATTTTTCAAAAGTGTTTGTATAGGCTTGAAGTGCAGAAAATAAAATGACAACTGCGTCTGCCTTATCACGTAAGATACCAATTGTTCTATTTGCATGTTGGGTATGATCGTTTCCCCCTGGATTAACACCTGGTGTATCAATAATACAAATTTTTTCTTCCATATGACCTTGTGGAAGCTCAATTATAATGGAATCTATTACCTCTGTAAATTTCTCGGTTGATGTTATATAACTGATTTTGTCTTCCAGTCTGTCTGGTAATTGCTTTTTATATTCTTTTTCAAATTTCAGAATATCTTTTTCCTGCATTAAATCAAAGTTTTTCTTGTCATGACAAGCATAAACCTTTAGTTCATTTCCATTACTGCTGGTCAAAATCGTTGGCAATGTAGTTGTTGCAATGAAGGCTTCTTTAAGCAGATTCATATTTGTCAGTGTATTAATGAATGTACTTTTTCCAGCGCTGACTTCGCCGATGACCGCCAGATTCAGTTTTGGATCGTGCAAACGCTGGTTAATTTTGTCTCTTTTTTCATTTAATCCTATCCTTATATCAGCCTCCATAGATACTTCTTCAAGAAGCTTATCCACGAACTTGATACATTGATAAATGTCACTCATTTTATCCTCCTTCATCTACCGCTGACATTTAAACATCGTATACTATCTCTAACGATAAAACTTGCTGTAACTCAACTATATACTAGATTTAAATTGAATTATCCTTCTTTTGCATTATTGATCCTTGAAACTACATTTTTGTATTATTGATAATCGAATGGAAGAAGGTATTTTGCTCTCATGATACCTGCAGATTTTGTACATTTTGTGCACTCACAATCATAAACATTCAATAACCACTATTTTTCATTTTTTTATATTTACGGATTTCAAAGTCACTCTTACTTATAGTGGTATAAATAACGAGACCTAATAGCATTACTGTTATGTTATTCTTAATCACATTACAAAGTGTTGCAATGGAGTTTATCATCAATACATAAAACCCCCATGACTTAACACTGATAGCAAAAGTCATGGGGGGGGTATGGCATTTATACAACAGCATTTCATTGATTGAATTTGCATGCAATCAAACAATACTATTCTTTTTCCTACTATTATAAATCTATTCATTATGCTCCCCATGATGTAAATAAATTAGTCAATTTACTATAGATGATAGACTTTTTTTCGCATTTTTACAATAGTTAATTTTAATAGTTTCAGATAATATGACAAAATAGCCAAAAATATCATTTTTTTGCGGGATTACTTTGAAAATCGAGATTTCTGATTGCAAAAGACTCCAGAAAGTAACTGCTCAAGTAAATCCGAAAGCTAACTTTTCAATCTCTATTGCTGGTTGCCCTGGTTTACACCAAAATGCAATTCTACAAAATAACACTATCTTAACTTGTTTCTATAATAATTTTAGCCTTTTTGCTAATCTAACTATTATTTTTCCCTTCGGTAAAACAATAATTTCACTTTCACTTACACCACCAAACTTTATGACAATTATACCGTAAAGAGGAATTGCAACAATTATGGCAAAAAAAATCGAAATCGTATTACTGTTGCATAAAACAAAGCAAAATATATAGGATAATCTTGCTATCACCCCCATGATAGTGGAAGCAGTAAGTGGGACAAGAATAATATTCCTTATATTTAATCTGTATCCTATATATTTCCGTACTGAAAATCCATTAAGAACACACATAAGGAATGAATTTACGATCGCTGCTATAGTAAGTGCATATAGATTCCAGTCGGTAACTAGTAATATTACAACAAGTACGGTTGTCTGAATTACCAATGAAATCATAGCATTTATAACAGGACGTTTCACTTTATTTATACCTTGAAGAACGGCATTGGTTACTGTTGATAGCGAATAAAAGATAACAGCAATACTAAGAAGGCGAAGTAATTCGGATGCTTGTACTAATGTATCTTTTTGTGGAAATAGAATTTGAACGATTGGTCTTGAGAGAACAGCAAGCCCAACGGCCGATGGTATAGAAATTAACATTGTAGTTCGAATAGCCATATCGATTTTACGATTCGTTTCCTTTATATTACCAAGAGAATAAGTTCCCGAAATAGTAGGTAGAATGGACGCTGATATTGCAGATGCAAGCGCTATTGGGATGTTAGTAATGACAACGACTTCTCCTGAAAAAATGCCATATTGAGATGAAACTATCTTTTCTTCAAAGCCTTTTAAATAAATTAGTACTTTTGTAAATATCGTTTGATTTAAAGATATACTTAGATTATAAATAAATGTGCTTAGGATAATTGGGGTTACTGTAAAAAAAATTCTCCTAAACACTACAGCATATGCTTCCGTCTGATTTTTAAAATCTTCTTGAATCCGTTTTTGTATGAAACCTTTATTCATAAGATATACGATCAACATAAAAAATAGAGCAATCAGTACACCAACACCAGTACCAATTGCACTGCCAATTGCACCGTATATTGCTTGTGTTGTGGGGTCTGATTCTTTAACTGTTTCTATAAAAAAATATGCAGCCAATATACTGACCACTGCATTAAAAATTTGTTCAAAGATCTGAGATACGGAAGTCTGAAGCATGGTTCTATGTGCCTGAAAATATCCCCTAAATACACCTAAAAGACCTGATAAAAAAATAGTAGGAGCAAAAACTTGAAGCACAATAACTGAGTTTTTTTCTACTAACAAACTGGCACAAAAAAAAGTAAATAAACTAGTAAGACCACCTACAATAAGAACATATGCAATGGCACAGTGGAAAAGTCTTTGAGCATTTTTGTATTCCATTAAAATTAGTTTTTTTGACATTTCTTTCGAAAGTGCTGATGGAATACTATAAGACGATATTAATAGAATAATTGCATAAATATTGTAGGCAATACTATAATAACCAAGACCTTCTATGTCAAGTAGTTCGGTTAATGGTCGTCTATATACTATTCCAATAATTCTGCATAGAAAACCTGCTACGGCAAGAATACCCGCTTGCTTTATAAAATTATTTTTACTGTTTTGTTTTGACATAACTATAAACCTACTCTCATGGTAGCATAACCAATGATTTTAATTAAATGGATAATTATCATTCCATACGCTGTAATAAGTGTAGATGGCATTGATTACCATTTTTAACAATTATAACATAGGAAATATTGATAATAAACTAAAATTTCCATATGAGTCAAACGCACAATCAAAAAAGAAACGTACCTGATGTTACACTTCTTTTGATCTTATGATCTTTTGATTGCGTATGCTTCAATTTATGTGTTCAGTTTATGTCATAAATAACATTTCCTATAAAGAAATAATTAAATTGGTTTGATATTAAACTTATCAAATAAAATACTTTGCCCAAAGCATTAGCATTATAACAGTAAAAATACTTGCACCTGATTATCTAAGCAACAAAAAAATCTCTAAACCCTTATTTTTAAAGGTTTAGAGACCATTCTTTGAGAGGCGACAACCAGATTTGAACTGGTGATCAGGGTGTTGCAGACCCACGCCTTACCGCTTGGCTATGTCGCCATATTTAATTATAGAAAACTCCCCGAGTTGGGCTCGAACCAACAACCCCACGGTTAACAGCCGTGTGCTCTACCATTGAGCTATCGAGGAAAATTTGGAATAGAACCAAATGGCTCTACACCTATATGAAGATTCTTTCGAATCATTTTACCAAAACTTTCACATTAAACAAAAGCATTCATCCTTTTTTTGAAACAAACCATACAAGGTCAAGCCCTCGACCTATTAGTAACAGTCAGCTGCATGCGTTACCGCACTTCCACCTCTGCCCTATCTACCTCGTAGTCTTCAAGGGGTCTTACTACTTACGTATGGGATATCTTATCTTG
>QKJQ01000039.1 GCA_003249225.1 Clostridia bacterium | reverse complement strand
AGGTGCTTGTCTGTTTTTGAAGTCCGTTCACTGCACTTTCCAGGCTGTTCCGGCTGCTTCTTATTCAGTTGCGACTCTTTCGTTTTGTGTCTCTCGTTTGAGTCAGCTTTGCAAGTATAACACCGTATCGGATGTTTGTCAACAAGTTTTTTTTAAAATTTTTCGAGTTTTTCGAAACACTTTATACAATTCCTTTTTGACATCTTTTAACCTGCTCTGATTCGCTTTTGTTATGTTCTGTGCGATTCAGCTTCGTTAGTATACCATCCGTATATAGGTTTGTCAACAGGTATTTTGAAGTTTTTTTAATAATATATATTATTTATACAATAATCCATTTTCGTTCAGTTTTTCACACAATTTGTTCAATTCATGATTTCTAGGATTTTACCAGGTTTTCTGCACATTTGGACGTTTTCAATAATCAATTCGTACCATTTAATCTCCATAATAAAACATATATAGGTGTTTATTGGGTTATTCAACAAAGTCTGATGTGCAATAATCGCAGCGAATAAAGACACCAGCCTTTGCTATTTTCATAATTATATATGAGATTACTTTTACTCCACTTTGCCAAATTTCATTTATCGGCGCCATTTCATTTTAATCGTGCTTGTTTCTGCTGCGATAGACTAGTCATCACCCCACTATAAGATAGTACTATACCTTGAAGCAGTACCAACAAGATTAACTAATTTATTCTTTACTTTAAAGATCGCCGCACCTGCCGCTTTGCATTCACCCATCAGAGCATCACGAGCTAAAAAGGGGATATCGATTCCTTCGCAAAAATGTCGCAATTTTTCATTATGAAGCGAAGAAGCCCCCCCCTTGCTGCCTGTGATTTATTCCTGGGTTATATTTCATGCTGCTCTGTCTTTTCTGAACTATTGTTTTCTGTCTTATTTCAAATGGAAATACAATCAAATACTCTGCTGTATCTAGATGCTTGTAGTATTAAGATGCTTGTAGTATTTTGTTACTTGTGCCCATCTGATGCAGTTGCTCTCTTTACACTACGGTGTATACAACTGATGCTCTCTTAATTTTACGATGTATTCAACTGCAGTTCTCACGACACTACGGTGTATACAACTGATGCTCTCTTAATTTTACGTTGTATTCAACTGCAGCCTTCATGACACTACGGTGTATTCAACTGTTACTCTCTTAATTTTACGATGTATTCAACTGCAGTCCTCATGACACTACGGCGTATACAACTGTTACTCTCTTAATTTTACGATGTATTCAACTGCAGTCCTCATGACACTTCGGCGTATACAACTGATGCTCTCTTGACTTTACATTGTATTCATGCTGCACTTCTCTTGATGCCAATGTATTTAGCCCTTTTCTTATATATTGATTATGGTACCATCCAGCATTTTACTCATACCGTTTTCTTAGTTATGGATCTGTCGGTTCTGAATCTGTCGGTTCTGGATCTGTTGGTTCTGGATCTGTTGGTTCTGGATCTGTTGGTTCTGGATCTGTTGGTTCTGGATCTGTCGGTTATTGCAACTATGTGATTTACGAATTTTATGCAACAAAAAAAGATGGTATAATTACCATCTTACCTGTTGTTTTTACGGAGAAAGAGGGATTTGAACCCTCGCACCGCTACTAACGGTCTACTCCCTTTCCAGGGGAGCCCCTTCAGCCACTTGGGTATTTCTCCAAAGAACCTGATTCGCTACAATCCGCTATGCAATTGTTTCTTTTAAAACGGAGAATGTGGGATTCGAACCCACGGTCCCTTTCGGAATCACTGGTTTTCAAGACCAGCCCCTTAAACCGCTCGGGCAACTCTCCGGATGACGCTCAGTTAGTTTACCATACTTATTTTTGACTGTCAAGCATTTTTCTGCAAAGAAAATGTACTTTTCTTTTGGTCTTTTTTCAATAGATCTGTATCATTTCAGGCAGTTCTTTTAAGTATACTTCTGCCATCAGAATATCTTCCGGTGTCGTTATTTTTATATTCGTATAACTGCCTTTTACCAACCTTACTTTCTGTCCCATGAACCGTTCAACCACCATGGCATCGTCTGTTATAATGCCGGTTCGATCCATCATAAGCCTGTCATATGCTTCTCGTATGAGAGAATAAGAAAATGCCTGGGGTGTCTGCACCAGCCACACGGCTTCTCTATTCGGTGTCTTGGCAACCATTTGGTCCTCGTCTGCAATCTTGACCGTATCCTTCGATGGCACCCCGATGACGCAGGCTTTGTACTCTTTTGCATTATCCATCGCCCTTGCAATGATCTGCGATGTTACAAGCGGCCGGGCAGCATCATGTATCAGAACATAATCAGCATTTTCCGCCGCAAGCAGTCCCTGATATACAGAGTCATAGCGTTCCTGTCCGCCAGTAATTATTCTACTGACTTTTGTAAAATTATAGCGGTTCACAATCGTTTCTTTAACATAGGCCTCATCGCCCGCACCGACGACAAGAAGGATATCATCAACATCACTTTCTTCAAACACTTTTAGTGAATAATAAAGAATCGGCTTGCCTTCCAGTGTCATATACTGCTTTGCTACCTCACTGTTCATGCGCCGTCCCTGCCCTGCCGACAGGACAATCGCTGTAAACCTATCCATATGTTTTCTCCGATCCTGTTTTGATTCAAGCATGCGCTTCGCCCTGGCAGTGCTCTGTTTTGAATCAAAAACAAAAATTATCCTTACCAGTAACCTGTTATGAGCAATGCCTCTATTATAGAAGAAAGACATTCTGTTCTATCAAAGCATCTCAAGCTTTTCTCTTGCGTTGAAAAACAGATCTGTCAGTGACTCTTCCTAATGCAGTGTATATGTTTCATCCCTTTTCCCCGATTTTCAGGTTGGGGACAGCATTCAGATCAAGTCCCCGGAAGATACCTTTCTGATATTCATAGTATGCTGCTGATCCAATCATAGCAGCATTATCTGTACAAAGTATCAACGAAGGATACACCAGCGTTATCCCTTCCTTTTTGCATGCAGCTTCCATAGATGCCCGAAGTGCCGTATTTGAAGCAACTCCGCCAGCCATGGCAACGGTCTTCATGTTCAAAGCCAAAGCAGCATTTATTGTTTTCTCTACCAGCACATCAACGACTGCAGCCTGAAAGGAGGCGGCAACATCGGATGGATTCACCACTTCCTCCTTCATTGCAGCTTGGTTCAGGTAATTTAATACTGCCGATTTTATACCACTGAAGCTAAAATCATTCGGATGTCCATCAATATGAGCCCGCGGAAAGGAAATTGCTTCTGGATTTCCTTCCTTGGCGGCACGATCAATCTTCGGTCCTCCCGGATATCCAAATCCAATTGCTCTTGCTACCTTATCAAATGCTTCACCAGCCGCATCATCGTGCGTCTTGCCGATAATTTCATATTCGCCATATTCCTTGACAATGACCAGATGTGTATGACCTCCAGAGACAATCAGGCATAAGAACGGAGGTTCAAGTTCCGGGTGTTCAATATAGTTTGCAGAAACATGTCCTTCAATATGGTGAACCCCGATAAGCGGAAGATGAGAAGCATAGGCGATCGCTTTTGCCTCAGCAACACCAACAAGCAATGCCCCAACAAGACCAGGGCCATAGGTAACGCCAATAGCATCAAGATCTGACAGTTCAACACCCGCTTCCTCCAATGCCTCGGTAATGACAGCATCAATATTTTCAATATGTTTTCTTGAAGCAATCTCAGGAACTACCCCTCCATACAATGTATGCAGGTCGATCTGTGATGATATGACATTGGATAGGACGATTCGCCCATTCCGGACCACAGCGGCTGCCGTTTCATCACAGGATGTCTCGATTGCAAGAATTGTAATATCCTTTTTCATTTTTCCCCATTCCTGCGCTGTTTTTATGCGCATTGTGAAACTCTCTAATTCTTTTAATTTATTTCATATAATAACTCTGTGATTCGTACTGAAACAAAGCAGGCTGCTCTCTCTTACTTTTAAAAGTCAGGCCAGTAATCCTTGTTCGTCGAATACTAGTTTGTTTCCATTTCATCTTTATCAACGACTCTCCAGCCAACGATCTTCCAAAGATTGTTCTCGTTCTTACGGAATAAAAATTCCTCATAGACTTTATCGTACGAAGCATCCTGTCTTGTCGTAAAAGAAGCAATCAGCCTTGCGTAGCTTTCACCATCCGCTTCCCATTCAACAACACTTCCGGCACTTTCTACGTTATACGAAGTAATCGTTTTTCCGTTTGACTGATAATCGTCAATCTCCATTTTAAGACCATCCAGATGATCTGCGTACGGATTATTATTAAGGAATTCATCATCGAAAAGAAGACGCATCTGTTTTAAAATATCTTCCAGCTGTTTTTCTTCCAAGGTTTCATTGTAACAACACTCTACGGTTCTGCAATAGAGCTTCAAAACCGCCCTCGGTGTCAGAGGGTAGTCGTTTTCCAGATCCATTGCAATCAATTGTTCTGCTTCTGTCAGCGTTACGGTCGTATCTTCACTGACCTGTGCTTTTTTCTTTTCCACGATAATGATATAGCATCCGGCTATCAGCGCTAATATAATCAGCATTATAAAGATTGTCTGAATTGTACTTTTCACTGAACTTTTCATAATTCACCCATTCTGCGCACATACACGCTTATGTAGTTATAACATCTGGTCTTTGGTATGTAATCTGAGCATTATTCGTTTTTATCAAAATCCAATGTAGTGGTTCTTCCGTCTTTGCAGATCACAGTAGTTTCAAAGATCTTCTTCACTTCACCAAGGTACTGTTCCGGAAAAATTAACGAAGGACTATAATGTGTCAGCCATAATTCCTTTGTTTTTGCCTTTTCTGCTAACCTGGCAGCTTCATAAAATGTCATATGCTTGTGCTCGGCCGCTTTTTTTTCCATGCCAGGTTCACCATACATTCCCTCACATATAAACAAATCCGAATCCTCTGCATTCTCAGCGATTGTTTTTACCGGTCTTGAATCTGTACAATATGTGAGTTTTATTCCTTTTCTGTCTGGCCCAAGTATCATATCCTGTGTATAGATGACACCATCGACTTCGACTTCTTCACCTTTTTGCAGCCGGTTCCAGGCTTTCATTGGGACATTATTCTCTTTTGCCTTTTCCGGCTGAAATCTTCCTGCGCGAAGGATTTCAAGCGTGTATCCATAACAGGCAATGTTATGGTTCACTTTGAAAGCACGTATCTGATAACCGTTTCTTTCGATTACTTCTTCTGCGGAAGATATCTCATGAAATTCAAGTTCGAAGGGAAGTTCCGGAGCTATGACCCTGAGTGAATTTACAACGTGTTCTAATCCTTTCGGACCAATCAGCATAACCGGTTTTGTACGGTCAGCATTTCCCATAGACAACAAAAGTCCCGGAAGTCCGCTGATATGATCCCCGTGAAAATGCGTGAAACATATGGTATCAATCGGATGAAAGCTCCACCCGCTTTTTCTGAGTGCGATCTGTGTACCTTCCCCGCAGTCAATCAAAAGAGAGCTACCGTTGTATCTGGTCAGCAGTGCAGTCAGCCAACGATTCGGCAACGGCATCATTCCTCCGGTTCCTAACAAACAAACATCTAACATGTAAAATCTCCAATTCTATCCTTTATACTTAGCCGCTTACTCTCTCAGCCACATAATAATTGCATCTTCTGTTGGTTTTTCATAAAAATTTTTTCGTATCCCTGCATCCACAAATCCAAGTTTATGATATAAATGAATTGCTGGTGCATTACTCACACGAACTTCAAGTGTAAAATCCGTAAGGTTATCTTTTCGTGCCTCATGCAGAAGTACCTCGAGCATCTGCCTTGCTATCCCTAAATTCCTGTGTCCTTCAGACACCGCAACGTTGGTAATCTGTCCTTCTCCTGCGATTCCCCAAAGACCGCAGTATCCAAGAATCTCATCATTTTCCTCGGCAACCAGATAAATATCATGTTCCGAGTTTACAGCATCGAGAAAACTTTTGTCGCTCCATGGATGTGAAAATGTTTTATTCTCAATAGTGCAGACCTGCTTAATATCTTCTTTACCCATTCGCCTGATCTGCATCCTGCTTTTCCTTTCTTTCCCGTTCTGCCTGCGACATACGAAGATAATCGGGGGCAAATTCGCCAGGTTCCAGTACATTTCCTTCTATATAATAATGCATGGCTGCTGTTGCCAGACTTCCGGCCCGCTGCTTTGCCATATGCGGCTGTGCCAGAAGATAAGGTACCGTTACCTTCTCCTTCAGCTGCTCCTGATATACTTTTATTCCGTCTCCCAGGAATACCGTGCTCATTCCTGTCAGGTTTACATTCTCAATCATATCATCAATAGAACAAGCTGTTTCCTGATTCACGATCTCTATCGAATTCCCTTTGCTTTTGTACAGACCTGTATAGACTTGATTCCTTCTTGCATCCATCATTGGACAGATCTGGTACTCACTGCCAAGGAAATTATAGGCAAGCATCAAAAGTGTTGGAACTGCGATAATTTTTTTCTTTAAGGACAAAGCGAGTCCCTTTGCTGTTGCCGCACCAATTCTCAGACCGGTAAAGGAACCGGGTCCGGAAGATACTGCAATAAAATCAATATCCTCTGTTTCTGTCTCTGTCATCTTCATGATTTCATCAATCATCGGGAGCAGGGTCTGTGAGTGTGTCTTTTTATAATCTATTGTGTATTCTGCAATCATTGTCTCATCTGCCAATAGTGATACGGAAGCCACCTGTCCGGAAGCATCAATTGCCAGTATCTTCATCTTTCTCTCCACTCCTATGCTGTCTCTGTGTGTATTGTAAAGGAATCATCCAGTGTAAGGGTTCTTTTCTTCACACTCAAACACTCTTTCTATTCACTGATCGTAATATTTCGATAGTCCAGTCCTTTTGATAAGTTTTTCTCTATTCTGATATGCCTGCTGTTCTTTGGCAGTACATCTTCAATCAATTCCGCCCATTCAATCAGACAGACTCCTTCTTTTTCAAAGAATTCGTCTCCGCCGATATCAAGAAATTCATCGCTGTCACTCATTCTGTATACATCAAAATGATAAAGCGGAAGCTTTCCCTCTTCATAAATCTGAAGTATTGTAAAGGTTGGACTGCTCACCGGTTCTTCGATCCCAAGACCCTGTGCAAACCCTTTTGTAAAAACCGTTTTTCCTGTTCCAAGATCACCTGACAGGCAAAATACATCACCGGCTTTTGCCTCTTCACCAAGTTTTTTTCCGAGCGCAAAAGTATCTTCTGCGCATAAACTTTCATAAATCAAGGTATCCTTTCCTTTCTGTCTGACCGTCTGTTATGCTTTTATTATAACTGTTCTGTGTCATTGCGTAAAGCTTTACTTCCCGTTCCAGAAAAAACCTTCCGATCTGTTTACAACCGGAAGGTCTCTGCTTATAAAATCATCGTCAGTTGAATTCTCTTCTTCTGTACATCAACACTCATGACCTTGACATCAACGATGTCGCCTACACTTACAGCATCAAGTGGATGTTTGATGAACTTCTTGTTCGTAATCTGAGATATGTGAACCAGCCCGTCCTGATGCACACCAATATCAACAAAGGCACCAAAATCTATAACGTTTCGAACCGTTCCTTTTAAGATCATCCCTTCACTTAAATCTTTCATATCCATAACATCGGTGCGTAAGATCGGTTTTGGCATCTCATCGCGGGGATCTCTGCCGGGTTTTTCGAGTTCTTTAATGATATCTGTTAGTGTGATCACACCAATACCGAGTTCTTTTGCTAACTTTTCTTTATCACGAATCAGTCTGCCAAGCTGAGACAAGCTTTCTGTGGTTACCGTTGTCCCGGCACTAGCATCATTTGATTTTTTCTGACCTTCAGCCTGCCGTTCCTGAACCGGGTTGATTTCAGCCTGCTTGCTTCCTCCTGCAAGTGCGGCCATCAGAGCCTGCCCCATTGCCGTGCTGGTGTTCATATTTTTACCTGGTCTTTGATTTTTATCATTTCTGTCTCGGCGTTCCTGCTTTGGCGCTTCTTGTTTTTGTTGTTCTTTTTTCGTTTCCGCCTGCTCCATGGCATCTTTTTGCTGGGCCTGTACCTTCTTTATATCTTCCGAAGTAAACCCGAGGGATTTTAAAAGATAATCTGCCGCTTCATAGGATTCCGGATGCACACTTGTCTCATCAAGCGGGTTGCTTCCTCCATGGATCCGAAGAAATCCTGCACATTGCTCAAAGGCTTTTGGTCCAAGCTTCGGTACTTTTAACAGCTGGTTTCTGGAAGTAAACTTACCATTGGCCTCTCTGTAAACAACTATATTCTTTGCGATCACTTTACTAATACCAGAGATATACTCCAGTAATGATGCCGAGGCAGTATTTAAGTCAACTCCGACTTTGTTCACGCAGTCTTCCACAACACCGCTCAATGATTCGCCTAATTTTTTCTGATTCATGTCGTGCTGGTATTGTCCGACACCAATGGATTTCGGATCGATCTTTACCAGTTCCGCAAGAGGATCCTGAAGACGTCTTGCAATCGACGCTGCGCTTCTCTGTCCAACATCAAAATTAGGAAATTCTTCTGTTGCGAGCTTACTGGCTGAGTAAACAGAAGCCCCTGCCTCATTTACTATAATATACTGAACCGGACGTCTGATTTCTTTCAGCAGTTCCACAATGACCTGTTCTGATTCTCTGGAAGCTGTACCATTTCCAACCGATATCAAAGTAACATTATAGGTCTCGATCAGTTTTTTAAGTGTTCTTTTTGCTTCTTCTACTTTATTCTGCGGTGCAGTCGGATAGATTACAACAGTATCAAGAACTTTCCCGGTTCCATCGACAACGGCCAGCTTACAGCCGGTACGAAATGCCGGATCCCATCCAAGAACTGTCTGTCCGACAATTGGAGGCTGCATAAGCAGCTGATGAAGGTTCTTTCCAAATACTTTTATAGCTCCGTCTTCTGCTTTCTCTGTCAGATCATTTCGGATCTCTCGTTCAATCGCCGGCGCAATAAGTCTTGTATAACTGTCAGCAATTGCCTGGGTAATATAATCCTGTGTATTTTTATTCTCTCCAATAAGTACTTGTTTTGCAAGAAAACGCAGGATTCTTTCTTCCGGTGCTGTAACCTTTACGGTCAGAATCTTCTCTGCCTCACCACGGTTAAGTGCAAGGATACGATGCCCCGGAATCTTATCGAGCTTTTCCTCAAAACTATAATACATTTCATATACAGATTCTGCTTTTTCATCTTTTGCTGCAGATGTAACAAGACCCTCTTCAAAGGTCGCCTGACGGATATAACTTCTGTATTCTGCATTGTCAGAAATCATTTCAGCTATAATATCAAGTGCTCCCTGAATGGCATCTGCCGTTGTGACTACTTCCTTTTCTTCATCCACAAAGGCTTCTGCTGCTCTTTCGAGTGAATCTTCAAGTTCCTGCTTCATGATAATATCAGCAAGTGGTTCCAGACCTTTTTCTTTCGCTATGGTTGCCTTGGTTCTTCTCTTTGGTCTGTACGGGCGATAAAGATCTTCAACAACAACAAGCGTTTTTGCTTCTTCGATCTGTTTTCTCAGTTCATCCGTAAGTTTTCCCTGTTCTTCTATCGTTGCTATGACCTGTGTCTTCTTTTCTTCCAGATTTCTAAGATAGGTCAGCCGTTCATCCAGATTACGTAATACTTCGTCATCCAGCGAGCCGGTTACCTCTTTTCGGTAACGGGCAATAAATGGTATGGTATTTCCTTCGTCGATCAGTTGTACCGTTGCCTGTACCTGTTCAAGACGTATCCCCAGTTCTTCTTTTAACTGTTCAAATATATTCATCTGTCTGCTCCTTGTCTTTCCTTTGACTGTTTGCCTCACAGCCTATACATCATACCATTTAATGCTGTCAAAATCAATCTCTGGAATACATATCCATTGCATTTACAGGACTATTGGCTTATAATAAAGGTGTAAATTCAAAAAGCAGGGAGGTGGCAGGATGATTGGTTTTATGCCTGTTTCCTTTGATAATTCTTATTATCAGAACAATTCGTTATATCAGAATGGCAGCACGGATTCATCTGCAGCAAATTCCTCCGCAGCATATTCTACCGCGGCCGCAGCAAGAATTGATGAACCCGAGTCTACTCCTGCGCTTACTAATGAATCATCTGCACAGACTAACGAGATCAAAAAAACAGACAGCGGTGTTTGTCAGACCTGTAAGAACCGCAAGTATGTTGATGTATCCAACGAAAGTGATGTATCCTTTCAGGCTCCTCAGCACATTGCTCCTTCTGCCTCTGCTTCCGTTGTGGCCACACACGAACAACAACATGTATCCAATGCCATACAAAAGGGAAGTCAGCCCGGTGCAAAACTTGTTTCTGCGACCGTACGTCTGATTACCGCGGTCTGTCCTGAATGCGGCAGGCGCTATGTGGCCGGAGGTGTAACAAATACGGTAATTCAGTACTCATCATCACCTTACGGACAGGCTCAGAAATCCATCGACAGTACCGTCCTTGCAGGTGCCAATGTAGATGTCGAAGCTTAAAAGACTTGAACTTTCAGAAAAGTTCTTTCATGTATTTTAGCAGCAGATAAAATGTATAACAAAAAGGGAAAGCAGAATTCATTGCTTTCCCTTTATTTTTGTACTTTTCAGAACTGTATATTCTGGTGAATCATCATTTTCTATTCCTTCGGTACTTTGACATACTTGGATCATATTCGAAACCAGAACGCTTAACCGTACCGCAGATGCTTTGTCTAACCACAGTCCCTCACATATTTATGTTATCTGAATAAGATAACTTATTACATCAGGGAAAGCTTTCTCTGCATTTCGTACAGGAACTGGTCAAGATCTTTCTTCATTGCCAATGCCTCTTCTATGTCAATGTCTATAAAAGCTCCGTTCTTGTAAGCGATAACACGGTTTGTTTTTCCTTCTTTTAAGATTTCAGATGCCTTGCTTCCCATTGCAGAAGCATATACTCTGTCCTTACAGGTAGGACTGCCGCCTCGCTGAATGTGACCGATGATGGTTGCTCTTGTTGAAATTCCGGTTGCAGCTTCAATACGGCTGGCCATTCCATATGAATCACCAACACCTTCTGCATTAATAATAATATGATGTGTTTTACCCATCTTACGTTTTGCAATGATATTCTGAATCAGTGCCTGCTCATTGTAGTCATGTCTCTCAACGGTAAGAACATCTTCAGCACCGGTAGCAATTCCACACCATAATGCAATATGTCCTGCGGTACGCCCCATAACTTCGATGATACTGCAGCGTTCATGAGAAGTTGAAGTATCACGAACTTTGTCGATTGCTTCCATTGCTGTATTTACTGCTGTATCAAATCCTATGGTGTAATCCGTACAGGCAATATCAAGATCAATCGTACCCGGTACACCAACCGTATTGATTCCACGTGCTGCCAGATCTCTGGCTCCCTTAAAGGATCCATCACCACCAATAACGACAAGTCCGTCAATTCCATGTTTTCTACAGTTCTCAGCTCCTTTGTCCTGTCCTTCTTTTGTCATAAACTCAGGGCATCTTGCTGTAAAGAGGGTAGTTCCTCCTCGCTGTATTGTGTCTGCCACAGATCTTCCGTTCATATCAAAGATATCTTCTTCCAAAAGTCCTGTGTATCCTTTTCTGATTCCTTTTACACGCATGCCGTTTGCCAGTGCTGTACGTACAACCCCACGTACTGCAGCGTTCATTCCAGGTGCATCACCACCGCTTGTAAGAACGCCGATTGTTTTAATTTCTTTTATAACGTTTTCGCTCATAGTATTAAAAACCTTTCTTTTTGAATTCATGTTTACAACCTTGTTAAATTGCAAACAAATTAATTACTAACATACCGTTTTATTGGAGTTTTTTCAAGCTTTTTTTCAACAATTTTAACATTATCATGAGAAAATTTATCATAGAGCCTCTCCATCAAAGCATTTTCTATCTTAATGTTCCAACTTTTTGGCATTTCTTTCACGGCTCTTTCTTTCTCACAATATATCATGACCGTATCATTTCCGTCAAAATCCCGTATCATCTGGGACAATTCCTCTTCCTTTTGGCGAAATTCTTCTATGTCTTTGAACTTGATATAAAGTGTTCTTGGGATTTCATCAAAAGGTATGACTTCCTGGCAGATCAATTTGGCACCTTTTTCTTCTTCCACTGTGATTTTCCCACGGATCAGCAGTTTATTTTCCGGTATAAGCACTGCGCGGTACCGTTCATAATCTTTTGGAAAAACAATGACCTCGACCTGTCCGTACAGATCTTCGATGGTTATAAATGCCATAAGGGTATTGCTGCGTGTTGTTTTTGTGATCTTATCTACCATAATTCCTCCAATGGTAGCGTACCCTCCATCCGTAACACCAGCTTCTCCGCTTTCTTCGTCAATAACGAAATCAAGCGTATTGGCTGTAACATTTTTCTGCATCAGTTCCTGATACGGCTCGAGCGGATGCCCGCTGACATAGATACCGAGTACTTCCTTTTCAAATGCCAGCAGTTCTTCATTCGTGTACTCACCGATGTTTGGGAAAGTTACTTCTAGTTCCTTGGCTTCCTCCGGTGCTGCAAAATCAAAAAGTGACATCTGTCCGCTAATCGATTGTTTTCTTTCTGTGGCTATATCATCCAGTACCTTGGTGTATATACTCATTAATTGTTTTCTTGTTCCCGGCATACCTGTAAACGCCCCGGCTTTGATCAGGCTTTCAAGTGTTCTTTTGTTCACTTCTTTACCGGAAAGCCTGGAGGCAAAATCTTTCAGACCGTTATAAAGTCCCGCAGCTTCACGTTCCTGAACAAGTGCTGCGATTACCGGTTTGCCAATCCCTTTGATTGCCGACAAAGCATACCGGATCTTTCCATCTATAACGGTAAAGACCGACTGTCCGTCGTTGATATTCGGTGGCAGAATCGTAATTCCCATCTGTCTGCTGGTATAGATATATTCTGCCGTCTTTCCTGCATTGTCGATCACAGAAGTCATAAGCGCAGCCATAAATTCAACCGGATAATAGTGCTTCAGATAAGCAGTCTGATACGACAATACTGCATACGCTGCTGCGTGGGACTTATTAAAAGCGTACTTGGCGAAATCTGTCATTTCATCATAAATGTGATTTGCCACAGATTCTGAAATACCTTTGGCTACACAGCCTTCGACCCCTTCTTCCGGGTTTCCATAAACAAAGCTCTTACGTTCCTTTTCCATAACAGAAGCTTTTTTCTTGGACATCGCACGACGAAGAAGATCACTTCTTCCGTAGCTGTATCCTGCCAGTTCACGTACGATCTGCATAACCTGTTCCTGATATACAATGCATCCATAGGTTGGCTGAAGGATGGAGACCAGTTCTTTACATTCATACTGGATGGTCGCGGCTTCGTTCTTCCCCTTGATGTACTTTGGTATAAAGTCCATAGGACCCGGACGGTATAAGGAGATGCCGGCAATGATATCCTCGAGGCTCTGAGGCTTAAGTTCCTTCATGAAGTTCTTCATGCCGGTGCTTTCCAGCTGGAACACCCCATCGGTTTTACCGGATGCGATAAGCTCGAATACCGACGGATCATCCATGTCGATGGCATCAACGTCAAGATTTGCAGCAGGATTGGACTCATTGATCAGACGTACAGCATTCTGTATTACTGTAAGTGTCCGCAGACCCAGAAAGTCCATCTTTAAAAGTCCCAATTCTTCAAGTGTTGTCATCGTGAACTGCGTCGTTATTGCATCTTCGGACGATCTTGAAAGAGGTACATATTCAATTGCCGGAGCATCACTGATTACTACACCGGCTGCATGCATGGAAGTATGCCTTGGCAGTCCTTCCAGACGTTTTGACATATCAATCAGGTATTTGACTTCTTCGTCTTCTGCATATGCAGAAGAAAGGTCCGGATTCATGGTCAAAGCTTTTTCTATGTTGATTCCAAGTTCATTCGGAATCATTTTTGCAATCTGGTCAACTCTTGCATATGACATATCCAGCGCTCTTCCGACATCACGGATCGCCAGTCTGGCTGCCATCGTACCAAAAGTAACAATCTGTACCACGCGCTCTTTTCCATACTTTTCTACAACATAATCGATAACTTCCTGCCTTCGTTCAAAACAAAAGTCAATATCGATATCCGGCATAGATACACGCTCCGGATTTAGAAAACGTTCAAACAGGAGCTGGTAGCGGATCGGATCTATATTCGTGATTTCAAGACAATAAGAAACAATACTTCCTGCTGCACTTCCTCGTCCGGGACCAACCGCTATCCCATTTATCTTCGCATAATGTATAAAGTCTGCAACAATTAGAAAATAATCAACAAAGCCCATATTCTGAATGGTTTCAATCTCATATTCCAGACGTTCTTTCAATTCTTCGGATGGGTTCGGATATCTTCTTTCAAGACCTTCTCTGCAGAGCTTTTTGAGATATTCAAGCGCCGTATAGCCTTGCGGCACGTCGAACTTTGGCAGCTTGTACTCACCGAAAACAATTTCCACCTGACATCTTTGTGCAATCGCATGAGTCTGCTCCAGCGCTTCCTGTGCATATGGAAAAAGTGCTTTCATCTCCTGTGGAGATTTCAGATAATACTGACCGCCTTCGTACCGCATACGGTCATCATCGTTCACTTTTTTCTGTGTCTGGATACATAGAAGAATGTCATGAGCAGCTGCATCTGTGGAATATGTATAATGTACGTCATTCGTTGCGACCAAAGGAATTCCAGTCTCTTTGGAAAGACGGAGCAGTCCTTGATTTACCGCCTGCTGTTCTGCAATTCCATGATCCTGCAGTTCCAAAAAGAAATTTCCCTTCCCAAAGATATCCTGGAAATGCAGGGCTGATTCTTTGGCTTCTTCATAAAAACCACGACGCAGGTTCACCGCTACTTCTCCCGCCAGACAGGCAGACAATGCGATAATTCCCTCGCTGTATTTTTCAAGTATCTCATAATCCACACGGGGCTTATAGTAAAATCCATCTATATAACCGATGGATACGATCTTCATAAGGTTTGAATAACCTGTATTATTCTCAGCAAGCAGCACAAGATGGCGGTACCGGTCATCTGACTGACCATTTTCCTTATCGAATCTTGAACCGGGTGCAACATATACCTCACAGCCGATGACCGGATTGATTCCTTCTGCTTTACAGGCACGATAAAAATCAATCACACCATACATTACACCATGATCTGTAATTGCAAGACTGTCCATCCCAAGTGCTTTCGCCTGCATGACCATTTCTTTGATTTTACCGGAACCATCCAGCAGACTGTATTCCGTATGCACATGTAAATGTGTAAAATTCATATATCCCCCATTCCAGTTCTTCCTCTGCGCATTTAAATTAATTATATTCTGTCAGTGTATGCCGCTCCTGTCGCTGACTAGTTTACTTCCGTCCAGGGATAATCAGCATTTTCATAATTTCCATCCGCATCTTTGATCAATGCCGGTCTGGTCACATCAAGAACATCGAGTGCATCAAATAAAAATGCAAGAGCACTTGGACGAAGCTGCATCATCTCTCCGTCACAGTTGATTCGTCCCATTCTCATGTAGTTATCAGTTATTACAACCCAGTATGGTGTCGATGAATCAACATTACAGAAATACCAGAAGCCCATCTTCTTCAAATATTCATATTTTTCGCCGCTGTAAGCATGCCAGTCACCAATGTCAGCACCGAACGGATATACATAAATATCGGTGCCGCCAAGCAATGAACCAACCTCTTTGATCCAGCGGTCCGTGTCATAGACCAGCTTTTCGTAGGTGCAGGTCTGCATATTCCTGTGTCCATAGCTATGGCTGGCAAAATCATATCCATCTGCCCGCAGTGCATTCGCCACTTTCCTGCAGACCTCCTGTTCAGAAGCAAGCATGTCTGCTTTTTCAGTATCCGTCATGCCGTTTAATTTGTCGGATGTATTGTATCTGTCCGGCTGCGTTTCATAACCAAGAGCGCCTTCATACCCGGTGATGCAAAGCAAGGCTTTTGCACCCTTATAGGAAAAGTCCGGATGTTCCTCCACGAAACGATCCAGGATCGGTACAAGATCATACTCACCGGTTACGACCGTTCCGTCTGTTTCTATGTATTCACAGGTCGGCTTGCCATTTGAATCAAGTACGATTTTATTAGCAAACCCTTCCCCATCCATATAATCATAATAACACACATCATCCTGAGAGATTACCAACGGAATCTTACCTTCCGGAAGCAGTATCTCATTCTTATCAAGTTCCTGTGTTCCATCTTCCTTGGTAACAACAGAAGCAATGTCATGCATGCTGACCAGAACATAGCCTTTTTCATACAAAGTCTCAAGAATCTTTTCGAATTCACCGGTCGTTGTCATGTATAGGTTATATCCCGTGGCCGTACCGCTTTCCGGGCCAAAGGCAAGGGATGTATCAACGATCAGGGAATGAAAAAATATATGTGTGATCTTCGTATCATCTGCCCATACAACACACTGTGCTTCCTCACTTTGGTAACGCTCTATCGCTTCTGTAAAATCTGTAATCTTTTCATAACCCTCATAAGCCTGCAGATAGGCAATTGCTTCTTCATATTCATACATGGCTGCCAAACGATCTGAACAGTCAAGCTTTTCATCTAATACTTTCTGTAATTCCTGTGCTTCAAGTTCAGCCTGCGATTCCTGCTCGTTCACTGCGTTATCTGCAACCGATTCTGTGTCTGTCTCAGAAGCAGTATTATCTGTTCCGGCCTCAGACTGTGCCTGTGTTGGCGTTATATTTTCTG
The DNA here is from genome assembly GCA_003249225.1 of Clostridia bacterium. GTDB lineage: Bacteria > Bacillota > Clostridia > Lachnospirales > Lachnospiraceae > SZUA-448. The sequence goes on along the minus strand of QKJQ01000039.1, from coordinate 21,861 downwards.
TTATTTCAGGTACATTCGTATCTCCCTGTTCCAACACCGGTGCCTGTGTCAAAAGGGGAGTATCCCCAACGATATCCGTTACTTCATTGTTACGTCCATTCACTTTTTCTGCTTTCTGAATCTCAGGAAAAACAATAACAAGCAGTACTATAATGACGATAACTTCGATTCCGGCAATTATATACATTTTTTTTCGTTTTGTTTTTTTATTATCCATGGCTGTCTCGTCCTTTACAAATCAGTATAGCACAGAAATGAACAGATGAAAAATAAAATAAAAAAATCAACCCTGTTGGGTTGATTTTTCATACGTTTAATTACCGCAAAGGTATTTTTCAATATGTTCCATTGCTGTGTTTTCATCGCTCCCGTCAATGATAACATCAACTTCTTCTCCTGCTGCAAGTCCCAGACTCATCATGCCCATAATACTTTTTGCATTCACTTTTTTGTCGCCACAGGCAACATACACACTGCTTTCGAACTGGCTGGCTACCTGAACGAGCAATGCCACCGGTCTGGCTTCCAAGCCGGTCGGAATCTTAATTTTCATCTTCTTTGATAACATCCTGAATCCTCCTTTTACGATCTTAACCCCTCTGCCATCTCACTCAGCTTTGCTAACCGGTGATTTACACCTGATTTACCGATTGGTGATGAAAGCATCATTCCCAGCTCCTTTAAGGACGCTTCCGGATAATCAAGTCTAAGTTGTGCTATTTCAGCAAGTCCAACGTTAAGTTCTGAAAATCCTATGCTGTCCCTTATATATTTAATATCATCAATCTGCTTTGCCGCAGCCATTACTGTTTTGCTAATGTTTGCTGCTTCGCAGTTAACCTGACGATTAATGGAGTTTCGCATTTCTTTAACGATTCTAACATTTTCGAGATTCATCAGTGCAATATGCGCTTCCATTATACTAAGCATATCTACAATCTGAGAACCTTCTTTTACATAAACAACATAATTGTTCTTCCTTGTTACCACTTTCGCATCAATGTCAAATGCCTGCATCGTCTCCTGTATCTGCTGTGCTTTTTCAGCATCCGGTGCGACGATTTCATAATGATAGGTCTTTTCCGGATCACTCATGGAGCCAGCAGTGATGTATGCACCTCGTAAAAACGAACGCTTACAGCAGGAATCACTGAGAACGATCGCCTTTGGAGACGGTAACGCACTTTCTCCCAAAAAAGCCTGATCCATCTTAAGAACCTTCAGCAATTCATGCGCTTGCTGTTCCGGTATCTTGATAACAAATACACCCTGACGCAGCCTTGAATATTTTCTTATCTCCGTCTCAGGTTCAAAAAGTATCAGCTTTCTTATCAGTTGCAGACAAATCTGCAATGCCAGATCGTTTTCCGTTCTGATTTCAAGATGATACCTGTCCCCAGCATCTCTGCAGACCAATCCATTTAGTGTAACGATTGCTGCAAGTTCTGCTATTCTGCAGTGCCTCGCATTGCTGGTATGTTTACTGATCTCTTCTTTGACTTCTCTTGAAAACGACATCTTTACATCTCCCCGAGAAATTTTATCTCCGGTTCCAAGGTTACACCGGCTTTTTCTTTTACAATACGAACAATATCATCTAAGATCGTCAGAACATCTTTCGCGGTTGCTGAACCAAGATTCACTACAAAACCGCAATGCTTTTCCGATACTGCTGCATCATTGACTCTGTAACCACGAAGCCCGGATTCCATAATCAGCTTTCCGGCATAATTATCGGCAGGTCTTTTGAACGTACTTCCTGCGCTTGGATATTCCAGCGGCTGCTTTTCGCTTCGCAATCGATTCAGTTCTAAAATACGATTCAATATGACATCTTTATTACCTTTTTTAAACTCAAAATCCGCACTCAGAACAATATATGGTCTTCTTTGTATAATACTTGTCCGATAACCAAGTTCGAGTTCTTCTTTATTCAGATAAACGACATCGCCTTCTTCGTTCAGTACCAATGCACCTACAATAGAATCTTCAATGGTTCCGTCATAAGCCCCGGCATTCATAACAACAGCCCCGCCAAGCGTTCCCGGTATTCCGGCGGCATACTCAAAACCGGTACATCCGTGTTCAGCCACCTGCATTGCAGCTTTTGCAAGTTTCATACCGGCCGGAATTCTGAAAACAAGGCATTCCGGCTCCCCGGTATTCTTTTCATCATCAAGAAGAAGAATTGATTCTTCCTCCTGCATTTTGATCACAACTCCGCGAAACCCTTTATCTGAGACCAAAAGATTGCTTCCATTACCTAGAATTGCATGTGCTGCCTCATGTGTTCTGCATATGGCAAGTATGTCCTGTAATTCCTTTGTTGACCTGCTTTCAATATAAAAATCTGCCGGACCGCCTATCCGAAATGTCGTATGATTTTTCATACTCTCATCACACTTCACCCGGTCAGTTCCAACAATTGCTGTCAGTTTCTCATACATGAGACCAATTCCTTCTTTTCTATCCATCCTAATTCCGTCTTCTAACATTCATCTATTACTTTAGCATGAAATATTTAAAATGGCTACATATTACTTGAAATTCAAAAAAACTTTGGCAATTTTATTACATATGCACGAACGTTTTTCAAATGTTTGTGTGTAATGCACAAATTTCAACATGGCTATTCATTAATATTACTATGAAACGAGTGATGTCAGCACCAATTTTGCGCATCCATAAATTCCGGCATCATTACCCAGCGTTGCCATTCTGAAAGGCTTGTCTTTCAATGCGTTTAATATATTCTCATTGTAATTCTTCTCAACCGCCTGTAAAATAATATCGCCTGCTTTGGCCATGCCTCCGCCAATTACAAAGACTTCAGGGTCTACAGTAGCAGCCACATGGGACAAACCAATACCAAGATATCTTCCAAATGTCTCAACAATATCAAGGGCCAGCTTATCTTCTGCTTTTGCCGCATCAAACACATCTTTCGCCGTGAGATTTTCAACACTGTTTAGAACGGATTCGATTTTTTCTTCTTCCATAATTTTTTTTGCAAGACGAACCACGCCAGTCGCAGAGGCATACTGTTCTAAATGTCCTTTGTTTCCGCATCCGCACATTGCTGTTTCGTTTGTATTCACAGTAATATGCCCGATTTCTCCGGCACCGCCGTTGCTTCCTGTATGAATTTTACCATTAATGATTACACCGCCGCCAACACCGGTTCCAAGTGTGACCATAACAACGTCACTGTACCCCTTTGCTCCACCCTGCCACATCTCACCAAGTGCAGCAACATTGGCATCGTTTGCCGCAAAAACTTTGAGTCCGATCAGTGCTTCCATTTTCTTCGCTACGTCCAGGATTCCCCATCCAAGGTTTGCACATTTCAGAACAACGCCTTCTTTATTAACCGGTCCGGGAATTCCAATACCAACACCAGCAATTTCATCTTTATTCAAAGCTTTTTCTTTGATCTTATCAAGAATGGTATCCGCCACATCCTGCGGAACAGCTTCTCCATGATTGTCTCTGTTGGTTGGTATCTCCCATTTCTCCAGCAGCTCTCCTTCAATATTGAAAAGACCGCACTTTATTGAAGTTCCTCCGATGTCAATCCCAAAGCAATACTTACTCATTGTTTCTGCCCCTTCCATACTCATACTCTTCTTTTTTAATCGATTTATAAGCCGATCTTTTTGTTTATGTTATTTGTAACACGGTTGTATAGTTCCTGAACTGCATTGTAACCCATTTTTTTCTGACGGAAATTAACAGCAGCTGATTCACAGATTACAGCCAGATTCCGGCCCGGACGGATCGGAATGTTATGGCAGACAACCTTATTACCAAGGAATTCCGTGTACTGTTCTTCAAGACCAAGCCGGTCATACTCTTTATCCTTTACCCAGTCCTCGAGACAGATCACAAGATCAATTGCCTGTGTATTCTTAACGCTTTCAACACCGAACAGCATTTTTACATCAATAATGCCGATTCCCCGAAGCTCAATAAAATGTCTGGTTACATCGGGTGCGGACCCTACGAGTGTGTCATCACTGACTTTTTTTATCTCGACTGCATCATCCGCAACAAGACGATGTCCACGCTTGATCAATTCGAGTGCTGCTTCACTTTTACCAATGCCACTCTCACCCATGATGAGAACGCCTTCACCATATACATCAACGAGAACACCGTGGATCGTGATCCTTGGTGCCAGCTCAACATTCAGCCACCTGGTTGCTTCCGATTCGAAATTACAGGTACTTTTTGCCGTACGAAGCAGCGGAACGCCAAACTCTTCTCCAATGGCACGAACTTCATCATCAATCTGTATTCCCTGACAGAAAATGATGCAGGGAGGAATAAAACTTATCAGTTTTCGAATGACCTGGAGCCGTTCATCTTCACCAAGCTGCTGCATATATGCATTTTCTACGTTCCCTATGATCTGAACGCGGTCTTTGTCAAAATAACTGTAGAAACCGGCCAGCTGAAGCGCCGGTCTGTTTACTTCCATGTGTGAAATTACGATTTCATCAAGATCTATGCTGGGTGTGCAGTTTTCCAGCTTCATTTTTGTTGCAAGACTACTTAATTTCGTTGTATACATGGTCAGGCCTGCCTTTCTTTTGATTCTTTCACTTCTTTCAATGCTTTTGCGTAACAATACTTACACATTGCTTTATATCTGTCATTTCCTCCGATGTCGACCTGCTCTCCTTCTGTCAGAAGCCTTCCATCTTCCGAAAAGCGCACATTTACGGTTGCTTTTGCGCCGCATTTGCACACAGTCTTGATTTCCATAAGGCTTTCCGCCCGTTCAATCAGGCGCTTGCTGCCTTCAAAAAGCTGCTGCCTGAAATCGGTCAGAAGTCCAAAACATAAAACATTCGTATGCATAGTTATCTCATAAAGCTGATCTACCTGTGCACTTGTTAAGAACTGTGCCTCGTCTACCATTATTATATCACTTGAATCTATCTCAGGAAGCTTTAATATATCAACATCACCGTCAATCATCAGACATTCCGCTTCGATTCCAATTCTTGACCGAATGATATTATCTCCATCTCTTGTGTCAACTTTTGGTTTTAATAAGAGTACCCGAAATCCCTGTTCTACATAATTGTGTCGTATCATCAGTAAATTTGCCGATTTGCTGCTGTTCATGCAGCCATATTTAAAGTACAATCTGCTCATGTCATTTCAACCCCGCACCCTGTTTTGTGTTAAAAAAAATCCTCTTTTCATAGTATCACAACCTAGTACATTCGTCAAAAAAACCTTATGCTTCCTGATGAAAAAACTTGTGCACACTCTCTGCTGCCGCTTTGTTCATTCCTGGAATCTTGGAAAGTTCCTCAATGCTTGCAACCCGTATTGACTCAAGGGACATATAGTGTTTCATAAGTGCCCGCCTTCTGGTGTCACCGATCCCTGTTATATCATCGAGCACTGAATGGACTTGTCCCTTTCCACGCAGCGATTTATGATACTCGATTGCAAATCGATGTGTCTCATCCTGAATACGTGTAATCAGCTGAAATGTCTCACTATGGGGTTCGATCGGAATTTCCTGATTTCTGTAGTACAGCCCTCTGGTTCTGTGATGATCATCCTTTACCATACCGCAAACTTCGATGGAAAGATTTAGCTCCTGTAATACTTCAAGTGCAATGTTGACCTGCCCCCTTCCACCATCCATCAAGATCAAGTCAGGATACCTTGTAAAACTTCCTGTCTCTTTATCCCTCCCCTTATCTTCCAGTTCCTTTCGCTCTTCTATTCCATGCCGGAACCGTCTGGTCAGCACTTCCCGCATACTTGCATAGTCATCCGGTCCCTGAACCGATTTTATCTTGAATTTTCTGTAATCATTTCGTTTTGGCTTACCTTTTTCATAGACTACCATAGACCCTACCGAAGAAAAACCGCTTGTATTTGAGATATCATAGGACTCAATTCTCAAAAGCTTTTCCATGCCAAGCCATTCTGCAAGGCCTGCCAGTGCTCCGGTCGTTCTCGCTTCTTCGCGTTCTAGCTTTTCTGAATCCTGTGACAGAACGATCTCGGCATTCTTCTTGGCAAGTTCAATGAGACGTTCTTTCGTCCCGATCTTTGGAACCTTAATATATACCTTCTGTCCCCGTTTTGCTGTCAGCCATTCTGCCAGAAGGACATCTTCCTCTACCGGTTCACAAAGGAGCAGTTCTCTTGGAATATACGGAGTACCTGCATAATACTGCTTGATAAAATCCGCGAGAATCTCCGTTCCGCTTTCCGATTCAACACCCTTTAGGTAATAGTGTTCTCTGCCAAGCATCTTGCCTTCCCTTATAAAAAAAACCTGAACGACAGCTTCTTTCTCACTTTTTGCATAGGCAATAATATCACGATCCGTAGCATCATCGGCATCGGACGCCTTTTGCTTTTGCGTGATCTTTCTTACATCATTTATCAGGTCACGGTATCCGGCCGCCGTTTCAAACTCCATAGCTTCAGAGGCTTCCTTCATTTTTGCAATCAGTTCTTTTAGCACAGCATCATGATTTCCATTCAGGAAATCTATGACTTTGTCAATAGACACTCCGTACTCTTCTTCACTGATATATCCCTGACAGGGTGCTTTGCATTGTTTCATATGATAATAAAGGCACGGCTGATTATCAGGACCCGGTGGTTTTGGCAGCTTTTTGTTGCAGGTTCGTATGCTGTACAGCTTTCGCAAAAGTTCAATCGTGTTCTTGACGGACTGTGCACTGGTATACGGACCAAAATACCTGGCTTTGTCTTTTCTTTTGTCATGCGCGAACTGCACTTTGGGATAGGGTTCCTGGACAGAGATTCGAATGTATGGATAGCCTTTATCATCCATCAGCATGGTATTGAACTTTGGTCTGTGCTCCTTGATCAGGTTGCATTCAAGAATCAGGGCTTCCATTTCGGAATCCACGACAATATACTCAAAATACGCAACGAAAGACACCATTCGTTGGATTTTTGGCGAAAGATTCCGGCCGTTTTGAAAATATTGCTTCACACGGTTCTTCAGAATCTTTGCCTTTCCAACATAAATGATGTCATCTTTGCTGTCGTGCATGATATATACGCCCGGTTTTGCGGGCAGTTTTTTTAATTCATCTTCTATTATAAACATAGCAGCTGTTCCTTCTTTTCCTGATTCTTTGCAACTGCATATTTGTAAACATCTTTTCCAGTTCCTGATACGCTCAAAACTCTGCTGTATTCTATGAGTTCAGCGTATCAACAGCACTTGCTGTTAATTCTGCGTCTGTGGAAACATCAAAATCCTCAGAAACTCCGGCAGCCGCTGCTCCTTCTGTATTCATAGAAGCATCTGCTGTAACAGCTTCTTCTGTGTTCGCAATAATTTCTGCAGCTGCTGTATCTGTGGTTTCAGTTGAAGCATTCTGATCTTTCGTACCTTCCAAATCTGCGGTGCTTTCCGGAACAATTCCTTTTACTTCATTGAAAATCTGCATGAATTCTTTTCCGGTAATTGTTTCTTTCTCAACAAGAAAGTCTGCTATCTTTTCCAGCACTTCAAGATTACCGCTAAGCATTTCATACGCTCTGTCATGGCATTCTCTTAAAAGATCCATGACTTCATGATCGATTTCTGCAGCAGTAGTATCTGCACAGTTCAAAACATTTCGTCCGTCCAGATAACGGTTCGTCTGCGATTCCAGTCCGATCAGACCAAATTTATCTGACATACCATACTGGGTGATCATAGCTCTAGCTATAGCGGTTGCCTGCTCGATATCGTTGGAAGCACCTGTTGTAACTGAATTGAATACGATCTCCTCAGCCGCACGGCCACCAAACAGGGTGGTTACTCTGGTGATCAGCTCTTCTTTGCTCATCAGATACTTTTCTTCTTCCGGTACCTGCATAACATAACCGAGTGAACCCATGGTTCTTGGAACAATGGTGATCTTCTGCACTGGTTCTGCCTTTTTCTCAAGTGCTGTAATCAATGCATGTCCAACTTCATGGCAGGCAACGATTCTCTTTTCCTGTGGTCCAAGGATTCTGTCTTTCTTTTCTTTACCGGCAATGACTACTTCGACCGATTCAAAGAGGTCACTTTGTGTAACAACGCTTCGTCCTTCTTTTACAGCAAGGATTGCTGCTTCATTGATAATATTAGCAAGATCCGAACCTACTGCTCCTGAGGTGGCAAGTCCGATAGCCTCAAGATCAACAGAATCGTGCATAAGTACATTCTTGGCATGTACCTTCAATGTTTCAACCCTTCCCTTTAAATCGGGTTTATCTACGATAACACGTCGGTCAAAACGGCCGGGACGCAACAAGGCTTTATCAAGAATCTCCGGACGGTTCGTCGCTGCCAGAATAACAACTCCTTTGGATGGATCGAAACCATCCATTTCCGAAAGCAGCTGGTTCAAGGTCTGCTCACGCTCGTCATTACCGCCGCCGTACTGACTGTCTCTGCTCTTACCAATGGCATCTATTTCATCGATGAATATAATACACGGAGCCTGACTTTGTGCCTGCTTGAACAAATCACGCACACGGGATGCTCCAACACCTACGAACATTTCCACAAAATCTGATCCGGTAAGGGAGAAGAATGGCACTTTCGCTTCTCCAGCCACGGCTTTGGCAAGCAGTGTTTTACCTGTTCCCGGAGGTCCGACAAGCAATGCACCTTTTGGCAGCTTTGCTCCGATTCTTGCATACTTTCCAGGGTTATGGAGAAAATCCACAAGTTCTGATATTGACTCCTTGGCTTCTTCTTGTCCCGCCACATCCTTGAAGGTAACGCCGGTCTCTTTTTCTACATAAACCTTGGCATTGCTCTTTCCAACGCCCATCATACCGCCGGTATTCTTTGCCACCATACGAAATACGAACCACATGGCTCCGATTAAAAGTGCGTAAGGCAGTAATGCAAACACAATATCAAGTAATGTCGTTGCATTATCCGGAACTTCAGCCGAATAAACGATATTATGCTCATCCATCAGTGTCCGAAGCTCAGGTTCACTGTCTTGCAGATAGCCTGTATAATACTTAATTCCACTGGTTGCTTCATCGGTATCCGTTGTTGTAATAATAATGCGGTTCGTGCTGTATTCAAAATAAACTTCTGATACCGTACCCGCGTTGATCATGTCTACAAATTCATTATACTTTACCAGCTTATATCTTGCCTGATCCATTTGCTGCGAAAAAGTGATCATAAAATACATCAGTAAAAATCCGGCGATCAAAATAATGATCCACATGCTGCCGGGCAGCTTTTTCTTGTCATTGTTATTCTCGTTACTTCCATTTGTATTTCTATCCGGCATACTGCCTCCAGTCTACTGCAGCACGCTGCAGTATAATTACTTTACTACGATTTCCTTCTTTTATTAACATTCTTCAATGAGTTTTGCCCATGGTATATATTCCATCAGCATCTCTTTTCTTGCAAGGTCCTTTATGTTGCATAATGAAGGATAATGAACACATACTTTTTCATTCGGTCTTAAATCAGATAATCTCTCTCGTATCCGGCTTCCGTCAGGATCGTATATTATCTTTATTTCATCATCGGATAACAGTTCTTTTAAATTAGAGAATGCACAGAAAAGCTTCAGAATATTCATATCCGCTTCGTAAATCTCCAGTCTGGCACTTGGTTCAACATAGAGCAGTTCCTGTATGTGATATCCCATTCCCATCCCATAGATAATATAAGTATCAGCGTCCTTGGAAGCCCAGGTCTTAGCCAGAAGAAAAGCTTCCGCAGATACTTTATTATTGCTGTGAAGATAGAACTCTCTGCCATGAATATCAACAGATCCGACCGTCATCTGACCACCGGAGGTAAACTCTACCCGATACCCTTCTTTTAAAAGTTCTCCCGGTTCCAGCTCCCGCTCGATTTCGGCGTTCTGATTTACCCGGTAACGGGCAATGATATCCTTATCCGTAAAATCAGCTTCAAGAGATTCTGTAATCCTAGCTTCAAGCAGATGGATTTTCTCCTGATATACTGCTTCATCAAAAGCAAGAAAATTTTCTTTATTAATGATCAATTCCTGTACATTGCATATAAAAGCAGAAAGCTGCATCTCGAATAAATCCGCCAGCAATACATAGTCTTTTTTCTTTTTTGTTTCCAGCAATCCTTCCAGCATCTCAACTACAGATTCAACTGAGACAAGCCGGAAATACTCCCGGTCCTCAATTACTGCGTCGGTCATGTCTTTGATCATGTTCACGGTTTGAGCTGATAAGCCAAGTGCCTTATCGTACTGCTGCTCCCGAAAATAAATGACTGCTTTATCAACTAAGGCCAGAAGTTCTATGTTCTGGCTGAATATTTTCTTAATGTTTTCCGTCATGCCTGTCACCTCGACATTTTAAATCTGTTTTCTTTTATTGTATATTAACCAGGGATAAACAATTATTAAATAAAAATGAACTGTTACTTTAGCAGTGCCTCATACGTTCTTGCTGCTTCAAAATCCCCAAGTTCTTTATAGCATGCCGCAATCATACGAATCGGATACTCTTCTTTATACTTCAGGTTAAGATATGGTGTTGTCTCATAAGCCGCATTATAGAACCACAGGATCGCTTCTTCCTCTTCTTTTTTCGACATGTAGTAAACACCAAGTTCATAACAGATCTCAGAAGGCGGATCCCCAACTGCAAAAAGCTTTAACACTGATTTATAGAAAGCATCGGTATCTCTGCGGATTCGTGCCGCTCTTGCCAGAATGCAGTGCACTGTTCTTAGTTCATCGATTTTACAATCGCTTTGCTCAGACAGGAATAAAAAAAATTTTTCTGCATCCAGAAAATCTTTCTCTTCTCCTGCTATAAAAAGTTCTCTTGCATACATCTGCCTCAGCTTTTCTGATAAAGTCCCATGCTTCTCCAAGGTCTTCTTCAGTGTTGAAAAATCCCGGCTCGCATGGTTTTCTTCCGGCATATGTATGATCTCAATGTCACTGTCATAGAGTAAGGGCTCTTGTCGCACCGTTTCATGCAACGGATCTACCCATACAAATTCACGAAGTCTTTTATATAATTTCGGTCGTAATTCACGGTCGAAATTATAGGTAGTATTGTATTGCAATTGATTTGTATAATACATCTGAACAATCTCGATCTCCGGTATCAGAACACGTTTTAAATCGAGAAAACGCCTGCGGTTCACTTCATCAATTACTTCATCCGCATCTGCTGCGTATATGTATTCTTTTGTTGCCTTTGAAAAAGAAAAATTTCTTGCTGCCGAAAAGTCATCGTCCCACTTAAAATCATATACCAGACTGGTATACTGTAAAGCGATCTGTTTTGTCTGATCTGTTGATCCGGTATCGACTACAATGAACTCATCGGCAATATCCTTCAATGAATCCATGCACCTTGCCAGAACAGCTTCTTCATCTTTTACAATAAGACATACACTGATTGTTATCATAACGCTCCATTCTGCCTGTTCGAGCGACTGGTCCGAAAGCATAAAATTTCCTTTTGATCCACATTGATAGGATAGCAAATTTCAATCCTTATGTCAATTAAGCTTTCCTAAAGTTTCAATTAGTTTCTGCACCCTCTATGACCTTGGAAAGCTCCATAAGTATGGTTCCGTTCACTCTGGCTCCACCCTCCGTTGCATCAATGATTTGTACTGGCGGCTGCTTTTTTTCCCTGCATTCCTGCTGATACCGAATAATCCTTCTCTCGATCCACTGCCGATAAGAGTCCATGTTTTTACTGGTCATAACAAATGGTTCATTCACACCAGGTACTTCTCGAAGGTTTTCTTCCTTTCTGCCGGCAAGTTTTGGCGTTCCGCTGGCATGTGTCATGTTACCCGTAAACGCAAGATCAAGTCCAAGGAAAATAATCCGTTTGCTCTCTAAGACAATTCCAAGTTCCATAGCCGTCGTACTGACAGACCCCCCGGTATAATAAAGCTGAGCCTGCTTTTCTCCTGCCGCCTCTTGAGCCGGTGCAAATTCATTCTGATAGATAATGTACCGTTTTCCCTGATATGCCTGTGGTACACCTGCACAGACTGTCGAAAGATATAATAACGGAATGCCGCAGTCTTCAAGACCTCTGATCTGTTCATACACTTCATCGAAGGCATCGGTCATAATTACAAAGTTCGGGCGAATCCCTGCATTCAGCAGTTTACGCAGCACGGTTCCAGTAGCTAGAATCACACCCTCTTTCACTTTTTTCAATTCGAGAAAATTATGATCAAGCGATGGTCCTGCTGCCACAATATAAAGATCTTTTCCGTAGAATTCATCTTTCAGTACACTGACTTCTTCATCCTTTTGCGCAATGTTCTTCTTAAAATTACCATGTAACAGATACGTCTGATTCTGAATCGAACTATACTGTATAAAATAATCCTCTAAACTTTCCCGCGTTTTCTCTTCTGAAATTGCAAGAAGCGATGGATAATGTATCACCAGTTCTTCTCTGCTGTCTCTTTTCTCTCGATGTAATTGAAGCTGACAAAAATCCGGATCGTAACAAATGGTAAGCTGCCCTGATTCGATCCACTTTTCAAAATCCTGAAGCGCAAAGGAGAGCATCAGACGACTCCATTCATACTCATAAACTGTAATATGAACAAAACGATCCACCTCCAGCATACCTGAAACGGCATATCCAAGACCCATTCCAACAATTATGTACCGGTCACACTTCTCCTTATACCAGCTTTTCGCAAGCTCATATCCTTCCAATGCCGGATACTGATTGCTGTGCATATAAAACTCTTTCCCCTTACTGTTTATACGAAGAGTCGGCATTCCGCTTCCCGTTGGTTCGAGCTGTCCCATTGCACCCGACTGGCGTACATTGTTCTGGTACGAATACCCCTTATCACTTACCTCATGATAGAGATCAGAAATTGCTTTTACATTCTTCTGGTCTGCAGAAAGCTTCTGATACCATGCCTTACTGTTCTTTCGGAAAAGTTCATCATTCAGCATAGATACACCATCCAGAACAGTTAAAAACCGACCCTGGACCTCCAGCATCCACGGCATGACCCTCAATTCAAGCAAATCAGCCAAAAGAATCATGTCGCCGCTCTCCTGAACTGTCGAAAGTTCCTTAAGCATATCAATTACCTGTGGCAGTATTTCCTGCAGTTCAGAAAGCTCAAGTATGGCAGGCTCTGACATTATGGATTCAATAACAGTACCTGTCCTGTCGATTATTTCAACCGTACCGTTCAGTGCCCTGTGAAAATTTTGTTTGCGAAAAAATTCTGCAGTTACTTCTATACGAAACATCAGTGCGGCAATTTCCCTGCTTATCGACTGCAACAAATCCATATCTACCTCTTTCTTGTCTTCTATTATTAGGAAGTTGTGCTTCATTTCCTCTTCTAGTATTATCGTTCTTTTTCTCCAAATACTGTATAGCCTAGCAGGAAAAAGTTATCTCGTTGGGTGAATACTGCCATTATCATAAAGCAAAGAGCAGTGTATAAAAACAGGGAGGCTGCCCTCCCTGCATTTTTCTTATTCCTATGCTTTATCATTACTTCCAAGGACATCAAGGATCTTATGTGATACTAACCGTTTTATATTGGCACGTGCCGGAGTCAGATACTGTCTTGGATCAAAAGCCCCTGGATTTGCGAACATATATTCACGAATTCCAGCCGTCATAGCGAGACGCAGATCCGAGTCAATGTTGATCTTGCATACAGCCATAGCAGCAGCTTTTCGCAGCATATCTTCCGGAATACCAATGGCATTATCGAGTGCGCCGCCATTCTTATTGATGGTTTCGACAAATTCAGGAACAACACTGGACGCACCATGCAGAACAATCGGATACTTTGGAAGCCGTCGTTCCACTTCTTCCAGAATATCGAAGCGGAGCTGCGGTTTCTGCCCCGGTTTAAATTTATACGCACCATGGCTTGTCCCGATTGCAATGGCAAGCGAATCAACGCCGGTACGGGTAACGAATTCTTCGACTTCATCCGGCCTGGTATAGGACGCATCTTCCGCACTGACATTAACTGCATCTTCTATTCCAGCCAGTCGTCCAAGCTCGCCTTCCACGACAGCTCCATGGGCATGTGCATATTCAACAACCTTTTTGGTCAGATCTATATTATCTTCAAAGCTATGGTGTGAACCATCGATCATTACCGAAGTAAAGCCACCATCAATACAGGATTTACATAATTCAAAGGTATCACCGTGATCAAGATGGAGCGCTATGGGTATATCGCATTCCATTAATGCAGCCTCCACAAGTTTAACAAGATAATTATGCTTTGCATACTTTCTTGCTCCTGCCGAAACCTGGAGAATAATAGGAGATTTGAGCTCCGCTGCTGCTTCTGTTATTCCCTGAATGATCTCCATGTTGTTTACATTAAAAGCTCCGATTGCATATCCATCTTCATATGCTTTTTTAAACATTTCCGTTGTTGTAACCAATGCCATAATGAAATCCATCCTTTCTGGGTATAATAATAAATAAAATGCAGTTTACCTTTATGCTTTCCTATTATAACACAAAATCTTATACACAATACATTTTTTTCATTTGATGTATAGAATTTACTGCTTTTTTATCTCAATCACAGAATCTGCCTCCGCTGTGATCCTGTACCTGCCGGGAGACTGGATTTCAACCGCTTCACCCTCACTGCAGGTACCATCTGCTTTATGTATTGTGATGTCCACATCACCTTGAACGCCAATCAGAAAGCTTTCTTTTTTCTCTGTAAGAATGAGAGCATTTTTCAATTTACCGTCTTCCCATTCGATGGAGACACTCTTTCTACCTCTGGCACGGATTCCTTTTATACTGCCTTTTTTCCATGCAGCCGGCAAAGCCGGAAGCAGGTTAATAACTCCGTCATGACTCTGCAGCAGCATCTCTGTTATTCCTGCTGTTGCACCAAAATTTCCGTCAATTTGAAAAGGTGGATGCATATCAAAAAGATTATCGGAAGTCGATTTTGCAAGGATTGCATTTACATTCTCACCGGCTTTGTCTCCATCCCGAAGTCTTGCCCACATGGCGATGATCCAGGCTCTTGACCAGCCGGTATGACCGCCGCCATTCGCCAATCGGCGCTCTAAGGTAACCCTTGCCGCCTTGATCAGCTCCGGATCTTTTTCGAAGGTGACCTGAGCTGCCGGGTAAATGGAATACAAATGTGAAATGTGCCTGTGTCCGGGTTCTGCCTCTTCATAATCCTGTGCCCATTCCATCAGCTGACCATACTGCCCGATGGCAGGCTTTGGGATGTCTTGAAGCATATTTTCCAAAGTATCCGTCAGTGCATCCTTTTTTTGAAGCAGCTTTGCGGACTGGATGCAGGCTTCGAAAAGATCGGTTATGATCTGACTGTCCATGGATGGACCAATGCAGACCGTACCTTTCTCCCCGCTTGGATGAATATAGGTGTTTTCCGGCGAAACCGAAGGTCCTGTCACCAGTTTTCCCTGCTCGTTTCGGAACATATATTCCGTAAAGAAAAGGGAAGCTTCCCGCAGCAGAACATAGTATTTTTCCAGAAACTGCAGATCCTCTGTATACAGGTAGTGCTCCCAGATATGAGTGCATAACCAGGCCGCTCCCATAGGCCATATGGTCGCAGGGAGATACAGATCCTGCGGTGCACAGTCTCCCCAGATATCAGTGTTATGATGCGCTACAAACCCCTGGCAACCATACATATCCTGCGCCACTTTCTTTCCATTTGGCAGCATCCGCATCAGCAGATCGAACAACGGCTGCACACATTCCGGAAGATTGCAGCTTTCAGCCGGCCAGTAATTCATCTCTGTATTAATGTTTATGGTATATTTTCCACCCCATGGCGGGATGAAATCTTTATTCCAGATACCCTGAAGATTCGCAGCCTGTGTACCGGACCGGCTGCAGGATAAGAGGAGGTACCTGCCATAATTATAGTAAAGAGCGATCAAGCCCGGATCAAAGGCACCCTCCTTCACTCTGGCGAGCCTTACATCTGTCGCAAGTTCTTCTATATCTCTTGGACTTTCCATCCGAAAAGACATACGATCGTAGTACGCCTTATATTCTTTCGTATGGGCTTCCCGAAGTTCATTGTAGGTAAGCAGTGACGCTTCGTTTAGTTTCTCAAGGCACCAATTTGCCGGATCTTCCTTATAAAAGCTGGTTCGTACCGTCACCAGCAGTGTTGCTGTTGTTGCCTTCTCCAAAATCAGATTGTTGCCAAGCGTCGTTACACTTCCGTCCGTATCGCAGATTCTGGCACCCACACAAAAAGAGACCGCACCTTTCCCGCCCTCTACACCTTGCATAAGGATCGTATTCTTTGAAACAGCCTCATTGGTATCCTGGTAGACCCAACGATCAAAAAGTGCTGTGAAATGCAGCTTTCCTGCCCTCTTACTTTCAAAACGCATAACAATTACTTTATGGACTGCGGAAGAAAACACTTCTCTGGTCATAATATTATCATCCAGGTTATAAGAAACAGAAACTATCGCCTCTTCAAGATTCAGACTGCGCTGGTACTCTGATGCATTGGAATCCTCTGTCTCAAAATCCATCAGCAAATCGCCTGCCGTTGTATAATTTCGTTCTCCCTCCGGTCCGCTCATCATTCCAAGCTTTGTCAGCCTCTGTGCTTCTGCTATTCGTCCTTCCGCTAACAATTTACGAATGACAAAAAAGCTTTCTTTCGCATCTTTATTCACTCTGTTGCGATTTCCGCCGCCATTCCATAAGGTGTCTTCATTCAATTGAAGCCGTTCCTTCCCTATCCCGCCAAACACCATTGCCCCAAGTGCACCATTTCCGATTGGCAGTGCGTTGTTCCAATGCTCCGGCTGATTGGGATTTATTGATACCGGCTGTTTATACCATAAATTATTTCGATTCATTTTCCTCCTTTTGCGCTGCAGCTTTGCGCTTGCCAAGCTTGTACGGGATGATACGTGGTATACAAACTTACAGGTTAAAGCCGTTCGTGGATTTCGGCTTTCTACTTGTGTGTTTTGATTATAGCTTACGTACTCTTGTTTCGCCAGCGTGAATTCTATGAATTATTTACCCATATTTTTAGTCATTGTAGCTGATTGACGTTCTTTGCTGCCGCCTGCTATAATGATGTCAGCAGCAAATATTTTTATACCCGAATGCAAACAGTTAGGTTAATGCTGTCTATGTTCAAGGAAGGAGTTTATTATGATAAAAGAAATCTATCTTGCAGGTGGATGCTTCTGGGGAACACAGAAATATTTCGACCTGATCAAAGGTGTTTTGTCTACTGAAGTTGGATATGCCAACGGAAAAACTTTACATCCTACGTATGAAGATGTGTGCCATAAAAATACCGGACACGCAGAAACTGTAAAAGTAATTTATGACAACGCTATCCTTACATTACCTGATTTGCTGAATCTGTATTATGATGTCATTGACCCTGTCAGTGTAAACAGACAAGGCCATGATTCGGGGGTTCAGTATCGAACCGGAATTTATTATATTGATAGTTTAGACCTGGAAAATATACAAAGTTCTATAGCCGAATTACAAAAGCAATATCAGGAAGCAATTGCCATTGAAGTACTTCCTCTTGATAATTTCAGTTCAGCCGAAGAGTATCATCAAAAATATCTGGATAAAAACCCAGGCGGCTATTGTCACATTGGTCCTGACAAATTCAAGAAAGTGCAGCGATAATCTGCTGCACTTTTTTTCATCATTGCTGTAGTCTGTTGACTATATTAAAATCCTTCTTTTCTGCGGATTGCCCGAAGTTCTGATCTTCTGACTCCGGCATCCCATTCTGCTCTTTCTTCTTCTGCTTCTATAATCAGACCCGGAACCGATTGCGGACAACCCTTTTCATCAAGCGATACCATGACCAGATAAGCTCTGTTAATCATTTTTCGAAATCCTTCATTCGATTCCACATAAGTATCCACCCGAACTTCCATGGAGGTCTTTCCCACATAGGTAACCCTTCCAATCAGCACAATGATATCATTGATCTTTGCTCCTGATTTAAAAATCAGATTGTCAATCGCAGCGGTTACAACAGAAGTCTGTGCGTGCCGTCTGGCTACAATGCCTGCAACCTCATCGATCCAGCTGACCAGCTGACCGCCAAACAACCTTCCACTGCCGTTCAGATCTCTTGACATAAGAGAATGGACCTGTTCAATCTGTGAATCATGTACCTTCTTTTTATCAGGGACTATATTATTCTGACCTACTGCCATGAGAGCTCCTTTTCCATAGATAACAATGCATTTTTATTGTTATAGTAGCTTTTTCATACCGGTTTGTCAAATTCTATTTTTTCTGCGTCTGGCCGCCTCGATACCGATCAGAACATAATGACCGCCAATTGCATACATACTTAAGATAGGTATATAATCAGCAAATAAGGATACCGCACTGTCTTTTACAACAACATAATCAAGGTCTGTATCTGCTGCTGCACTCGATGCAGATGAGCCGCCCTGCTCAGAATCTGCTGCACTAGTCAAATCTTCCTGCGTACTATCACTTTCTGTTGATGAGGCTGCCGTATATTCTTCAAAATACGCTGTGGCATCTTCTGCCTGACCAACACCTGTGTTACACTGTGGCCGTAACAGCGAACATCTCTTTCCACAGCCGGTACAGGTCAGACTCCCAAGGTAATCGTCAACATCCTGATCTTCTGTTGGCGGGTTGTTGTCAAAACTCTGCTCAACGTCTCCATGATCACGTCCTCCTGCCCTTAAGGTTTCCACAGAAACACGTTCTGTGCTCGAGGAAGAACTGTCTGCAGTTGATGCTGTTACTGTTGTGTCCAAAGTTGCAAGTGTTATTGATTCAGAATCATCATAATCGTCCACAATAATCTCATTTGTCACCTGACTGGTCTGTGTACTCTCCTGCGTTGTTTTTGCAAAATACGGAATAAAACTCTCTGCGATGCCTCTGTCAAATGATGATTTGATTCCCATAATTACCATGATTACTGCAAGAATACGCATAACGATTGTTCTTGCTTTGCTCACCGGTTCCATTCCCAACAGCTTCTTTATTGCCGAAAAAATCATTTTTGAATGAAAGCCGATGTGTACGCCAATTGTTATAAGCAACAGATATCCGGATGCCGTATGGAGATATGCCCAGACATCATAATGGTTCGTTCCTGCATGAAATATATATCCTGAAATAAGCACGGAACTGACTGCAATGATTATCATTAAGACAATCTGTATTAAATCAATTATGAATTTTATCAAAACAACCGGTGAATTTGCTGCGGTGTGTTTTACTATGACCTGCTTCATCCATCTTGCGTTAATAATAATATGAATTAAAAATAATACTACGGTAGCAATCCCAAGAATTTCGTGCCATAATGCACCGCTAACATCATATCCCATCATAATTACCATAAGTATTGTCATAACCAGATCCAGAAACAGTCTCCCTGCGAGATTCTTATTCATACATTCTCCTTCTATGCATACGCTATATTTTATATGCATACTTTACGGAAAACTTGTGAATATACTGTGTAAATTTTTTATATTTTCTGTGTATCAGGATCCGGATATACAATTTCCATATCCTTCTGATACTTTCTTTCCATCTGATGACGCTTCTTTCGTACATCGACCGAATCAAATACTATAGAGAAATCATAATCTTCCGGATACATTTCTGCTGCACTCACCTGTAATTTAACTCTTTTGTGATTCACCGTAAGCTTTTTCTTTTGGATCTGCACAATAACGTCGCCCTGTTCATTGACCGGTTCAAAAACAATTCCTATTTTTTTCTGCGGGTAAACAAGAACGGAGTCCCCTTTTTGAAATTTAGATAATATCTTTTCACTCTGGACAGGCCGTTTTACTTCCGTCTTTTGAATTCTTGGTACCTCCTTTTTCGGAATTTCTTGTACCGTAACCTCTGACTTTATTGCCTGAAGTGAAGAAATATCTGAAATGCTTTTTTGTTGGTTTGCAGTTCTCTTTGTATCGTTTGTTTTCTTATCCGAAGCCTGCAGTTCATTCGTTTCCTGTGTATCCGCATCAATATGCTCCACTTTGTAAGCAGCTTCGTATGCACGTTCCAGTATGCGCTGTGGAAATCCCAGCTTCATAGCGATGTAAAAGGCACAACTTTCTCCGGCTTCACCTATCTCCAGCTGATACAATGGTCTGAGGCTTTCCTTGTCAAATGCCATTCTAGCATTGATAATTCCCGGTGTGTCTTTGGCATACTCCTTGATTTCCGGATAATGTGTCGTGACCATAAAACGGCAGCCGCTCCGTCTTAATTCATCCAAGACCGCAACCGCAATTCCCATGCCTTCTGCCGGGTCGGTTCCTGATCCAAGTTCATCGAGCAGAACCAGCGCTTCTTCATTCATCGTACGCATAATGTCAATAATATTTGTAATATGGGATGAAAAGGTTGAGAGATTTTCCGAAATGCTCTGTCCATCTCCAATATCACACAAGATTGACGCTCTCATACAGACATCTGCAGATGTGCAAGCTACATGAAGTCCGCAATTTGCCATCATCAGACAAAGGCCTACGGTCTTTAATGCAACTGTCTTCCCGCCAGTATTCGGTCCGGTAATGATGACTCCTTTGATTTCATCCCCAAAATCGATGGTAAGAGGAACACAAACTTTTTTATCGATCAATGGATGTCTTCCTTCATTAATATGAATGACTCCATCAAGATTTATTGCCGGTTCAACACCTCTGATATCAACACTAAGTTTTCCCTTTGCAAAGATATAATCAAGCTCCTCCAGGTAATCTACATTTCGTTTGATTGCATCTGCATCCTGATATACCAGACCAGACAGCTGATACAGTATCTTTCTGACCTCATTATTCTCTTCCAGCCGCAGCAGTTCAAGCTCTTCACGAAGCTTTGCGACTGCTGCCGGTTCAATAAAGCAGGTTGCTCCGGTCGATGAGATATCAACAACGCTTCCCTGAATAGCATACTTATACTCTTTTCTGACAGGCAGCGTAAATCTTCCATTTCTTCCCGATACAAAGCTTTCAGAAAAGTATGCTTTATTCTTACGTAGTATTTCATCAAGTTTTGATTTGATCGAGCCTTCCAGGATTGCCATCTGCCTGCGGAGAGAACATAATGTTTTGGTTGCATAATCATCCACAATACCATTACGGATACATCGCTCGATCTCATTTCTAAGATCCTGAAGTTCGTAGATTCCATGCCCATATTCCGCAAGCATCATTCCGCTTTCTTCTGATTTTTTCAGGTAGCGTTTCATACGTTCACATACCACCGCAAACTGCCTTACCTGGTCCAGTTCGTTGATGGAAAGCATTTCTCCGCGTTTTGCTGCTTCTGTTAAAGCAATGATATCCGAGACACACCCAAGCGGCGGAGCTCCGACTCTGTCCAGCATGATTCTGGCTTCCGTCGTTTCCTTTAATTTTCTGCGCAGCTTACTTTCCTCAAGAATCATATCCATATTCCGGAATTTATTCTTTGCCTTTTCCGTAACAGCATGCTCTGCAAGTTTCTCTTTTATTGTTGTAAATTCTAAAGTTTCCTGATGTTTCATATATTCTCCTATCCTGCACTGATTTTCAGCGCATAAACTAACATTTTCTACCCGACTGACCTTTCCTGTACAGCAAACAATACAGACAAAAGATTTATAAGTATGTGGCGTAATCTGATCATGTGTTTTTCCACAATACAATAATTATCCACCCGCATAGCGGGTGGTATTTCATTTTCGGGCATAGCCCTAATACTACTAGCTGCACACAAGTGTGCTTATAAGTTGGCCTGCCAGCCATGCGTTGGTTTACTTGCTACCCGTAAACGGGTCCCTCGGAT
>QKJQ01000031.1 GCA_003249225.1 Clostridia bacterium | reverse complement strand
AGGTGCTTGTCTGTTTTTGAAGTCCGTTCACTGCACTTTCCAGGCTGTTCCGGCTGCTTCTTATTCAGTTGCGACTCTTTCGTTTTGTGTCTCTCGTTTGAGTCAGCTTTGCAAGTATAACACCGTATCGGATGTTTGTCAACAGGTTTTTTTAAAATATTTTTAATTTCTAAAACATTTTAAACAATTGCTGTTTTAAAGCCCTTTTCAGGTACTTTATACTTCATTGTTTCATCAATTCAAACAAATGTTTTCGCATTTACGTCTATTATTGATGAACGGAGAAAGAGGGATTTGAACCCTCGCGCCGCGCAAACGACCTACACCCTTAGCAGGGGCGCCTCTTCAGCCTCTTGAGTATTTCTCCAAATCTGAATTCTGATGATTAAATATTCAGTTTTTTGCGTACTCGTTTTTATGGGGGACGCAAATAATAGTATAGCAAGAATATTGTATATTGTCAACTACATTATAAACAATTTAAATAAATAATTGGTCCTACTTTCATTTACGGATTGTGTAGAAGTCATTTCCTTTTGAGTCATTTACGACAATTACGGGAAAGTCTTTTACCTCAAGTTCAAACACCGCCTCAGCTCCCAGATCTTCATACGCTATAACTTTTGCTTTTGTTATACACTTAGATAGCAAAGCTCCTGCTCCACCAATGGCAGCAAAGTAAACCGCTTTATTCTTTTGGATCGATTTTTTGACGGTTTCGCTTCTTTTTCCTTTTCCAATCATTCCGGTTATACCAAGGTCAAGTAGGACTGGTGTATAAGCATCCATTCTACTGCTTGTCGTTGGGCCGGCGGATCCGATCACCTGATTTTCTCTTGCTGGCGTTGGTCCAAGATAATAAATCGTCTCATTCTCTGGATTAAAGGGAAGCGCAATTCCTTTTTCCAGATTCTCAACCATTCTTTTATGAGCTGCATCTCTGGCGGTATAGATTCTTCCAGTCAAATAAACATAATCACCTGCTGTAACTTCTTCCGCCATTTCCTTTGTTATAGGTGTATGCAAATGTTTTTCCATAAGACTCTCCATTTCTGTAGAATTACGTGACTTGGTTCAATACGTGGATCAATTTTTATGGAATACCTATCCAGTGAACATAAAACCAATTTCATCATTTTTATTTCTGCTAATTTGTCTCTGCAAGTATAGATTACACATCACAATACAATAATACAGGTTACTGTTTCTTATCACAGTTAATTATTGTAAGCTACATCTTCACATTACAATTCTTTTTCGTAAATTATTTCTTACCATTACAATTCATTATTACAAGTTACTGCTTATCATTACAATTTATCATTACAATTCATTATTACAAGTTACTGCTCTACATTATATTTTTTTGATGATAACTGATTCACAATACAAAATTTACTTCATTGTAAAGGATAATAAATTCTTTCATTCTATATTTTCCTTAAAATTTGGTTCTGAATCAGATAAGATTCTTATCTATATATAAGTATTATTTTATGATTTTCTTCTATATTATTTTTGTTACGTGTCTATTTACATGACAGCATATATTAATAGCAAGAGGCATGCCGGCAATATGAGTTGGATAAGATTCAATAGCAACGCCAAGGGCTGTTGTCTTTCCTCCAAAACCTGCAGGCCCGATGTTTAGATCATTTATTTCTTTTAGCAGTTCAATTTCAAGTTTCTCAAGATGCTCTTTTGTGGAGTGAGAACCAAGAGCTCTCGTCAGTGCTTTTTTAGCCAGTATAGCCGACATCTCAAAATCACCACCGATGCCAACACCAACAACAATAGGAGGACAGGCATTGGGACCAGCCAACTCTACTGTTTCGATGACTGCTTTTTTCACACCTTCGATTCCATCCGATGGTTTTAGCATATAAATGCGGCTCATATTTTCACTGCCAAATCCTTTTGGTGCTACTGTTATCTCTATTGATTCTCCTGGAACGATTGAAGTATGAATAATTCCCGGTGTATTATCTTTTGTATTGATACGAACCAATGGATCTTCTACTACAGATTTTCGTAAGTAACCTTCTCTATATCCCTGACGAATTCCTTCGTTGATTGCATCTTCTAAGAATTCACCGGTCAAATGGACTTCTTGTCCTATCTTTAGAAAAACTATTGCCATACCAGTATCCTGGCAGATTGGTATGGCTTCTTCTTTCGCTATTTTCATATTATCTTCTAACTGCTGAAGAATTTTCTTTCCCATTTCTGATTTTTCTTTACTGAGTGCTGTGCCGATAGCCTCTTTCATATCTGCGGACAAAGATATATTTGCTTCTATACACATCTCTCTGATTGCTTTAGTTATTTCGTTTGTATCAACGATTCTCATACTCTGCCTCCGTGTTCGGCCTTTTGCTGCCTCTTAAGTATAATAACATTGTGCCTTTATTTCAATAAAATATTGATTTTTTTCATATCGTAATTTGTGAGGTCTGAAAGTAGATAAAACAAAAGAGCCATCCGCAGACAGCTCTTTATGAATGTTCTATCATTCTTAAAACCATTACTTAATTACATCTACTTAATTACTGCTATTTAAACACTGTTACTTAATTAATCTTCCTTGTCTCTCTTTGCACGATCAAGCAGTTTATTAATGTCGGAATAGTCTTCATCACTGCTTTCCTCTTCGGAATCTTCTGCATCAAGATCTGCTTCTTCAAAATTGTCATCATCGTATTCTTCGTCTGTATCATCGTACATTGTATCATCCGATAGATTTACACCTTCTGCTACAACTTCTTCGGACTCCAGCTGCTTCTTTAATTCCTCAAGCACCGTATCGTCATCATCATTTCCGGCAGAATCTCTGACCTTGGCAATGCTTGCAACATGGATATCACTTTCTTTATCCATATTGATCAGCTTAACACCTGTTGTGTTGCGGCCTGATTTGCTTATATCTTTTACTTCCATACGGATGATGATACCTTCGTTCGTGATCAGCATGATTTCCCTGTTATCATCAATTGCTTTTGCTCCAACAACACAGCCTGATTTCTCGGTAATCTTATAACATTTTACGCCCTTACCGCCACGACGCTGGCAAGTAAATTCATCTATGTCCGTTAATTTTCCAAGTCCATTTTCGGATACGAACAATAGGAATTTACCCTGCGTATGCATCTGCATGGATACAACATTGTCGCCGTCTGTAAGATTCATACCGATAACACCCATAGAACTTCTTCCGGTGAAGCGAACATCAGTCTCATTGAATCGTATACACATTCCGTTCTTTGTAACAAGGAAAATGTCTGTGTTACCGTCGGTACGCTTTGCTTCGATCAATTCATCACTATCATGAAGATTAATTGCCTGAATACCGGTCTTACGTATGTTACTGTATTCTTTTAATTTTGTCTTTTTTACAATACCATCTCTGGTCGTCATGAACAGGTATTGATTTTCATTGTATTCTTTTAGCGAAATAATTGCGGTTATCTTTTCTTCCGGCAGTAATTGAAGCAGGTTAACGACTGCAGTTCCTCTTGCCGTTCTGGAAGACTCCGGAATTTCGTAGGTCTTCAGCCTGTATACACGGCCTTTGTTTGTAAAGAACATAAGGTAATGATGCGTAGTCGTCATGAAGAGGTCCTCAATGAAGTCTTCCTCAATCGTTTGCATTCCTTTTATTCCCTTACCGCCGCGGTGCTGGCTCTTGAAATTATCGATCGTCATTCGTTTGATGTAACCAAGACTCGTCATGGCTACTACAACATCTTCTTCCGGAATCATGTCTTCCATGGAAATATCAAATTCATCAAACCCAATGGCTGTTCTTCTTTCATCGTTGTATTTGCTTCGAATAATCAGGATTTCTTCGCGGACAACACTAAGAAGAATTTTCTCATCCGCAAGAATTGCTTTGTATTCTGCAATCTTTGCCATCAGTTCTTTGTGCTCGTTTTCGATTTTTTCTCTTTCCAGTCCGGTAAGAGCACGAAGTCTCATGTCAATAATTGACTGAGCCTGAATGTCATCAAAAGCAAATCTCTCCATTAAGCGCTGTTTTGCAACTGGGCCATTCGGCGAAGAACGAATGATACTGATTACTTCGTCAATATGATCAAGTGCGATCAGCTGACCTTCCAGTATATGAGCACGTTCTTCTGCTTTATTCAAATCATACTGGGTTCTTCTGGTCACTACTTCTTCCTGATGTTTCAGATAAAACGTAAGCATCTGTGGAAGAGAAAGTACTTTTGGTTCATTATCAACAAGGGCAAGCATATTGACACCGAAGGTATCCTGCATCTGGGTATGCTTGTATAACTGGTTTAACAGAACATTGCTGTTAACATCTCTTCGAAGTTCTATACAGATTCTCATACCCTGACGGTCTGATTCATCACGAAGTTCTGTAATTCCATCGATTTTCTTTTCACGAACAAGTTCAGCGATTTTTTCGATCAGTCTTGCTTTGTTGACCATGTAAGGAAGTTCCGTAACGACAATACGGGATTTTCCATTCTGCATCGGTTCTATTTCCGTAACTGCACGAACACGGATCTTACCACGGCCGGTCCGGTATGCTTCATTGATACCACTGGTTCCAAGTATGGTTGCACCAGTCGGAAAATCTGGACCTTTAACGATTTGAAGAAGTTCTTCTATTTCTGTTTCCCTGTCTTCTTTTTTATTGTCAATAATTTTTACAACTGCGTCAATGATTTCACCAAGATTATGAGGTGGTATGTTTGTTGCCATACCAACGGCAATACCTGTTGTTCCATTAACAAGAAGATTTGGAAAACGGGATGGGAGTACCAGTGGTTCTTTTTCAGTCTCGTCAAAGTTTGGTGTGAAGTCTACGGTATCTTTATTGATATCCGATAACATTTCCATTGACATTTTGCTGAGTCTGGCTTCTGTATATCGCATAGCTGCTGCGCCATCTCCATCAACAGAACCAAAATTGCCATGTCCGTCGATCAGTGGGTATCTGGTAGACCATTCCTGAGCAAGATTAACAAGTGCACCATAGATCGAACTGTCACCATGCGGGTGGTATTTACCCATGGTATCACCAACGATACGGGCACACTTACGGTGAGGTTTGTCCGGTCCGTTGTTCAGTTCAATCATTGCATACAATACTCTTCGCTGAACAGGCTTTAAACCATCCCGAACATCAGGAAGCGCACGCGAAGCAATAACTGACATGGCATAATTGATATAGGATTCTTCCATAGTCTTTTTCAGATCTATGTCATGAACCTTATCAAAGATATTCTCATCCATTTTCTATCCTCCATTTTCTCTAAAGAGATCCATTCTCCAAAGAGAGCTTTTATCTCCTGTACAAGTTTCTGTAAAATCTTTACTTGATGAATGTATTTTTGAAACATCATATTAGTAAAATATTACTTTTATAATGATTCGCTATGACTTTGATAAACCATTAACTGATATCAAGATTCTTAACATATTTTGCATTTGCTTCAATGAATTCACGGCGAGGTTCTACATTATCTCCCATCAGTGTGGTAAATGTGACATCTATTTCGGAAGAACTTTCTTCATCCATCACAACACGCAGAAGTATTCTTTTCTCTGGATCCATTGTAGTCTCCCAAAGTTGTTCCGCATCCATCTCACCAAGACCTTTGTAACGCTGGATCTTGTTGTTGGTATCACGTCCGACTTCTGAAAGAATTGTATTAAGCTCTTCATCACTGTAGGCATACCAAACCTGTTTGTTCTTTTCCAGTTTATAGAGAGGAGGCTGTGCCAGATATACATATCCTTGTTTAATAAGTTCCGGCATGAACCGATACATAAAGGTAAGAAGCAATGTACTGATATGAGCACCATCGACATCGGCATCTGTCATGATTATAATTTTATGATATCTGAGCTTTGCAATGTCAAAGTCATCGGAAATACCTGTGCCAAATGCTGTGATCATAGCTTTTATCTCGTTGTTAACAAGAATCTTATCAAGTCTTGATTTTTCAACATTAAGGATCTTGCCTCGCAGAGGAAGGATAGCCTGGGTTGCTCTTGATCTGGCAGTTTTTGCTGAACCACCGGCAGAATCTCCTTCGACGATATAGATTTCACAATTCTCCGGATTTTTATCCGAACAGTCTGCAAGCTTTCCAGGAAGACTCATTCCTTCCAGAGCTGTCTTTCTTCTTGTAAGATCTCTGGCTTTTCTGGCAGCATCTCTGGCTCTTTGTGCCATGATTGCTTTTTCACAGATCATTCTTGCAACAGATGGATTCTGCTCCAAAAAATACGTCAGCTGTTCACTTACGATATTTTCAACTGCTCCTCTTGCTTCGCTGTTACCAAGCTTTTGTTTTGTCTGTCCTTCAAACTGAGGTTCTGGCAATTTTATACTTATGATTGCAGTAAGCCCCTCTCTGATGTCTTCTCCTGTCAGATTCTGTTCGTTCTCTTTTAGGAACTTCATCGATCTGGAGTAGTCATTGAAGGTCTTCGTCAATGCATTTTTAAATCCGGTAAGATGTGTTCCACCTTCCGGTGTCGTTATATTATTTACAAAGCTGTAACAGCCTTCCGAGTACGCATCATTGTGCTGCATAGCAACTTCAACGTATACATCTTCTTTTGTTCCTTCACAATAGATGATATCAGGGTACAGTGCATTTTTATGTTTATTCAGGTAAGTTACATATTCTTTTATTCCGCCTTCGTAATGAAATTCACGTACCATTCCGGCAGTCTTAATTTTTTCAGTTTCTGTCTCTTCTTCTGAATTTTCTCTGTCGTCGCGAAGAATGATTTTAAGTCCTTTTGTCAGAAATGCCATTTCTCTGAGTCGCTGCTTTAATATGTCGTAATCGAAAACGGTTTCTTCGAATATCTGTTTATCTGGAAGAAAGGTAACCGTTGATCCATGACGCTCTGATGTACCGATTTCTTCGAGTGGTGTCATGGTCTTTCCTCTTTCATATCGCTGCTTGTACATCTTACCATCAAGTTCTACTACAACTTCAAGCCATTCCGATAGAGCATTTACTACTGATGCACCAACACCGTGAAGACCACCAGATACTTTGTATCCCCCACCGCCGAATTTTCCGCCGGCATGCAAGATAGTAAATACAACCTCTACCGTTGAAATACCTTTCTTTTTATTGGTTTCAACCGGTATTCCTCTTCCATTATCCACAACAGTAATAGAATTATCCTTATTGATCGTTACATCGATTACATCACAGCATCCTGCCAATGCTTCATCGACTGCATTGTCAACGATTTCGTATACCAGATGATGAAGTCCTCTTGTTGATGTACTTCCAATGTACATACCCGGACGTTTACGTACTGCTTCCAGTCCCTCTAAGATTTGTATCTGGTCAGCTCCGTATTCCGCACTCATATTTTCCTCATTTCTGTGCCGCTTCGTTTACGCATGATGAATTGTGTAAAGCAGCACATGTACACAATTTGCAGTAATATAAATTATTCTTTCTTTGAATTAATACTATTTTTATTTAATTCTTATTTGATCTTTTCATTGATTTTTTCTATGTTTCCGTTCTTTACATGATAAACCTGGTTATGCTCCAGCCGATCATTCACAAATTCTTCAAGCCCTGTACAGGTTATGATCGTCTGCATCCCTTGTATACAGGACAATAATTGTTCCTGTCTGTTTCGATCAAGTTCAGAAAGTACATCATCAAGAAGAATGATGGGGGTGTCTTTTATCCGCATCTTGACTAACTCAATTTCTGCCAATTTTAAGGACAGCGCGGCTGTTCTTTGCTGTCCCTGTGAACCAAAACGTCTGACATCTTCGTAAGCTTCTTTTTCTGTTTTCATTGTTTCATTGAGTTTGCTTAACTGAAAACTTATATCATCCCTATGGGGTCCTACATTTGTCATCTTGGTAGCGATATCTTTTTGTAAAGATTCTTTCATTGCCTTTTTGTAATCTTCCTCGATTACATTCGGTTCATATAAAAGTTTCAAAGTCTCTCTTCCATCGGAGAGTTTTTCATGAATTTTCTCAGCTATATCGCTTATTTCTTTGATGAACTCTGTTCTTGCTTTAATCAATTTTGTTCCGCTGGTAATAAGATGTTCATTCCATACGGCAAGTGTATCTTCCAGACCCCTGCTATATTGGAGCTGTTTAAGCAATGAGTTTCTCTGTGTAATTGCCTTATTGTAATTTGCCAGATGAAACAGATATATCTTATCCAGCTGACAAAGTTCCATATCCATAAATCTTCTTCTTTCTCCCGGACCATTTTTTACGATGGATAAGTCTTCCGGTGAAAAAGATACTATATTGATGAGAGAAAAAAGCTCTGAACTTTTTTTTATTGGTATTCCATCGATTGCTATACCCTTTGCTTTGTTCTGTTTCAGATGCATATCGATCTTATGTGTAATGGAATCTCGCTCAATGAACATCCTGATGTGAGATTCTTCTCCATCATAACGGATCATATCTTTATCTTTGCTTCCCCGATGAGATTTTGTTGTACCGCAAAGATAAATTGCTTCAAGTATATTTGTTTTTCCCTGTGCATTATCTCCATACAACAAATTCGCATCCTCTGAAAATTCGACCTGAAGAGTATGATAATTTCTAAAATCTCGAAGTTCAAGGAGTTTTACTTTCATTTACCACCATCTGTCTTTCTTCTGAAATAACCTATATTACCATAATAATTTATTTTGCTTTATTTTTTTCTTTGTTCCTTTTATTCGCATATATTCTCTTTACGATTACATTTTCTCACTACGAAATTTTACTCTCTATCTTTATTGATTCTCCTTGAAATTCTACAACATCTCCAGGTCTTATTTTCTTTCCCCTTTGATATTCAACGGCTCCATTCACTTTCACTTTTCCGTCCTGAATAATAAATTTTGCATCGGTTCCGGATTGAACAAGTCCACCAAGCTTCATTACCTGTCCCAGTTTAATGAATTCATCTTTAATGTATACGGTTTCCATACTGCCCCTTTTCTGACTTTCGTCTAATATGCTGCTGCATTAAAATTCACAGGCAGAATCAAATATATATAATTATCTTCTTCATCTCTGATAAAGCATGGAGCTTTCGAGTTTGTAAGATAAATTGTCACTTCTTCCTCTTCGATAACACGGAGAACTTCAATGATAAATTTAGGATTGAAGCCTATCATAATATCTTTTCCTTCTTTTTGGATCGTAATATCTTCATTCATAGATCCCAAAGAGGTGTTAACCTTTAGTTCAAGTTTTTCATCGATAACATTTATTATGATTGGCTTTTTCTCAGTTTCTTTTATCAAAAGTGTTGCTCTGTCGATACAGCTTAAGAGATCTTTTTTATTCATTACTATCTTTGTTTCATAATCGGAAGAAAGCATCTGATCAATTTTATAATACTCACCTTCAATCAGTCTTGATAAAACGATGGTATCATCAAACTCAAAAAGAATATGTCTTTCTGTAAAATAAATTCTTACTTCGCTGTCAGCTTCACCAGATAGAATCTTACTTACTTCGTTTAATGTCTTTCCTGGTATTATAACTTTACAATCATTATATTCTTCCTTAAGCATAATTCTGCGGATTGAAATTCTATGACCGTCAAGAGATGCTACCCGCAACATATTATTGTTTATTTCCAGAAGTTCTCCTGTCATGATCTTATTGCTTTCATTTTCCGATATTGAAAATACAGTCTGTCTTATGATTTCTTTTAATGTAAACTGTGAAAGAAGCAGCGCTTCTTTTTTTTCTATTACCGGAAGAAAAGGAAATTCGTCCGCTGATTTTCCGGCAATTGAAAACTTTGATTTTTCACAGGTTATCGTAGCAGTAAAGGTT
Source organism: Clostridia bacterium (assembly GCA_003249225.1). Taxonomy (GTDB): domain Bacteria; phylum Bacillota; class Clostridia; order Lachnospirales; family Lachnospiraceae; genus SZUA-448. The sequence continues at coordinate 105,324 of QKJQ01000031.1, read as the reverse complement.
TCATCCTTTTCTATTACAATATCATTATCAGGGAGCTTTCTAATAATGTCCGAAAAAATCTTAGCACTAATAGCGATGGTTCCGGTTTCTATTATTTCTCCTTTTATGATTGTTTCAATTCCAAGTTCCATATCATTTCCAATTAGTTTAATGTAACCTTCCTTTACCTCAATAACAATACACTCCAGAATAGGCATGGTAGTTTTTGCAGGAATAGCTTTCAAGACGATATTGATACCATTTTGTAATTCGTTTTTAGGACAGATAATTTTCATTCTTCTGACTCCCTTCCTTGATATGGTCTGATGTAAATGAACAATCATTGTGGATTGTAATTTATTATGTTTTTGTGGATGAAAATCTATATATAAATATATAAAAACTAAGTTCGTAGTAGTAGTAGGGGATGTTGATAAGTGTATAACTCCCAAAGTCATTGAAAAATAAGCAAAACCACTTCTAAAAACTATGTGAATAACATCAAAATAATTGAAAATTAATGTGAATGAATTAATATGTTATCCATAAAGTATTTAATTTATCAACAGGTTTTCCACATCAAATCTGTGGATTGATTTTTTTTATCAAAACATCTACTACATTCTGGAAGGTTGCTTCCTTTTCAAGTTTATCTTCTATTTTCTTAATTCCATGAAGAATTGTAGTGTGATCCTTCTTATTTAAAAGGGTTCCAATATCAGACAAAGATAATGGAGTTAGTTTTCGGCAGAGATACATAATGATCTGCCTTGGAAAGGATACATTTTGAGAACGGTTATCTGAGAGAATTTCCATTGGTGTGATATTATAATGTTCGGTAACAACCTCGACAATTAAATCAAAGTCTACGGTCTTTTTATTATCTGGGGATATAATATCTTTTAAGGCTTCTTCAGCAAGAGAAAGATTTATGCTTTGCTTTTTTAATTTTGACATAGCAACAACTTTCGTTAAAGAGCCTTCAAGTTCTCGAATGTTAGATTTTACATTGGAAGCTATATATTCAATAATCTCTTCTTCGATCGACAAGCCATCGGTTTCCTGTTTTTTTCTAAGAATGGCCATTCTTGTTTCATAGTTAGGAGACTGAATGTCTACGGTCAGACCCCATTCAAATCGGGAACGAAGTCTGTCTTCAAGCGTAAGAATGTCTTTTGGTGGTTTATCGGAAGATATAATAATCTGTTTTTTTGATTCATACAAAGAATTAAAGGTATGGAAAAATTCCTCCTGGGTACTTTCTTTACCAATTACGAATTGAATATCATCAATAAGAAGTACATCAAGACTGCGGTATTTTTTTCGAAGATCTTCAGGACTTTGTTTACCATAACGAATTGCCTGAATAACATCATTTGTAAATAGCTCACTGGTAACATAAAGCACTTTATAATTTGGATTTTTTTGTATTATAAAATGAGCTATGGAATGCATAAGATGAGTTTTGCCAAGACCTACGCCTCCATAGATGAACAAAGGATTATAAACGGTTGCTGGTGACTCTGCAACAGCCAGAGCAGCTGCATGTGCAAAGTTATTATTAGGACCAACAACAAAAGTCTCAAAAGTATATCTGGGATTTAAAAAAGAAGCTGTATCATTGGTACCGCTTTCTTTAATGGAAGGAGAAACGATGGAGGAATTATTCAATGTACTTGAAAGATAGAACTCTACATCGTAGTCCATATTTGTTATTTCAGCGACGGCTATCTTAATATGTAAACCATATTTATTTTGAACATATTCGAGATTACGTGAATTAATAAAAGCATCGTCAACAGATATTAGAATTTTATTTTCTCTGACATCATAGACTTGAAGTGGTAATAACCAGGTTTTAAAAGAAACATCACTTAGTTTCAACTCGGTCTTCACATAATCTAAAATTTCCAGCCAGCGTGATTTAACAATATTTTTCATAAAGACAAACCTAACCTTTCAACAGTTAAAGAAGTATACCATTATTATATTATAACAAAAATAATAAAATTATCAACGTTTTTTACGGAGATTGGATTCTTTTCTTTTCAATTATCCACAAAAGGTGTACAAGTTAATCCACAAAATTCACCCACAAAAATAAGTATTTCCACGTGATTTTTTAAATGTATCCACCATTATTCCACAATTTATCCACAAAAAGATGTTATTTGTGGATAAAGTATTTTTATATTATTTATTGAAAGGATAAGTGGAATGTGCATAAAATAGGATGAAAATGAAAGAATTACTTGACGGACGGTCTCTAAGCGCATATAATTATAATGCTAATCATATGAGAATGGAAAACTATAGTTTTAGGATGTACTGTCATATGAAATGAATTATAAGGAGGTGTATCAAATGGCAAAAATGACATTTCAACCAAAGAAGAGATCAAGAGCAAAAGTTCATGGTTTCAGAAAGAGAATGCTTACAACGAACGGACGTAAAGTATTATCAGCTAGAAGAGCAAAAGGAAGACATAAAATATCAGCATAGGTCGCAGAATTGTGACCTTTTCTTCTAAGCAGGGGTTACATTATGTACGATGGAATTTGCATGATATTTTAAAAGGATATAGTAGTTTATATCTTGAAGAGAACCTGACTCTTAAACAGGGTGATCGAGTGATTTATCATTCGACACAAAAGAAGGTATGAGAAGGTATATATATAATGCATATTATAATAGGAAGAAACACCTTCTCATAGAGTTTAGTTTGTTGCATAGGAGATTTTGAAATTGTCAGAATCAATGAAAAATACAAAACAATTTATGAATGTCTATCGGAACGGCAGGTCCTATGCAAATAGAGAATTGGTTATGTATGTATTGCGTAATCAGACAGATGAGAATATTCTTGGAATATCGGTAAGCAAAAAGGTGGGGAATAGTGTGGTAAGGCACAGAGTAACCAGATTGATAAGAGAAAGTTACCGTTTGAGTGAAGAGAAGCTTACCAGAGGGTTAGACATAGTAGTTGTCGCCAGAGTTAATGCAAAGGATAAGAACTATTTCGATATCAACAAAGCAATGATGCATTTGGCAAAGTTGCATAGGATTGTTATTATGGAAGAGATGAAAGAGCATGATTAAGAAGATACTGATTTTTTTGGTTAAAATATATCGCATGTTTATTTCCCCTTTGAAAGGAAGATCGTCATGCATTTATATGCCTACATGTTCACAATATGCCATTGAAGCACTAGAAAAGTATGGTGCATTGAAAGGCACATATCTTTCTGTAAAAAGAGTATTGAGATGTCATCCGTTTGCAAAAGGTGGATATGATCCTGTTCCTTAATTGTATTCTTTTTTCTTTATCTGATGGTCTTTTTATGACTTTGGGTAAGATAGAAGTATACAATTTTTTCAATTTATGTACTTCGTAGCATAGGTTAACAGGAGTAAACGAAGGAGGATACTTGGTTGGGTCTTGAATTTTTAACACAGCAGGGTGGTATATTGATGCCCTTTGCATGGATCATGGGCGTGATTTTAAATGGAATATTTGAATTTGTCAGCCTGTTGAACATCCAGAACATTGCCGTGTGTATTGTTATATTTACGGTTGTTATTAAGATGCTGATGCTGCCATTGACGATTAAGCAGCAGAAATTTTCAAAATTATCAGCAAAAATGAATCCGGAACTATCGAAAATAACTGCAAAATATAAAGATAAAAAAGATGAAGAATCAAAAAGAAAAATGCAGATGGAAACACAGGCTGTTTATGAAAAGTATGGCACTAACCCAATGGGTGGATGTCTTCCTCTTCTTATAACATTGCCGATTATGTTTGCTCTGTACCGCGTTATTTATAAAGTTCCTGCTTATGTTGGTGATATCTATGTACTTTATGATAATGTGGTAAATGTTGTTCAGACAATTGCCGCTAATATCGGAGCAAGTGATTTACTTCCTAAAATAATGGATAACTTCATTTCATCGAACAGCATTTCAATTGCAAGTGAATTATCGAAATATTCAGTAGCAAGCGTTGATTTTACCAATGCCTTTATTGATATTTTAGCAAAATTCAATGAAACGAACTGGAATACATTTCTTAATGGAGATTTGATTAGTTCGGACAGTTGGACGGCTTTACTTGCAGCGACTGGACAAACACAGGATACCTGGGTTTCATACCTGCAGTCGACGCTTGGTAATGATTATCTAAGTACCCTTGCATCCATGGGAGATATAACGAATCTTCCAACATTACTGAATATATCGAATCTTGCAGATACCGTGACATTAAAGGATGTTGGTAATTGTATATACTGGAATTCCTTTATGTTATCAACAGATTTCCCATCGGCTATTGCAAGTACAAAGGAAAGTGTTGACAGTATAATTCACATTAATAGTTTCCTTGGAAATATGAACATTCTTGACAAATCAGGATATGCATTGCCAGGAATCTTAATACCGATCATTGCGGCTGGTACGCAGTTCATTCAGGGTAAACTGATGAAAACAACACAGCCTCCGCAGACAAGTGACAAACCGGATAATGCACTTGCACAGAGCATGAAAGGTATGACAACCTTTATGCCTATCATGTCTGGTGTTATCTGTGTTACACTTCCAATTGGTGTTGGTATCTATTGGATTTCAAGTACGGTTGTTCAGATTTTACAGCAGCTTGCTATTAATAGACACATTGATCATGTAGATGTCGATGCTATGATTGCTAAGAATGTTGCGAAATTAAATAAAAGAAAAGAAAAGCTTGGAATTAATACCACCGGAAATCAGATGTCAAATCTTGCAAAAGCTCCAACAAAAACGATTGATTCTAAAGCAGTTGAAGTGAAAAAAGAAGAGACGAAAAAGCCGGAAGTTACAAAAGCAGCAGAGCAGGTGGAGAAGAGCTCTGCGAAGAAAAAAGAACCATCTAATTATTCTAAGAATAGTACATTAGCTAAGGGTAGCAGTATCTCTGATATTGCCAACGTGATGAAGGATAAAACTTCTGATAAAAAATAATCAGAATATACAGTCAAGCCGCATCATGGTCAGAGGATAATGATAAGGGGGACTAAACATGGACGATTGGAAAGAATTCAGCGGAAAAACGGTGGATGAAGCTTTAACAGAAGCATTACTTGCATTTGAAACAACAAGTGATAACATCGAATATGAAATTATTGAAAAAGAATCAAGCGGTATGCTTGGAATGTTCCGTAAGCCAGCAAGAATAAAAGTTAAACTGAAGTATTCTATTGAAGGTTCTGCAAAGACATTTTTAACAAAGATATTTGAGGCAATGAAGATTTCTGCTAAAATTGAAGTTTTCTTTGATGAAGCGAATGAAACAGTAGAGATAAACATTGAAGGTGATGATATGGGGGTCTTGATTGGAAAGCGTGGTCAGACACTTGATTCACTCCAATATCTTGTAAGTCTTGTCATTAATAAAGGCAGTGATAAGTATCTTAAAGTAAAACTGGATACAGAAAACTACAGAGAGAGAAGAAAAGAAACTCTTGAAAACCTTGCAAAGAATATTTCCTACAAAGTTAAGAAGACTCATAAACCGGTTGCCTTGGAGCCAATGAATCCATATGAGAGAAGAATTATTCACTCAGCTTTACAGAATGATAAATTCGTTGAAACACATAGTGAAGGGGAAGAACCTTACCGTAAAGTTGTTGTTGCTGTAAAAAAAGGTGTGAAGATTTATAACGGACATGGAAATAATAATAACAGACCAGGACAGAGAGGACCGGGCGCAGGATCTGGTTCAGGTTCAGGCTCAGGACACAATAACCGTTATAATAAGAACGATTCCACAAGAAAGCTCTCTTCAAAGGAATTTAATAAAAAGTATGGCGGAAACAGTAAGGACTACAGCAATGATTACAAAAAGGATTATGCAGCCTATTTAGAAGAAAAGAAAGCTGCTAAATCTGCAGCAGAGTCAAAAGAGAAAAACTAGAAGATTACCGCTGTTTGTAAAACAGGCTGTTACAGTAAATTTGGAACAGCCTGTTTTTTTTTGAATAAATCATTCGTAAGGATGGAAGAAAAGGATTGAGATGAAGATGGAAACAGATACGATTGCTGCTATTGCATCAGGTATAGCACAGGCAGGTATTACTGTTATCAGGGTAAGCGGACCAGAGGCATTGTTTGTTGTAGAAAAAATATTCTATGTAGGAAAAAAGAAAAAAGATTTACATTCATGTCAAAGTCATACGATTCATTATGGCTTTATTTACGATGAAGAAGAACTGATTGATGAAGTTCTGGTATTACTTATGAAAGCACCAAAATCCTATACGACAGAGGATGTTGTGGAAATAGATTGTCATGGCGGTAGTATTGCTGCCAGACGTATCCTGGAGCTATTAATTCGAAATGGGGCAAGACTTGCAGAACCGGGAGAATTTACAAAGAGAGCTTTTTTGAATGGAAGAATTGACCTTACTAAAGCAGAAGCAGTAATGGATTTGATCGAGTCAACGAATGCAATGGCAATGAAAAATTCGGTAAGCCAGCTGCGAGGCGTTGTACAAAAGAAAATCGTTTCGTTACGTGATGTTATTGTTTTGGATATTGCTTATATTGAAGCAGCGCTCGATGACCCGGAACATATGTCGCTGGATGGATACAGTGAAACATTATTAATTCATGTTCAAGACTGTATAAAAGAATTAGAACAGATCTATGAAAAAGCCGATCATGGGAAGCTTGTAAAAGAAGGAATTAAGACTGTCATACTGGGTAAACCAAACGCAGGAAAATCAACGTTATTAAATACAATGACTGGGGAAGAAAAAGCCATTGTAACAGATATCGAAGGAACGACAAGAGATCTTTTGGAAGAACATATAATGATAAAAGGCATTCAGTTGAATATTGTTGATACAGCAGGCATTCGAAAAACAAAAGACGTTGTAGAAAAAATAGGAGTAGAAAGAGCAATGGGTGCGGCTCAGGATGCTGATCTTATAATTTATGTTGTTGATCTTTCAAAACCTCTTGATGAGAACGATGAAGAAATTCTGAGATTTATCAAGGAGAAACGAGCCATTATCTTATTAAATAAAGCAGATACGATTCATGAATTTGAAATAGAGGAATTAAAGAAAAAAACAGAGAAGGCATACTTTTTCATTTCAGCAAAAGAACAGATCGGAATTGATCAAGTTGAGAATGAGATTGAAAAATTATTCTTTAATGGGGAAATAAATTTTAATGATCAGGTATACATTACCAATCTACGGCAAAAAGAAGCAGTTCTAGAGGCAATCAATGCTTTGCAGCTCGTTAAGAAAAGTATTGAAGATGGAATGCCGGAAGATTTTTATTCCATTGATCTTGTGAAAGCATATGAGGTGCTTGGAAGTATAATCGGTGAAGCAGTGGATGAAGATATCATTAATACGATATTTTCAAAATTTTGTCTTGGAAAGTAATGAATGAATTTTAATTATTGGAAGTTATAGAAAAGAGGATAAATAAATGTCTCATCGTTATGAAAGTTATGATGTTGTAGTAATTGGAGCAGGACATGCAGGTTGCGAGGCTGCCTTGGCAAGCGCAAGACTCGGACAGAATACAATGTTGTTTACAGTTTCCATGGATACCATTGCATTAATGCCATGCAATCCGAATATAGGTGGTACCTCAAAAGGACATCTTGTTCGTGAAATAGATGCACTTGGCGGTGAGATGGGAGTAAATATTGATAAAACATTTATCCAGACAAAAATGCTGAATGAATCAAAGGGTCCTGCAGTGCATTCGTTACGTGCGCAGGCGGACAAACAGCATTATACAAGAGAGATGCGAAAGGTTATTGAAAATACTGATAAAATAACTCTGAAACAGGCTGAAGTCGTGGAAATCATTACAAATAAGAATATGAGAAAAGAAGAGTGGCCGGAATATTCAAGGAATGATTATGCCTTGATGTCTGATGACAGTTGCTACATTATTGGGGTACGTACTTATTCGGATGGTATTTATCCATGTAAGGCAGCGATTCTTTGCACCGGTGTATATCTGAAAGCACGCTGTGTATATGGTGATACCAGCAATTATACCGGACCAAATGGTCTTCCGGCAGCAAACCATCTGAGTCAGCAGATGAGAGAACTTGGAATTGAGATTTACAGGTTTAAGACAGGAACACCGGCAAGAATTGATGGAAGAAGTATTGATTATACGAAAATGGAAGAACAATTTGGTGATAAAAAGATTGTACCATTTTCCTTCACGAATGAAGACAACTCTTTGGAACGTGAGCAGGCATCCTGCTGGCTTACCTATACAAATCCTGAAACACATAAGATTATAAGGGATAATATTGACAGATCACCACTTTACTGTGGTGATATTAAGGGAACAGGACCTAGATACTGTCCTTCCATAGAAGATAAAGTCGTTCGTTTTGCCGATAAAGACAGACATCAGGTGTTCATTGAACCAGAAGGGCGATATACAAACGAGATGTACATATCAGGAATGTCAAGCAGTCTTCCGGAAGATGTACAGATTAAAATGTATCGGTCTGTACCAGGCCTTGAGAAAGCGCAGATCGTAAGAAATGCATATGCAATTGAATACGATTGTATCAACCCTATGCAGTTACGTCCTTCCTTAGAATTTAAAAATATTGGTGGGTTTTTTAGTGCTGGTCAGGCAAATGGAAGTTCTGGCTATGAAGAAGCAGCGGCACAGGGTATAATTGCCGGAATTAATGCTTCAATGAAACTGAAAGACAGAGAGCCACTGATCATTCAAAGATCAGAAGGATATATTGGAGTTCTGATCGATGATCTGGTCACAAAAGAAACGAATGAACCTTATCGTATGATGACATCAAGAGCTGAATACAGATTACTGCTAAGACAGGATAATGCAGATTTGCGTTTAACAAAATATGGATATCAGGTCGGACTTATATCTGAGGATCGATATCAAAGGTTATTGCAGAAAGAAGAACTAATAAAGGAAGAAATTGAGCGAATAAAAACAACGAACGTTGGTGCTCGAAAAGAAGTCCAGGAGTTTCTTGTACGAATGGAAAGCAATCCATTGAACTCGGGAACTACAATGGCTGATTTATTAAAACGTACAGAGCTGACCTATGAAGACCTGAAGCAAATAGATCCAAACAGAAATGAGTTACCAAAGGCAGTTAAAGAGCAGGTAGAAATCACTGTAAAGTATGAAGGATATATTGCCAGACAACAACAGCAGGTGAATCATTTTAAGAAAATGGAAGAAAAGCATATTCCTGATGCCATCGATTATGACGATGTTTATTCGCTGCGATTGGAAGCAAGACAGAAGCTTAAAAAGATAAAACCGATATCGATTGGACAGGCATCAAGAATTTCTGGTGTTTCACCAGCAGATATATCGGTATTGCTTGTTTACCTTGAGCAATTCAAAAGAAGAAAGGATTCGTGAATGGATGCAAGAGTTGAGTATGTAATAGAGACATTTCATAAGGACAGTATAGAGATATCAAAGGAAAAAGCGGAAAAAATACTTTTGTTTTTTGATTTACTTGAAGAATGGAATAAAGTCATGAATCTCACAGCAATTACATCTTTCGAGGAAGCCATGCAAAAACATTTCGTTGATAGTCTTATGCTATATAAGGTATATCAACCAGAGAAAGGCAGTAAAATTATTGACATTGGGACCGGTGCTGGTTTTCCAGGGATTCCATTGAAGATCATGTACCCGGAAACAAGAGTTGTTCTTGTGGATTCATTGAATAAACGAATAAATTTTTTGAATGAAGTTATATCAAAACTAGCATTGGAAAATGTGGAAGCACTTCATGCCAGAGCGGAAGAACTGGCAAGAAAAGAAGAGTACAGAGAAACGTTTGATTGCTGTGTATCGAGAGCCGTTGCGAATTTGACAACGTTATCTGAGTATTGCATCCCTTTTGTTAAAAAGGGAGGACACTTTATTGCTTATAAATCAATAAAAGCGGAAGAAGAATGTAAGGAAGCAGAGGGAGCAATTAAGAAACTGGGCGGCGTTGTTAACAAGGTGATGAAATTCTCTGTGGCTGGAGATGAGACAATAGAAAGAACTTTTGTTGATATAAAAAAATTACGTAATACGGACATGAAGTATCCAAGAGCAGGCGGAAAACCACAAAGTAATCCGCTGAAGTAATTAGAATGTAAGTTGGTGAATTGATTACAATGAAAATCATTGAAGCATTATGATATGAAATGTTGAAATAATTGTGATGTGGATTATTGAAATGATTGTGATGTGAATTGTTGAAATAACTGCAATGTGAATTGTTGAAATGATTGTGATGTGGATTGTTGAAATGACTGCAATGTGGATTGTTGAAATGATTGTGACGTGGATTGTTGAAATGACTGCAATGTGGATTGTTGAAATGATTGTGATGTGGATTATTGAAATGATTGTGATGTGAATTGTTGAAGTAATTTCGAAGTGAACGATTGAATTGTTTACGTAGCGAACCGTTAGAAGGAAATGGAGGCAATATGTATATAAAAGGAACATTCTTACATTATGGCGATGCTCTTGATGAAATATTTGATATCAGAAAGAAAGTTTTTCAGGATGAACTGGGAGTTTCGGAGAAGGAAGAAAGAACAGAGGATGATATTGATGCGATTCATGCCGTGGCTTATAAAATAGAAGATGAAAAAACACCGGTAGCGACAGGGAGAATCATCATAGAAAATGGAAAATATAAGATAGGAAGAATAGCAGTTCTAAAAGAAGAACGCGGAAAGCAGTATGGAGATTTTATTGTAAAAATGCTCGTTAATAAAGGTTTTCTAAGTGGCGCTGAAGAAGTATATGTTGGTGCTTTAAAGCATGCTATAAGTTTTTACAAGAAAATTGGATTTGAAGAATGTGGTGAACCATATACTGATATGGGAATGTTACATTATCCAATGAAGATATCACAGGGCGGAGTATGTAAAAAATGCAGTCAAACTTAACAATTTGGTAAAAGAACTTTAAAAATTCATTCGAATCGTATATGATATAAATAACGATGCAGTAAGATAGGTTCGGAGGTTTTATATGAGTGATAATGAAACGCCAAGTAGTTTAGAAAGTGATCAGGCTTTACAATTTGCATTTGAAAGTAAAGCAGAAACACAGCATGCATTAAAAACCAAAGAATTAGAGTTGAATGAATATGTAACTCAGCGAGAAGAATTTATTAGATCTCTAGAGCGTGAAGAAGAGAAAGCAGATCCTAATCTTTCTATATTTGCACCTATTGGTTCTGTTTATAACAGAGATGAACAGGATCGTATTAAAGCAGAGATTTACAAGCTTGATGAAATAATCCGGGAAAGTGAAAAGGATGTAATTACACTAAAGGAAAAATATGACAGAGAGCTTATTATTTTTAATACCTTAAAAGAATATTCAAAAAGCAATGTGAAAACAAGTAATAGTCACATGGAAAAAATTGGATATAAAATTTTAGAGATACAAGAACATGAAAGAAAACGTATTGCTATGGATTTGCATGATACAACGGTTCAGAATCTTACAACATTAATTCATAGAACTGAACTGATATCAAAGTTTGTAGAAGTTGATAAAAACAGAGCGAAGATGGAACTTACTTCCCTGGCTGATGTAATCCGGGCTATTATAAATGATATGAGAACAATTATTTATGATTTGCGGCCAATGACATTATCTGATTTAGGGTTAGTATCGGCTATACAAAATTATGTAGAACGAATTAAGCAAAAGAATACAATACAGATCAGTTTCAAGTTAGAAAATGAGGAAAAGCGTACTTCTTCCTTTATTAATCTTTCACTATATAGAATTTTACAGGAAGCATGCAATAATTGTTTTAAACATGCGAATGCATCAATCTTGAGGATTACATTATCTTATCTGGAAAGTCAAATTGTATTGCAAATTGTAGATAACGGAATAGGATTTAATTATGAAGAACTAAAAGAGAATAGTTTTAATAATAGATTTGGATTATCTATAATTGAAGAAAGGGTTTATTTGTTACAAGGAGAATTAACTATAAATTCCAAGAAAAATGGTACAGAGATAATAATTAAAATTCCTATCGAGAAGGAGGGAGATGAGAATAATGAATCCGATAAAAGTAATGATTGCTGATGATCATTTAATGCTACGCGAAGGTTTGAAGCAGCTTTTAGAAATGGATGGGGACATTGAGGTGATTGAGCAGGCAAATGATGGTTTTCAATGTTTGGATTTACTTAGGAAATCGGATCCAGACGTACTGTTATTAGATATTAACATGCCAAATCTTGATGGATTGTCTGTTCTGGAAAAGATTAAGAAAGAAGGTTACAGATCAAAAGTAATTATACTAACTATTCATAATGAAATTGAATATCTTGTGAAGGCTCATGAAAAATTCACGGATGGGTATGTGCTGAAAGATTCAGGAACTAATATATTGAAGAAGGCGATTCGAGTTGTCAATAATGGTGATTCATATATTGAGCCGACGATGGTACCTATGTTACGCGAAAAATTGGATCGTATGAATTTTGAATCACAAGAAGAATTATTGACGAAGAGAGAGCTGGAAATACTAAAGCTTTTAGCAGAAGGATTGTATAATAAGGAAATCGCATTTCGATTATCAATTAGTGAGAAGACAGTAAAAAATCATGTCTCAAACATTTTTAAGAAAATTAATGTATCAGATAGAACACAAGCAGCGGTCTATGCAATTCGAAATAATTATGTGGAATTAATTTAGTAGAATAGTATATGAATGTTTCACGTGAAACATTCATATACTATTCCTTGTTCTAAAATCATATTTTTGATAGTAATCCAATGCCAATAATGATATAATAGGTATGTTACAAAAGTTTAACCAAAGAAGTGGAGATAGTAAATGGGACGAGCAATAGCAATAGCAAATCAAAAGGGCGGCGTAGGTAAAACTACAACAGCAATTAATTTATCAGCCTGTTTAGCGGAACTAGGCATGAAGGTATTAACAGTCGACATAGATCCGCAGGGAAATACTACAAGTGGTCTTGGCATTGATAAATCAAATCTCGAATATTCAGTATATAATATGATTATCGGTGAATGTGGTATAGAACAATGTATGTGTGAAAGTTTGATTAAGAATTTGTTTGTATTACCTTCCGATGTGAATCTGGCAGGTGCTGAAATTGAATTAATTGGAATTGATGAAAAAGAATATATACTGAAGAAACATGTTTCTGCTGTTGCTGATTTTTTTGACTACATTATTATTGATTGTCCACCTTCTCTTAATACTTTAACGGTTAATGCTATGACAACAGCGGATGCTGTGCTTGTTCCGATACAATGTGAATTTTATGCGTTAGAGGGATTGTCTCAGTTGATTTATACGATAAATCTTGTTAAGAAACGCTTAAATCAGAAGCTGGAAATCGAGGGTGTTGTATTTACAATGTATGATGCCAGAACGAATCTATCACTTCAAGTTGTTGAGAATGTTAAGAAAAATTTAAATCAGAAAATATATAAGTCCATTATTCCAAGAAATGTCCGTTTGGCCGAAGCTCCTAGCCATGGTCTTCCTATTAATTTATATGATCCAAAATCTGCTGGTGCAGAAGCTTATAGAGAACTGGCAGAAGAAGTTATAAAACAGGAAAACAAAATAAAAATGTCAACTTATGCAACGCGAACTAACAAAACAACTACGAAGCGTAAGTAATGGTATATAGAATAGTTAACAAGGGAGAATAAAATGGCTACAAAAAAAGGATTGGGTAAAGGTTTGGATTCACTGATTGTTAAAAAAGATGAAAGCGAAGAGACTAATGTTTCACGTGAAACATTAATCAATATCAATAAAATAGAACCAAACGCACTTCAACCTCGCAGAAACTTTGAAGAGGACGCATTACAGGAACTGGCTGAGTCTATAAAAGTGCATGGAATAATTCAACCATTGATTGTTCAAAAAAAGAATGACGACATGTATGAAATTATTGCCGGAGAACGTAGATGGAGAGCATCGCGTATAGCTGGCTTAAAGGAAGTTCCTGTAATAGTAAAGGAATATTCTGAGCAAGAAATATTCGAAATAGCACTTATTGAAAACATTCAACGTGAGGATTTGAATCCGATAGAAGAAGCGTTAGCATATTCGAGATTAGTGAATGAATACAAGCTTAAACAGGACGAGGTTGCGGATCGAGTATCAAAAAGCAGGGTAGCTGTTACAAATTCTCTTCGACTTTTAAAATTAGATGAAAGAGTACAGCAAATGTTAATTGATGATATGATTAGCGGAGGACATGCAAGAGCACTACTACCTATAACAGATTCGGAACAGCAATTCTACTATGCTAACCATGTGTTTGATGATAAATTGAGTGTTAGAGAGACAGAAAAGCTGGTAAAAAAGATATTGAATCAAAAAGAAAACAAAAAAACAGCAAAAAGTGCAGAAATCAATCAGAATGATCTGTTAGTGTATAAAGATGTTGAAGAAAAGTTAAAACAAATTATTGGAAGTAAAGTATGCATAAAGAGGAAAGAAAATAATAAAGGATCAATTGAAATTGAATACTATTCCGCAGAAGAATTAGAAAGAATTATTGAATTATTCGGAAGTGTTCGCTAAATCGGGAGGAACGAAAAAATGCTTGGCAAATTAGGACTAACAACAGACATGGCTATACTTATTATATGTTGTGTTATACTTGTTCTTTTGGTACTATATATTGTGATTTTGAGCTCACATTTAAAGATGAAAAGAAGATATAAGGAGTTTATGAAAGGTGAGAATGGGAGTAATCTTGAAAAAGTTATTCTTGACCATCTGCAGGAAATTGATTCATTAAAGTCAACAACGGAAGAACTTAGTAAAACCCTTACTGCAGCAGTAAAACATGCCAAGTTTTCATTTCAAAAAACGTCATTACTAAAATATGATGCTTTTAAAGAAATGGGCGGAAAGTTAAGCTTTTCTCTGTGCATGATGGATGGTAATAATGATGGATTCTTACTGACGTCAATGCATAGCAGCAGAGAAGGTAACTATACTTATATAAAAGAAATAATAAAAGGCGAATCCTTTGTACTACTTTCAGAAGAGGAAAGAACTGTCCTTGATGAAGCAAAAGCAAAAGCACAATAATCAGAGAGATATAGTTATTTTGAAAGGAAAGTGAATTAAATGAAAAGAATCTCAATTGATGAAATTGTGGGAGGAGAAATATTAGCAAAAGATCTGTACCTTACAAACGGTACAGTTTTAATGTCAGAAGGTTCTGTACTACGTCCGGGTTATGTTGAACGTCTTCGATATCTACGTTTCGAATATGTATATATTGTTGATACACCAACAGCATCCTCGGTTGATTGTATTACAGAGAAAGTGATTCAGGAAAATTGCAGAGATACTTTGCGTTCAACAATTGAGAAGTATTCATACAGAGTAGATGCAGATCTTGAAGACATCGTCAATGTCGCTAATAATATTATGGAAGAGGTACTTACACAGGAAGAAGTACTTTATAATATTTCTCGTGTTCGTGATAAAAGTGAAAGTGCATATCTTCATTCTATTAATGTATCGGCACTTGCTGTTTATATTGGTGCCAGAATGCATATGCCCGAAAGACGACTTAAAAATATGGCAATGGGTGCATTGCTACATGACATAGGGCTGATCTATGTCCCATTTGATTTAAATGGAATTCTACTTGAAGAATGCGATGAAGCGATGCAGAAAGAAATAAGAAAGCATGTTATCTATGGGTATTCTGCTGTTGAGAAAGAGGAGTGGTTGCCGATTACAGCAAAAGATATAATCGTTAATCACCATGAACGAATTGATGGCAGTGGTTATCCATTCAAACTTACAGCTGATAAATTATCACTCGAGTCGAAAATTGTTGCTATCTGCGATGAGTTTGACAGTCAGGTATATGGTAATCTGGTAAAGCGAAGAAAAGTGCATGAAACTATGGATTATCTAATCAGTCAGGCTAATGTTAAGTTTGATTTTAAGGTAACTCAGATTTTTATTTCTTCGGTAGCTGTTTATCCACTGGGAACAATTGTAAAAACAAACGAAGGTGAAACAGGTATTGTTATACGTCAAAACCACAGTCTTCCTACGAGACCAGTTATACGAATTCTGTCAAATGATAACAACAACGAAGAAGTGATTGGTAAAGAGAAAGATTTATTGGTTAACCATACAACGTTTATAGTTGATACAATTGAAGCAGAAAAATAACATAGTACTGAATAATATGGCATTAACATGCTAAGTTCTTGAAGTTAACGATTTCGTTGTTTTCGATAAAGAAATGAATAACAAAATAGGGGCGTATAGTTGTAGATTACCAGGTTGGAGGAAATATGTCTAAAATACTTATTGTAGAAGATGAAGCTAAAATTGCCCGATTTGTGGAGTTGGAATTAAAGCATGAAGGCTACGAAGTTGATGTGGCAAATGATGGAAGAGATGGGCTTCAAAAAGCACTGCAGCCAGATATTGATGTTGTACTCTTAGATATTATGCTGCCAGGGTTAAGTGGAATTGAAGTCTGCAGAAGAATTCGTCTTGAATCGAGTGTACCCGTTATAATGCTGACAGCAAAAGATGACGTGACAGATAAAGTGGCAGGCCTTGATATGGGTGCAGACGATTATATGACGAAACCGTTTGCGATTGAAGAACTACTGGCAAGGATCAGAGTTGCGGTTAATAGAAAAAGAAAGACAAAAGAAGATGAGAACAAAGATATCATGAAGTATCAGGGACTCACCATAAAGAGTAAGGAACATAGTGTTCTTTATAATGACGAAGAGATTAATCTAACGAAAAAAGAATATGAATTACTGGAATATATGCTTCAGAACAGGAACATAGCATTGACAAGAGAACAATTGTTGAACAATGTATGGGATTATGATTATTACGGTGATACCAACGTTGTCGATGTATATATTCGGTATCTTCGTCAAAAAATTGATGATAAATACGGAATTCATATGATCCATACAGTTCGAGGTGTGGGGTATATAATAAAAGATGAAAAGTAATACAGAATCAATTACATTGGGAATATCAGAAGAAAAAGCAGCAAAGATGTCCATAGCGACAAGAATTTCACTTAATTACCTCAGATTATTGATTGCGGGTGCAGTGATATTTATTTTGCTGTTTTTTTATATGTTTCTGTCCAGCGCAAAGCATGTATATGATGACGATGCGGATAGTCTGTTAGTAAATATTGAAAATGGTAATTATAGAATTGATACTGACTTTTCTCAGATTGAAAAACCGGGAATGTCAATCGTGATCATGGATAGCCAGTCTGGAGAAGTGATTAATGATTCCGGAAGACAGTATAATCAGGTAGGTACCTTTATCTTTGACTATTCGATACAAAGAATTAATGAATCCTTTTATCTTACTGCAAGAGATTCCGGTGAAGTATTTGTTGGAGATAAAGAGTATGTTGTTGTCTTTTACTATGATTTGACAAAAGAGTGTAAACGAGGGCTGAGACTATCCTTGAACATGACTTTTTTGTTTACGATCCTACTTGCCAGCATCTACTTTGAGGGTAAAAAAGAAAATGAAAAAATCCTTCGCCCACTCAGGAAAATGTCAGGTATACTTGAAAGATTATCCGTTACAAATCTACACAGTGAACGGTTTGACATCATTGGTGCCAACGACGAAATAAAAGATCTGGCTATTGTTTGTAATGAAATGCTTGACAGACTTGAACTTTCTTATGAAAGTCAGAAACAGTTCGTATCAAATGCTTCTCACGAGTTAAGGACACCAATAGCAGTAATTCAGGGATATGCAAACATGCTGAATCGATGGGGAGCTGAAAATCCTGAAATACTTGCAGAATCAATTACAGCATTATGTAATGTATCAAAAGAAATGCAGGAACTTGTCGAAAAATTATTGTTCCTTTCCAGACATGACAGAAGGACATTAAAGTTAAAAAAAGACTGGTTTGATGTGCGAGAAGTCGTTGAAGATTTAATTAAAGAAGCTGAATTTGTCATAGCCGGCAGAAATATAGTTTGTTCAGAACTTGAGTCAGTAGAGATCTATGGTGATAAACAAATGATAAAACAGGCTATGAGAGTATTTATTGATAATGCCGTGAAGTACACATATGAAAATGGTACAATAAACATAGCATGCAAAAATCTATACGGAAGCTGTGAATTGACGGTTCAGGATGATGGAATCGGCATGAGAAAAAAAGATCTTGACAATATATTTGAACGATTCTACCGGTCAGATGATGTCAGAGATAAAAACATAAGTGGGCATGGGCTGGGTTTATCAATCGCAAAACTTATTATTATGTCTCACAGCGGCAGAATAAAAATCAAAACACAATATAAGAAAGGAACCACTTTCATAGTAACATTGCCAAGAAGAAGGTAACGTGCATCGTTGCTTATTACAAGTGAACAATAAAAAAGTATCGTCATGGATAACCGTGACGATACTTTTTTTAAAGTAAAAAATACCTATTTACGATTTATGTATAGATCAATACCTTTTGCAATTCCATCAACAATTTCAGTTCGAAAAACAAAATTCAAGAGATTCGTTCTATCTGTATCATTTGTCATAAATCCCATGAGAATACAACAGGAAGGTGCTTCTGCATTTGTAAGCAGCCAGATCGAGGTATCTTCCTTCACGCCACGATCGACTGAGCCGGTCTGTTTTATTAAGTCGTTCAATATAAGCTTTGATAATAGTTTTGCATTATCGTCTTCGGCATAAAGAACTTCCATACCTTGAACAGAAGTATCGGAATAGGAATTAATATGAAGACTTATCAGGAGATCAGCTGACTTGTCAGTAACCAGCTTAGCTCGTTCAGACTGTGAAACATAATGGTCATCCTCGCGGGTAAGAAAAACAGCATATTCCATATCCTCAAGTTTATCTCGCAAAGCTTCTGCTATTTGAAGTGTAACATCCTTCTCTTTTGTCCCGTCTTCTGCTTCGCAACCCACATCGGAACCACCATGTCCTGGATCAATAATGATAGTTCCATTTACTGGTTGTGGTGTTGGTGAAGGAGTAGGTGTCGGCGACACAGTAGGTGTTCTTGTTGGTGGGGTTGTTGGCTGTGTCAGAGATTCATACCCAAATAACGAGCGTACCATGTCAGAATCTGAATTGTAAGCCCAATATAGCAAAAAGCCGGAAGCTATCAAAAGGAAAAGCAAGCCAATCGACCAGAGTAGATTTCTTAAGTTTCTTCTCTTGCGCTTTTTCGTATTTGAACTTTCTGCTTTATAAGCCATAATTCTCCCCCGTAAAGTAAACTTGTGCAAAGTATCTTCTTTTATTATAAATGATTATACAAAGTTTGGCAATGTTGAGAAAGTAGCATATTTGTAAAATTATTAACATTTACGATATTATGTAACACATCATTGCATTTAGCAAACTTTGGCATTGCAAATAAAGAAGTTAAGTTGTATAATATACAAAAAAGTAATTGTAGTAAGGAGAAAATTATGGCATATCGAAATACCATGGATTATTACGAAAAGCAAAATGAAAATTCTTTTGAACAGTTCAGCAACTCTATGCTTGCGGGTGCGGTAAAGACACTGTTTAACTCGGATTTGACGATAGTCTGGGCGAATGATTACTTTTTTGAAATGCTCGGTTATACGAGAAAAGAATATCTGGAGATACATGAGAATAAGCTTGCTCCGATTATATATAAAGAAGACTATTTTATGCTTATGGTAGGAGCGTCCAGGTGGTATTACGAAACAAATCGTAATATCATGAACATTCGTTATGTACATAAAAGCGGAAAAATTGTATGGGTAAAGAATAGTTCTCTTATGGCAGATGAATACATAAATGATCAACAGGTACTTTATAATGTTATAACTGACGTTACAATTCTGAAAGAGTATGAACTTACACTTACAAAACAAGCAGGCTTTCTTAAATCTTTGATTGAAGGATCCTTGGTTGGACTTGTGCAGTTTCAAGAAGGAAAACGGCCAAAGATTTTATATTCAAATGATATGGCTTTTTTGCTACTCGGTTATACAAAGGAAGAATTTCAGTCAATACATGGAAATTACTTCTATTCGATCATTCATAAAGATGATGTGGATTATGTTACTGGAATTCAATCAGAACTCACATTGAATGGAAATACGATGCAATATGAATTTCGTGCTGTTAAGCGAGATGGTGAAGTGACCTGGCTCTTGGCAAATGGACGCCGGTGTATAAATCAAAGTGGTATCAGTGTATATCAATGCGAATTTATTGATATAACAGACCGAAAGAAGAAAGAATATGAAATAAAAAAAGAACTGGAAGATCAAAAGGATTTTATGAATTCTCTTCCGATAGGAATTGGACGTGTCAAATTCGAAGATAAGCCAGAACTAATCTATGCAAATGAAGAACTAAAAACAATTTTAGCTTTACAAAAAACTGAAAAAGAAGGCACAATAGGGCTTGAAAAGCTTATTAATCAAAATGAAATGATAGATTTTATGGATTTGATTAAGCAGAATGAAAAGCAGAAAAAAGCATTTAACTGCAATATTTCGATGACCAGACAAGATGGAAAAGAAATACTTGTTCATATAAAAGCATCATGGAGCAGCAATACTAATGAGAACAAGCAATTGTTATTATCTGTTACGCCGATTTCAGAATAGAGTGAATATGAAAAGAATAAAACTGAAATAGGACATGCAATGTAAAACAACAGTACAAAGAAAGGCCAGATGAAAAGCTAAGAAAAACAGGCAAGAAAAGTTAAGCAGCTTAGTATAGGTATAAAAGATAATTAAAGATAAGAGAAAAAAATAACCATAAGGAAAAAAGCGAAGAAAAGTAGTATAAACAATGAAAGGTATTAAAAACTAAGATATCTAGTAATACATAGCATAAAAAAAGCCCAGTAAATGATGGAATCTACATAGGTTAGTGAACATATACTAACCTATGTAGATTTTTTTCAGTTACCAGGTTTTTCATTTAGGATTTGCTCGTTGCCTGCATGCAACTCTGGAAACTAATCCATACAGAACTGTGACATATACAAGGCGTGATAAACACCTTTTTTCTCAAGAAGTTCTGTAGGTGTGCCTTGTTCAATGATTCCGCCCTGATCGATAACAAAAATACGATCCGCTTTTTTAATCGTGGATAAACGGTGAGCAATTACAAAAGAGGTTCTTCCCTTTAGCATGGATTCAATACCCTTTTGAACCATAAGTTCTGTATGTGTATCAATGCTGGAGGTTGCTTCATCAAGAATAAGAATATTAGGTTTTGCGACCATTGTTCTTGCAAATGCAATCAACTGTTTCTGACCGACAGAAAATCCGGCTCCACGCTCCTTGATTTCTGTATCATACCCTTTCTCAAGTTTCATAATAAAATCATGGGCATTGACCGCTTTTGCGGCAGCAATCATTTCTTCGTCGGTTGCATCAAGCTTTCCGTACTTAATATTATCGCGGATGGTGCCGGTGAACAGGAAGTTGTCCTGTGTCATGATACCCATCTGCTCGCGTAGACTTTCAATCGTTACCTCAGCCAGAGAATGATTATCGATCAGAATATTGCCTTTTTGTATATCATAAAAACGGCTGATTAGGTTGATTATGGTTGTTTTACCGGCTCCTGTAGGACCAACAAGTGCTATTGTTTCGCCAGGCTTAACATGGAAGCTGACATTTTCCAGCACAGAAGTATTCTCATCATAGGAGAAACTGACATTTCGAAATGTAACGGCACCCTGAACATTTGGCAGAGGCACGGCATTTTCGTTGTCGGTTATTTCAGGATCTGTATCAAGTATTTCAAAGATACGTTCCGCACCAGCCATATTGGTAACGAGCTGGTTATAAAAATTACTAAGATTCATTATCGGATGCCAGAACATAGATATATAAGTTGCAAAAGCCATGAGGGTACCGACCGGTACCTGATTGGCGCCAATGATTTTGACACCCATATAATACATGGCAAGAGACCCAAGTCCCCAGCAAAAATCTACGACCGGACCAAATGCATCGGCGTAAACAATGGCATTTAGAAAGGCACCTCTGTGTTGTCCGATGAAATCATCAAAGGAATCAAGCGCTTCATCTTCTGCGTGAAAGCTTTGAATTACACGGATTCCAGAAATTGATTCGTGCAGGTAAGCATTAAGGTTAGAGCCTTTCTTACGAAAGATTACCCAGCGCTTATGAGCTCTTGTCTGAACAAAATAAATACCGAGAATCATAAGCGGAAGGCTGATCAGTGAAGCTAGTGCCAACTTCCAGTTCTTGATCATCATAATGACAACAACGGCAATAACGGTGATAAAATCCGGAATCAGCGTGGTCACACTATTGGACAAAAGATCCTTTAATGAATTCACGTCGCCTATGATTCGTGCAAGAATTTTACCAATCGGACGGCTGTCAAAGAAATGAAAGCTAAGTTTTTGAATATGCGTATAGAGTTCCTGGCGAATTTTTAAAAGTACCTGATTCGATAATTTTGCCATGAGGTACATTCGCAGCTTTACCAGTACAATCAGAGATAAATTCATGACAATGGCTATGATTCCAACTCGGTATAAGTCATTATAATCTCTTGCCGGCAATGATATATTAATGGCATGCTCAATAAGAAGTGGATTAACTAAGGTTATACCAACGACCAGAAGCATGATAAACAGGACAATGGCAATACGCAGCTTATAAGCTAGCAGGTAAGCATAGAGACGAAACAACACCATTTTTTTACTTGATGCTACCGATGCTTCATCCTGTCTTGTAGTATTGACTGACATATCTGTATCCTTTCTCTATGGCTTAGGCTATGCTCTCTGCTGCGGGGGGATTTAAAGAAGCTTCAAGGAAATCGCCATACTGAGCCATGTAAGTGTTGTAATATCTGCCCTTTTTTTGAAGAAGTTCTTCATGTGTACCACGTTCAACGATAGAATTCTGATCAAGATAAATGATTTCGTCTGCATGGCGCACGGCTGAAATTCTGTGGGCAATTATGATTTTAGTTACATTATTGAACTGATGAAGTGTCTGCCATACATCATGTTCCGTTTCCATATCAAGCGCAGATGTTGCATCGTCGAATATAAGAATCGGTGCCTTTTTTGAAAGTGCTCTGGCAATACTAAGACGCTGCTTCTGACCACCGGACAGACCGACACCACGTTCACCAATCAGGGTCGTACTTCCCTTATCTAACTTGTTTACGAATTCCGATGCTTCTGCAAAGGCAAGTGCATCTTCTATTTCCTCTTCCTTTAAGGATAAACGGTTTCCGAGTTTTACATTAGCCTGAATGGTATCGGAGAACAGGAATACATCCTGCATAACAACTGCCATTGATTTACGCAGCTGGCCTAGAGACAGTTCTTTTGTGTCTACTCCATCAAGTTTGATAGTACCCTGATCCGGATCGTAGAATCTTTCCAGCAAGTGAAGCATTGTCGTCTTGCCGCTTCCGGTAGCACCCATAATTCCAAGTGTCTTTCCGGCCGGAAGATCAAAACTGATATCCTTCAGAACGTTCTTGTTATCAAATGATAATCCGACATGCTCAAAGGTCAGATGCCCTTGTATGTTATCGAGAACAACAGGATCTTCAGCTTCCTTAATGACTGACGTTTCATCAGCGATCTTTCGAAGCTTTTTACTGGAAGCAACAGCAGAGGCAAATCCATTGGACAGCCAGCCAAGCATTTCCATTGGCCAGACAATATTTGTGCAGTACTCTGTGAATGCGGCCAGTGTTCCCAGCGTTATCTCTTCCCGTACGACCATAATACCACCAAAGATAACGGCAAGAATGGGAAGAAGCTTAGTTACGACCTGGAAAAATGGGTAGTATTTAATAAATACCCGTGATTGCTGCATGTTTAGTTCATAGTAACGTTTGTTATGAGATAAGAATTTCATGATCTCATGTTTTTCTCTGGCAAAAGCTTTTACAGTACGAACACCTGCCAGATTTTCCTGTGCTACCGTGTTCAGGGTAGCATTCTCTTCACTGATATCTTCATAGACTTTATCAAGCTTGCGCTCCATAATGATAGCCAGAGCCGCACAAAACGGCATAGCGATCAATGGTAATAAAGTCAGTGGTTTTGAAAGACGAAGCATGAAGAACAATATCATACTTGTGTGTATAACAACTTCAATGATCAGCATGCTGATAAAACCAGTTGCTTCCCAAATTCTGTCCACATCATCCTTGACACGGGACATAATTTCACCCGTATTTGTCTTATCAAAAAAGTTAAGGGATAAAGATTGAATATGTTTGTATATATCTCTACGAATGTTTACTGATATTTTTGATGATATCCAGTCGAAAGCAAATTCCTTGCCATAACCAAAGATACATCTGCCAACGCCGATAATCAAAATCATTAGTAAAAGTCCGGATAAAAGCTGTATTTTCCCATCCCCGATTACATCATCAACGATCCTTTTTGTTACCTGAGGTGTCATCATATCAAGACCGACCTGAACGGTCATACAAAAAAGAGCAATAACATAAAGATACCAGTATTTTGAAATGTACTGATACATTTTTTTCATAAAAAACCAAGCCTTTCCGCGACCTTTAAGAAAGGTCACTTGTTGCAATGTGAAACTTTGATCACATTATTTTTGAGCATAGAAGTTCATACTTGAAATTACAAAGATAGTAAACATCTCCTCTGTTTCAAAAGGCAAAGATAGCATTAAATCAATTGTTCGTTGTGCGATGCGCACGGAGTCAAAATTCCTTGCTGAAGGGAACTTTGCGGATGTCTGTTATCACAGGAAACAAGACATGAGAAAAAAAATAAACCGTGGCAAGACACCACGGCACACGGATAAGCTATTCCTTATCTTGTAAGATTCGAGGCGTTCTCGCAATATTTTCCATCGTTAGGGCAGACTCCCACCATAAACAATGCGATTGTATGATTTTGGATTCTTCTCTTACTAAACATGCGATTACCTCACTTTCTTTGAATCTACAGAATAATTCTGCGCTTTCTGATACATTTGCATTATAAGCGGTGAAGAAAACATTGTCAACCCCCCAAATAGAAAAAATAAAAATTTGATTAAATTTCCATCAATTCAAACATAGTTCATATATTGATGATAAAATAGACAAAGATGGCTATGTTATTCTATGAAAGACGGGTGAATGTATTGGAATTACCTATGTTTTATGACGAGGCTGAGGAATGGAGCCGTGCATTGTTACTATATGATGCGGCATTGAAAGAGCTGAATACGAAACTTGAAATATGGAACAATGAATTTAAACTTGCGCATCAGTATAACCCAATTGAACATATAACATCAAGAATCAAGACACCTCAGAGTATTGCTAAAAAGATGAGAAAGTATAACGAAGAACTTTCCACGAAGAAGATCATGGAATGTCTGAACGATGTTGCTGGAATTAGAATCATATGCTCCTTTACTTCCGACATATACAGAATTGCAGATCTGATTGCATCACAGAAGGATGTGAAGGTCCTTCGGATCAAAGATTATATCAAATGCCCGAAAGATAATGGTTATACAAGCTATCATATGATTGCTTCCATACCCATCGCCCTTTCCAGTGAGACCATTGAAACTAAAGTTGAGATACAGATTCGAACGATTGCGATGGATTTCTGGGCAAGCCTTGAGCATAAGATTTATTACAAATTTGAAGGTAACGCACCAAAGCATATTCAGACTGAGTTGAAAGAATGTGCCGATATCGTTGGATTCCTCGACCAGAAAATGTTATCCATTAATGAAGAAATCAAACGTTTTGGTACCATGCCCTTTGAGAGCTATGAAACAGACGATGAAGACAGTGAAGTAATTGATGTACTGACGACGATACATGATATTATGGATTCTTCCGAGCATGTTGTGGCAAAAGAAGTTGGAAAAGATATTCAGGAGAAAAAATCAACGAACGACAAGATAACTACTCCCGTAAATGACAAAATACCTTTCCCGGAAAATGCATTTGTATTTGGAAAAAGAAAGAAAAAATAGAGTTTAAATAAACCTGCATTCTGACCCGAAAAATAACTGCAAAAAGCAGAATGGAATCGCGGGGTCAGAAATGCAGGTTTTATATTTTTCTGTAAAAACAGTCAGATAAGTGCAGACCTTATCGCAGTATAATGTGTCAAAATGTAGTGTATTATAGGGTAATGCAACAAAGTGTAATAGTATCTTAGGGTAATGTATCTTAGTGCAATGCATCAAAGTGTAATGTATCTTAGGGTAATGCATCAAAGGGTCGAAGTGCATAAAAGCTGTATCAGCAATTTTGCTGTATTCTTTAGGGTACCTTTAAATTTTAAGTTTCGACAATAAATCACCGAGGCCTGTGGATACGGATTCCCCAAAGGAGTATTCGGTTGGTGCTTCTTCTATTGTATCTTCAGCTGTTGCAGCGGCTTCTTCTGATACTGCTTTGATGCTTAGACTGATCTTACCATCTTTGACGGCAATTAATTTGACGGTGACCAGATCTCCGATTTTTAGAACTTCGTTCGGTGATTTGATTCTTTTTTCACAAATCTGTGAGATATGAACAAGTCCGGATAAGCCATTTCCCAGAGCAATAAAAGCACCAAAAGGCATGATTTTATCGACTGTGCCGGTTACAATAGAACCTGGAATCAAACGGTTTATTCGTTGAATTCTATCTTGTTCTTCTCTGCCGCGAAGAAGTTCCTTCGCTGACAGGACCAGCTTTTTATTTTGCTCTTCTACAGTGATTACAAGAACCTCAAGTTCTTTGTGGAGATAGGCTGATACATCTTCAACATAAGAAGTTGAGAGTTGAGACGCAGGAATAAAAGCCCGAATACCTTTCAGATAGGTGACTACACCACCATTAACAGCCTCTGCGGGTTTTATCGTAACAACTGTTTTTTTCTCCATAAGTTCTTTTAATTCATTCCAGGAGAGCAGATCTTCTGCCTGTTTTTTAGATAATAGTATGGCTCCGTCTCTTGTTTCACCAATGATTACAGCGGTTATATCTTCCCCCATGGTGACATCTGCTTTTAAGGAAAAACGGGGGTCGTTGCTCATCTCCTGTGCCGGTATAATACCCTCTGAATAGCTTCTCAGATCAAGTGTAATTTCGGTGTCTGATATACCAATAACGGTACCAGTAAGCATCGAACCAACTTCATGTTTTGCGAAGGACTGGGAGATAAGGTCCTTGTAGTCATCCATAGATGGTAGGATGGTTTCCTTAATTTCGGATTCGTTTGTGCGTAAAACATCATCTTTTTTGTTTGCGTTTTCTGAAGTAGACATAAAATATTCAACCTTTCCAATATTATTATAATAATTATCACATATTTACCTAGTTTGTGCAAGGCAAAACAGGAAATATTGAGAAAAAACTTGACTTATTTGAGGATTTATGGTATTTTAAAGTTACACGTGGATGCATATTTTTACAAAACATCCGAAGATTTACCACATTTACACGTTATGTGAACATAAAGTCTCGGATATCGAAAAACCAAAATAGAAAGGGGCAATCATCATGAAAAGCACAGGCATTGTTAGAAAGCTCGACGAACTTGGCCGTATTACACTCCCAATTGAACTCAGAAGAACACTTGGTGTTGAAGAAAGAGATCCATTGGAAATCTACGTTGAAGAAGAAAAAATTATTCTTCAAAAATATGAGCCAGCAGATATTTTCAGTGGTTCAAGAGAAGAGTTGATTGACTATCATGGAAAGAAAATTTCCAAGAAAACAATCATGGAACTTGCGAAATTAGCAGGAATTGTAGAAAAGTAATAACCGATAGGGCACGGTTATACCTAAGAAGTATGAATTGAGCAGCGTAGTTTCGACTATGGCTGCTCTTTTTCATATTGTAACATTGCCTGGTACACATCTCTTTTTGAAATGCCCCGGTCAGCTGCCACTGCCTTCATGGCTTCCTTTTTATCCATACCGTGATCCATGTAACTTTTCAGATGCTCTTCCAGTGGCATAGCGAGCCACTTATCCTGTTCCTTTTCTTTCTGCTGTAACAAAGTCTGCCCTTCAATTAATATAATGCATTCTCCACGGGCGGCCTGTTCAGAGTAATAGTTATAAGCTTCCCGAATGGTTGTAGAAAAAACCGTTTCGTGCTTCTTCGTCAGTTCACGACAAACGCTGATTCTCCTGGATTCTTCAAAGACGGTCATTAGTTCAAGAAGAGTTTTTGCAAGTCGGTGCGGTGCCTCATAAAGAATCATGGTCCTGGTTTCTTCTGCCAGAGAGGCAAGGATTACTTTACGCTTGTTTTTGTCGGTCGGAAGAAAAGCCTCGAATAAAAAACGTCTGGTCGGAAGGCCCGAAATAGTAAGTGCAGTCACACAAGCGCA
Source organism: Clostridia bacterium (assembly GCA_003249225.1). Lineage (GTDB taxonomy): Bacteria > Bacillota > Clostridia > Lachnospirales > Lachnospiraceae > SZUA-448. The sequence continues at coordinate 76,896 of QKJQ01000031.1, read as the reverse complement.
TGCACCAGGCAAAGAGGTAACGGTAATGTTATTCTCATAAGCCATGGCTACAAGTTCCTCACCGGGATCGGAAATAGCAGGTGTACCGGCATCGGTAATTAAAGCTATGTTTTCTCCATTTTGCATTCGCTCGATCAGGAGACGGCCTTTTTCAATTTTGTTGTGCTCATGGTAACTTGTCATTGGCGTCGTAATCTTATAATGATTTAACAGCTTAATACTGTTTCTGGTGTCTTCTGCTGCAATCAGATCTACTTCCTGCAAGGTTCTAAGAACACGTAAAGTGATATCCTCAAGATTTCCAATGGGTGTTGCACATAGATATAGTATTCCGGACATAAAAGCTCCAATCTTTAATAACCGTAATCATTTTTCATTTCATCGGTATATTCGTTTGGTGAATTCCAGATAATGAGAGGCGGATCAACCGTGACTCTGGGTCGGGCATATTTTATTGCTTCGATCAGCACCATCGTAGGTTCTTTATCCACATAGGGATAGACCATACGCAGTCTCTTTAGCTCCAGATGATGGGATGATAAGGCCAGAACAATCTCCGCAAGCCGAAATGGGCGGTGGATCATATAAAAACGACCACCTGGCGTAAGCACTCGTGACGCTTCACGCACAACATCATCAAGTGTACATAACACCTCGTGTCTTGCAACCGCTCTTGCATAGGACGGGTTCTGAAGACCATGCTCCGCGATCATGTAAGGAGGGTTCGATGTGACAACAGGAAAAGAGGAAGTTCCAAAGATTTTGGAAGCTTCCCGGATATCACCTGTTACGATATCTATTTTGTCCTGCTGATGATTAAGCAGAACACTTCTTCGCGCCATATCGGCACTTTCTTCCTGTATCTCCAGACCGGTAAAATGAATTCCGGGGGTCTTTGCTTCTAACAGAATAGGCACAATACCTGTTCCTGTTCCAAGGTCAAGCACACTTTCACCGGGTTTTACCCGTGCAAAGCCGGATAAAAGCACGGCATCCATTCCAAAGCAAAAACGTTCCGGATTTTGAATGATCAAAAGTTCGTTTCGCTGCAGATCATCTAATCGCTCACCAGGAAGAAGACAATTTATTGCCTGTGAATCGGAATCCATTTGCATAAAAGTCCTTTCAGAAATTAATCCAGGTGCTTATTTTCACTGTGCTCGAGTTTCTCGAGTTCACGGAGTTCGTTATCGATCCTGATATGCTCTTTTTTTCGTTTTGGTTTAAAACGAAGATCAGCCACTTTGAATTCACGTACTTCCTTAACATCATCCTCAAGAACAACGACAACCTTAACTAGCTGTTTTAAAACACTGACGCTGCTTACTTCACCGCGAAGGCCGTCATTTGTTGTAACAAAATCACCTATGTTCGGAAGGCGGCTGTTGAGTTCTTCGTATGCTTCCTCTTCATGCTTCAGACAGCACATAAGACGGCCGCAGACACCGGAAATCTTGGTTGGATTTAAGGAAAGATTCTGCTCCTTCGCCATCTTAATGGAGACGGGCATAAATTCGGAAAGATGTGTATAGCAGCAAAGCGGACGACCACAGATACCGACTCCGCCGATAATCTTTGTCTCATCGCGGACACCAATCTGACGAAGCTCAATTCTGGTCTTGAATACAGCAGCAAGATCTTTTACCAGTTCGCGAAAATCAATACGTCCATCTGCGGTAAAATAAAACAAGACCTTGTTATTATCAAAGGTATACTCACAATCCAGTAATTTCATATCCAGACCGTGCTTTACTATCTTTTCCTGGCAGATATGGAAGGCTTCTTTTTCCTTTTCTTTGTTCTTATGCTCAATGGTATCATCTTCCGGTGTGGCAAGACGAATGACAGGTTTTAATGGCTGAATGACTTTATCATCAGGAACTTCTCTTGGTGAAAGAACAACAGACCCATATTCTACACCCCGGGCAGTCTCTACAATGACATGATCACCCTGCTGAATTTCAAATCCTGCCGGTTCAAAGTAATATATCTTTCCGGCACGGCGGAACCGCACTCCGATTATAGTTATCATATATAGTATCCTTTCTGCATTAAGTATCTTTTATAGTTAAAACAAGCAGTTCTATTACAATCTCAGGATTAGCATTCGCTGCAAGTCTGAATTTTGCTTTATCGATGGCTGTAAGAATATTCTCTATCTGCTCAAAGCTTCGAAGGCTTGCATAATGCGTAAGCTCTGTAAGTTCCCTTGCAAAAAGAAGTGAGTTTACATCCTTTGCAGCTTTGTATAACAAGACATCCCGGAACCATAAGAGAAGCAATTCAAAAAAATCATCAATCAAATCTTTATTGTCGGTGAAAATCCGAATGGAATGTATTATCTCCGGCGTATCCATCTCATCCAGATATTTCATAAGATGAAGAAAGGCTTCTTTTGTTTCCTGAAACTGTTCACCGGTAGCATACTGGATTGCCCGCCCAAGATTGCCAAAAGAGAACTCGGCACTAATGGAAGCCTGATAATCCGGTAATGAACTTTTTTCCATAAGATATTGCTTTATCTCGGTCTTTTCCAGAGGTTTTAATTTTAACGCAATACATCTGGAAAGAATTGTGCTTAAAAATGCCTCAATGTTCGTAGTCAGCAGTAAAATGACAGCATAAGCTGGCGGCTCCTCCAGCGTTTTTAAAAGTGCATTCTGAGCGGCTTCCGTCATCTTTTCGGCATCGGGAATGATATAGACCTTGTATTTACTGCTGTAGGGTTTTATATAAATATCATTGTTTAGCTGAAGCCTTATATCATCAACCCCAAGACTTGCTTTTTCATGTGTGATAAAATGGATGTCCGGATGATTCTTCGAGGCAGCTTGTAAGCAGGATTTACAATGTCCGCAGGCATCGATTCCTTCCTTCTCACATTGCAGGGAAGCAGCAAAAGCATCTGCCAGTGTACGCTTTCCCATACCGGACTCTCCGCTGAAAATGTAAGCATGAGACACTTTTTTGAGGCGAATTGCCTGCTGAAGATGATCAATAATTGTTGTATGTCCTACTATGGAAGCGAAACCCTGCATGTTAGTATGCCTTTCAATTATATTAATAATGAATCGGTAAAATCAGGTGAACAGATCGAGTAAAAGTCCCCGGATTTCATCGATCTTTGACAGAATGACAAGAGCATCCTTTTCATCTTCAATCAATGCAGCAGCCAGTTCATCAAGATTCTTATCGATCAGGCGGATCATCCCATAGACACGATGACGACCGCGGCGATCTAAAAAGTTCTCGCGATTGAACTTATGGGACCGCGAAACCACTTCATTCAGGAAATTTTTGACCAGCTCACGGTAACGTTTCATATCGCGTATGTCCATGTGCTTTTTTAATCGTTTTCCCTGCTGGGTGATATCTTCCATCAAAAGAGTCAAGCGGGCTTGCAGTTCCTCTTCTTCAATATTACTGATCAGTGTGAACTTAAATGAATCGTCTGTTGGTTTAACAGGAGCTTTTTGCTCTGTCTGATTTATATTTTGTGTAGAGTTGACTTTTATATCCATATACCGGCCTCCCGTCGGAAACGAAGGAAATATCCATTCGTCTGCACTGCAGAGCAATGGAATGCCATTTCACTAAAATACTGTCTGAAGTCCTTAAGGTTAACAGGATAGACAAACACAGCTTATTATAGCATAAAACTGCACGAAAATACAGTCTTTTCGGTCAGGGTGTGTTTTTATATTTCAAAATATCACGAACCAGCATGGAAAGACAAGATTCAAGCTTATGATTTTTATAACGTTTTGTAATTTCAAGCTGTTTAATATTTTCTTCACTGAAATCTTCTTCGTCGGCTAAAAATCTGCGGCACATTTCAGAGTATTTTGGCTCGGACTGACGCCGTTCTCTTGTCAGTGCTCTTTGAAGACGTAGACCAGGGTCGACATCAATGTAAAGCGGGACCACGGAATCCTTGGGAAAGAAGGAAAGGAACTGTGTATAACCTTGTAACGTCATAATGCTTAAATAATCCGACGAAGTAAGGTCGATCTGTCCATCATCGACGGTAAAATAATCCCACACACCGTGCATGGTGTTATAGGAGCGGCATTCAATGATTTTACCCTGTGACTGCCAGGCAGAAAGTTCCTCTTTGGTTGAAAAAAAGTATTCTACACCGTTTGTTTCTCCAGACCTTATTGGCCGGGTCGTGTAGGAAACAAAAGTCCGTAAGGAAAGCTCCGGCATGGAAATCAGGCTTTTGAATAAGGTATCCTTTCCAGTAGCACTTTTTCCGATAATAACAAATAATTTTCCCATGATTTTCTCCATTGTCCGCCTAGGCGGTTATTAATTTTTTAGGACCTGAAGCAGCAAGCTTCCTTCGTTTCGTAATCCCTTTATCGTAAGACCCAGAGTTTTAGATACCGAAAGCTGTTCGATTAATGAGGAAGAGATACGTTCTCCGGGGACCAGACAAGGGATACCTGGAGGATATATCGTGACAAAACCTGCACTGATGCGGTTGCAGCTACTCAAAAGCGGAATCCATTCCTTTGGTAATTCATCTGTCTCAAAAGGGAAGAAGGCACGATCCGGTACAGTGATAAAAGAGTCGGATGCACGGAATTGATCCTGATTTTTGGATCCTTGCGTTTGGATCAGTTCACAATCAATCTCATAAAGGGCGTTATATAGACGGTCAAGGGAAGACTCGCTGTCACCAAGGGTGACCATGCATAGTACGTAATCTGCGGTACAAAGTTCCGGCTGTATATGAAAACGCTGAAGGAGAATCCGATAAAGCTCTCTTCCGTTCATCCCTGCTGAGCGTGCGGAAAGCACCAGTTTGGATGGATCTTTATCTGCTACAGGCAAAGAAAGCAGACGAATACAGGAAAAGGAGGATAAGCGATCGGTAAATAAGGTAAGAGCGCGGGCTAACAAATCAAATTTAGAAAATGGATTGGACTTTAGATAGGACAGACACTGGCTTATACTTGCAAGCAGAACATAAGAAGGACTGCTCGTCTGATATAGATTTATAGAAAAAGCAAGTTTTTCAGTGTCAATCTTTTCACTGCAAATATGAAGCAGTGCGGTCTGTGTGAGGGCTGGCAGTGTTTTATGAAGGCTCATTACAACAAGATCCGCACCGGAAGCAGTTGCACCACCGGGAAAGTAAGGGTGAAAATCAAGATGTGCTCCATGTGCCTGATCTATGAAAAGCAATATATTTTTTTCATGCAGATAATGAGATATAGCTGGGAGATCGGCATGAAGACCCTCGTAGGTTGGAGACGGAAGGACTACAAGACGTATCTTAGGTGACTTTTCTATCGCTTGTTTTATAGGTTCGAGGGAAAAACCACAACAGATATTTTCTTCCATTATTTCAGGAAGGATGTATTCGGTGCGTAGACCGCACAGGAACGCTGCGTGATAAACGGATTGGTGAGAATTCCTGGCAATCAGGATGGTATCTCCACGGTTTGTGCAGGCATGAATGCCCGCCAGAATTCCAAGCGTGCTGCCGTTAACAGAGAGAAAGGAATGTTTTGCCCCATAAAGTGCGGCGGCCTCTTTCATAAGCGTCAAAAGTACATCCTCTGCATGGGATAGATCATCAAAACCATCAATCTCTGTGATATCGATCTTGTAAGGATCAATCATAGAAAAGGCAGGATTTCGCTTATGACCAGGCATATGCATCGGACAAAAATCTGAATCACTATAGGAAAGCAGCTGCTCATACAGGTTCATAATTTTCTCCAAACAAACAAAAATTTTCAGTAAATTCAAAAAATATTATATAGTACGCTCAGGTAAAACACAAGGAAATTGAGAAAATAGGATTGTTATTCTGGGGTTCGTAAGGTATAATATGTTGCAGAAGAAACTAAATACAGTTTATCTTCTTTATTATTAATAGTATGCGAGAATATACGGAAGGGGTATCTTCATGGAATTTATATTTGATGAAAATAATATGGCTGAGTTCATGGCTGCATCGAAGCAGGTAGATTTCATGCATCCTGCGATTGATGAAAAAGCAAAGGAATTGATGGGACATCTGAATTCAGAGATAGATAAAGCAAAAGCTGCTTACTATTTTGTCAGAAACGAAATCAGACATTCCTGGGACTGCAATAGTGAAAAAGTTACAAAGACAGCAACCGAGGCACTTTTATACGGGGAAGGAACTTGCTATTCAAAAGCTATGCTTCTTGCAGCACTCTTGCGGCATGAAGGATTTCCGGTAGGATTCTGTTATCAGAGAATCAAATTATCTTCCGTTTCAGAAAGCGAGTATTTTCTCCATGGATTGAATGTTGTGTTCTTCCACTCGCTGAATAAATGGTATCGACTTGATGCAAGAGGCGGCGAGAACAGTAAGGCTGAATTCTCACTTGAAGAGGAAAAGCTCACCAATCCAATTCGGCCGGAACTTGACGAAATTGATTTTCCTACTGTATTTGCAAGACCGCTTCGTACGACCATTGACGCACTGGAAATCAGTAATACCTGTCAGGAGTTAATGCGATATCATCTTCCGACGACACTATAGTTGAAAGGGTTCATTTTTATGAGGCTTAGAAATGTAACTGGGGCCAAGGAAGAGGTCATAGAGAGTAAGTATGTTATCCGGGAACCAGAGACAAAAAAGGGAGACTGGCAGAGCTGCTTCACAAAGAATCAACCGATTCACATTGAAATTGGAATGGGAAAAGGACAGTTCATTACAGAACTTGCACTGCGAAATCCCGATATTAATTACATTGGTATAGAAAAATACGCCAGTGTTCTGGTCCGGGCACTAAAAAAGAGAGAGAATCAGGATATCCCAAATCTTTTTTATCTTTGTGTTGACGCAAAAAATCTCTGTGAGTACTTTGCCGAAGGTGAAGTAGATAGAATTTACCTTAATTTTTCAGATCCATGGCCTAAAGACAGACACTCCAAACGCAGACTGACCGCGAAGGAGTATTTTGAACGATACAGTAAAGTAATTTCAAAAACAGGAATAGTTGCTATGAAAACAGATAACGAGGCACTTTTTGATTTTTCGCTGCAGCAGGTCGCTGAGGCAGGCTGGAAACTTCAAAAGGTCACCCGAAATCTACACCAGAGCGAGTTTGCGGATGGTAATATTATGACGGAATACGAAGAGAAATTTTCTTCTATGGGAAACCCGATCTACCGTCTGGAAGCATATCGCTAAGTCAGGAGGGTAACTATGGCAAAAATTTTTACAGATGAGAATTTTGAAACAGAAGTGATGCAGTCCATATTGCCGGTGGTAATTGATTTTTATGCCGACTGGTGCGGACCCTGCAAGATGATGTCACCGATCATTGAAGAACTTGCCAAGCAATACGAAGGAAAGATCGTTATCGGAAAACTTAATGTAGATGAATCACCAAATACTGCATCAAAGTTTGGAATTATGTCTATTCCGACCTTATGCTTTCTGAAAAAAGGAATTGTAGTAGACAAAGCAATCGGTGCACTACCGAAAGATGCATTAGTAAAGAAACTGGAATCTCTATGAGATATCCAGTTTCTTTTTCTTTAATTTTCCTGAGATTACACGCTCGGAGAGGTATGCGACAACAGCCACAACAGGTACACCAAGGAACATACCGATCACACCGGCATAAGCGCCGCCGACAATGATGGCGAAGATGACCCAGATCGGAGAAAGACCAGTCGAGTCGCCAAGAATCTTAGGACCAAGAACCCAGCCATCAAATTGCTGAAGAGCCAATATAATAATTCCAAAACCAAGGGCATCGCCGAATCCAATACAAAGATAAAGAATAATGCCTGGAACGGCACCTATAAATGGTCCAAAGTAGGGAATCATATTTGTTATGCCTACGATTACACTGACAAGTACGGCATAAGGAAAGTCAAAAATTTTTAAAATAATAAAACATAGAACACCGATGATCAAAGAATCGATTGATTTTCCAACAATGAATTTCGCAAAGATAGTACCGCATTCCTTTACTGTATCTGTTAGACTGTTGGCACGTCTGATGGGGAGTATGGCATAGACCAGACGGGTAAGGACACGTTTCAGCTTCCGCAGATCATAAAGGATGTAGATAGATATTGCTACCGACAAGAGCAGGTTCAATGCAAACTTTGCGATGGAAAAGGAAAAGTTAAGCAGAAACGGAATCAGTTCGGTTATTAAGTTGGACAGATACGTGATAATATTCGGCAGCAGTTCATTGATCTTATCACCGATCATGGCAGAGTCAACAGCAGGAAGATAGGTCTCCAGCTTATCAATGGAATAGAGAATTCCGTCGTATAAAGCATCTTTTCTGGAAGTAAGATCACTAAGACTTTCAACAATCTGCGGAACAACATACAAAAAGATAACCGTTATGGCGCCAATGACCAGAATATAAGAAAGAAGTATTGATAAAACCTTTCTGGCTTTGGCGCTTTTCATATGGAAAAGCTTTTGAAAAAGATAGGTGTCGATCTGACGGACCATGGGGTTAATTAAAAATGATATAAAAGCACCCATAATAAAAGGCGTCATTATAATAAGGAAACGAGAGATTGCTTCCTTGATGGAAGTCATGTTCATAATACCAAAAACAACCAGAGCTGCAGCTATGACAAAGAAAAAGGCATATACGCAGATCGTAAAATATCTGCGATTTGCCTCAAAGCGGAAATGTTCTCTTCTGCCTGAGCCATTCAAAGAAGCAAAGATGTCATCTTCATCAAACATATCTGCTTCTGATTTGTCCGTGTTCTCTTTAGGAGGTGTGCCAATTTCTTCATCGCCGTGTTCTGCTTCGATAAACATACGAACCTTTAGAGGAGAATCATCATAAGGGGGTTTTTTCTTTCTTTTTGCAGTTTTCATGCGCTGCATTTGTTTACGCAGGGTTTCTTTTTGTAACATAGAGTCTCCTTTGGGATGAATTATATCAAATGAATAAAAAAATAGAAAAAGTACTTGCTTTTTGCAGGGGCATCGTTTATAATAACTCTTGCGTTTCAAAAGTAATACGAGGGTTTATTATTGATAAGCGTTGCTAGCTCAGTTGGTAGAGCACCTGACTCTTAATCAGGGTGTCCAGGGTTCGAGCCCCTGGCGACGCATCAAAGGCTTAGTTTGGCGGGGGGAACTGCTGGGTTAGGTCTTTTTTTCTGGGATAAATTTCTAACCCAATGATTACTTTTTGACCTGTTAAAATCATATAAAGAATTGGCATAAAAGTCAATCAAAAAGACTGCATATAACAGTCCTTTTTTTTAATCAATATCACAAAATTCTTTTAACTAATATTTTATTTCATTTAAACATTCTTTACATATAGGATTACCTTTAATAAAGGTCATAGTGTCTTGCTCTTTTTCTAAAATATATTTTCCACAAACAGAACAATATACATTTTTATTGTTTTTTTCAAATCGATTTTTTTCATCATAGGATAATTCATTCCAACAGTCTTCACATACCGGTCTATCAGAAATAAACCTTACGAAATCTTGACCAATCATTTTAAAAGTTCTTCTACAAATTACGCACTCCAAAATAAAACTCCTTTCAAATTATACGAGCACTTGTAACTCATCTTCAAATACCCACATATTCTTAACAGTTCTTAGCTTTAATTCTTCAGGAACAGAATTCTTGTTTTCAAAATCACGAAATGAATCACCTGGTTTATCATTAAGCTTGTGAATACTAATCTTAACTTTAGAACCAGTTATCTCTAATAAAGCAGCTAATTTCATTTTTAATCCTCCTAATCATTAATTTTTTTTACTATAATTATTATACTATATGGGTACATATATTTCTATTGACACAATCACTAATTATATGGGTACATATTTGTTTATTATGTATATGGGTACATATTGCATTTTATGATATAATATTTCAAAAAGGAGGTAAACTATGCCATATACAGATGCTCAAAAAAAAGCTACTCTTAACTATTTATCAAAAAATGATATTGTAGATATTAAATTGCGTATTTCTCAAAATAAAAAAATAGAATATAAAACAAAAGCAAAAAAATCAGGTTATACAAGCTTTAATCAATTTATTATTGATGCAATAGAAGAAAAGATACAAAAGGATTCTTAAATGAATCCTTTTATTTTTACCTATATTTTTCACTTTCAATTTCATATATATAATTAAAAATCATTTGAAATTGTTCCGGTACAACTGCATTTCCTAATGCTTTAATTCTGTCCATTGCATCGGGAACCCCATGATAACTTCGCAGTAGTTTGGGTTCAAATAAATTGGACTGTCTTGTCCAGTTCTCAATTTCTCTGCAGGATTGCTGTTCTTGTTGCTCCTGGATCCGTTGTATCGATCTTTTGCGCATCCATACCTGGCTGATGTTGTTAATGTTGGTATTAAATTTTCTTTTATTGCCTGTGATAATTTTAAACTGTGCTTCGTCCCGTTCTGTTGTGTTGATTTTAATCTTCTGTTCCAACCTTCGCTTGCTACTAAGGTGGGCAATAATTGCAATTCTTTCTCTTGGATGTATCGCTCCGACGTCCGCAGCTCTGTAAGTACACCATCCAACATCATACCCCAAGATGGTAAAGTCCCGGAGTATTCCTCTGAAAAATTGTCCATTTTCACTTGATAGTAATCCCCGAACGTTTTCTCCCACAACCCATCCTGGTTTAATTTCGCTAATGACTCTCCGCATTTCCGGCCATAAATCACGTTCATCATTAGATGCTTTACGTTTTCCTGCAATACTATGCGGTTGACAAGGGAAGCCCCCTGATATAACTGTAATTTCTTTTCTTCCGGTTCTTCTGAAAATAGATTCAGCTGACAAATCATGAATATCCCTCCACCTTTCTATATCTGGATAATTTTTTTCAAGTACCTTATATGGAAAATCTGCAAATTCACATTGAACGATTGTTTTAAATCCTGCTTTCTCCGCAGCTATATCAAGACCACCTATTCCGGTAAAAAGTGATACGTGTGTTAAATCCATATTATCCTCCTTATAAAATTTACAATTTAAAAATAATACAGAATATAAAATCAAACATAATAGAAATAAAAGATATAATAACTAATATCTTATTTTTTTTCATAAAATCAATAATATCTTTTTTCATATAATCCTTTCATGAAACATGTTGATTTTCTATACAGTCGATCATATCGGCTAGCATAATAGAAATCATTTTGCATTTATTATTTTCTTCATATAACTTCCTGGCTTCGCACATCATAACAGCTGCAGTGTAATCATCATTTTTATATTCTTTTTCCCACTTAAGAAAAAAGGAATTATAAAGGCTCATACATTTCTTTAAATCATCATGAGTAATAATTGAAAACATGTTTATTACTTCTTGATCGGCAGGCTTAAAATCTAAATCCAGTTTTTCAAGATATATAATATCTTTCGAAAATACTGAGATCATAGCCTTCCATTTTGTAGCAACAAAGATTTCATATAAATTATCATTATGCTTAATGAGAGCTTTTATAATTCCTTCAAATTCCTTTTCACTTTTTGAAAAATATGATTTTCCATTGCTTGTGTATTCATAATTTACACATGTTAATCTAATATTGTCCTTTACCTTTAAAATTGAAATATCCATAAAATAAACTGAGCAAAGCGCTTTTGTTGTCCGGACAAACTCTTGCTCCTTTCTACTAATAAATATATGGATCATAATAATTCAAAACTGTTTCAACAAATTTCTTATATCCAATAATCAAATATTCATCCATAAAATTTATATGGATAACACTTTTTTGATTATCAAAAAGTACATAAAAATCTTTTAAAACAAAATCAGAAAAACGTCCTAATTCATGATGATAACAAAATTCATCAATGATCTTGTTAATCTTTTTATGCTTCTGGCATAATTTCATCAACCATTTAAACTCATTTGGTCTAAATCGAAAATATGCTTTGATAAACCAAATTTCTGTAGGTAAAAGCTTTTTTCCATTAATGTTCTCAATCAACTGATAATCATCAATATCAATTAACTTCAATAATCTTATCTGAGATACCGTTGTATTTGAATTAACTTGATCCAGTTGCTTATCATTTAGATATAACATTTCACTTAGACATGATATACTAAAATCTTTGTATTGAATCTTTAATACCGGTAATCCAGGTACACAAAATTTACTTGCAATATTCCTTAATCTATTACATTTTGTTTTTTCGATTTTGTACTCATTAAATGCATAATCAGAAATAGAGGTATAGCCATCATTTTTGAATAATTCATTGATATATACATATTCAAGAAAAAATCCAATTACTATTTCATCACTTTCTTCTGACATAATTGTATCTCTTATTATGTCTTTTATAACGCTATGATTCCAATTTGCATATGGATTATAATCTAAATACTTCATATGATCACATCCTTTCATCAGTATTGATTTTTACCGTAGTAAATAGTAAAAAACGACTTTTCAAGCCTATAAATATCTTCACCCAAAGAAATATACTGATTTGACATATGAACATACTTCTCAGTCATTTGAATAGTAGAATGACCAAGTAGCGTTTGTAACGAGGAAATATTACCACCTCCAAGCATAAAGCTTGATGCAAACGTATGTCGGAAAAGATGAAACTTTATTCTTGTAATACCGGTATGCTTTTTAATATTTCGGATCATGCATTTTAAACCATCAATAGTAATCCTTTCCCCACTTTTAATATTAAAGAAAAATGGTGCATGCGGATCCTGATTCGGATTCCGAAAAACAAGTTTATACTGTAACAAATAACCTTTTAATTTTTGAGAAAGCTTTATATATCTTTCTCTGTATCCTTTCGAATTATCACCCTTGATATGAATGTAATTCTTTTGAAAATCTACATCACAAAGATCAAGTCCAATAATATCACTTGATCGTAAACCAGCATCAAGTCCACAATGAATAATTGCAAGATTACGAAAATGTGTATCACATTTTCTTGAATATAAAGTTTCAATCTTATCAACTTCATCTTGATATAATGGAAGTACTTCCCTTTTATCAATTCTTGGCAGCTTCCAATTTTTCGAAATATCAAATTCTATATACTCATTTAAATAACACCAGTTCAACAGAACTTTAACACTGACACAATAATCTCTTACAGTCGTATTACTTAACTTTTTCTCCTGCATCGGATTAATTGGATGATCAGCGTATTTATTCTTATTTTTCAAATAAAGAGTGTACTTATTAAGATCCATAAGCTTAATTTTATTTATAATGACACTATTCGTATTCCATTCAGATTCCATAAAATCAAAGAAATACGAAAGATGCTGCTGATAATTTGTAACAGTCTTAGGACTGCAATTCGACATCTTATCTATCATATACAATTCATTAAGATCTCTGATTTTAAAATCATGATTAATGATTTCTCTTTGTGCTGGACACATAATATCACCTCTAATTAGTCAGATTTTTAGTTAGTGTATAACACCATCTTCATCGAAAATATAATATTTCTTACGCTTATCATCGTATTTGATTTTTTTCAAATCATCATCTTTTAATGATTTAGACTTTTTACATTTATATTTTCGAGCATCATCCATATCATTATCATTCATTATGAGTAAAGCATCCGCACAGTCCTGCAGCGGATCATTATCATTTTTACCATTCATATATATAGACATAAGCATGGCAGCACTAACAACACGTTTTTTTGCAGCTTCAAAGTTTAAATTTCTTTCGTAATTTGTTTTTATTCTTTCTTTTTGAGGAGTCCAATTAACGTTTATCATTCTTGTTCTACGGAGTGCTAACCAGAAGTGACATAGCTTTCTTTCAGATTTTTTTGTTTCAGAATCCTCCGGATCAGTAAGTCTAAGAGTCCACCATGTCAGGTAATCTGCAATTTCTTTCAGATTAGCAAAGTAATCATAAATTCTATTCTGATTTATATCCGGGCATTCCCGATCATAATCTTCACGTTCATTCAAAATAAAATGTTTTGATTGCTTACGCATCGTCTGAAATTCTATATTCATTACTTTATGGACCCTGGGACATATCTGATCTGCAAATTCAATCAGGTTATCCATATTAGGACAATCCTGATCAAGGAATTCTCTGCATCTTGCTTTAATATTACTATGATAACCATACTCAATATAAAACTTAAGCCTGGCAAGTTCTAACTGTTTCCAGTTACCACGTTCAAATGCATATTCCATACAATACTTATCATATGCATTTATAACACCTTCATCGTACCAACGTTTAAAAAAGAAAGGCTTTTTTGTTTTCTCAATGACTTCTTTACTCTTTAAATAAATACGTACAAAGCATTTGGATCCACGTCGACCCATACAAAGATAATCCATTTCATAACCATCTTGACCTTTGAACATGAAATCATTTCTGCAGCGTTTGAATTGTGTTATCTTCATTGGAGCAAATTTATCAATCCGGAAGAACTCTTCCGGTTTTTGCAGATAATTTGTATGCCAACAATAATCAACACGATTTTCAAGTACATAATCGATAACCAAATTATGATTCTTGCAGATCTTTTTAAAAGTTTCAAAAGACTCCTCGTAAGCATCAATTATTCCTTTTTCCCAAAGTAAATTTGCCCTGATCTGAACAATACATTCACAGGTCAGTTTATTTGGTACACTATAAGCAAAAAATATGTCATATCGTTCAGGAACTTCAATCCATATCTTATAGAATGAAAAACTGGAATATTTAAGATTCATTGTTGTATTAAAACCATCAATGATATATGGAATGAAATTTGCTTCATAAGTCATTTCTTCATACTTCTTTTCAAAGAAACGGCGAAATCTTTTAACAGTAACACTATCAGTTTCTTTTGTAAAATCATCCTTTAGCGTTACACTGTAATAAAATGTATCGATATTATGCAGAAACTTTTGTCTTTTGAAATCGAACCATTTATTCCGGTTTTCCAGATTCATTTCTGTTAAAATTAAAGCTTTTTCATTCTGATCTAGCATAAAAACCCCCAGGCATTAAATTATAAAAATTTGTTTTCAAAAAGAAATTATATAAATATGCCACCAAGTGAAAACACAGAAAGTGTTAGTGTATCAATAAAAATTGTGTTTTCAATCTCCTTATCAATATTGCTAGATCTCATTTTTACAATTTGAAAAACAATATTTATTAATATACTTAGACTCAGAATTATTAAACAAAATATTTTAAATACTTTAAACATTAAATCAATATCCATAAAGCCTCCAATCTTATATATGAGGATTGTTTTTTAACCATTCACAAAAATTACATTTATCTGTATTTCCTTCATGTTTGCAAAATCTACATAAAGCATACTTGCTACATAAACCACCACATATCATTCCTTTTAAACAACGTTTATTTTTTAAATAGGAACAAGTAAAATTATCTGTTTTCTTCATAATCCACCTCATTATCTAATAATTACACGATCAATAATTTCAACCACGATTAAACAAATAACTGTACCAATCAAAAATTTACTACAACATGATATGAGAATATTGTTGAAACTATCATCTCTTGTAAATAATTTATCTATTAAAGAAATAACAATTACTAAAATTAAAATAATAATAACAAGCAGACAACTATATCTAAGACACTGCATTAAATCACTTAAAGTAAAATCTTGAAGATTAAAAACTTCGATCAGTATGTCTAAGTAATTTTTAAATATATCCATAACATCACCTCATTAAATTGTCTGAATCCTTTAACACGTTAAAGTGTGATTAAATTTGCTAGAAAGCTATTTCTAGCAAACATTTTACAAATAAATTTTTATAGATTTTATCAGTATTAGATTAGATTTTTATTTTGATATTTCAGTCCACGTATTACATGCATTGTGGACACCCTCGTTATTGCACAAAATTAAGTCAATTTGAACTTAATTGACTTCAACAACACCGATATTCAATTAAAAACATCCAGCTATACTATGCTTTCTACCCAACCACACCCCTGGTCGGGGAAAACCAAAAACCAGAAGGTCAAGATCACGGGACTTGCGGTCCCGTACCCTTGCCTAGCGCACATTACGTATAATCTAAAAATCAAGCTTACACGTAATTGTTTGCTCATACTGCTGCTATTACATACGCATGGTCATAAATAAACAATAAACCGGCATATAATGCAATAGAATAAGATGCACCTGGCAAGAATACGTAAGATCAAAGTCAAAATCAAAAGAAGGGGTTTTCCCCAACTTTCCACTTTAAACCCTAGTAGTAGCGATGTTCGCCTACCGCTGCCGGAGGATGTATCCTCTCGGCAGCGGTCCAGCCTAACCTCGACTTCAACGATCACCTCGTTGATCAATTAATAATCGACTTAACTACTAGTCTATTAATACTAAATACTAAATACTAATAATACTAACTAATACTGATAATCTAATCTGGTAATAAATCTCTACCATAATTCCTGATATAGAAATCCCTTAATTTGTTCTTCCAACGTTTCATATTCCAATCAAATTTTACCGGGATAAAATTTGTATCATACTTAACAGAAGTAAAGAATTCTTCTGTCTTGCATAATGTAAAATCTTTAAATTTTCCATTATCAAGATCGGTAATACGGTAATAAATGTTTTTATCATCAGATCGTACAAATACAACAAATCTCATTTGGTTACGTATACGGTTATAAACTTCTGATGGATCAATGGATGTGAAAATAAAAAAACAATTCTGTTTACCAATCGTATTTATATAGATACTGATCTCACTGAGTGTTTTATAGTTTTGGGCATCTGTGCCATTGTAGATTTCATCAAGTAGAACAATTTTAGGCTCTAAATCCAATGGCAGATCATCGACAGAACTTACATAGATTATGTCATCATCGGGTGCCCAAATATTACTATAAAATCTCAGTGTAGTTTTTGTTTCTTTTTCATACCATTTCTTAATCGCTTTACAAATCAGATAACTGAATAAGGTCTTACCACTTCTTTGCTTTCCGTATACACCTAAAATCATACCTGGCATAACATAACCTCCGGTTATTTATCTGTGACATCATTTATGCTCTGTACCTTAATACCACGAATCATTTCATTCTGAGTATAGGCAGCCAACAATGTCTGCAGACTCTTTTGGCGGAAGAAATCCAAATCTTTGTTTTCTTTCTGAAGCTCCATAACTTGATCCAGGGCACTATCGATATCATCCAGATCCCACTTTTTACATAATGACCGTAATACAAAAAGCAGCTTAAGCTGATAAGAATTATATACCGGTATTATCTTATAAATGCTTCCAATGGGATCTGATGAATTACCTGATGTAAAGTTATCGAACATACTTGAAAAATCAATATTTGACATAGACACCTTCCTATCCGGATATAGCGCTCATAAACTGAATCATCATAACAAGCTGAATCACAGATAAAATGAACACTACAAGGACCAATAAAAAAACCTTGTTATCCTTACGAAAGAAATTACCAAAGAATATATTTGACATTCGTCGTTTATCCTGCAAAAAATCAATATCAACTTCATTAACTCTCATGATTTTATCAGGACCCAAACATGTAAATTCTGGTTCTTCCGTAAGTAACTTAAGCTTTTTATTTAACTCAACTCTGCTCTTTCCGGGATATACTCCCGATTCCGTAACTATGTAATACATTCAGCCTCCTAATTGCTTTTTTTGGCTGCCTGGTTAAATACATCACGTATCAAAATATACAGCCGGAGAATGAAGAATAAGCCTATACCTATGCCATAAATCATTTCATAATTTACTTCTGGTAATATGCCATTATACAACAAGTTTTCTTCCTCTCCTTTCGCTGATCTTCACTCTGATAACAGCTGCAGCACATAACTTTTCAATAAAATCAAAGACAAATCCGGTAACAAAGAGGAGTATAAAAAATTCAATAAAATAAATAATATTATTCATTTTCTATAATCTCCTCTCTATCCGAATTTGTCTTTTTCTTACGTAAACGATCTAAACTGACATCTGTTTCAGGATGATTTCCTGATTCAATTTTCTTCATGAAAACTTTGATAGTGATGTAATTTGCTAACAGGTCAACAGCCAATAATAAAGTTAATGTAACGAGCATATACATAACTGTTAACCTCCGTTAGATCTTCTCGATATCTCTCGTTCCTTTTGGATTATAATAATCGCCCGGATGAATTTTCTGTCCAAGCTTTGGATGGTTCAGATCAGCAGCATCCATGATCTGTTCATCTGTTTTTATTATTTTACTTTGATGCATACTGATTACTGCAAGTAAAAGTACTAACAGTAATAAAATAATAACCTGTGTCTGCATATAAACCTCACTTTCGATTTTTAATTGCTAAGAATATGTTAATCACAATAATCGTAATTAAAATTGCAAGAGCATATTCTAAATTGTTAGTTCTACGAATCATTTCATATTCGTAGGATGTGTATGTTCCTGGAACTGATTCAAATGTTTCCAGATCGTCTGTAATCTCCGGAACCGGAGTTACCAAAATAATAGTTAAGACTGATCCGGAAACTGATTCAGTATCTATTGTTATTTCCTGTGCATATACATTTTCAGTATCTTTATAAAAATAAAAAGAAATGAAAATCAAAAAGATTGTAATTGCTAATAACCATACTTTTTTATTCATACATTGCCTTTCAAATACTGTTATCACAGAAAAATTTCATTTCAATTTTTTCCTGGTCAAAGATCTTATATCATGCATTCACATAAAAAGGGGAATGCAGAAAGTCATTCCCCTCCTGCACGATATTCAGTTGCAGCTACAATCACATTACATTCTGTTGCTAAACGCACCTTTAAGTGCATAAATGATTGTAAAGCCGAGGGACAGACCAGCTGTAATATACACAACAGGCATCAAGCAACTAATAATGACATTAGAGTATGTAAACATCTGGCTCGGTTCAAAATTAATTGTGATACTATCAGTTGAGGGAACTGGTGTTGCTGTAGCAAAAACAGGAACAGCTGCAGTTGCAGCGATCATTCCAACTGTTGCTACAACTGTTTTTACAGCTGTACTGGTAATAACCTTGATCTTTGTTAACAGCGCCTTGAATTTCTTCATATGCCACGTCCTTTCATAGTGTTCAGTACTGCGCATGTACTTACTAACATAATTTTTTTTTATAATTAACGGCTTGCAATACCGTAAACTATCATTTAAATAATTTTGAAAAACTTGTAAGAGAGCCACCTGATTTTGCATTGTTATAAACTTTTACAGCCATTATTACTAATTTATATAACGTAAATAATATGCCTATTAATACAATCAAATAAGTTAACATAAAAATCGAATCACCAACTAAATATCTATAAGTACCTATAACCTCTAATCCTGAATATCCGTAAATAGTACCACCATTTACAGAATCAGCCATGGCATCAAGCCTAGCTTCAACTTCTTCCAGTTTTACAGAAAACATATACATTGCATTGACAAGGCTATAAAGAACTTCTAAAAACTTTGTTACATAATTCTCAATTACATCAAGAAAACTTGAAACAAATAATATTCTATAAGTCAAATGTATTGATCTCCCTTCTTAAAGCTTTAATAAGTTGAAACAAAATAATAATATCTATAAGTCCAAATAATAATGTAAATAAAGGAATTCCTGATGTTGGTGTTGTGCTGTTATCCATTGATAACTGCGCTTCTGTAATTGTTGGATCTATCTTTAATGCATGTATATATTCAAGACCTTGAATCATAGAATCAGGTAACATAGATGTAGAAGCAGGAACTGCAAATAATACAATAGCTAGATTTAAACAAGCTAGAAATATTCTAATAAGTAATACAACAATGATCAGGAGATAATACAAAAGATTTATTAAATTACCTCCTGGATCATCATAAGTTGCTTCAAATTCAGCAGCTAATGTTGCTACTTCTTCATCTGTTACAACTGACTGATCTAATGCTAATGCAATAGCTTGTACAGATGTATTTACTTCTGAAATTGCTCCGGTTACACCTTCTTCACCAATTCCTTCTACAATATTATCAATACTAGTATTGATACCTTCTAAATAATTAGATCCAACATTATCTATCATATATTCACCTAATGCAGATGATACATTTTCAGCTATAGTATTGCCCATTGATCCGGCAATATCAGTTATATTTGAACTGATACTACTGATCCATGTATTCCAGGAAGAGAACCATGACATAACACTATCAAAAAATCCAGAAGGTACATCATTACTATCTGTAGCTTCCATGTTTGTATCAACATTTGTTGCTATAGAATTTAAAGCCTGTGCAGCTGATACATTTTCTAATGCTTCTGTTAGATTTGAAATCTGCTCTGCTAACATACTTATAGTAATATCAGAAACATCTGATATTATTGGTGCTGCATCGGATGATGTATCAGATGATACAACCGAATCTGATGGTACAGCTGTTTCTGTTCTAACACCAGAAGAATTGATTGTTACAGCGCTATCATTTTTACCATTTACTGCATATTCAAAAGATGATAAAGCTGAATAATTTAAAAAAGTAATATCATTTCCTGGTTGATTAAGAATAATAAAATCATGATCATAGCTATTTACACTAACTAATTGACCAATACATTTTGCAAAATAATAAGTCAAATTCAAACTACCAGTATAACTAGCACCAGTTTTTAATGAACTAATATCAGAATTATATTCAGTTGATAAATAATAATCTTCTATGTTATAGACTTTATTTATAACTTCTGGAATATTATTAGAATCCGTTTTATATACAGTAGTTCCGTTATATATAAAAACATCATCATTCTCAAATTCATACATACTTACATAAACATTATATTTAGCTGAATAATATTCTCTTGCTAATAACAAAACATATGATTTGTTAGCTAAATCAATTTCATCATAAGTATCTAAAAAACTTAAAACTTCACCATATGCATTATATTTATAGTAGCAATCTTCGTTTAATAAATAATCAAGTAATTCTGATTTACTCCATGATTGCGACGTATAATCAAGACCAGCTGAATAGTAATTTGACATATCAACAGATCCATTAGTATCTGTATATGTATTAAAAAAAGGATGATTATAAGTTACAATCGGTTCATTCTCAACTGCATTTGCTGAGCTTGCGACATACTCACTTACAAGAGTCGCAATATCATCTCTTAATTCCTGTGAAATGACAAAATTACCATCTGCATCTATAATGCCAGCTGCCACAAATGCAGCTAATAAAGTTTCTATATCAATTTCAGAACTATCAGGATCAAAAGTTTCTCCAGTAGATGTTTCATAATCAGTTGCAACTTCTGTTTCAGCATCTGACAAAGCACTCCTTATTGTATCGATCGAATCCAAAATGATACTTGCTGACTGATCAACAAAAGCAAATCCTGCTCCACCAAATAAAGCAAATAAATTACTATACGCTGTTGTTCCTGAACTTTCTTCTAAATATTCAATAACATTATCTGTTGGATTTAAACTCATATCATTATCATAAAGTCCCATACTAAAAAGTATTCCAACAATAATTTCATAAAGTGCTGTATAAGTAACCATATCAGCAGCCTTTGCTTCAACCGGCTCTTGCTGAACAAATATAATTCCTGTTAACATTGTAATCATTAAAAATACAGCAATGATTCTTTTCATATTAACACCTCGAAAAACCGGGAGGATTATTCCCCCCGGTTAATAAAATTACTTTCCGGCAGGTATTGCTTCTTTGCCAGTTGCTGCTGCAAATGCATCCATGATCTTAATAACACCGATATACCTTGCATCCACCGGTTTAAGAGCTGCATGACCGTCTTTGTCAGGTGCAATGTTAAAGTCCATTTCATAAAATGCTGGGACAGAAACAAAAACATCTTTGAATGTATCAGGAAGTGAAGCCTTACTGTGCTTGATTCCTTTGGTGTTCGTATTCGCTGTAACCGGATTAAGATTATCCGTTGCCAGATAGGTAAAGGAAACTCCTGAATTCATCTTTCCTGTATCCTTATCATTGATTGCATAGTTATTTGCTGATAGTACAATAACTTTCTTTCTTACATCTGCTTCCATAATGATCCTTTCTGATCTATGATCGTCCAACTGGCCAATCATGATCTATAAAATTTATTTGAGTGCCTTATGGCTTAACTCCGTAATATCATTCACAGAAACTTCAAAAAATGGTGTTAATAAAAATGTCTTTTCATCCAATCCATCAAGCTTTGCAAAATATTCAATATCTATACTTTCAACAAACTTGATATTAGATATGGATCCAACTGAGCTAATTGATTTAAAATCAATATCAGCCATATATATACCAGGAACACATTTCAATTCGTCTCTTATTATTTTGATTTCTTCATCAAAATAATTATGATGTGTCAAAGGAATAACTTCCTTTGATTCATTCAGATCATTTACATATTTCTTGCTGGTATAATCAATTCTTAGTAAATGAATACCATCAACAGTAATTTCCTGAAAACACATAATACAGATCTTTTGCTTCGTACATATACTCATATAGTTTCCTTCCTGATCTATGATCGACCAACTGGCCAGTCATGATCTAAAAATTATATTTGAGAGCCTTCCGGCTTAACTCACCATAAGACCATCAACGCAGAGTATACCGGCAGCATATGCCTTATTCATTTCATCTTTTAATTCAACAGCCTGGTCCATCGTAATCATATTGTTTTCAAGAAGATTAAGGATGTAGTTTAACCCACTCACTAATTTATCGTTTCGTGTACACATGCGAATCTCTGAATTGCGGAGATCATTATTGACCTGTTCAAGATTTTTGATATGAAATTCATTTACGTTGTTCATGATTTTCCTAATATCAGACATAACAGATTCTCCTTTTCATTGATTAATTATCAAAATTTTGATATTATAAAATCAAACTAGATATATATAAAATAAGAAACTAAGAAGTTTGTTTTTAGAAAATTAATTATTTTTAAATCTTAAATATAATTATATAGATATAATTAATTTTGTCAAGAAAATTAATTATTTTTAAGGAGAAAATATGAGTCCAGGAGACCGTCTTAAATATTGGAGAATTGAAAATAATATAAAAGCTGTTACTGTAGCAGAAAAAACAGGTGTTACCCAAGCAGCTATATCAACTTATGAATCAAATAAAAGTAAAATGGGTTCGGAATTTATTATTGCTCTCCATAATAATTTTGATATAAATATATATTGGCTTTTATTCGGAACAGAAATTGAAATTGAAAAAGGAAAATTATCTGAAGATGAACTCAAACTCATACAAGACTATAGATTATGTTCAATTTCAAATAAAAAAGCTTTGGCTCTCGCAGCAGAAGCATATTCTAAATTTGATCACCAGGAATCATTATCTTCCAAGATTGGATAAACAAAAAAAAGACGTAGCGTTATAGCCACGTCTTTTAATATTAATATATTTATATTTTTTTACACTTTACAAATTATACTTAATTTCCCCAGACTTTAATACCATTTACTGAATATGTTTTACTAACATTATAATTAATCGAACCATCCGATAAAACAGAATAAGTAATACCACAATAATCAAATACATCAATCAATGAAGTCGATATAGCATTAGATTTTTCTGTCATTTTATCAAAACTATAACTACCCAAAAAATCACCAGAATAATACATATAATAAATATCTAAAGATTGTAATGCTTCATAAACATAATCTAAATTAGCAGCATAATATTTTTCATATTCATCTTCAAATCCCATTTTGATAATGTCTTTTTTATAAATATCAACTTTTAAAATTAACTTCATAACTTCATTAGGATCATTTGTATTTTCTGCTGAATTATAAAGATCTGTTATCATTTGAATATATGAACCCATAGTTTGGATATATTCATTAAATTCATTACCTGTTCCATTAATATATTTTGTTTTTATCCTAAGACTTGCAGATGAATTGTCATCATTTAAATTAGCAGTAATTTCTTCTGTATTTGCATATTTTAAAATAATATAGTTCCTATATGAAATTGCCAATACATAAATTACTAAAATTGATACAATAACAAGTAAAAAAATTACTGCTTTATTTTTCTTTTTTGGCTGATTTCTATCATAATAATCATGCCAATTTTTTTGACCATCCATCATAATTCTCACCCCATAAAATCATATAACAATAATTTACATTATTATCATAATACATAGTATTGATTGTGTCTATATTTTATGCTAATATAGAAAAAAAAGAACACATCAATTGTCTTAAATGTGTTCTTTTGATACTTTTTGGGTCAATACTAATCTATTTGCGATTTAAATTACTCTTAATCAGGGTGTCCAGGGTTCGAGCCCCTGGCGACGCACTCAAAGGCTTAGTTTGGCGGGGGGAACTGCTGGGTTAGGTCTTTTTTTCTGGGCATTTTCAAAACCTGACTTCTTCATTTGTATTATCATTATAGTAAGTTCCATAAACAGCTGTCAATTAGTTTATATGAATATTTAGAGATTTTGCGCAAGAAACATCTTGCGCTTTTTTTGTATTGGTATTAGGGTAGTAGGTAAGAAGAAAAGCAGGTAAGAATGGGGGCAAAATGGAAATTCAACTTTTAAGCGGAACATGGAGTATGAAGAGAACGAACGGTGATACAACCAAAGGACAGATACCGGGATCCGTCTATTCCTTTTATCTGGAAAGCGGGAAAATGCAGGATCCCTATTATCGCGAAAATGAGCTGGATGCACTTGCTATGATGCAGGAGAATTATTTGTTTGAAAAGAGCTTTACGATTCTTGAACCAGTTAAAAAAGCGAAGCAGCAGATACTTCGCTTTGAAGGTATAGATACCATCAGCGAAATAAAACTGAACGGACAAATGATCGGAAGAACAGAGAATTTCCACAGAAGTTATGAGTTCGAAGTTACAGGGCTGTTAAAAGAAGGGAAAAACCTTTTGCAGGTCTGTATCTGTTCTCCGCTCACCTATATACAGGAGAAAGAAAAAAAGCAACATGTCGGGGGAACCGGAGATGCCATGAAAGGATTTCCGCAGATTCGTAAACCACACTGTATGTTTGGTTGGGATTGGGGTCCCAGACTTCCCGACTGTGGAATATGGAAAGATGTATGTCTTCTGGGTATCGAGGATGCCAGAATTGAAGAGGTGGAGATTCACCAGATCCACGAAGAGGCGGTGTTCGTCACGGTAGATGTCACTTATAGCGGCGATGCCAGAATCCAGATTGAACTGATCTCACCCAAAGGTGAAAAGCAGCGGTTTTTTAACCACAAGCCTGAAAAGATAAAGAATCCGGAACTCTGGTGGCCAAATGGTCTTGGAGAACAACCGCTCTATACGGTCATGGTCTATCTTCTGCAAAATGATAAAGTGGTGGAGCGCACAGAAAAGCGAATTGGGCTTCGCAGTCTTACCATTCGCAGGGAAAAAGACCAGTGGGGAGAGAGCTTTGCCCATGAAATCAATGGTCAGACCTTTTTTGCCATGGGAGCCGATTATATTCCGGAAGACAATCTCATGAGCAGGATTACAAAAGAGCGTACGAGAAAGCTTCTGGAAGACTGTAAACTATGTAACTTCAACGTGATCCGTGTCTGGGGAGGCGGATACTATCCGGATGATTTTTTCTATGACCTTTGCGATGAAATGGGATTTGTGGTATGGCAGGATTTCATGTTTGCCTGCGCGAACTACCATCTGGACGATAGTTTTGAAGAGAATATAACAGAAGAAATTACGGAAAATGTAAAGCGTATCCGCCATCATGCATCACTTGGCCTGTGGTGCGGAAACAACGAGATGGAGATGTTCTCAAAGTTACGTATCTACGATGGAAATGATGTGACAAAAGCGCATTATATAAGAATGTTCGAACACATCATACCAAAGATTGTAAAGAAAGAAAACCCGGAGACGTTTTACTGGCCGTCCTCTCCATCCTCCGGAGGATCTTTTTCCGATCCGAATGGACCCAATCAGGGTGATGTTCATTACTGGGATGTATGGCATGGCGGGGTACCATTTGCAGAATACAGAAAATTCGATTTCAGATATCTGTCCGAGTTTGGCTTTCAGTCTTTCCCCTGCATAAAAACAATTGAAAGCTTTACACTGCCGGAAGACCGTAATATATTCTCAAGAGTAATGGAACGTCATCAGCGCAACGAAGGAGCCAATGGAAAAATCCTTCAGTACCTGTCTATGACCTATCTGTATCCGACCAGTTTTGAACTGCTGATCTACGCATCCCAGCTTTTGCAGGCGGATGCCATTCGATACGGAGTTGAGCATTTCCGAAGGAATCGGAATGACAATCATTGTATGGGCGCAGTTTACTGGCAGCTGAATGATATCTGGCCGGTGGCATCCTGGGCTTCCATTGATTACTATGGAAGATGGAAAGCACTGCACTATGCCGCAAAGAGATTCTTTGCACCGATCATGATTTCCTGCGAGGAGGTATGTGAAGTTACTGCGAGAAGTTCCGTAGTAGCAGAGCCATCGGAGAATATAAGTACAGCAAGACTCTGTGTTACCAACGAAAGCAAGCGCCCGGTAGTTGGCACGGCTGAATGGGAACTGCGTGATGCAAAAAGCAAGATCCTTGAGAAAGGAAAGAGTGGGATGACAATACCGCCGTTTACCAGTGTCTGGCTGGATACGATGGATTTTAGTACGACCGCATATCTGGACAATCATCTTGCCTATCGTTTTATGGCGGATGATAAGGTAGTAAGTGAAGGGACCGTACTCTTTACCACACCAAAACATTATCATTTTTCGGATCCTACGCTTACAGTATCAGCTATAGGCGACCGAATTACGGTCAAAGCAGCAGCTTACGCGAGAAGCGTTGAGATCTACGGAGACGAAGATTTTGTTTTATCGGATAACTTTTTTGATATGGAAGCAGGCGAAAAAACTATTACAGTACTGCGTGGAACCGCAAGTGACCTGAAAGTGCGTTCCGTGTATGATATTAAATGATTTGAGAAATACACGCCTATATAATTGAGAATGTGAATAGGCCTAAGTCACGAAACAGCATGCAAATATCCATGCTGGTCGTGGTAAGAAGGAAGAAGGAGGCATAAAATGTCAAAAAGAAAAGTCAGAGTATTCTTAATTCTTGGAATTCTTGTCTTTGTTGCCACTGTAATCGGCTGTATTATGGGAATTCTGGATGGAACCAAGTGGGGCTATGTATCTGCTGCCTTTTTTGCCTTCGGTAGTGTAAATGCTATGTTCGTGACTTTTGTTGTTCTGTTTCTTGGAAGGCAGAGTGATGATAAAGAGAAGAATGTATAAAGGGCAACGGAAATCACCTGTGAAACTGGCAGTATTAGACGTAAAGGAGTACAACGAATACCGTTCTGTGGAAGGCAGCTATTCTGCAGGATAGGACAGTGGCAAGCGTGTTACTGTCTTTTGAATGGAATTTGATTTATCCTATGGTTTTTTAAGATTACACGAGAGAAAAGGCGATAACCTCGGATCATAAATCTGAAGTTATCGCCTTTTTTTATTGTTTTTTTTATTTACCAGATAATTATGCCAGTTGTCATACCTGCTACTGATATAAGATGCTGTTTTGTCACACCAGCTATTGATATGGGATGCTGTTTTGTCACACCAGCTACTGATATAGGATGTTGTTTTGTCACACCAGCTATTGATGCATAATGCCGGTTTGTCACACCAGCTACCATTTCCTGACGTCAGAGAATGATATCAGCTGCCATACCCTGCACCAAATAGTGATATCAGCGGTTGCCATGTCAGAGACCCGAGTCCTGCTGCTTCATTCATGCGAATCCGAGAGCAGAAGAATCTATATATCAGCAGATTTCAGCACCGGCAGGCATGTTCTTTTCAGGAACGACAAGAGCAAGATTTCCATCGGCATCTTCTGCGCACAGTAGCATGCCTTCTGACAGGATGCCGGCAAGTGTAGCAGGCTTTAAGTTAACAAGTACCATGACCTTTTTGCCTACCATTTCTTCCGGTGAATAATACTGTTTGATGCCGGACACGATCTGCTTCATCTGATTGCCGATTTTAACCTGGGAACAAAGAAGTTTTTTGGACTTTTCAACTGCTTTGCATTCCATGATCTCACCGACCTGAAACTGAAGCTTTGCAAAGTCATCATAAGTAATCTCCGGCTTTGCATCAAGATCAATTGCCGTATCCTCCAAAGCAGCGATTTCGCTGGAGGATTCTTTTGTATCCGGTGCTGCAGCAGGTTTTAAGGCTTCTGCTTTCTCCAGCACTTCTTTGATATCAAGACGTGCAAATAAGATCTCAGGAGTTTCTGTTACCTTTGTACCGGAAGGATATTCACCAAATATGTCGAGGCGGTCATATGCACGGACTGTAGTATTCAACTGTGCAAAAATACGCGCGGAGGTCTCTGGAAGGAACGGAGAAAGAAGACTTGCGCCGATACAGATACTCTCGGTCAGATTGTATAATACAGCAGCCAGACGGTCTTTCTTTGCCTCGTCTTTTGCAAGAACCCATGGCATTGTTTCATCAATGTATTTGTTACAGCGTTTGAAAAGAGTAAAGATCTCAGAAATCGCATCGGCAACGCGAAGTTCTTTCATTTTCTCAGCAACTTTTCCGGAAGTCTTAATCGCGGTAAGAGAAAGTTCGTTATCGAGTTCTTCCTTTGCACCGGTATTCGTAACGATTCCATCAAAGTATTTATTCGACATGGAAATCGTACGATTCACAAGGTTACCTAACGTGTTGGCAAGCTCTGAGTTGATTCTCTCAACCAGGAGTTCCCAGGTAATTACACCGTCGTTATCGAACGGCATTTCATGCATTACAAAGTAACGAACAGCATCTACGCCAAGAATGCTCACAAGATCATCCGCATACATAACATTTCCGGTTGATTTGCTCATCTTACCGCCGCCCTGCAGCAGCCATGGATGACCAAATACCTGTTTTGGAAGAGGAACTTCAAGTGCCATTAACATGATCGGCCAGTAAATGGTATGGAAACGAAGAATATCTTTTCCAATCAGATGAAGATCTGCAGGCCAATACTTTTTATATAATTCGCCGTGATTACCATCGGCATCATATCCAAGTCCGGTAATATAATTGCTGAGAGCATCGATCCACACATAAACGACATGTTTGCTGTCAAAATCAACAGGAATTCCCCATTTGAACGAGGTTCTGGAGACACAGAGATCGGAAAGCCCCGGCAGCAGGAAGTTGTTCATCATCTCATTCTTCCTGGATTCTGGCTGAATAAATTCCGGATGAGTGTTGATATGTTCGATTAAACGATCTGTGTATTTGCTAAGCTTTAAGAAGTAAGCTTCTTCTTTCGCGGGCTGAACTTCCCGTCCGCAGTCCGGGCACTTTCCGTCTACGAGCTGGGAAGAGGTAAAAAAGGATTCACAAGGAGTGCAGTACATTCCCTCGTATTCCCCTTTGTAGATATCTCCCTGTTCATAGAGCTTCTTGAAAATCTTCTGAATCTGCTTTTCGTGATCAGCGTCAGTCGTACGGATAAATTTATCGTAAGAGGTATTCATTAAATCCCAGATACCCATGATCTGCGAAGCAATATCATCAACAAATTCCTTTGGTGTAACACCAGCAGCCTCTGCTTTCTGCTCGATTTTCTGCCCGTGCTCATCGGTACCGGTCTGAAAGAACACATCAAACCCCTCCATTCGCTTATATCTGGCAATGCTGTCTGCCAGAACGATTTCGTAGGTGTTTCCGATGTGTGGCTTACCGGATGTATAAGCAATGGCAGTTGTAATGTAGTAAGGCTTTTTGTCCATGTTGACTCCTCCCAAAAATTATTTATAGAAAGCAATAAAAAAAACTCCCATCCTGAAAGTTAAGGACGAGAACATGTTCTTCCATGCTGTTTTCACAAGTATAGCATAGCGATATAGGGATGTCAAAGAGATTTTGGATGATAAACAAAATAAGATTAATAATTCAATCCATGTTGTCCAGGCACATTCCATAAACTGACGACTCTCAGTGTCAGATCATACAAATATGTCACGTGCTGTCCTAAGACAGCCAATGCATTGCATTACTAACCTTATCCTGCTTAAATCTACCCAAAACGCTCCCCAACGCTTCATCCTCCGGCAATACCTTCTCGTATCGACCTAACTTATGATAACAAATTATGTTAAATATGTCAAGTAAAATTGTTTTTGAGCTTTCGTTTTTGTGTATATTGGCACATTGCACAAAAATGCACTCGTCATATTATATAAGTGAAAAGGGAGATGATAGGAAACGATTGGATGTTTTTACCTTTGCGACCCCTATATCTACAGTACCTTTAGGAAGTGACCACTTTATCTAGTGTGTCTCCGGATACAGTGGTCACTGTGACTATAGTCTCAGGTTTTTCGTTATTTTCGTACAAAGAACCCACTCATTTTGAATAACCCTGAGGGTTCTTGCTCTGCCAGCGCCATGAATCTTCACACATTTCTTTAATTCCACGCTTTGCGGTCCAGCCAAGTTCTCTTTCAGCTTTGGAGGCATCGGAATAACAAACGGCAGCATCGCCGGGACGTCTTGGATCGATAACAAAGGGCAGTTCTTTTCCGCAGGCAGCTTCGTAATTTTTGATAATATCCATTACACTGTATCCTACACCTGTACCAAGATTGTAAGTTACAAGGCCAGGATTGGAAGAAAGCTTTTCGATTGCTTTGACATGGCCGATTGCAAGATCAACGACATGGATGTAATCGCGGATACCAGTTCCATCCGGGGTGTCATAATCATTGCCAAATACATGAATCTTATCAAGGGCACCAACCGCTACCTTGGCTATATAAGGAACGAGATTGTTTGGAATGCCGTTCGGATCTTCACCGATGTCTCCGCTCTCGTGCGCCCCGATCGGGTTAAAATACCGAAGCAGAGCGATATCCCAACTGTTGTCGGAAGCATAGATATCTCGAAGCATATCTTCTATGATGAGTTTGGTACGGCCATAAGGGTTCATGGCAAAAAGGGGTGCTTCTTCTGTAATCGGCATCTCTTTGGCGTGACCGTATACGGTTGCTGAAGATGAAAAGACTAGTTTTTTAACACCGTACCGATCCATACATTTTAATAGATTTATGGTTCCGGTCAGATTGTTGTCAAAGTATAGAAGCGGAACTCTGCAGGACTCGCCGACGGCTTTTAAACCGGCAAAGTGAATGACTGCATCAAATTTCTCTGCTCTGAAAATAGCGTCAACCGCTTCCTCATTAAGCAGATCAGTCTGATAGAAGGTGATTTCTTTACCGGTCAGTGCTTCGACACGGTGAATGGATTCTTCCACAGAATTCAACAGATTGTCAAGTACGACGACCTCGTAATCTTCCTTTAACAATTCAACATTGGTGTGGCTGGCAATGTATCCTGCGCCTCCGGTTACTAATATTTTCATGATTTCCTCCGTTTCTGCTCTTTGTTCTGCATACGCTTATTTTGTTCTTGTGCATTGAAAGATATTGATTTATAGGGTTTATTGAATTTCAAAGTATTTAGAAAGGTATAAGGATGGGTCATAAAAGGGTTTCATCCTGCAAGAGCCTGGCATATCTATTCCTGGAAGAAAGCACTGACCAGGCGCTCTAACTGCAGCTGGTCTCTTGTTCCCATAAGCTCACGTGCCGAATGCATGGCCAGAATCGGAACACCAACATCGAGGGCATTCATCGGCAGCCATTCGGTCAGCATGGTTCCAAGTGTTCCGCCGCCTGCAACATCGGAATGATTAACATGTTTTTTATAGGGTATGGAATACTTTTCACATAGCTGCTGTATTGAGGCTACCGCTATGGTATCATTGACATACCGCTTGTTACAGCCTAGTTTCAATGTGACACCTTGGCCAAGCAGACAGGAATTTGCCATATCGTATTTATCGGTCTGATTTGGATGCAGACCATGGGCAACATCCGTGGACAACAGGAAGCTGCGCAGCAGATCATTGCTCAGATCTTCTTTCGTGCGTCCGAGAGTATGTGTTATTTTTTCAAGAATCGAAGGAAGAAGGGAGGCATTCGCACCTCTGGATGTTCCGCTTCCGACTTCTTCGTGGTCAAAAAGTGCAATAATATTTATTCCGTCGGTGCGGCTTGCATTGCTGATTCCCTTTACCAGTGCAAAGCAGGAAGTCAGGTTATCAATACGGGGAGCTGATAAAAACTCTTCATTAAGACCGGTCAGACAGCCATCTTCAGCATTGTATACATACAGATCAAAATCAAGAATGTCTGAAATCTCAACGTTAAGTTCTGTTGAGAGAAGGGATAAAAGAACTTCAGATTCGGTAAGGTCTTTTTCCAGCAGGGCAAGAAGGGAAAGCATATCTTTCTGCTTTGAAAGCTCTACGCCTTTGTTGACTTCGCGGTTCATATGAATGGCCAGATTCGGGATGGTGAGGAGCGGTTTCTTAAGGTCGACAAGCCGTATCGTGGGATGAAAGATATCATTGCTTTTTACAGCAACGCATCCGGCTATGGATAGGGGTCTGTCGAGCCAGGTATTCAGGATTGGACCGCCATAGACTTCCGTGTTCAGCCGCAGGTATTTTTTTTGTATGGAATCGGCAGCAGGCTTAATATGCAGACAGGGCGAATCGGTATGGGCGGCGGCCAGATGGATCGGCTGACAGCTCTTATCGGTATCCGGAACAGTAAAGGCAAAAAGGCAGGTTGGATATGGACTTACCATGTATTGCCTTCCGGGAAGGAGTGTCCAGCTTTCTTCCGGGTGAAGGAGTATAAAATTCTTGCTTTCCAGATGGATGATGCATTCATCAACGACCTGATAAGGAGAAGTTGCCTTTTTAATAAATTGCAGTAATTCAAAGGCTGAGTTTTTCTCCTCTTTGGTATTCAAAACCAACGCAGCGGGTTCTCTGACGGAAACAGGAGGGGCAGCATCGGCAGATGTAGACATTTCACAGTTTGTATTCATTTTAACCAAACCTTTCTGTACCTATTAGTATTTTCTGATACACTTCTCTTTCTATTAGTTTCTATGGTAACCTCAGAGAAATGGCATGTCAAGCATTTCGGTTGTAAATAGGTCAAAAATGAGCAGGAAAAACTCGTAATATTACAGCCGGTATGGTATGATTAAAAAAGAATATTGTGTACGCCAGACCGTGCAGGAAAGAGGGGAATTTGAATCAGGATTTATTTCAGCAGGCATGTGATTATGTGCTTGATAAAGTAATTGACCAGCAGGGTGTTGGGACCTTGCAGGAAAAAACAATTCATGCTGTGCTGAAACACTATTATGCACCGGACCGAGCGGATCAGGAGCAGAAAGTAGAGGGATTTGTTGCCGATATCCTGCAGGGAAATGATATCATTGAGATTCAGACGAGGAATTTTAGCGTACTGAGGCGGAAGCTGGAGGCTTTTCTTCCAAAACATCCGGTAAAAATCGTTTACCCCGTCTGCCATAAGAAGTGGCTGCGCTGGATCAACATGGAAAATGGCGAGATCAGTGCGCCCAGAAAATCTCCGAAGACGGGAAATGCACATGCTGTTTTTCCTGAGCTTTACAAAATCAAAATGTATCTGGAGGATCCCAATCTTTCTGTGTGTGTGATTCTGCTGGATGTGGAAGAATACCGGCTGCTGAACGGGTGGAGCAATGACAGGAAACGTGGCTCAGAGCGGAATGACGGAATTCCAATCGCACTTTATGACGAAATACTGCTTAAGCACCGTGCAGATTATGCGGGATTGATTCCGGAGGATATAAAACAGCCATTCACTACGGCCGATTACAGAAAAGCTGCTGGGGTATCAGCACGAAATGCAGGGATTGAGCTAAACATACTGCACCATATCGGAGCGGTCAGTAAAGTTGGGAAAAAGGGAAACTTTATTTTGTACGAGAGAGTTTAGATAAACATACATTTTTCAAAAGAAACGCGTGCGGATGGTATTTTACAAAATTAATTTGTGCTGTTACCTTACTATGCAAACAGCAGCAGAACGGAGAGAACAATGCTTAGGAACAAAAGAAAGACAATCGGAATCTTTATTGCAGATGTTTTTTCTGAATTTCAGCGTGAAGTCTGTTTTGGCATTACGGAGCGGGGGAAAGAGTTAGGATACAATACGTTTTATTTTTCATGTTTCGGGGCCTATGGACAGGAAGCATATGGAATTGGGGAAATGAACATTGCAGAACTTCCAAATATGAAAGATCTGGATGGGGTGATTTTTGCACCGGGAACTTATGCCATTGAAGGCATGGAGAACCATATTTTGGAGCGGTTCAAAAGAGAAGCAGTATGTCCGCTTGTTACAGTGGGCGAAGATTTTGATGATTATCCGTGCGTTATGATCGATAACGACCACGTTCTGGAAGAATTGATCGAACACTTTATCTATGTGCATAAATTTACAAGGATTAATTTTATTTCAGGACCAAAAACCAGCATGGCTGCGATAAAACGACTGGAATGTTATAAAAGGATTCTTGAAAAGCATGGCATATACGATGAAAGAAGAGTTTACTATGGAGATTTCTGGAGAAAGCTTGCAGCAGATGCCGTAGACTTTTTTCTGGACGAGGACATGGAATTGCCACAGGTCATAATCTGTGCGAATGATTCGATGGCGGTGACCGCCTGTATTGAACTTACCAAAAGAGGTATCCGGATTCCGGAAGATATCGCGGTGTCAGGGTGTGACAATATGGAGCTGGCATCCAGTTTCATTCCGACACTTACCACAGCGGATG
Source organism: Clostridia bacterium (assembly GCA_003249225.1). Taxonomy (GTDB): domain Bacteria; phylum Bacillota; class Clostridia; order Lachnospirales; family Lachnospiraceae; genus SZUA-448. Next base: position 42,091 of record QKJQ01000031.1, on the reverse strand, counting down.
TTCCTGTCAGGGAGATGGGAGTTGAAGCGCTGGATAAGATTCACAGAATTCTGACCGGGCAGAATGACGAACGCATTTCCTATGCGAAAACATCCTGTGTTCTGGGGGAATCCTGTGGATGCAGATCCATATCCGCGTTGGAACGGATGGAACAAAGAAGCAAGATCCTGGAAACTTCCGAATGGGAAGGTATGGAATATGCGGAGAATATGTACATGTCGATCGACCTGCAGAACGCGGCCAGACTTTCTACGATCTATGAATGCATTGTTGATAAATTCATTCATTTCTTTCCGGCACAGGAACTTTACCTCTGCCTTTCAGAAGACTGGAGACAAAGGGGAAGAGAAACAGAAGCCGGCGGGTATGCAGACAGAATGCAAATGGTCTTTGGCGTGAAGGGTGAAAACAGAATACAACCTGCAGATTTTAATAAAAATGAACTTTTACCAGAATGTCTGTGGCAGGAAGAACCTATGAGTTATTATTTTGTTCCCATACATTACAGAACAAAAAGCTATGGATATGCAATCACAGGATTTCGAAAGAATGAGATCTTTTTGCCAAGCAGTCAGGCATTTTTTATAAACATCAGCAATGCCATTGAGAATTACTGCGTACGGGAAGAGCTGACGCAGGTGGCAGCAGAACTTGAGGATATGTATATCCACGATGTGCTGACCGGACTTTATAACCGCAGAGGATTTCAGCTATTGGCACAGAAATACTTCGAAGAAACGAGAAGTAAGGGCAAGCAGATCTTTATTCTGGGTGCGGATGTGAATGACTTGAAAGTTATCAATGATACCTTCGGGCACCTTTATGGCGATATAGCGATTCAGGCGGTTGCGAACGCACTTTCCTGTGCAGCGAAGAATTCGGAGATTTGCGCGAGATGCGGCGGGGATGAATTTTCTGTCATTGGAATGGACTATAGCGAGACCAAGGTCGTTACCTTTGTCCGAGATTTTGTAGATGCGCTGGAGATATATAACCGGACGCAGAACCGGCCTTTTCATGTGAGCGCCAGCTGGGGAACGGTTCTTGTAGCACCGAACAGGGAGCATCGTCTTGAAGATCTGATTAATGAAGCTGACAAACAAATGTATGAGAATAAAAAAAGGTCCAAGCAAAACAGGAAGATGAGAGAAGAAAGAGAACGATTAATAGCAGAGGAGGAAGCAGACCGGATATGATATCCGGCGGCTTCCTCCTTATATATTGCAATCGTAATGCTAATAATCGGTCAATAAGTTGATAGATAATCAGACTTCGGATGAAAAGGTAAGAGAATCATCGCTCATGTCTTCAATCATAGCCAGTGATTCAATGTGTATGCCCTGTGAACGAAGCATCGAGCCGCCTTCCTGAAATACTTTTTCAATGACGATACCAACACCGGCAAGAGACGCACCGGCATCCTCAATAATGCGAATCAATCCCTTTAATGCATTGCCACAGGCTAAAAAGTCATCGATGATCAGAATCTTGTCATTCGGATTCAGGAATTCTTTTGATACCATAACGGTATAATTGGTCTTATGTGTATAAGAATAAACACTGGTGGAATAAACGGAATCATTCATATTGGTGCTTTTTGATTTCTTTGCGTAGATAACAGGAACGTTACCGAAATACTGTGCTGTAACGCAGGAAATACCAATGCCGGAAGCTTCAATGGTGATAATTTTATTGATATCGCTGCCCTCGAAAAGTCTTGCAAATTCAGCGCCCATTTTATTGTATAATGCGATGTCGACCTGATGATTAAGGAAGGAATCCACTTTCAGGATATTGCCTGGTTTAATTTTCCCGTCTTTTCGAATTCGATCTTCAAGTTCTTTCATGTGCTTTCTCCATTCTCAGATTATATTGCCTATCATACGTGGTTTTTGTTTATTCTGCAAGAGGTAATTCCGGTTTCTTTATGTTTTTCTTGTGGGTCGGGAAAATTTGTGTTACAATGTAGTACTCTCAAGAGATTATGTCCAATTGTATTTTGTGCAATTGGATTACATCAATACACAACAAGGGAATAAAGGAGGCAGACCAATGAAACGAATCGCTATATTTGATACAAAACCATACGATAAAGTATGGTTCGACAAGAACAATACCGGGTACGAACTGGTGTATTTTGAAAACAAGCTGAATGAAAAGACAGCAATGCTGGCAAAGGATTGTGATGCTGTCTGTGCCTTTGTTAACGATGACATTAACAAAGTGGCTATTAATAATCTGTATGAGAACGGTGTAAAGTTGATTGCCATGCGCTGTGCAGGGTACAGTAATGTTGATTTTAAAGCTGCGTACGGAAAAATCAATGTTGTCCGCGTACCGGCTTATTCACCCTATGCAATAGCTGAACATGCAATTGCGCTTCTTCAGACCCTTAACCGGAAAATTCACAAAGCTTACAACCGGACCAGAGATTTTAACTTCAGCCTGGTTGGATTAAGCGGTGTCGATCTCTATGGAAAGACAGTCGGGGTTATCGGAACCGGAAAGATTGGCAGAGTATTCATTGACATTTGCCGAGGATTTGGAATGAAGGTAATTGCGTATGACCTTTATCCGGCAAAGGATTCCGGCATAGATTACGTGGAACTTGATACGCTGCTTGCAGAAAGTGATGTGATATCACTGCATTGCCCACTGACAGAACAGACGAATCATATAGTAAATGCTGATGCATTTACCAAAATGAAACCGGGCGTCTATATTATAAATACATCAAGAGGTGCCCTGATTGACTCAGAAGCACTGCTAAAAGCCCTGAACGATGGAACGGTACGAGGTGCAGGACTTGATGTGTACGAAGAAGAAGCAGACTTTTTCTTCGAGGATTTCTCCGGAACGATTATCAAAGATGATGTACTGTCACTTCTGGTCTCTAAGCCGAATGTTATTCTGACCTCTCATCAGGCTTTTCTTACCGAAGAAGCACTTGAAAACATCGCTTCTACCACGATGAAGAACTTGGATGAATTCTTTTCAGACCAGTTCCTTACCAATGAAGTGTGTTATCAGTGTGATGGAGGAAAGGTCGTTGAGAACTGCAAGCGTAAAGACGGAAAAAGATGCTTTTAAATAAGAAAATACTCACGAATATAAAAAGAAAGCAGCAGATCGAACTTGACTGCAGAATTATCGAGTTCTGTGCCAAGCAGGTCTTTGATCTTTCGAATCCGATATACAATGGTATTTCGATGTGTAAATAATCTGGATGCAGTCTCAATTAAATTACAGTCGGAAAGAAGATAGAAGCGAAGTGTGTTAACATACTCGCTGTCATGTTTTAAATCATAATCTTCCAAAAGACCCAGATGTTTCTTATAAATATTTCGCAACAAATCAGGATTCGAGTTAGAAAACAGTATCTGAAAAACACCAAGATCATCAAAGCTTACATAAGGGCGCTGCCAGAAAACTGCAGCAGCAAAGGCAAATCTGGCGCGCTTATAGCTTTGACTCAGAGCATTTATATTCTGAAATTCATCGCTTATTCCTAGAATCACACTGTCACAGTAACATAAAAGCTCTATCATTTTTTGCAAAGGAAGCTGATCTTTCATCGGATGATAGATCAGTATTTTCAGATTGTCGTAAAAGAACAAGTGATACTTTACACCATAATGATTCAGCGGAGAGGTAATGATGGTTGAATCATGCAGGTTCTGAATGATAATTATGCGATATGCAGCAACCGTTGGAAAATCATAATGATTCAGGATACGCAAAACGTGATCCGGTATTGTTGCCTGATAAAGTGCACTCTGAAATGCCGCACTCAGATTATCTTCCTGCTGACTGTCCTGAAGCAGCAATCTGCCATAATCCTGCATGATCTCGACCAGATGAACTTCCCAGGGTAAGGTGAACAAAGGTAACTTGTTGGTATCACAAAAATTCATTATCTCTTCCGAGATATCATCATCAACGATGTATTTTCCTACATTCAGGATGATACAGCTGCAATTCTTCATCGCCATTTCTTTAATAAAATCCTGCAGAGTAACGTTCGTGCTTATAAAGAGACCTGTCGTTATGACAAGTTCTCCTCCCTTTAAAAAGCGGATATTATGAATGTCTTCTGCAAGATAGGTCCAGGACACAGAATTACGAAGTCCTTTTTTACCGGCAACCAAAGTCAGATTGTATTTTTCTTTCGCAAATTCATACAAAGCGGTAACCTGCGTCTTCATGGTAAGTCCTCCTTTTTAACAAAGCTGTTCTGGCAGCAGCGTCCAAACAGCATCAAATGAATTTTTGCAGCAATAGGTTTTTGGGCAGAGGTTCTTTGTTCATTACAGCATGTCCTATTCTATTACAGGAAGACAGCAACATTTTCCTGACGTTGTCAATTCTGTAAAATTCCAGGCGGCGCTCAACTATAATATAAATTGTTTTGGGCACTGCGTACAATAGAATGATTTTATTTAACGATGGGATAGTATTAATGCTATTAATTTGTCTAACTATACCACAGTTTACGTAGGTTGAAAAGACACATCTGTAAAAGAGCATTGTACTTTGGATACAAAAGATTCGTAAAATCTTTGGAATACGAATCCATTGCGGGATTCCTTCTCACTGCGTATAATCATGGTATGTTACATCAATACCTTGCAGGGAGGTGCTTGTATGAGTGAAAAGTACGTTGTTACAATAACAAGACAATTTGGCAGTCTCGGAAGACCAATTGCAAGAAGTGTGAGTGAGATACTTGGGATTGAATACTACGACAGAGATATCGTAGATCTTACAGCAAAGAAGCTGGCATTACCGGTTTCGACCATAAGCGATTACGAAGAAAGTGCAAAGTCAGCATTTTTTACTATGAGCTATCCCCTTGGAATGGGAACAACAGAAATTCAGGATTCCATCTTTGCAACACAGAAAAAAATAATACTAGATCTGGCGGAAAAGGAATCCTGTATCATTGTAGGACGATGTGCGGATCATATATTAGGAGATCGAAAAAATATTATTAAAGTTTTTATCTATGCACCATTTGCAGAACGCTTGAAAAACTGTGTGGAGCGGCTGAATATGCAGCCGGAAGAAGCAAGACGAATGATTGCTTCGGTCGATAAAGCAAGAGAGGCTTATCACAGACATTATTGTGCACATTCTATGGCCGACAAGGATTACAAGCATATACTTCTTGATTCCAGCCTTCTTGGCATCGAGGGAACCTGTGATGTTCTGGTGGATATTATAAAGAAGAAATTTCCGAACGAATAAAATGATACTTTTACGGTGCTTAACCAGACGTTATAAGCAGGAGCGCTGCTCATTTTCGAAAACGTCGTAAAGATTTTAAACAAGTTAATAAAATAACAGGCAATGGAGCTGATTACATTTGTAACAGCTCTGTTTTTGTTTCAGGGGACCTATTCGTACTTCAGTTATACAGACAAAGTATAAAACGTTTTCGAATAGAAAAGTGCACTGTATTACACAGAGAAAGAGGAAGGGTGAAAGAATGGCTTTACTGGATATTAAAAATTTATCAAAATCATTCGGCGATCTGGAAGTACTTAAGGATGTGAATATATCGGTTGAGAAAGGCGAGGTCGTTGTCGTCATCGGACCATCCGGATCAGGGAAAAGCACCATGCTCCGTTGTGTAAATCTTTTGGAGCAGCCAACCGGCGGCGAGATATTCTATCAGGGCGAAGACATTGTAAAATGCGGAAAAGAAGTTACTCAATATAGAAAGCATGTAGGAATGGTATTTCAACGGTTCAATCTGTTTCCGTTAAAGACGGTTCTGGACAATGTTATGTTCGCACCGACAAAGCTGAACAAGCTGGCGAAAGAAGAGGCAAAAGAAAAAGCAATTCAGCTGCTCAACAAAGTAGGACTTGGGAATAAGATCTTATCTTACCCATCCGAATTATCCGGTGGACAGCAGCAGCGTGTGGCTATCGCAAGAGCTCTTGCCATGGAACCGGATATCCTGCTTTTTGATGAACCTACCTCTGCACTTGATCCGCAGCTGGTCGGGGACGTGCTAGAAGTAATGAAGCAGCTGGCAAAAGAGGGAATGACCATGGTCGTGGTAACACATGAAATGGGTTTTGCAAAAGAAGTAGCAGACCGGGTGATCTTCATGGATGGCGGGTATGTGGTCGAAGAAGATACGCCACATGCGATCTTTTCAGCACCGAAAGATGACAGGACAAAAGCGTTTCTGGCGCGTGTCTTAAAATAGGAGGGAAAAGAATGGAATTTCATTTTAAACGGGCGTTTGAAACGTTAGGACCAAGCCTTCTCGATGGTGTCGGCGTTGTAATATATGTGACTCTGGTGGGATTTTCTTTATCTCTGATCGTAGCGTTATTGCTGGCACTTGGCAGACTTTCAAAGATAAAGCCGCTGGTACGGATCCTTTCAATTTTTATAGAGATTATACGAGGAACACCACTTCTGGTTCAATTTTTCTATATTTATTATGTTGTTCAGATCTTTATCAACGGAATCAGTGACATGCTGGGATTTGAAACGCATATGCAGATTCAGGCAGTAACGGCCGGTATCATCGGATTCGCCATAAACTATGGATGTTATATATCAGAGGTCATACGATCCGCCATTGTAGCAATTGATCCGGGGCAACGAGAAGCCGGGCTTGCTCTTGGTTTCAGCGAAAAACAGGTCATGCTTTACTTTATTATCCCGGCGGCTCTTCGAAATTCAATACCGGTCTTTGGTAATTATCTTGTCATGATGGTCAAGGATACGTCTCTGCTTGCCATGATAACCGTACAGGAATTGCTGCTCCGCACCAAGACATACGCGTCTCAGACCTTCCTGACCGTAGAGTCCTATACCATACTGGCACTTATGTATCTTGTGATCAGTCTGCCGCTTTCTAAGCTCTGCACTATCATTGAACGAAGGCTGAAGCAGTCAAAATAAGAGTTCAGGACCACCTACTTTTAAATCTATGAAATGAAATAGATGAGACACCCCAACAGCAAAGGAGAGAATTTATGAGAAAAATGAAAAAAATGATATCACTTGTCCTTGCAGGTCTTCTGCTTGTGACAGCAATGACAGGATGTGGAAGTACAAGCGGAGAGAACGCTTCTGTTACTCCAACGCAGAGCGCAGTAACAGAGACACCGGCGACAGAAGTACCAGCGGATACAGCAACCGATTCTTTAGAATCAGAGCTTTTGAAAGCAATCAAAGAAAAAGGCTATATAACAATAGGCTCTTCCAACGATGCACCGTTTTGCTATGAAGACGTTGATACCGGAGAACTTGCCGGCATTGACATTGAGATCCTGAAAGAAATCTGTAACAGACTTGGTATCCCGGATATTCAGATGAAAGTTATTGATTTCTCCAACCTTTTGGTGGAACTGAACAATGAAAACATAGATATGGTCGTTGACGCTATGTATGTAAAAGATGTAAGACTTGAAATTGCAGCATTTACGAACAAATGGTATCAGGAAGGGGAAGCGGTTGTTATTCCTTCGGACTCATCCATCACAAGCAAAGATGATTTAGCAGGCAAAGCAATTGGTGCACAGCCAGGAACAACCTTCTATGATACCGCACAGCAATGGCTGGATGCAGGAAAGATCGGCAGCCTTGTAGCCTATGATAATCAGGCGACCCTTATGATGGCAGTCAACATGGGCCAGGTCGATGCCATCGTTACCGACGGTATCGTTGCAGGCTACACACTGGCATCCGACAGTTCTTTGGATCTTAAATTGCTTGCACCGTATGAAGCAGAAGCAAGCGGTCAGATCGGCGCAGCGGTACGTTTTGGAGATGAAGATTTTCTTGCAGAAGTCAATGCAGTACTGGATGACATGAAGACAGACGGGACTTTGATGCAGATCTTAACGGATTACGGTTTAACCGAAGATTATTTTGTAAGTGTGGAAGATGGCGTTACAACAAATGTAAAATAGCAGTAAAAAAGTTAGAGGATAAGGAATAAGCAGGCAGCCGTTACACGGTGACTACAACAGGCCTTTGGTACGGCTGCCTAAGAGTTAAAACACGAATATGAATGGATGGATCATAAAATCTAAAAATTGATAGATTAGGAGAATTTGTTATGTTGAAGAATGCATTACCACAGATTAATACTCCACTGCCAGGACCAAAAGCAAAAGCGATTTTAGACAGAAGAGCAAACGCCATGCCGGGAGCAATAAAAAGTATTTACCCCTGTGTAATCAGCCGGGGAGAAGGTGCTATGTTCGAAGATGTTGATGGCAACATCTTTCTGGACTGGGTAGGCGGTGTTGGTGTATTGAACATTGGCTACAGCCATCCGGATCTGATCGAAGCGGTAAAAAATCAGACTGACAAATACTTTCATGCCATGATGAACATTGTGACGCATGAAGGATATATAGAGCTGGCAGAAAAAATGAATGAAATCGTTCCGGTAAAGGGAGAAAAAAGAAAGACCATGTTTGCTAACTCCGGAGCGGAAGCAGATGAAAATGCAGTAAAAATAGCAAAATCATGTACCGGACGTCCGAATATCATTGTCTTTTCCGGCGCATTTCACGGAAGAACACTTTTGACAGCCAGCATGACATCGAAGAAAGCCTATTCCGTTGGAACCGGTCCGTTCCCGGATGGTATCTATCGCGCAGAATTTCCATATCTGTACCGTGCGCCGAAGGGATACACCGAACAGGAAGCCATTGATTTTTATATTGAAAAGCTGAAGAGAGTGTTTGAAGAAGCCTCACCGGCTGAGTATGTTGCAGCCATAGTTGTCGAACCAGTTCAGGGTGAAGGCGGATTCATTCCGGCACCGATTGAGTGGGTAAAAGCAGTCAGAAAAGTATGTGACGATAATGGAATCTTACTGATCGCAGATGAGGTGCAGACTGGATTTGCGCGTTCCGGGAAAATGTTTGTTTCAAACTATTGGGCAGAAGCAGGCTGTGCACCGGATATCATTGCAACAGCAAAGTCAATTGCCGGCGGATTACCGCTTAGTGCGATCACTGCAAGTGCAGAGATCATTGATAAAGTAAATCCTGGGATCATCGGTGGTACGTATGGCGGAAATGCGCTTGCCTGTGCCTCCGCATTAAAAGTCATAGAAGTTATTGAAAGAGATAAGCTCTGTGACAGATCACTTGAAATCGCAGAAAAATGCCTCGCGAAATTTAACGGATGGAAAGATAACTACAAGGAAATCGGAGATGTTCGTGGCATCGGATGTATGATGGGTATCGAGTTCGTTACAGACAAAGAAAGCAAGACGCCAAATGCGGCGTTGGTACTGGCGATTGTAAAATATGCAGCGGAGCATGGACTGATTATTGAAAGTGCCGGTGTCTACGGAAATGTAATCCGTTTCCTCTGCCCGCTCGTTGTAACCGATGAACAGCTTGACTGCGGGCTGCAGATTCTGGAAGACGCTATTCTTGCCTGCAGGTAATCCGGTGAATGAAGTAAACACCATGAAAGTCAGCGATATCCTTGCTTACTATGAGCCGAAAAGGGAAGAACAGGATAATTTTCTTCAGCAGGTCTTACATACTTTACATTGTATGAAGGCTAATTTGCCCCTTGCCTTGCTTACGGTAGAGTGGCATACTAAGTAAATAATAGAAAAGAAAGGCTGCGCTGAAAATCAGTGCAGCCAGTTATGATTAACCATAAAAATGGTGGAATGGAGATAAGAGTTATGAAACAGTTTCGGGTGAAACCTGCAATTTTGACTTTTGACAGCTGTAAGGAATTTGGTGAAAGCTTCACGATAGGAAAAGGAGACCTGCTGATCACCAGCGCTCACACCTATGATTCTTATCTGAAAGCAATGGACGGCGGCGCCTTCGTTGTAAATGTAAGAAACTATGGGAATGGTGAGCCGAACAATCAGATGGTGGAAGAGATTCTAAAAGACATTGCCGGGATACCTTATGAGCGTGTCTTTGCGATTGGAGGAGGTTCCATCCTTGATGTGGCAAAGCTTTTTGTGTTAAAGAACATCTCACCTGTCATTGACCTGTTCGATAAAAAACTTCCTATTATAAAAGAAAAAGAACTGATCATGGTTCCAACGACCTGCGGAACAGGAAGTGAAGTGACCAACATCTCAATCCTCGAACTGAAAGAAAAAAAGACCAAGTTCGGTCTTGCAGTCGATGAACTCTTTGCAGACTATGCTGTTCTGATTCCGGAATTGCTTACGTCACTCCCTTTTGGAAGCTTTGCGGCAAGCTCAATCGATGCCTTTGTTCATGCAATCGAATCGTATCTGTCACCGAAAGCCTCCGCTTTCTCGAAGATGTATTCAAAGACCGCCATGGAACTTCTCCTTAGCGGATACAAAACAATCGCAGAAAACGGTAAGGATGCCAGAATTGCCATTATGGAAGACTTTTTACTTGCCAGCACCTATGCAGGAATTGCTTTTGGAAATGCAGGATGTGCAGCCGTGCATGCGTTAAGTTATCCGCTTGGTTCTGTATTTCATGTGGCACACGGTGAATCCAATTATGCCATGTTCCGCGGTGTTTTCAACAAATACATGGCGATTGATCCGGATGGCAGAATCAAAGAACTGAATGAATTCCTTGCAGGGCAGCTTGGCTGCAGAACAGAAGAAGTATATGCAGAAATCGAGAAACTGTTCAACACGATCCTTCCCGTGAAGTCCTTACGCAGTTATGGCGTAACCAGAGAACAGGTTAAGGAGTTTGCAGATTCCGTGGTTGCAAACCAGGGAAGGCTCCTTGCCAATAACTATGTTGAGCTAAGCAAAGAAGACATTCTGGAGATATACAACTTGGTTTACTAGATTTAAAAGAAGAGCACGTGAGTGCTCTTCTTTTATTTGCGGGAAAGCTTTCCTGAAAGAACAAAAAAGGATATAAAAGACTTCAAAACAGGTACATCTTTATATCGATGGAAGGCGTGAAACTTTTCCAAAAGCATGTTCCGGCTGCGTAACGTATTCCGTAGGAGTAAAACCATAGTATTTTTTAAACACGGCATTAAAATGTTTTGGACTTACAAAGCCGGTCTGTTCGGCAATTCTGTATATTTTTTCATTAGGATTACTGCGAAGCAGCAAAAGGGCCTGTTCCATACGGATACGGGTCAGAAATTTTGTATAAGGTTCACCGATATTTTTATGGAACAGGTCACTCAGGTAACTGGGGGTTACCCCAAGAGTGTCAGCGACCATAGCCAGACTGATCTGTTCTTTATAATGCAAACAAATATATTCCTTTGCCTGCTCAACGACATTTGTCGTTTCAGGAATCAGTACAAAGGACTCTTTATTATCGAGAATTCTGATAAGTCTGTAAAAAAGTGAGTGAATCTTATTATTGTCAAAGGCACCGGATGCAATAAAATCATCAGCACCTCTCGTAAGCTCCAGAAAGGCAGCCTGAAGGATTTCTGATTTTATGTTGCATTGTTTTACCAGAAAACGAATAAGGTATGTGCCGTATCGCAGCAGTACTGCCGTATTTACAGAAGTCTGGAATAAGGTAAGATACAGATGCAGGTCAGAGATAAGTTTATCTGTGTTCTGCGAAATAAAATCCATGGCGATTGAATCACAGATCATGTTCAGCTTGGTTATAAAATTATGCTGACTGATATAATAATTTGACCGGATTGGAGACGTGACACCTTCCAGAGTAAGGGCAAGACTTTCACGTGCAGCATGATAGGATTCCGCCAGATGCAGAATGTCCGTTGCATGATATCCAAAGGAAGCATTCAGTTTTACCGCTTCATGAGGCCAGAAAGCACGGCAAAACTCGTGATAAACAGCTTCTGCCTGTAAATCAAGTTCCTTTTCCGTGTCTGAGCTTAGCAGTATGACCAGAGTATTCTCCGGATCAACAAAGGCTGTATTCGTGGATTCCTTACAATACCGTTCACAGCATTGATGAAAGGTAAGAAAGACTGTACTGTATTCCATTGGTTCCTTTTCCTGAAGCAGCAAGTGAAGTTCATCAAGACAGATCAGCAGAACAGAGGCATAGCTACCCATAAAGACCAGATTACGGGATGTAACCTGGTTGTACAGAAGCTGAATCTGATCCTTGTCATTAAGAACCAGGGCATGCAAAAGAGAAGAAGTGATTTCTTTGTCGGAGTCCTCGGTATAATCATGACGTGAGATTGACGTACTGCTTCCTGATGCTGAGGCGGATAGGGATTCTCTTACTTTCAACAGAGTCTCAGAAAGTGCCTGGTCACTCAATGGCTTCAGCAGGTACTCCGATACATTGTAGCGGATGGCAAGACGAGCGTATTCAAATTCATTGTACCCGGAAATTATAACGATTCTTGACTTCCGGTCAGTTTCGAAAATGTATTTTGTAAGTGCCAGGCCGTCCATTTCAGGCATCTTGATATCGGTAATGATCAGATCAAAGGACTGACGCCGCAAGAGATCCATTGCTTCCAGACCGTCACAGGCGATACCTGTAACATGAAATTCAGGATCCAGCTGGGAAATGGTATTGTTCAGATATTGACGCATTAATGGCTCGTCATCAACAATCAGTGTCCTGTACATGAAGCCCCTCCCTTTGAATATCAATAATGGCTGCATCGCTGTCGTTCCCAACAGCACTTCCAACCGGCAGCAGTGGTAATAAAAGTGTAACATGGGTACCTTTTTGTACACCGGATTGAATGGATAATCCATAGGCTTCCCCGAATTTTAATTTGATTCGTTTGTTAACATTGATCAGGCCAATACTTTCCGAAAGAGTAGTACTGGGAGTCAGTGCAGATTCGTTCGCTGTATCCGTCAATGCACCAAGCGCAAGCTCTCTGTTCAGCCGATCAAGAACTTCCTCATTTATTCCGGCTCCATTGTCTGTAACATGAAGTGAAAATGTATGATCATCTTTTGTACTGTAAAGCTTGATTTTTGAGCCGCCACGTTTTACTTCACAGCCATGGATGATCGCATTCTCAACGATTGGCTGGAGTGTAAGGGCAGGGATACTATAATCATGAAAAGCAGGATCCACAGCAATTTCGTAGGTCAGATGATCATCGTACCGTGCTTTCTGAATGCCAAGATAGGAGTCTACAATGCTTAGCTCAGTCGACAATAAGATATTCTTGTCTGCGTTTATGATACCCCGTAAAAAGTAAGAAAACTTTTCAATACTGAAAATGGCCTGCTCATAGCTTTTACATTTGATCAGAAGGCTTATTGTATTCAGGGTATTGTACAAAAAGTGAGGTTTTATCTGGCTGCACAGTATGTTATACTGTGCTTCTTTTTGCAGATATCTGGACTCATAAACTTCTTTTACCAGTTGTGTATTACGGTCAAGAATTTCTGTGATTCGCTGAATCATGCGGTTGAACGAACTTGCCAGATAGCCGATTTCATCATGATTTTTAATTGCAACGCGAACCTTTAGATCACCATCCTGAACCTGCTTCATCAGGGTAATGATAGAAAAAAGCGGCTTTAAGAATTCCTGAATCATGAAAAATAATATAACAACGGCAATGACCAGACATAGGGAGGCTAAGAGTATGGTCATGTTTCGAATGCTCCGATTGGTCTTTGTAAGATCAAGATATGAATTAACCGCAATTACCGTAAGATCGGTGGTTTTTAAAGAAGCGGTATTCAGAATATAATCCTGAGAATCTATTGTCTGTGTGTAGTTCCCATCCGAGGTAAAGGATGCCAGATCGATTTCGGAAAGCAGGGTAGCGGACAGGGCATTGTTGTTCGAGTAAACAACATTCTTATTCTGATCTACAATAAACAAGGATCCATTTTCTTTCAGACTTACCTGATCACAGATGGATTTTATTCCGGAATAATTGGCATCGACCTTGATGACGGCAAGTACTTTCGCGTTATCCTCTTTGCTGCGGATTCGCCGGGCAATGGAAAAGATCTGTGTCGGAGTTTCGCCATATACTTTCTCAGAATGAATGGGAACAAAGACGGGGGAAGCAGAAATAAGTGCCTCGTTGTACCAGTCTGTCTCTTTGTAGCTGTCATAATCATTCATGTCATAAGGAGTTCTTGTATATGCATAGAGGTTATTTCCGGTCAGAATATATACGCGCAGAATTTCGCTGCGCGGCAGGATCATGACAGAAGATAGAAAATTTTCAATATTCCGCTTGCGTTCAAGGCTTGAGCCTGAGGTTATATACTCGTCTTCAAGTTCCTGCATGATATCATCATTATAGTAAGGAGACATGGTAAGCCGAAAAAGTTCATCCAGATACGTGTCGACGTTCAGAGCGACCTGGTCTATGATCTGCTGTGTCTGATTAATGGTCTGCTGGGTAAAATTCTTTGAATACAGATTGTATCCCGAAAAGGAAATTACGATTATAATCGCAAGCAGAAGGGCTGAAATCATAATAAGAAGTTTTTTCTTAAAACTGATGCCTTTATACAGAAACGGATTTTTTTTCATGCTGTACGCGCCCTCCTCTATGAATTCTCTTGCAATTTCATTATACTTATTCTAAACAGGCCATACAAGAAGAGATTACGTAATCGAAAAAAGCAGAACCTAAATCGAAGATTTCTGGAATTTAATACATAGGAGGAATGGTGTTAGAATGAAGCTACCAAAAAGAGGAGGTATTCATATGAAACGAAAAAAATTAGTATCCGTTCTTTTATGTGTTACACTTTGCGTTACTATGCTTCTTGGCTGCGGATCGAACAGCACTGATAACACGGGTAACAATGAAAATGGAGCGGCAGCATCCGATTCGGAGGCAGCAGCATCTGCTTCAACAGCAAGCACGGATACAGCAACACAGGAACATGTCACCTTGAAATTTTTTACCGGAAAGATCGAAACAATTGACGTGATCAACGAAATAATCAATGACTTTAATGCATCGCAGGATCATATAACGGTAGAACAGGAGTACCAGAAAGATGCCAGCAACATAATCAAAATCAAATTTGCGGCAGATCAGGCACCTGACATTATGACCACCTATGAAAAAGGCTTCCTTGATGAAGGAAAGTACATGGATATCTCCGACCAGAGTCAGTGGTGGGACAGACTTACACCTACCATGAAGGATCTCTGTACGGATATAACCTCGGGAAATCAATACCGTGTCTGCACGAACATGACAATGGCAGGAATCTTTTATAACAAAGATATCTTCAATGAACTTGGGTTGGAAGTTGCCTATACCTGGGACGATTTTATCAGCAATCTTGAAACAATAAAGACCAACATGCCGGATGTGACACCATTTTTCATCTTTGGTAATGAAGCATGGCATCTTGGGCATCTGATCGAGTTCCTTCCTCAGGGCTACATTAAGGCAACCTATGGTACGGTAGCAGCGGAGACAGCCTTTATGAACAATGATAAGAGTATACTGAACTATGGAGCGGCAGACGGTGCGATGGCAGTCTTTGCGCAGAATCTGCTTGATATGCAGGCGAACGGACTGATCAATGCGGATGTCCTCACTGCGACCAGCGACAACTGCATTCAGGATTTTGCGAATGGAAAAGCAGCTATGTTCAGCAACGGAATGTGGTGCCTGTCAAGTATACTGGAAGCAAATCCTGCAATGGAAAGCAGCATTGGTTTTGCTCCTTATCCGGCTTATATGGAAGGCAGCAATGCCGTTATACTAAGTGCGGAGGATTCCGGCTACTGTATCTCTTCCGAAACAAAGTACAAAGATGAAGTAATTGAATTCATGAATTTCCTGTTTCGTGCAGATAATCAGAAGAAATACAGCGAGACGCTGAAGGCTCCGAGTGCATTTACCGATGTAGAAGCTGCCTGGGCATCGGCAACAATCGTGGATGAGGTAAGCAATGCATTAAGCAGTGCAACGAACATAGGATTCACCAATTCAAAACCGGCTGGATTCTCCGGGGATGATGCAGGACGACTGGTGCAGGAACTGCTTGCCGGCAATTATACAGCGGCAGAGTTTGCAGAAGCATTTGAATACAACTGGGACGAAGGAATGAAGTAGAAAAGTATCAGACATAAAAGGAGCTGTTACAAAAGGAACTTTTTGCAACAGCTCCTTTCTATAATAAGGAAATGAGGAATTCTATGAAAGACAATAAAATCGGTATGCATACCTTTATGGCTCTTCCGGCATTTTTCCTGTATGCGGTATTTTTCCTGTATCCTCTGACCAAAGGAATTGGAATGAGTCTGACGGACTGGGACGGCATATCAGCTGCAAAATTTATCGGCCTGAATAACTTTATAAAATTCTTTCAGGATAAAAGAGCCATTAATGATATAAGAACGACTTTGCTTTTTGCACTTGGGAGTGCGCCCCTTTTAAATCTGGTGGGACTAGCCTACGCATTGTTAATGGATAGCAAGATCAAGGGAAAAGGCATAGCACGAATGATCATCTACCTTCCGGCAGTCATCAGTCCACTGATCATGGGATACATCTGGTATCTTCTGCTTCAGCCTAGCAGAGGCTTTCTTTATCATCTGATGGAGAATATGGGACAGGCAGATTCCTTCCTTAACTGGACGGCAAAGTACAGTTCTTCCATGCTGGTGCTGATTCTCGTAAATGTATGGCAATATGCCGGAATGACAATGGTCGTTTATCTTGCCGGTCTTCAGGCAATTCCTGTAGAGCTTTATGAAGCGGCAAAAATGGATGGAGCTTCCGGAATAAAAAGTTTCCGGTATGTTACACTTCCGCTTCTTGTTCCATCCATACGGATTAATGTTGTGACGAACATCATTGGTTCGCTGTCTGTCTTTGATATTATCATGTCACTGACCGGCGGCGGTCCCGGTTACGCTACAGAGTCGTTGAGCATTTATATTATGCGTATGTGTTATGGAAGCAAGACCGGATATTCAACAGCTGTTGCCATCATTATGTTCTTTCTTATCCTCGTCCCGGTATTGATCTCCATGCGGCTGACGAGGGCAAAATCATTGGAATAGGGGGAGCGATGTGAATACATTTAAGAAAATGCTTATCTATCTTTGTGTTGCGGCAATCTGTCTGCTTTGCCTTATTCCCTTTGTCATACTGATTATACTTTCCTTAAATACGCCGCAGAGGGTCTTTTATGAAGGCAATATGTTTCTTCCGGACTTTTATTTTCAGAACTTTGCAGAAGGCTGGGTCAAATCGAACATCGGAACGGCAATGATCAATTCGATGATCATCACGGCACTTGCCATCACGATCATAATTATCTTCTGTTCAATGGCTGCCTATACCATTGCAAGATTCAAATACAAGTTCAATACACTGATCTTTGCCATCATGATCAGCTGTATGATGATCCCGGGAATCATAAACACAGTACCGCTGTATACGTTAATGATCGATCTACATGCCATAAACACCTTATGGGGAATGGCGCTGGTATGCGCGACGTTAGCGCTTCCGCAGTCAACGTTTATATTTCATGGATTTATTAAATCACTTCCGCGTGAACTGGAAGAGTCTGCGATCATTGACGGGTGTTCCTGGTTCAAATCCTTTTGGAAAATCGTATTTCCTTTGCTGAAACCGGCATCGGCATCCATTATCATACTAAATGGGTTCGGCATATGGAATAATTATGCGCAGGCAGTCTTCTTCCTGCAGGACAGTAAAAAACACAATGTGCCGCAGGCACTATCCGTATACTTTCAGCAATTTGCAGGAGCCAAATGGAATCTTATGGCAGCGACTGCTGTGATAGCCATTGTCCCTGTTATCGCTGCATTTCTGCTGTTTCAGAAAAATCTGATTCGAGGACTGACCGAAGGCGCACTGAAAGGATAATCATAAATGGAGGAATTCAATGAATGTTGACATATATCCGGAAAAAGCACAGTACCGGACAAAGGAAACCATAACGATAATAATTGAAACAGAGAACAGTAAGGAATCGGACTGGCTGGACCAGAAGGCGGTTCTCTCTGTAACACACCTTGGAAAATGCATCTGGGAAGAACTTGTGCAGATAGGCAGGGAGAGAACCATATATCATAGTAAGGGGATCGACACAGACTTTGGTGGGTATGGTGTTTACCTTACTCTTCAGAACAAGGATAAGAGCATCACAGCGCACACATCGTTCGATGTAGTAGAGAAAAGCAGCCGGTCGATTCGATATGGATTTTTAAGTGATTTTGATACGAAGGACGGGAAAGATCAGAAGGATGTTGAATTTCTTCGTAAATTCCATATAAATATGGTCCAGTATTATGACTGGTCATACCGGCATGACAAGCTGGTATCGGAGGAACAGTCCGTCTATACGGATATGATGGGACGGCGTGTAGATATGGACACAGTCAGGAAAAAGATAGCGGCATGCAGAAAATTTGGCATGAAGAGTCTGGGGTATGGTGCAGTTTATGCCGCCTCGAAAGAATATTTTCAACAGCACAAAGAAGAATCTCTTTATACTAGTGCAGGTGACCCGCTGGTCTTTATTGATATCTTTCATATAATGAATGTTTCTGCCGGCAGTACCTGGAGACAGCACATTATTTCGGAATATGAAAATGCAGTTCGTCTGGCCGGGTTTGATGGAATCCACATGGACACGTACGGTTTTCCAAAGACCGCCTTCGCTTACCAGAAAGAAAAACTGATCCATCTGGAAGACGAATATAAGGGATTGATTGAAGAGACAAAAGCTGCGCTGGAGCATAAAAATCAAACCAGCCATCTTATCTTTAACAATGTCGGGAACTGGCCGGTGAGTACCGTAGCGGATGCACCGCAGGATGCCTTGTACATTGAAGTGTGGGAACCAAATTCAACCTACGCACATATAAAACAGATCATCCTGGATGCTAAGAAGGCAGGCAGGGAATCAAAACCAGTCATTCTCGCTGCCTATCTGGCGCCTTTTCGGCTGGAAGAAGAGGGCAGAGCAGAAAGTGCAGCCTGTCTGCTTACCGCAGCCATTATCAGCAATGGAGCGTATCATCTTCTTCTTGGGGAAGAAAGAGGAGTGTTAACACAGGGGTACTATGTCGATCACTCTACGATGAGTGCATCAACATGCAACAAGCTTCGCGGCTTTTATGACTTTCTGGTTCAGTATATGGAACTTTTCTATGACGAAGAACTTCAGGATGTCAGTATGACCCATATGGGATGGGACAATACAGAATACCATTGTCAGTCAGGAAAATGGAGTGTCGATGCAAAACCGGATACGGTCTGGCTGACCATTCGTGAAAAGGAGAAAAGAAAGCTGATCAGCATGGTAAATCTATGCGGAAATGAAGAGACAAAATGGAATCTTGGAAAAGAAAAGCCAGCATTCCAGAAAAATATTATCTTTCAGGTGCAAATCGATTATCCGGTAGCTGGAATATACGAGATCTCACCAGACAGAAATCAGGCAAAGGCAAAGGAACTACCATTTGAAATGATTCATACGGACAGAGGATTGGCAATACGTTTTACGGTATCAGAGCTTGAATATCTGACTTGCGTCTGGATAGATTTCTGATTGGCAGGATACCATACAATGCAGAAGAAGTGATCCGGTGGGTGTGATAAAAGCAGTAAGAGCAAACGTAACACAAAGATTATAATTAGATAATAAAGGAAAACAAAGCCGCAAAGCTGCTTTTAGCAGGTGTATAACAGCAGCTTTGTTTTTTTATGAGATTTATGAGAAATACATAATAAGATTATTGTTATATGAAACTTTTGAAGCAGCACTGTCGTCAAAAAAGAAAACAGTGTAATGAAAAAGACGCAATTTATCGGACAATCAGTAAAATGGGTTGCAGTATCAAATTTTTTTTGTTAAAATTGGAAATAAGAGGGAAGGAGTTGATGCGTATAATGTCTGTCTATAATAATTTATGGAAAAGCAGGATAAAACATGCCATGCTTCTCCTTCTGATTCTTTTTATTGGTCTTATCTGCCAGAAAACAACGTATGTATCAGCCAGCGAGCAGACGTCTTCCTCACAGAAGGTAACTGCAACGCTGATTTCCAACAGCCAGGGAACGGCAAATCAGAAACTGACTTTGACTGTTGGACAGGTATACGGGAACCTTCCGGTACTTACGCAGGCTAATTATACATTTTCCGGTTGGTTTACAGAAAGCATCGGAGGCGTTCAGATACTAAATACTACGATCGTGACACAGACTTCTGATTTTGTATTGTATGCACACTGGACCGGGAATGCAAGTACCATTTCATTCCAGCCTGCAGGAGGGACAGTAACAGCGGCGTCTAAGACAGTATACTATGGACAGCCGGTGGGAGATATGCCGGTACCGGTAAGAACCGGATTTTTGTTCGACGGATGGCTTACAGCGAGTGGTGCACTTGTGTCAAAAGAGGATACTGTCCGGTGGCAGAGCGCTCAGACACTGTATGCATCCTGGAAGATCGTAACACCAAAGATAACGTTCCAGGCAAATGGCGGGACGATGACGTATAATAATGCTACGGTTGAAAAGTATAGCATTACCAGCAGTTATGGTACGACAATTCAGACACTTCCTATTCCGGTGCGTCCAGGATATCAGTTTGCGGGATGGTTTACAGAAGAATCCTCCGGAGCCAGAATTCTTGCCGGGACGGTCAATACCTTTGCCAAAGACACGACCCTGTATGCACAATGGACGGCGAATCCTTATAGTGTTATGTTCTATGCATCAGGCGGAACCGTATCCATTGCTTCAAAAACAGTAACCTTTGGTGCGGTCTATGGATCACTTCCGACACCGGTACGGGAGAATTTTCAGTTTATCGGATGGTATCTGGAGGCTGATTACAAAACGAAGGTGACAGCAGAAAGCACAATGGAAACAGCAGGGAATCATACATTGTTTGCTTTATGGGAAGGAAATTCTGTTGTTGTTACCTTTGACGCGGCAGGCGGAAAAAGCGGAACCAAGACGAAAAAGCTGACCTATCAGGATGAATATGGTACACTGCCGGTTCCCAGAAGAACCGGTTATACCTTTCAGGGCTGGTACACAGCTTCGACGGGTGGAAATGTGATTACGGAGAATTCTATTGTAAACAGCAGCACAGCCTTTACCGTTTACGCCAGGTGGACAGAAGTTCTTCCGACCATAACATTTGATGCCAACGGCGGGTCTGTTTTAGTAACCTCGAAATCAGTTCATTACAAGAATACCTATGGTGATTTACCGGTGCCGACGCGGACCGGATACATTTTTACTGGTTGGTACACAACAAAAAGCGGGACCAAGCAAATTAGTGCAGGGACGTTAGTCAACAGCAGCAGAGACATAATTCTCTATGCGCATTGGAAAGGGCAGCAGCTCCAGGTAACTTTTGATACGAACGGAGGAGTTCTGCAAAGCAGCAGCCTGCTTGTGACCTGCGGCGAAAAATATGGTACACTGCCATCGATACAAAGAAGCGGTTATACTTTTGCAGGCTGGTATACTTCCAAAACAGCAGGCAGCAAAATTACAGCAGACAGTAAAGTTGAAGCAACCGGGAATCATACACTATATGCTATGTGGAACGAAGACAACTACACCGTTCATTTCTATACCTCCATGGGAACGGTTACACCCAAGGAAATAACCGTATTTGGCACCACCCCCTTTAGCAGCTTTCCAACACCGGTCTGCGAAGGTTATTCTTTTACCGGCTGGTTTACAAAGCAGACGCAGGATGGAACCAAGGTATCGTTCGTAACCGCAGAAAGTTCTCTTTATGCACACTGGCAGGGTGAGACGTATACGATAACGTTGAACACGACCGGCGGAACACTGGCAAGTCCGTATTATCTTGTTCAGTATGGGGGTACCTATGGCAGCCTTCCGGAGCCAGTTCGAACGAATTACACCTTTGCCGGCTGGTATACAAAGGTAACCGGTGGCCGCAGAATCAATAACAATACGAAAGTAAAGACGGCAGGAAATCATACCTTGTACGCCCATTGGAAAGCAAAGGCGTATACTTTGACTTATGATGCGAATGGCGGAACCAGTACAAAGTCAACGAAACAGATTTATTACGGAGAAAAATTTGGAGCATTAAAAACGATATCTGCAAGCGGACTGGAGTTTCTTGGCTGGTACACCAGTGCCACAGGAGGAACCCTGGTAACAAGTGACAGCATTGTAACCATAGCAGGAAACCAGACAGTGTACGCACACTGGCAGACAAAGCAGCCGACAATACGCTTTCTGGCTAATGGTGGTTACCTCTATACCGGAAGCAGTAAAAATACCTTTATAAAAATCAACAAAGAATATGGAAAAGCCTATGGTGCATTACCGGTGCCGGTTCGTACCGGATATAGCTTTCAGGGCTGGTATACAACAAAAAGCGGAACCGAGAAGATAACACAAGAAAGCATCTGTAAGGTAAAAGAAACACAGACCCTGTATGCCCACTGGAAAGCTGTTACAAGCACGGTGACCTTTGATATGAATGGCGGCAGTGCATCAAAGGGAAGCATAACTGTAACCTATGGAAATAAATACGGGACACTGCCAGAACCGACAAGATACGGTCATACGTTCATAGGCTGGTATACGGAGGATGAAAAAGGAAGCAGGATCTCTTCGAATTCCAGAGTCAAAACAGAAGAGAATTCGACACTTTTCGCCAGATGGGCAGCGGAAACTTACGCTGTTACACTGGATGGCAACGGGGGAAAATGTGAAATTACATCTGACAACGGAAAGACAGTAACGGCAGGCAGTACTAAGCTGACCTTACCTTATGGGTCAACGTATGGCGCACTGTTTGACAAAGGAACGTTCTTTGTCCGTGACGGTTACTATTTTCTTGGGTGGTTCAGCGATGCTGTCGGTGGAACACAGGTCACACCGGAGATGGATTTTACCGTGAATAAGAGCCAGACCCTCTATGCACACTGGTTAAAAAAATAAAGTATTCTTGTCTGTTATCTTCGAATCTGTTACATTTATAATGAAATGAAAATGGGCCGCGTTGCAAAAGTTCAACCATGCCATGGAAAAGAAGGATGGTCAGAAGCAGCAGACGAAACGGACGCTGGAGTCTGGTAAGACATTTTATAACCAGAAGAAGGAACAGAAAGGAAGGCAGCAGAATGAAACAGGGATTTACACAGAAACTGCAGGAAGTTATGGATCTTGCGGTTGAAAAACAGGAAGTTGCAGGAATTAACCTGTTGGTTTTAAAAGAGGGCAGGGAAGAAGCATATTGTGAGGCTGGTTTTGCGGATGCTGCAAAAAGGAAACCCATGAGCAGAGATACCATATGCCGTTTGTATTCCATGTCAAAACCGGTAACAGGTGCTGCGGCAATGCTCTTAATGGAAAGAGGGCTGCTGGACCTTGCAGATCCGGTAGAACTCTATTTAACAGGATTTAAAGACCAGATCGTATATAAATCAGAGAAGGAAGAATCGGTAAAACGTCCGGTAACGATTCGGGACCTGCTTTCCATGACTTCCGGACTGCCCTATGGACACGAGGGGAGTGAGGCAGGGAGAAAGGTAGCAAAGCTTTTTGATGAAGCGATCGAAAAGATACCGGATCAGGGCGGATTCGGAACTGTTGAACTGGCGAACCGGCTTGGTAGGTGCGGACTTGATTTCCACCCGGGTGAAGCTTTTGAATATGGAACCTCCGCAGATATTCTTGGCGCTGTGATTGAAGTGGTATCCGGAATGAAATTCGGTGATTTCCTTCAAAAAGAGCTCTTTGAACCGCTTGGTATGAAAGATACGGCATTTTATGTTCCGGAAGAAAAGTTGTCCCGCCTGGCAAAGGTATACCAGGATTCGGAGAACGGATTGATTGAATTTGACACCAGTCATCTTGGTGTGACGGCAATTGAAAAGATAGGATTTGAATCCGGCGGTGCAGGCCTTGTATCTACGCTGGATGATTATGAAAAGTTCGCCACCATGCTCCTGCAGAATGGAAAAGCCGGAAAGAAACAGATCTTAAAGCCGCAGACAATCGAATACTTTACATCAGGACAGCTGACCACCTGGCAGAGAGACGTTCTCTGGAAGGGATGGGACTCCCTGTGCGGATATAACTATGGTAATCTTATGCGTATTCTTCAAAAGCCCGGGCTGGCAGTAGGACTTGGCGGAAAGGGTGAATATGGCTGGGATGGATGGCTCGGAGCTTACTTTTGCAATGCACCAAAGGAAAAGATTACGATTCTTGCCATGGTTCAAAAGAGAGACGCCGGAACAACCCATGTGGTACGCAGACTCAGGAATGTGATCTTTTCATACGTTGAGGAATAGGAAGCGGAACCGGAAAAGACTGCAAAATGTGCCGAAAAGTAAACACCGGACAGAAAAGAGGATGCTATGTCACAGACGACGAAGCGGGCACTGGAAGCTTCGCTGAAAAATTTATTGCTGCAAAAGTCATTTGATAAAATTACGATTGCAGATATAACAGAAGACTGCGGTGTTAACCGTATGACGTTCTATTATCATTTTAAGGATATTTATGATCTGGTGGAATGGTCCTGCATTGAAGATGCAGCGAAAGCACTGGAAGGAAAAAAGACTTATGATACCTGGCAGCAGGGTTTCCTTCAGATCTTTCAGGCAGTTCTTGATAATAAACCCTTTATTACGAATGTATATCATACGGTCAGCAGAGAACATGTTGAGACCTATCTGTATAAGCTGACCTATGACCTGCTGATCGGTGTTGTGGAGGAAAAGGCAGCGGGAATGAATGTCAGTGAATCAGACAAGAACTTTATTGCAGATTTTTACAAGTTTGCCTTTGTGGGAATTATGCTGGACTGGATAAGAAAAGGTATGAAAGAGGAGCCGGTGAAAATCATAGACCGGATTGCCATATTAATTCATGGCGACATTGAAAAAGCATTAGATACTTACAAAAGATAATTTAATCAATCGACCCGTTATGATAAAAGTTTTGTCATGACGGGTTTTTTGTTTATGGTAAAAAACCAGAAAAATTTTATACTGTGCTTACGCTTTTCAAAAAAGAAAGAAACGAAAAACAAAACTGAGGAAGTGTGCAGATTTGGCACAGGAAAGGTGATCGTATGTATTACTCAAGCGGAAATTATGAAGCATTTGCCCGTCCGAAAAAACCGGAGGGTGTAGAAAGAAAATCAGCCTATATAATCGGCTCCGGTCTGGGAGCGCTTGCCGCAGCCTGCTTTCTGATCCGGGATGGTCAGATGAAGGGAGAGCATGTTCATATCCTGGAAAAAGACCCGATACCGGGCGGAGCCTGTGACGGATACGAATATGAGTCCGTTGGCTATGTTATGCGAGGCGGAAGAGAGATGGATAACCATTTTGAATGCATGTGGGATCTGTTCCGTTCCATCCCATCCATCGAAACCGAGGGGGCAAGTGTTCTGGATGAATACTACTGGCTGAACAAAGAAGACCCAAACTATTCTCTGATGCGTTCTACGGTTAAACAGGGACAGGATGCTCATACGGACGGCAAGTTCGGTCTGTCAGAAAAAGGGTCCCAGCAGATCATGAAGCTTTTCTTTACGCCGGATGAGGTATTGTATGATAAAAAGATTACGGACTTTTTTGACGACGAGGTCCTGAACTCGAATTTCTGGATGTATTGGAGAACGATGTTCGCCTTTGAAAACTGGCACAGCGCTCTTGAAATGAAGCTTTATATCAAACGTTTTATTCACCATGTCGGTGGACTGCCTGATTTTAAAGCCCTTCGCTTTACAAAATACAACCAGTATGAATCCATGATCCTGCCGATGATCAAGTATCTCGAGGAACATCATGTGGCCTTCCATTACAATACAAAAGTCGTGAATGTCACGTTTGATGTGACAAAAGACAAAAAGGTAGCAAAAGAAATCAGCGTTATCCGGGAAGGAAATGAAGAGACGATCGATCTGACGGAAAATGATCTTGTCTTTATTACCAACGGTGGCTGTGTAGAAAATTCCAGTATGGGAGCGCAGGATAAGGCGGCACCCTTTAACAAAGAGATCAAAGCAGGCGGCGGCTGGGATATGTGGCGTAAGATTGCAGCCCAGAGTGAAGATTTTGGACATCCGGACAAATTCTGCTATGATCCGGAACAGACGAACTGGATGTCAGCGACTGTTACACTGCTTGATGATAAAGTTGTTCCTTACATAAAAAACATCTGTAAGCGTGATCCGTATTCGGGAAAAGTCGTGACCGGTGGTATTGTGACCGTCGAAGATTCGAACTGGCTCATGAGCTGGACTTTTAACCGTCAGCCACAATTCAGAAGTCAGCCAAAGGATC
Source organism: Clostridia bacterium (assembly GCA_003249225.1). Taxonomy (GTDB): domain Bacteria; phylum Bacillota; class Clostridia; order Lachnospirales; family Lachnospiraceae; genus SZUA-448. The sequence continues at coordinate 15,869 of QKJQ01000031.1, read as the reverse complement.
AGCTGGTCGGCTGGGTCTACGGATTATTCAGTGACAAGAAGGGTGATTATGTGAAAAAGCCAATGAGAGACTGTACGGGCAAAGAGATCTGTATGGAGTGGTTGTATCATATCGGGGTTCCCACGGATCAGATCGAAGATCTTGCTACAAACAGTGTTAATACGGTTCCGGTCATGATGCCTTTCATTACTGCTTTCTTTATGCCAAGAAAAACAGGTGACAGACCGCTCGTGGTTCCCAAAGGGTGTGTTAATGCAGCCTTCCTCGGACAGTTCGCAGAGACCGAAAGAGACACCATCTTTACAACGGAGTATTCCATCCGTACCGGTATGGAAGCTGTCTATACCCTGCTTGACATAGACCGTGGAGTACCGGAAGTATGGGGAAGCGTATATGATGTGCGAGATCTCTTACATGCCACGATTGAACTTCGTGACGGTAAAAATATCACCGACATGAAATTAGGTCTGAAGGAAAAGATTGCGGTAAATAAAGTCATGAAGAAAATTGCCGGGACAGATATTGAAAAACTATTAAAAGAATACCATGTGATCTAAGCAACATACCGGATCAGGCAGAAAAAGAGGCAGCTCATGATGGAGCTGTCTCTTTTTACTACAGCAGAAGGAAGAATAAAACAGCTCGTTAAGTAGGAAGGAGATACTAGCATCTTTTCTTTCTTTCTGTTATAATGACAGGAATGACAAAACAGAGTGTCATAGATCTATATGCAGGAGGAAGAGTTATGAGAGATCCAGGCAGACAGATAAGAATGCATTTGCAGACAAAACATAAAAATAAAATGACAAAAGTAGCAGGAATTGCAATGCTTTGTATCATGACCGCCGCGTTGACCGCTTGTGGTTCAACGGCACAATCAAAAGATGCGACCAATAGTAACGTAATAGAGGAAGTGACGGTAACACCGACAGAAAGTGCAGCCACAACAGACATTGAGACGATTGAACAGACGTACGAAATAGGAACAGAACTGCCGGATGCGAAAGCATTTGTAGCAGAAAACAGCTATTCCGAGGTGGAGTATGCACAGGAATACACATTCACAGAACCGGGTGAGTACTCGGTAGAATTGACAGCAGACGGAACAAAAATTACGGCAAACTTACAGGCGGTGGACACAATAGCACCGGTCGTGGAAGTTAAGGATCTTGTAGCTGAACCGGGTTCCGATATTCTTCCGGAGGATTTTGTAGAGTCAATGACAGATGCAACAACGGTTACGGCAGCGTTTATGACAGCCCCGGACCTTGCATCCGAAGAAGTACAGACTGTCATTCTGACCTTTACCGATCTTGGTGGTAATACAACGACAAAGAAAGCATCCCTGCATTTTGGTTTGGATACGACAGCCCCTGTTTTAAGCGGTATCTATGACAGGACCGTGACCGTCGGAAAAGCAGTTTCCTACAAAGACGGCGTTACCGCCATTGATGATTTTGATGGACCGGTTGAGATCGTGGTGGACAGCTGCCTTGTTAACATACGGGCGACAGGAAGCTATACAGTCACATACAGTGCTACGGATTCTGCAGGAAATACTGCGACACAGGAAGCTGTGTTCACCTTTGTGGAATCTGAATATGATTCCGATGAGATGGATACTTTGGTCGACAATGTGCTTGATCAGATTCTGACAGATGATATGACCCAATATGAACAAGCGTATGCAATTTATAAATATACGTATGAACATATTGCTTACATCGGTGTATCTTTTAAAGCAGATGACCTTCAGACAATTTATAAGGGTATTGTGGAGGGCAGCGGTGATTGTTACTCTTATGCATACATTTCTCAGGTCATGATGAATAAAATCGGTATTCCGAATATCATGGTGCACAGGGATAGCCAGCCGGGCGAAACGAACCATTACTGGCTGATCATTAACGTCGGAGATGGCTGGTATTACTACGATTCCTGCTGGCACAGAGGCTGCAGCTTTGACGGTAAGACTTTTATGTTTACGGAAGCACAGAGAATAGAATGGACGAACAGAACTGAGAACGGTTATTATTTCCGAATGGATCCGGAAGATTACGGCGTTGATGTTGTTCAGGAATAACGCATGTTATAAGTTAGAGATACTGTAAAGAATAGAATCAGGAGGATTTCATTTGGGACTTGGACTGACGGTAGCTTATCAGGTCGTGATTATGCTGCTATTAATAATTGTAGGGTATTTTTGTTATAAAAAAGCACTTCTTACCGATGAAGGCGTAAAAAATCTGTCAACACTGCTTTTAATGGTTGTTACACCATGTATTCTGATCGATGCTTATCAGAGAGACTTTGAGATGGCATTGGTAAAGCAATTCTTAATTGCCGCCGGGGTATCGCTGCTGATTCATGCCATGGCCATAGTGGGAGCGGAGCTTGTGTTCCGAAAAGAGAAGAATCCTGGAAATGCAAAGATCCAGAAGTTTGCAATGATTTATTCGAACTGTGGATTCATGGGGATTCCGCTGCTGAATGCAGCACTTGGAAGTGAAGGCGTATTCATTGGTTCAGCTTACCTTGCAGTATTTAATATTCTTTACTGGACGCATGGTGTCTACCTTTACACGGGAGATAAAAAAATACTGCTTTCAAAAAAGGCAGTCTTAAATCCCGGAGTACTTGGTATGGCGGCTGGTTTGCTCTTATTCTTTTTCCAGATCAGACTTCCGGGCGTTATCGGAACAGCTGTAGCCAGCATAGCCGATGTGAATACACCAATTGCCATGCTCGTAATCGGAACGTTCCTGGCAAAGAACGATCTGTTCAAAGCATTGAAAAACGGCAAAGTATATATTGTTTCTGCGCTGCGACTGATTGCAGTACCGCTGGTCGTTGTACTGGTGCTGAAGTTACTTCATGTGGATGAGTTTACGGCAACGGCGATCCTGCTTCCGGCAGCCGCTCCGGCAGCAACGGTGGGTTCCTTGTTTGCAATCCGTTATAAACTCGATCCGGTCTATGCATCACAGATCATTTCGATTTCGACGGTGCTGTCGATCCTAACGATCCCATTTATCGCGATGCTTGGAATCTGGGTATTTTGATTTAAAGCTAACGGCAAAAAGAAAGCACAGACTGTTCAATGAGCAGAATAAGAATAAGCGTGGAATCAAATGGATTCCACGCTTATTTTATGTGCGCCCAGCGGGGCATGTTTATGAAGCAGTGAACCTGCAGGAAGACTATGTGTTACGGCCAGTCTTTTTTCAAACTCATTTACGGGAAGCGGAGCTTCGTAATAGTACCCTTGCGCTTTCCGGCAGCCGGCGAGTTTCATATACTCGACCTGCGCTTCCGACTCAACCCCTTCGCAGATTACGGATATATTCAGACTCTGAGCGAGATGAATGATGGAGTGGATGATTATACGTTCCCGGTCAGCCGGCGGTGTATGAAGTAAAAGACTTTTATCCAGTTTGATGACATCAATCGGAAGTTGGTGCAAAAGATGAAGAGACATGTAGTCAGAACCAAATCCATCGATGGTGATACGAAAACCATACGCTTTCAGCTTTTCTGCAATTGGTAAAAATGTAAGCATATGAGAAACCGCTGTGCTTTCCTTGATTTCAATCTCGAACAGATCGGCAGGTGTCTGATATTTTTCGGTAATTTCATACAGCATGCTTGGAAACATAGGATTTTGAAAATGAAGACTTGAAAAATTACAGGAGATGGGCACAAGAAGCATATCATTTTTGATCCAGAGAGACATCTGTCTGCAGACCTCATCAAAAACATAAAGATCAACATCGATAATAGCGCCGCTCTTTTCAAGATCCGGCAGGAAACGAAGCGGCATAATGATGCCGTGTTCGTCGTGAATCCAGCGAATTAAGGCTTCTGCACCGAGTATTTCTCCTGTATAAAGGTCATATTTTGGCTGATAAAAGCTGTGAAAACGATTGGTATGAAAAGCCTGAGCAAGTTCTTTTTCAAACTCAGCCTTTTTTTGCTGGGATTTGACCAGTCTGGTCGTATACCAGGACAGGCTGTTTTCTGACGGCGATGACAGCATAAGTGAGGCCTCCTCTGCAAAGTGGAGAAGCTCACGTATGTCAGTATGCGTCTCCTGACAAAAGGTACTTATGCAGACACCTGATTTAATAATGACAGGAGTATCACAAATTTTCTTTATTCGTGACGAAAACTGGTTACAAAAAGAAAAATATGCTTTTTCCAGCTGTTCTTTTGTTCTGTACTCTAGCAGGGCCGCGTGACGATCTGCCCATAACGTACAGCAGACTCCATTTCCTTTGCATAAGCCAGACTTTAGAATATTGCCAAAGAGACGCAATATCTGGTCTGCGGTATGATAGCCGTAGATTTCATTCAGCCGGTGGAATTCGGAGATATCAAGGTGAAGAACAGCATACGTTTTTTTTGTGTTTTTAAGCATACGTTCTGCTTCTGTAAAAAAGTGTGCACGATTCCATATATGAGTTATTTCATGCAGTCCAGCTTCAGCCTCGCTGCGCTTTCTTTGCAGATAGCGGAAAGCAAGCAGGCATAAAAAAAACACATTCAAAAGGAAAAGAAAGGCAACGGCGAATACTGCCGGATTACGTAACAAGCGGGATGTTATATCGTAAATAATTCCACACTCCTTCCATAACAGAGCTACAGATCACAGGAACGTATCTTAAGCAGTCTGTTAATAAGATCGTCAAGGGTTGGATACTGCTGCTGCAGTACACGGCAGGAAATTGTGAGCTTGGGTAAGGATTTACTGCCGGCGGCTTTCGAAATCTTTCTGGCAACGATATTGCTTTCTGTAAGGTTTGTATGCGGGAGCAGCAGAATCTGTGCTGTATGGCTCCAGCGGCAGGCGATGTCAAGTTTACGAAGCTGGCGGCTTAGTATATCTTCAAAAAGTTCCATATATTCGGGCAGTATCTCGCAGATCATCATGCTAAATACGGTTCCGTAACGATTAAATCGCATCTGTTCACGTTGCGCCATTTCAAGGAATTCTTTTCGTTCCATAAAAATAAACTTTGATAAATATGTTTTATCCTCCTTTTGCCGGATCAACTGGGCAAGTGCGGAGAACTTATCGATAATTCCGCCTAAACTGGTATAGCCAAGATATACTTTCCATGTATTGTTCTCGAAAAGCAGGTACTTATAGAAATCATCCTCTTCGATACGGTCCATCAGATAGTTTTCCTCTTTGACCTTACAGTGCATGCTGACGCAGGTCGAAAATTCCATATTCTGAATGGAAACATTTTTATGTATGCTATGTACTTCACAGGAGAAAGAAAGCAGTTCAAAGACTTCACCAACAAGCATCTGCCACCGTGTGAAATCATTGAGGGGGATGTTCTGCTTGTCTGCATAAGACAAACAGTCATAAGCCGCTATATATTCTTTTTCCGAAAGAGCAGTAAGATACTGCAGCATAATACTTCGGACCGGTTCCATGGGGATGGAAGCTTCCTCAGAAAAGGCAGCCTGTTCATAGTCAACCGAGTTTTCTGCTTCCCTTAACCATTGAATCGTATATTCGTTTCGAGCCTTTGGTTCACTTAATACGGCATAGGCCCGGTTCAGTGATTTCATTTTCTCATCGTCTCCAGAACCATGGCTTCCATCCGGATGATACTTTTTGGATAGTTTCAGATATGCACTTTTTATTATCTCAGGCTCTGCCAGAACATGAACCTGAAGTATCTTGTAATAATCTTCAAAAGGCGGATTCATGAAATCAAGTCCTTTACTCTATTAATCCAATTTTTTGCATTACCTCTGTGAATTTGACCATATCAATAGGTTTTGATGCGTAAGCATCACATTCATACTCAAAGGATTTCTGTATGATCTCTGTTTCACTGAGAGCCGTTGTCATTATGATTTTAACCTTTTTTTCAGGGGGCGTATTATACTGATCCTCGAGGTTTCGTATGGTCTTGAGAACTTTTACACCGTCCATCTTTGGCATCATAATGTCGAGGCAGATCAAATCATAAGGCATGTTTTCGGAAATCGATATCATAAAAGCATCCACTGCCTCAAGCCCATCCACTGCCATGTCACATTCACCATAAATCGACAACATCTTACTTAAAAATTTTCTGCTGGCAAGGTCATCTTCCGCAATCAGTATTCTCATTCGTTTACTCCTCCTTCGTTGTTGCTGTAACTGCTTATTTTTTGCTGCAAAAGTGTCAGATTCTGTTCTGTTTGAAGATAGTTTTCACGGCGAACGGCCAGTTCTACCATGAAAGTACGGTTTCGTAATTCTTCAAATTCATTTTTCTCAAAGAATACTTTTAACTGATGCACGGCTGCTTCCAGCTGTTCGTAATCTTTTTGCTCCATGATATTTATAATATTCTTAATACTTTCGTCTGCTATTACGGCCTGCTCTTTTGTAAAACTGGTCTTTTGGACGGACTCGCTGACCGGCACGGCTCTTGCTTTCATAAGATGCTTTGATATCAATGCTTCCAGCTTATCCATAACGATCGGTTTGGCTATATAATCATCCATTCCTATGCTCATAAATTTTTCACGGTCACCAGATAAAGCAAAAGCTGTTACTGCAATAATGATGGTATGTTTATCTTCTCCTTCCATCTGACGGATTCGTTTTGTGGTTTCAATACCATCCATTACCGGCATCTGTATGTCCATAAGAATAAGATCAAATGGTTTTTCTTTTAAAAGGTCTAGTGCCTCGGAACCATTGTTTACAACATCATAGCTGTAGCCCCACTTTTTAAGCATGCGTGTGATTACAATCTGGTTGATTTTATCGTCTTCTGCAAGCATAAGATGTCCGAGATTGCGGACACGTTCCGGTGCAATTTCCTGTCGGCTCGGAGCATGGATTTCACCATTTGCAAGTGGAATCGTGAAGAAGAAGGTGCTGCCTTTGCCTAGCTCACTTTCCAGATCGATCTGACCGTTCATCATCTCTACCAGCTGTTTGCTGATGACCAGACCAAGCCCGGTGCCGCCGTAGGTTCGTGTAAAGGAACCATCGATCTGTGTAAAGCTTTTGAAAAGCTGAGAACTGTTCTCCGGTGAAATACCAATGCCTGTATCGGTAACGGAAAATGTGTACAGCCTTGCATTTTCAAGAGAATCAGAGCGTTTTACACGTATGGTTATCGTACCGGACTCCGTGAATTTTATGGCATTGCTGGTTAAGTTGTTCAGAACCTGCCGTATACGGTTCGCATCACCATACAGGTGTGGAGGAAGTCCTGACTCAAGCTCAATTGCAATTTCGAGACCTTTTTTTCTGGCATGCATGATATTTGACATCTTAACTTCTTCAAGAATGGAGGAAACGTTAAAATTGATGTTCTTGATTGTCATCTTTCCGGCTTCGAGTTTTGAAAAGTCAAGGATGTCGTTGATGATATTTAAAAGGGTGTTCGCACAATCCTTTGCGATAAGCAGGTTTTCCTTCTGTTCCGGGCTTGTATTTGTCATCAGAGTCAGATCGATCATTCCAACAATACCATTAAGGGGCGTTCGGATCTCGTGACTCATATTTGCCAGAAATTCACTTTTCGCGCGGCTTGCGACCTCGGCTTGTTCCATGGCGCTCTGCAGTTCAATTTCGGAATGCTTTTTATCATTGATGTCAGAGTATAATATGGCAACATGGTTCTCATCCGAGGTATAAAGAGATATGGAAAACCATGTATTGAAGATTCTGGAATAGTATTCGTCTAGGTGAAAGGATCCAGACCCATCAATCAGAGTCTTGTAAAGACTGATAAGGCGCTGTGTGTCGAAGCTTCCATATCCAAAAACTTCAAGGAAGGTTTTCCCGATCAGAGCCTCTCGTTTTAAATGAAACATTTCCTCATAGGTTCCGTTCACTTCTTCGAAGCGCAGATCAATAATCTCGCCGTTCTCATTGCAGATTTTTTCATAGTAGGAAAAGGCACTGTCCATGTTCATAAAAAGCATACGATACTTTTCCTGTTGCTCCCGGATGGTATTTTCTGCTTTGATTGATTCAGTCATATCAAACAGTGTCCCGATGAATCCAGAAAAGCTGTCTGTTACATCATAGTAGGGCTGTGCGACTGCTCGTACGTTCCGGTATTCATTATCACTCCTGCGAAGCCGAAGTTCCATTTCCAACCGCTTCATGCCGGCAAATGCATCATAATAAAGAGAGAAAAACTTATCGATATCCTCGGGATGTATGTGCTTATCCATTTCAAAGAAAGCCTGTTCCTTATCTTTTCCGATAAAGTCAGCAAAGGTCTGATTAACATAATCGCACTCCCTTGATGAATTGGCTTTCAACACCATAACCGGCAGACTGTCCAGAAGCTTATAACCGGCTCGTTGAGCAAGGATAAGCCGTTCCTCTTCTTCAATCTGTTTTGTTATGTCTTCAATGATGATCAGCAAGGTGGATTCATCAATATGGCTGATCGGAGTAAAATTGATCCGGTACCAAGGGCTGATATTCCTGCTGTTTAGCATCCCAGGAATTTGCAGGATGATATCCTTTGCATAAATACCGGAATCAAGGATCTTTTTTAAGGCGCTGCGGAATTCCAGCGTCGTATAATTTTGAAAACCTCCATCGGATCTTCTTATATGAAACGGTTCAGGAAAACCATCCCCGATGATTTGTCCAATCAGTTCTTCTCTGGAGCGTTCAAAGAGAATAAGCAGAGACTGATTCACCTGCTGGATAATAAGGGAGGAATCCACGATAATCATGCCCAGGGGAATCGTTTCAAAAAGATTTTGCAAATTATTCTTTTCATAGGATATCATTTCTTCCATGTTGTGTATTCTTGTGATGTCACGAAAGATAATAACAGTTCCCAGAATATTACCTGATGAATCTGTAATAGGTGAAACATTGGCCGAAAGATAGTAGTGGTTTCCATTGCGATTAAGGAGTTCTGAATTTTTTGGCATTCCACTGGGAACACCAGTGGCCAGAACACTGTCGATAATATAATCAATCGACAGCCGTGCGTTCTGATTCATTATGTGGAATACCTCAGACAAAGGTTTAAGCACAGCATCTTCAAGCGTCCAGCCGGTCAGGATTTTTGCTGTATCGTTCATGAAGTCAATGTGTCCATTTTTATCCGTAGTAATAACGCCATCGCCAATGGAAGCGAGGGTAGCCGCTGATTTGCTCTGGTTTTTATGTAGATATTTTAACGCCTCTGACATAAGCAACCGTTCCTTTCCGGTTCAAAAGAGAAACATTAGAATTTTAGAGGTTGAGATGCAATTGTTACGACACCAGTCGCTACACTAAGTGTAATAGTTCGGCTTACATTTCCGCCAACTGAAGTTCGATGACAGGAAATCCCCATTTCGTGCAAGACAGCAGAAATGGCTTCAACATTTTTAGAACCTATCATAAAACAGTCGTTTTGATTAATTGAATTTGCGCCCCCAAATAATTGTACTTTTAAGTCACTGGTCTGACATCCAAAAGCCTTTTGCATCTTTGTAATCAATAAAGGAACGCCTATGTTTGCAAAATATCCGGCTTTGCTTATATAACTGCTGGAATTTCTATGGTCCGGGAGAACTATATGAACCATCCCTGCACTTAAGGTTACGGGGCAGTATACAGTAACACCGACGCAGGTAGCCAATGCGTAAGTTTTGAGGTAATCACTCTGTTTGTTCGAGTATGCATAATCTCCGATTCCAACAATAATGTCCATAGTCATTACCGCAGCATGGCACATAAAAGCCCGGGGATCTTCTGCAGAGTGGCCTGCTGCAACACTGCACCTGCATCATAGGCTGCTTTTGGCATACCATAGACAACACAGGAAGACTGATCTTGCCCGATGGTCTTGGCTCCGTTTCTTCGCATGGATAATAATCCCTTTGCTCCATCGTACCCCATACCGGTAAGAATGACACCAATGGCATTCTCCCTGCACTCCTTGGCAACAGAATGAAACAATACATCCACAGAAGGACAATGTCCGTTTACTTTTTCACCCTGGAAGGCATCAATTTTATAGCGGTCGCCTATTTTTTTGACAGCGATGTGCTGATCACCGGGGGCAATAAGAATTTTGCCCGGTTCCAGGTAATCACCGCTTGCTGCCTCCTTAACCGTAAAAGGTGTCAGGGTATTTAATCTGTCAGCGAACATTTTGGAAAACAGGGGAGGAATGTGCTGCACAATAACGATAGGCGGCATTTGAGGGGGCAGCTGCTTTAAGAGTGCACTAATTGCCTCCGTTCCGCCGGTCGATGCGCCAATGGCTACTATTTTTTTGGTATCCAGTGTATGAGACCCATTGACAGACTCTTTATTCTCAACGGCGTTGGTAACAATGGTCGCGCCGTTTACCGTCTTTATTTTATTGATCAGATCGCGTATAAAGCTTTCAACACTTTGAGCAGACTGAACATTCGGTTTTGTTACAAAATCAACAGCGCCCGCATCCATAGCATCAAAAACGGCACTGCTTACAGAACTAACAACAATTGTTGGTACGGGATATTGCGGAAGGAGACGTCTTATAAACTCAATTCCATTCATTTTAGGCATTTCCACATCGCAGGTGATCACATCCGGTTCAAACTCAAGGATTTTATCTCGGGCATCAAAAGGGTCCTCTGCTTTCGCCACAACATCGATGAGGGGGTCAGTAGATATTCCCCGGGATAGTACTTCCCGAAAGACAAGACTGTCATCAATAATTAACACTTTGATTTTCTTTCCCATGGATGCTCCTTTTCTCAATTAGATTTTTCGGTAAATTGCGGGACTTATGTATTTAAATGCTGAACTTTCCCGATTAATGGATTCCGAGTGGCCGATGAAAAGATAGCCACCGGGATGCAGTGACTCATAAAGTTTTTGTATGACTTCATTTTTTGTCGGCAGGTCAAAATAAATCATGACATTTCGGCAAAAGATTACATGGAATTTCTTTTTAAAAGGATAATGCTCTTCCATTAAATTAAATTTTCGGTACAGGACTTCATGCTTCATTCGTTCGGTCACAACATAGGATGACTCGGTATAGGGTTTAAAATACTGTGTTTTCCAGGCGGCAGGGAGGGGAGCAATCTGATCCTTACTATAGATTCCCTTTTTTGCTTTTTCCAGGACATTTCCTGAAATGTCAGTAGCAAGTATTTTCGTGTCCCAAAACATTTTTTCCTTGGCAAAGAACTCATCGATAAGCATAGCAAGAGTGTAGGCTTCTTCTCCGGTCGAACTGGCAGCGCACCAGATTCGTAAGTCCTTATCCGGCACAGTTGCCTTCAGATAGGGAAGAACTACATCACGGAAGTAGTAAAAATGTCCGGTCTCACGCATAAAATAGGTATGATTTGTTGTTATCTTATCGACAAGCATAGTACCGGCCTGACCGGATTTATCATTCAACAGGTATTCATAGTATTGTGTGAATGTTTGAAATCCCAACTCTGCTACGACATTCTGCAATCGCCCAACGAGCATTGACTGTTTTTCATCTTTCAAATGAATTCCATAATGTTCTTCGATAAAACCTGCTAGCATGTGGAATTCTTTCAACGTTATATTTGTCACGTTTCAACTCTCTTTTCCTTAGGATGATTAGGGGAAGGAAATAAATAAAGAATCGGTTTTCATACAGACTATGGTTCGAAACGACCAAAGGAATCAAGTTCATCATCTTCAAGAAGTTTTTCGCAATCAAGAATCAGAACAACTTCATCTTGTGTTTTTCCAATTCCCTTAATATATTTTTTCTGTGCTTTGCTTATATCCGGAGGGGGGACGATTTCATGATCCGGAATGGAAAGAACTTCCGTGACCGAATCTACAATCATACCGATTGAGATATCCTGAATGTCAATTACAATGATGCAGGTACGGTCATCGTATTCCGACTCCTTCTTTTTGAAGCGAATCCGGACATCCATAACTGGGATGATCTTACCTCGCAGATTGATTATTCCCTTGACATAATCAGGAAGTTCTGGGACCTCAGTTATCGGTTGGATTCCAACGATTTCAGTTACGTAGGATATTTCCAGACCATAGGCTTCTACCCCTAATGTGAAGGTCAGAAATTTACCTTTTTGAGTGTCTTCTTCTTCGTATAGATCAAGAACAGTTTCATTCTTCATTTTAACCCCTATTCCTGCGCTTTGTGCGGCGCATTGTGAGATTGTATATGCGGTAACAAGTATGCATGAACCAGACAATGAAAAGAGCTTTACATTCATGTATTTTATGTGTTACGGTGCGGCATAAGGTTGTTTGAGACTGCATGAGCAGTGAGCAAAGGATAATGCCAGAAGGGTCACATACCATCTGTATTCGATAGCAGACTGCCAATATCAATAATCAAACTGATGTTTCCGTCGCCCAGAAGGGTACAGCCACCAAGCCCAGTAATACGCTTCTTACGTTTTATGTAATTAGGCAGTGCCTTTACAACAACCTGTTGCTGACCAAGCAGTTCATCCGCAAAGAGGCAGCAGCTCTTTCCGTCGTGTTCAACCATAATTAAAATGCCTTCCGTAAAATCAGTGATTTTGGTCTCCACATTGAATTGGCGATGCAGACGCAGGACTGGATAACATTGTCCACGGACCATAATCATTTCGTTTCCGTTCGGATCTTCCAGTAAACTCTCAGGCATTGGACGGAACGATTCCTTTATGGCAACAATCGGTATGGTATACCTGGATTTACCGACTTTCAAATTCATTCCATCAATGATAGCGAGCGTTAATGGTATTTTTAAAGTTATGGTAGTCCCGACATCCTCTTCGCTGTCAACGATAACTGAACCGCCCACGGATTCGAGATTTTTCACAACAACATCCATGCCAACGCCGCGGCCTGAATACTCTGTGACCTTTTCCTTTGTCGAAAAACCGGGAAGAAGAATGAGTGAATAAACTTCCTGATCGGAGATCTCAGAATCTGCTTTATCAATCAGCCCATGTTCTCTTGCTTTTGCCAATATCTTATCTCTTCGCAGACCTTTTCCGTCATCTTTTATCAGGACGAGAACATCACTGCCGGAATTTTTAGCTTCAAGAATTACTTTTCCAACGCGGTCTTTTCCCTTTTTAAGTCGTTCTTCCGCATCTTCGATACCATGATCCAGTGCATTTCGAATGACATGCATAAGCGGATCGGAAATGCTTTCGATGATATTCTTATCAACCTCAGTCTCTTCGCCGATCAAAGCAAGGGTCACTTCTTTCCCAAGTTTTTTACACATATCGCGGGTGATACGCTGCATTTTCATAAATGTGGTCGAAAGAGGAACCATACGGATTGCCATGACCATATCTTGCAGTTCGCTGGTTATTTTATGAAGCTGTCCCGCAGACTTCTGGAAGTTATCGATCTCAAGATCCTTTATGGCTGGATTTTGGGTGACCATTGCCTCGGCAATAACCATCTCACCGACCAGGTCCATCAGCCGGTCAAGCTTCTCCACATTGACACTGATAAAAGACTGGGTCGTGGCATTGCTATCCGAGCCGGGTGCATGATTCGCAGATGGATGTGCCTGTGAACTGCCTTGCTTTGCTGTAGAGGGGGCTTTCTGTGAAGCAACGCTCTGCGCATCGGAGGAAGTCATATCGGCTTTTTGTGCTATGTCGTCTTTTTCGGTATCCTCTTGTAAAGATATTGAAATTGTCTCGGTTGTTGATTCCGGTTCTGCCTGATAAGCTTCAGCCAGAATGACCTGACCAGACCCGGAAGGCTCGTTGGAAGCTTCTGGTAATATTTCCGGAGCAACGGTGTTTGACTTTTCGATTTTCGGAATCTGTATGGGATCTGGACCAGTTGGCTTTTTGGAACGAAACTGGGTAAACTCATCTTCGGTTTCCAGCTGCACAAGCGTTAACTGACGAAGAAAGATGGTTTTCATCAGCATATCATAGATCTCATCGTAGGTTTTCTTGGTAACGAGATATAAATCAAAGCCATGTTCACGAATGTAAAGCGAACTGTCTTCATTTTCAATTATGTCCGTAGGAATGTGATAAACTTCCAATGCATGATCTTTCATATTATGCACGATGGTATATCCACGGATATTCTCCATCTCGCAGCCTTCCTGGAATAGAATATTTGCTTTGAACATATTCTCAGAGGAAGGTTTTGCACTTTTATCGGTAGCAATGTAGTATTGCTGCTTCTTTGTTGAGGCAGGTTTCTCTTTAACAACGGCATCTTTTGGCAGATCGGCTTTCAGATCATTAAGAAATGCCTTGATTTCATCAATGATTTCTTTTGGATCACCATCGACATCATCACCATTCTTTATCTTAACAACTTCAATCTTTATGAAGTCAAGAACTTCCAAAACAAGGTCTGTAAGTGTTGAATAATCAACATCCGTCGGTTTTTGTTCACGTATATAGTAGAAGAGATCTTCAATGGTATGTGCAAGAGAGGAAATACCGTTAAAGAGCATCATTGCAGAAGAACCCTTTATGGTGTGCATAAATCGGAAAATTTCATTTACATCCGTATCGGAGTATTTGCCGGATTTTTCACTGGCAATCACGACCCGCTCCAACTGTTCAAGCTGTTGGTTGGTCTCAAAGATATACATCTCCAGCATAGGTTCATTTAAAGTAAATTCTGCCATGATTTTCCCCTTTCAGATATGTTTAGAAGGCGGTAAAAAGTTTTCTGCAGAGCAAGTCGAAAACAAAACAACACGTAAAGAAATATTACAATAATTATATACAAAAAGGAAGCTTATGTCAATCACAATAGCGATAACATGATATCAACGTCACGCAAGGTGCTTTAAATTACATAAAACATCACAAATTGAAATTATTATACAATTAAAACATGAAAAAGAAACATGTTAGAATAAAGCAATCAGGTTGCTCGCAGGATTGGGGCATGATAGAATAGGAAAGGCAATAAGAATGAACGGAACGAATCGATGGTTGAAGACGATTACTTGCCAGAGAATGGAGAAAAGCATGAATATAATATTTGTTAGGCATGGAGATCCGGATTATGAAAAGGATTCATTAACAGAAAAGGGATTTCGGGAAGCTTCTATGCTGACCGAGCGCATTGATAAGATCAACGTTACTAAGTTTTATTGCTCTCCGCTTGGAAGAGCAAAGGATACCGCAAAAGCAGCGATGAAGAATACCGGAAAAGAACCAGAGATTCTGGAGTTCATGAGAGAATTTCGTGCACCGATTATAAATCCACATACGAATAGATTACATGTCCCATGGGATTTTATGCCGGAGTACTGGACAGTAAAGGACGAATTATACGATCCAAATCAATGGCGATACAGTGATGTCATGCAGACCGGGGATGTGGCCGAAGAAAGTCTGCGTGTTGAAAGAGAATTCGATGAATTGCTGAAAGAATATGGTTACTACAGGAACGGAAGATACTATGAAGCTAACCCTGGCAGTGATGCTACGATCGTGATTTTCTGTCATCTTGGAGCACAATGTCTTGTTTTAGCACATCTTATGTCGATTTCTCCTGTTGTTCTTTGGCAGAGCTGTTTTTTGGCGCCAACTTCGGTTACGGTTGTCACTACGGAGGAGAGGATTCCCGGAAAAGCAGCATTTCGATGCCGTAAAATAGGGGATACTTCGCATCTCTATGCCAATGGGGAGCCGGATTCTGATTCGGGGCTGTTCCCGAGGAACTCCATACAGGTTTGAGCGGCAGGGGTTTATGGGCGCTGTTCAAGATAACGAATTTGGGGTCAGACAGTGGCCCGATCCATATCCACCAGGGACGCGCTTTCGCTTTGAGGCTCGCTCGTAGCGGTGCATAAACGTGCAGAAGATGATACGAAGAGCGTATATCCTCTCCTGCGCGTCAAGCACCGACGGCGCCCTGAAGTCCCTTTGTGGAG
>QKJQ01000025.1 GCA_003249225.1 Clostridia bacterium | reverse complement strand
TCCAGAAGCCTGTACTTATCCTTGTACATCTTCCTGAATATCTCTTCGCAGTTATCCGGTTGCTTTGCTATCTCGTTCGCTTTTCTTAGCGATAATTTGGTTACAGATTCATTTACCTTTGGCTTTTTCAAATTACGGCTTCCAAACCACCGCTTTCGATTCTTGCCCTTATCTTTATGTGCAATTTTTCTTTCACATTTGACCAGGTATCTCGCAAATCCTTCGAGTCCGTAATCATCCGGTTGAAATCTATCACATGAGCATCTAGCACCTTTGATCGTTTGCATCCAGATTTCTTCTGCTGCATCCCTATCCATTTTTGACATTGCTATGTGATGATGGTACCTTATCTTTTTCACATGTTCTTCATCTGCATATTCAACTATGTACAGGTACTTCATTTCAGGAAGGTTATTCTGTTTCCTGTAAGTTTTTACTCTCCTGATGTAGTTCCTCATATCTGCCCTTGCTCTCTCCTCTGTTGGAAGATAAAAGTCAGGGTATGTCAGTTCTACTTTCAAGTCGTTCTTACTAAAGTTCTCATTGATCAGTCTTACAATCTGTTTTCTTGCCATCATTTCATTATGCTTTTCAACTGACTCTGTTGTTCTCTTTTTCTTTATTCCTCTTGTTGCCCCTTTACCACGTTCCCATACAGGGTATATATCAGATTCAAGAATATCCCCCGACTGAATTGTCTTAACCTTGATTTTGCACCTTGGTCTATATGATGCTAATTCTCTTATGCAATTTTCTCTTTCCTGTTCTCCAAGAATAAATTTATTGTAAATTTTCTCATAATCGTAATCAGTATATTTTACTAACACTGAGTCCCTCCGTTGGCGATTACTTAATACCTATTACGAGGACGGATAAGCGGTCATGGCCGCCTGAAAAACTTGCGTTTAAATGTGCTTTTTTTCTTCGTTTGCCGTGAAGCACTGGATGGTTTTGCTGCCGCACTTACTGCACTCTGTTTTATAAGTGCACGACCACCCAGCGTGTCCACAGCTGCAACGGACAACATAAAACGGATCGGTTACCTTAGTAATCCCATCTTGATAATAGATAGGTCTTTGATATCCAATCCGTTTATTTTCCATTGCATTCTCCCCCTGCGTATGGTATACTATTGATAGGTTGATTAGTAACAGTTGCTTGGCTCGGATGCCCGTCCGACCAAGCTTTTTTCTTTGTCCGGATACGTTTTTAATGTTCCGTCTCTGATCTGCTTTTCAATCTCATTCCTGTGATCCTCACATATCTGCCCTAGGCACTTACAACTCTCGCCTGGATTTAAACTGCTTCCGCAGTATCTGCATCGTTTCTCTTGCATTGAGCTTCATTCTCCTTTCTTTTATATTTTTGACATTCAAGTGTGCCGGTTTTTTTGTCTGATACCTCGAGTAAAATCTCATAGCTGGTACATATACCTTCAAAATTCCACCCGCATGATTCTACTTTGCAAAATGTCAACACTTCTCCTCCTCTCTTCCTGAAATAGCCGCAAGGATTACAAAAAGAAGGAATAATGTTATTGGTGCTGCATTGAGAAATTCGTTCACTAACTTGCCTCCTTCTTCTTTTGTAGGTGTTCCCTTGCTTCATAAACGTCTTCCCAGGTGTACCCGGTCTCTTCAAAAAACTTTGCCGGATAAATATAGAAGTTCCACCTGCTTTTTCTCTTCTGTCCGATCGCGAACGTAAATAACCCGGCCTTGATGTGTTCCTGCACAAACCCCGGTCCTTTGTGCATAAGGTATGCCGCTTCCTGGATGGTTATCTTTTTTGTTTGGCACAAATAATATCACCTTCTTTCTTAAGTTGATTGATTCCAATTTTTCAAATTCATCAAACATCTTTTTCACCTATACTTTTAAAGGTTCATCTTCTTTTTCGAAAAGGAATTCCAGTTCTAAATTTGGGAAAAATGCACTCTTAATAATGCTTGCTTCTTCGATGGTAAAAGAACTTGATCCGTTCACTTTATTCGAGGCACTGTTCCTGTGAATTTGAAGCAATTTTGCTATAGATTCGATTGTTACATCTCGCCGTCCCATTTCAGCTTTTAGGTTTCCATACGCCATAAACTTAACTCCTTTCTACGCGTTTGCGTATCTAATTTATAATAATATACGCCTTAGAGTGTATTGTCAACATATTTATACGCAATTGCACATTTTTTTATTTACAAATACACTCAACGGTGCTAATATGACCATATAACAAAGGAGGATATTGAAATGGGAATCGGAAGTAAATTAAGTAAGTTAATGAAGGAGCAGAATACGAATGCAAATGAGTTAGCGCAAAAAGTAGGTGTTGCACCAACTACTATTTACTCCATGATAACAAGGGATAGTAAAAAAGCAGACATCGAAGTATTGATTAAAATTGCAAGAACTCTTGGTGTTACAGCTGAATATTTTTGCGAAGACGAAGAACCAACAACAATAGCAGCTCATTTCGATGGTGACGAATTTACAGAATCTGAACTTGCAGAGATAAAGAAGTTTGCTCAGTTCGTTAAAGAACGTAGGCAGTGACATAAATATTACATAATGGGGTGGATTATTGAGCGAATACGAGGAATTACTTCAAAGAGCAATCCATAACGGGATTGAGGTATTCGAAGATTATGATTTTGAAGAAGAGAGCAGATTTAAGGGACTTTATTGCGATGGCGTAATCGCACTTAATAGCGAACTTGAAACCAATACAGAAAAAGCCTGTGTCCTTGCAGAAGAAATCGGGCATCACGAAATGACGGCCGGCGACATTCTTGATCAGGCAGATACATCAAACCGGAAGCAGGAAAAGAAAGCTCGGTTATGGGCATACAAAGAAATGATAACACTTGATAAACTTCTTGATGCAAAACATTGCGGATGTAGTAACCGGTTCGAGATTGCTGAATTCCTTGCTGTTACTGAAGAATTTCTACAGGATGCTATTGATTCTTATAAAAGTATTTTTGGAGCGGGATGTCAGAAAGGCGACTACTTAATTATGTTCGAACCTTTCAATATATTCATATATAACAAATAATCAAATTTTACATGGGAGGTACTTACTGTTGGGGATTTTTGATATTTTTAAACTATCTGCTATTAAGGCTGAAAATGTTGCGATGAAAAACCGAATCAAAGAACTTGGTGTAGAGGACATTGAACATGCAAAAACAATGCTACAAAGCATTGAGATTAGATCTATTAATATCGATTCACAAATTAGAAAAAAAACAGATGAATTAAACAACCTAACTATTGAAGAAGAAAAAAAGCAAAAACAGATTTACGCTTCTGTTAGAAAATTAACTAAGATTAAATCAACATATGATAGAATCGATTATGTTTTGAATCAATATTCTCAAACACCAGATATAGTAATGATTAATGGTATTGATGCTGAAGAGAAAGAATTCATTGAATGGCTTTCACCTTCTGTTTTATTGAAATTACATTGTTTAGATGTAAAAGATTTAAGGAAAGCTTATCGCAGCAATGAAAAGCAAATAGATCAACTTCTTGAACAATATATGTCTAGATACACTACTAAAGGAAATAAAGCAATTTATCAGCTAATGGTAATAGCTTTACGTTCCGAACTTCAAAATGTCATATTTAATTTAAAATATGAAAAACTTGACAAATCAATAGATGACATTAAGATAATAACAAATAAATATTTGCAGATAGCCAGTGAAGGGAATCAAACGATTGCTTCGACGCTTACAAAGTTTATTGGAGAAGTTGAGTATTTGTTTATTAATTCACTTAAAATCGAGTACAACTACTATGTAAAAAAGGAACAAGCAAGACAGGAACAATTGGCAATTCGTGAACAAATGAAGCAAGAAGCTGCTGAACGAAAAGCACTTGAGGCTGAGCGAAATAAAATCGAAAAAGAAGAAGAAAAATTCAATACAGAAATTGCAAAAGTTAACGAATTACTTGCTTCTGCATCTAATGAAATAGAAATTGCAAAATTGAACTTACGTATTGCAGAATTACAGTCACAGCTTTCTGATGTTATTATTAAAAAGGATGAAATCGCTTCTCTTCAAAATGGGAAAGCCGGAACTGTTTACATTATAAGTAACCTTGGATCATTTGGGGATAATATTTTTAAAGTTGGTATGACCAGAAGGCTTGATCCTCAAGATCGCGTTAATGAGCTAGGCGATGCAAGTGTACCTTTCAGATTTGATGTTCATAGTTTTATTTTCTCAGAAGACGCTGTAACCCTTGAAAGCAAGATACATGAGTTGTTGCATCATAATAGGTTAAATAAAGTCAATCTTAGAAAGGAATTTTTTAAAGTTGGTTTAGATGAACTTGAACAGTTAGTGAATGACATAGAGCCTACTGCCGAATTCTGCAGAACGATGATTGCTGAAGAATTTAGACAGTCATTGTCAAGTGACGAAGATTATACTTCTGATTTTGAAGCAGATATTTCAGAGGATGATTAATAAAAAACCGCCCCTGGTGCTAGAACACCAAGAGCGGACAAGTAACCACCGGTTAAGATGATCACATCACGAATGAATCTTATCATTTTACCCGGATAAAATCAATAGTCCGGGCATTTTTATGCCCAAAAATGGGAGGAAAACTATGAAAAGACGACCAAAACGACTACCAAACAACTTCGGATCAATTGCGTTTCTGCATGGTGATCGTCAAAAACCTTATGCAGCATATAAGATTACCGGCCGGAATGTGAATGGGCAACCAATCAAAAAAGCTTTAGGTTATTATGAAACGTATGAGCTCGCTTATGAAGCGTTGGCAAATTATAAGAAAGATCCATTCTCAATAGATGAGCAAAAGATAACATTCGCCGAGGTATATCAGCGCTGGTATGACCGAAAGTCTACCAGGATTGTAAACGGAAAAACTATTTCTGAGAAATCACTGTATTCATATCGTGCTTCTTACAATCACTGTGCTGCAATTCACAGTAAGCCTTTCGCATCACTGACAACAGATCATCTGCAGAACATCATTGATAATTGCGAAAGAGGACATTCCACGATAAACAATATCATTGTTCTATTGCATTTTGTATTCGATTATGCCGCCGAGTTCAATATTATAGATAAAAGCAAGGATGTCTCACAGTATGTAGTTAATCCGGCAGAAAACACTCCAAGAGAAGGAATTCCTTTTTCAGAATTTGAGATTGCTACGCTCTGGAAACATGACAGTGATCCGGTCGTTCGTGATATGCTCATTCTTTTATATACCGGTATGCGCATAAAAGAATTTCTAACTTTAAAACCAGAGCATATTCACTTATCCGATGGATATATTCAACATGGAATAAAGACAAGTGCGGGGAAGAACCGTTTCATTCCTTTACATGATGATATTATTGAATTCTTTAATAATTATGAATTTAAAAAAGGGAAGTTCGGGACAGTGTACGATCATTTTCAAGAGGACTTCACCGAGAAGCTAAACCAATACGGGATATCCAGTCACTGGATAAACGACACCCGCCATACCTTTGCTTCGAGACTCGATACGGCGGGTGCTAATGTTGTAAGTAAAAAGTTGATTATGGGGCATTCAATGAAGAAAGATGTTACTCACAGTGTTTATACTCATAAATCCATTGATGAATTGAAGGAATGCGTAATGCTGCTCAAGTCTTATAAAGGTTCAACAAAGTGCAACAAACGTGTAACAAAAAATGCCTGAAACATGCTATTTTACTACATTCTTAATACTAAACATTTAATATACTATTAGAAAACACAGTGAGAACCCTGTGAATATCCTAGAAATAAAATGAACTTATCCAAAATCTTTATAACTTCAAGTGTTATTAATGGCAGTAATGATTTGCCGCCTGTTATTACCGGTTTCCAAGCGTTGCTACCATTACGGCCTTGATCGTATGCATACGGTTCTCCGCTTCATCAAAAATTACATCAGCAAAGCGCTCAAACACTTCTTCCGTTACTTCTTTTTCTTTTACAGCCGGAAGACAGTGGAGAAGAATGCTCGAATCCTTTCCTGTCCGTGCCATCAGGGCACTATTTACCTGATATGGCGTTAACAGTGCAATTCTTTCTGCTGCCAGTGCTTCTTCTCCCATGGAGCACCATACATCTGTATATAAAGCATCTGCACCTTTTACAAGATCAAGATCATCTGAGATTTCAATTGTGCCACCGCTTGCTGCAGCATATTCCAAACAGGTATCTACAAGTTCCTTTGACGGCCAGAGACTCTTTGGAGCCAATATAGCAAAATGAATTCCTACTTTAGCCGAACCAATCATAAGGCTGTTCGCCATGTTGTTACGTCCATCACCGACAAACACAAGCTTTAAGCCCTTTAACTCTCCGAACTGTTCTTTTAAAGTCAGAAAGTCAGCCAGAATCTGTGTCGGATGGTAATCATCGGTCAGACCATTCCAAACCGGAACCTTGCTGTACTTCGCGAGTTTTTCTACGGTATCCTGTTTAAATCCGCGGAATTCAATGCCATCAAACATACGGCCAAGTACTCTTGCTGTATCTTCGATACTTTCTTTATGTCCAAGCTGAATATCATTGTTGCCTAAATATTCAGGATATCCTCCTTCGTCAACACATCCAATCGTAAAGGCACAGCGTGTTCTGGTGGATGGTTTTTCAAATATCAATGCTATGTTTTTCCCCTTAAGACTGTTTCCGGTAATTCCTTTCTTCTTATCAGCTTTTAATGTAGCGGCAAGCTCTAGAAATTCATTAATCTCTTCCGGGGTAAAATCCTTCAGTGTCAAAAAAGACCTTCCTTTTAATGTTGAACTCATACCTATATCCTCCTTTATATCAGGTTACTATTTGTATTTTTATGCGTTATAAATGACTATTTATGCATTATACATGTTGCTATCCGGTTTGTCAACAGCGGAATATCACGAACCATATCGGCAAAGATTTTATCCTTCTATGGTACTGTTCAACGAAAGAATCAAACCTCTGTGCATACAAGTAATAAAAAACAATCGTACTAAAAAAACTTTCACTTTGCAAGTTCTTTTCCTGCAAAATGAAAGTTTTTTCATAATTTTTTATCTTTTCAATGAGCCGTCGAATTATAACTGCTGTGTTTTCTGTTCTGTCTTTGATATACTGATATTCAGATTGCCATTTCTGCATCGAAGTTCATCTATAAACTCTTTTTCATTATAGGTATCATCAACATTGATCTTATATGTCAGTTCGAACAAAGAACCCAGATTTGTGGTCTTTACACGTTCCAGCTCGTAGCTTTGTGTATATTTTTTCATCAGATCATCAAACACCTGCTGATAATTCATATCTTCCGGAATCAGGATCTTGAGCTGTTTGGAGGAATCCTTGAAAAATTTCTGACAGATATGACCAAAGGTTAAAAATGCAGTACATAAAATCAGGGTAAACAAGGCACCAAATCCAATGTATCCCATGCCGTTTGTAAGGCCAACGGTTGCTGCAAGAAATACAAATGCAATATCTTTTGCATCGCCCGGTACACTTCTGAAACGTATCAGAGCAAAAATACCTGCCAGCGAAAACGCTCTGGCAACATTGCTTCCTACCATTATAATTACTGCAGTTACAATTGCGGGTAATACCACCATTGTCAGGGTAAAATGTTCGGATACCCCTTTCTTTTTCATAAATAAAACATAAGTAACACTAATTACCGCACCCAGTGCCAGAGACACCAGAATACATATCAACGATTCTCCAACCGCAACTGTGCCATCTGTGGAGCTGATAAGTGAATCAAACATGAAACTACCTCCTGTTTCTTTTCCGTATAAGATTTATATTCCGTACCATACTTTGAAAATGAATCGGGGAATATTTTATACTCTGTTAAAATGGAAGTAAGCCATATTGGCATGGATTCACCTGCTTTAATCTCCATGATCCATTCACCTTCCGGAATAAGTAATTCACCGTAATTTCCATAGTGTAAACCCAGATCGTAACGTCTGGTCGTGATATTTCTATCAAATGTAATCCGAAGATCATGGTCCGTCTTAGAAAACATTGCACATCTTTCATAGGAAAGGTAAAGTGCAGGCTGCAGTGTTCCATACTGATTCAGCATATAAGTCAACTCATTGACTACCTGGGCATTCATAAAGTCCGGGATGCTTTTTGTTCCTTCTGCGTTCGTAAATGATTTATTTTCGATAAATCGGTATGCATCACCTAATATAATCTTAGTTCTGCGTTTATTCACGATTCCTTGATATTTTTTTTTGATTTCCAAAAACACTTTCTGATCAAGTTCGGCTTTGCCGTAACTTCTAAGTCTCAGCTTTTCTTTATAAACTGGTTTATCGAGTGATCTTCTGATCAGTTCATTATCCGGTGTGTCATAATAAATATTGCTGATTAAGTAACAATCACCATTCTGACTGTATGCATCGGCTTCCATATAAGGTGCCAAGTGACTACGTATGGCTTTGTAAGTATTGTTATCAACTTTGTATTTTATTTCATTTCGATTGAATACTTCTATTGCCATGTGCTCACCTCCGTCCTTTCTGATTACTGCCTTATCATACCGTCTTTTTTTGTCCAGTCTGTGAGTTATTTGTGTGTTAATTGTGAATTCAAAAAAAGAATAATGTAAATATCGTGTTAAATAAATAAGCTTTTGTAAATTCCACGTAAACTTTTTAGATCATAAACATCCAATAATCTTTTTGTCTATAAATCTGAAGTCTCTTTACTGTATATATTCTATAATCTCCTGATTATAAGCATCCTATAATCTTTTTGCCAGTTCTTCTCCGAGTTCTTCAAATCCAGGCTTGCCAAGGAGTGCGAACATATTCTTCTTATAGCTTTCAACACCAGGCTGATTGAATGGATTCACTCCGAGCATATACCCACTGACACCACATGCAAACTCAAAGAAATAGAAGAACTCACCAAGATAAAACTCATTTCTTTCCGGAATCATGATTCTGAGGTTCGGAACACTTCCATCGGTGTGTGCAAGAATCGTACCCTTCATTGCGCACTGATTAACGAATTCCACACTTTTACCGGTCAGATAGTTCAATCCGTCAAGATCAACTGCTTCCTCTTCAAGAATGATCTCGTCAGATGATTTTTCAAGGTCAATGACTGTCTCAAATAACATTCTCTGACCATCCTGAATGTATTGTCCCATGGAGTGAAGATCTGTAGTTAAATCAACGGCTGCCGGGAAGATACCCTTTTGGTCTTTTCCTTCACTTTCTCCGTAAAGCTGTTTCCACCATTCTGAAATGTAATGAAACGATGGCTCATAGTTTGCCATGATTTCTACGGATTTTCCTTTTTTAAGAAGAATGTTACGAACTGCTGCATACTGAAGTGCATCATTTTCTTCATAAGAAGCAGTAAGGCAACGCTCTCTCATACTTGCAGCACCTTTCATCAATTCATCGATGTCTGCACCGCTGACAGCGATCGGAAGCAGACCAACAGCAGTGAGTACTGAAAATCTTCCCCCCACATCGTCCGGTACCACAAAGCTTTCGTATCCTTCTTCTGTAGCTACTTTTTTCAAGGCTCCTCTTGCCACATCGGTCGTAGCATAGATTCTCTTAGCTGCTTCTTCTTTTCCATACTTTTCAACAAGTTTCTTTTTGAAAATACGGAAAGCAATGGCAGGTTCTGTGGTCGTTCCCGATTTACTGATAATATTCACAGAAAAATCTCTGTCACCAACAACATCAAGAAGTCCTTTGATATAGGAACTGCTGATGTTGTTTCCAACGTAATAGATTTCAGGAGTTTTACGAACTTCTTTCGATACCTCGTTGTAGAAGCCATGACGCAGGAATTCTATAGCAGCCCTCGCACCGAGATAGGAACCGCCAATACCAATGACCAAAAGAATTTCACTGTCATTTTTTATTTTTTCTGCCGACTTCTTTATGCGATCAAACTCACTCTTGTCATAATTGACCGGAAGATCAATCCATCCAAGAAAATCATTTCCTGCACCTGTTTTCTCAACAAGATTTTTCTTTGCCAGCTCTGTCTGTGCCTTCATGAAGTCAACTTCTTCTGCCGCAATAAATTTCGCTGCAGTTGCAGCACTGAATTTTACTTTACCCATAACGTTATCTCCTTATTTATTTAAATTAATAATATCCATACTATGTCAACAGTTTATCAAAAAATTTAAATTAATTCAATGCATAAACCGTCCAATTTCAGGATAACCGCCAATATCCTAAAAGAAAAGATGTAACATTACGCCATATGCTTACCATGCAGTCACGTAGTGTCACATCTTCTATTTTGTTCCTTATTGCGTTTGGAATCTATTTCCTGTCTAAACCTGATTGCCGGCTTCATTCTGCTGTCTTTTTACTTCGAACATAACGACGGCAGCCGCAACTGCTGCATTCAGGGATTCGACCTGTCCTTCCATCGGAATCTTGATCCTGTAATCTGCGGTATGTGCTGACTGTTCTGATAATCCGTTCGCTTCATTCCCAATAAGGACCGCTGTTTTTTTTGCATAGGCTGTTTCTGTATAATCTACAGCGCCGTGCAAATGCGTCGCATACAATATAAAGCCTGTATTCTGAAGTCTTTTAAGCATTTCGTTAAAATCCTCGATATAAAAGAACGGCATTCTGAAAATAGCTCCCATAGTCGATCTAACAACTTTTGGATTATACATATCAACCGACTCCCTGCTGAGAATTATACCGTCAAAACCGGCTGCTTCAGCTGTTCGCATTATAGTTCCCAAGTTCCCAGGATCACGAAGGTCTTCCAGTATAAGAAGTCTCACTTTGTCTTGCTTTAGTATATCCTCAAGATGGTAATCCGGCATGGTTACAATGGTCAAAATTCCCTGTGGCGTTACTGTTTCCGAGATGCTTCTGAAAACAGAATCCGATACCACTTCCACTAATAAGCCATCCGTCAGATCACATTTCATTCGATAGCTTTCTGAAACATACACTTTCTCTATCACACTCCGGCGGTTTTGAACAATCTCTTCAAAAAGCTTTTGTCCTTCAACAACGAAAACATTTTCTTCTTCGCGCAGCTTCGATTTTTTCTGTAATGCTATGATTCTTTTGATCTGTGCATTTCCAGCGGAAGTAATCATTGAGGCTCTCCATTTCAGTGGCTTAGTCTTCGAATTATTTTTATTACAGTATTTATAACGGCTCAGGTTTCCATGTGGACTGAAATTTCTGTCTTTCCACGGATTATTCAGTTACACATAAGGAGTCGGAAAATACTCACTGCTCCTGCAGACGAAGAAGCTTTTCAGCCTGATCTGCCGCTGTCAGGTTATCAATCAGTTCCTGAATGTCACCATTCATAACATCATCAAGCCTATGAGTCGTAAATTTAATTCTATGGTCCGTGCAGCGTCCCTGTGGAAAGTTATAGGTACGGATCTTTTCAGAACGATCTCCGGTTCCGATCTGACTCTTTCTGGCAGCTGCTTCTGCATCGTGTGCCTTTTCCAGCTCCAGTTCATATAATCTGGAACGCAGCACCCGCATTGCCTTGTCACGGTTCTTTAACTGTGATTTCTCATCCTGGCAGGAAATAACGATCCCGGTAGGAATGTGAGTGAGACGAACGGCAGAGTCTGTTGTATTAACACACTGACCTCCATTTCCGGATGAACGGAACACGTCAATACGGCAGTCGTTCGGATCAACAAAGACATCAACTTCTTCTGCTTCCGGCATAATTGCAACGGTCGCTGTCGATGTATGGATTCTGCCTCCTGACTCCGTAACCGGAATACGCTGAACACGATGCACACCGCTTTCGTATTTAAGTTTTGAATATACACCTTTTCCAAGAATCATGAAAACAACTTCTTTATAACCGCCAAGTCCGTTTTCATTCAGGTTCATCATATCAATCTTCCAACGCATGTTTTCTGTGTATTTTGCATACATACGGAACAACTCGGCTGCAAAAAGTGCTGCCTCGTCGCCGCCGGCACCGCCTCGGATCTCAACGATAACATTTTTCTCATCGTTCGGATCTTTTGGTAAAAGCAGAATCTTTAATTCTTCTTCAATGGCAGTTACTCTTTCTTTGCATTCTGCCAGTTCTTCCTTTGCAAGTTCGCGAAGTTCTTCGTCACTTTCTTCATCAAGCATGGCAAGGCTGTCTTCAATGGATTGCTTTGTCGCCTTGTACTCATTGTATTTATCAACGATATCTGTCAGGTCATTCTGTTCCTTCATCAGTTTACGATAGCGTGCCTGGTCATTTATGACAGAAGGTTCATTTAGTTCATCAAGGATTTCCTGAAACCGTATCAATAAATCTTCTAATTTATCAAACATATTAATCTCCATTTCTGCGATGTTTCGCATATCTTATCAATAAAATATTCACCTTTGGAATACCCTACACTAAACATCAAGGGGGACATTTTTCTTCGCAGTTGCAATAATTACACGATCAAGACCTGCCAGATCTTTGTGTATCTTTATATCATAAAATCCTTTTGCTTCCAACAGACTGCTTACCTGCTCTGCCTGGTCGCATCCGATTTCAAGGAACAGTTTCCCGCCATTGTTCAGGCAGTCGCCAGCCTGCTCTGCTATGATCCGGTAAAAATACAGCCCGTCATCCGTTCCATCCAGTGCAAGATGCGGTTCATGATCTCTTACCTCCGGCATCAGCTCTTCAATCTCCTTCGTCGGTATATACGGAGGATTGGAAACTATGATATCATAGCGTTCTATTACATTCTGAAACATATTACTCTTAATAAACTGTATGTCGGTTTTCTGCAATGCAGCATTTTTTTCAGCCAGTGCAAGTGCTGCCTGTGATATATCGACTGCTGTCATTTTTTTAGTTTCTCCAAGTTTTGCAATACTTACAGCAAGGCAACCGGAACCGGTACAAAGATCCAAAACATTTTTCCCTTTGGCTTCCTTTATGACCAGTTCTGCAAGTATCTCTGTATCCTGTCTGGGGATCAGCACTGCAGGCGATACTTCTATGGGAATTCCCATAAACTCCTGACAACCTGTTATATACTGAAGCGGAATGTGTGCTTCTCTTTGTCTGATACTATCCTTAAATCGGCACAGAACATCAGCTGGAATCTCTTCTTTGCAATGAAGAATGTATTCCAGCCTCGTTATGTTTCCAGCATATTCAAGCAATACCCAGGCTTCATCCGGTGCTTCTTCTAACCTGGTACGGGCATCAGACAAAGCCTGCTCCCAGGTTATACTGTTCTGCTTCATTTTGCATCCTTTTCATCAAAAACAAAAAATTTATCAAGGGCCCGAAGAATTTCATCCTCTTCTTCTTGTTCCGGTACTTCGAACTGCTCTTGTTTCAATGTCACTTCAGATTTTCCCTTTGTCGGGTGTTCCACATAACCTTCTGCCATTTTACCGGTTGAAAGAACTTTATCAAGTCCGCTTAATTCTTCTTCCGGGTCCATGAATTTTTCATGTACGGGAGCATTCTCGTAATCTGACATAAAATCTTCTTCTATTAATATATCCTCTGTTATCAGATCTTCTTCCGTAAGACTTTCTTCTGTCTGAACTTCATTTGCTGCAAGGTTATCTTCTGCTTCCTTACTTTCAAAGGAGGATATGATTTCAGCTTCATCGTTCTTTCGCAGCTCTGAATTCAAATCTGTATCTGCTTCCTCTGCATTGTCCGCTGCAAGCTTTGTTTCTGCTGCTGACTCAATCGTATCCTCAGCAAATATCTCTTCTACAATGTCATCTGCATGTTTGGGTTTTTCATCCTTTTGTTCTTCCAGATATTTTCTCCAGTCAAATACAGCTTCAACGGATGCAATCGCAACTTCTATCATGGATTCGTCGGGCTCTTTTGTTGTCAGGCCCTGAATCCAGAAGCCAGGTACACTGAAGATACGTACCAGTGCTGAGTCATGATTTCCTGCATAACGAATGAACTCATATGCCACACCGGCAATGACTGGCACCAGTAATATACGGATCAATGCCTGAAGCCAAACCTGATCTGCACGAATAAAGGCAAAGAAAATGATACTTAAGAATATTACAAAAAACATAAAGCTTGTTCCGCAGCGTTTATGGAAACGCGTCTGCTTCATGGCATTCTCAACCGTTAGTTCATAACCATTCTCAATACAGTTAATCGTCTTGTGCTCTGCGCCATGATAACGAAAAACTCGCTTGATATCCTCGACCTGTGAGATTGCAACAACATATCCAATAAATAGTCCGATTCGCAGTACAGCTTCAATGGTCAGAAGGATTGCCTGTGAATCAATCACTTTTGTTAAAACTCTTGATAAGAACATAGGTAAAAGCATAAAGAAGGCTACCGATATAATGACAGAGAATGCTATTGTTCCCGCGATCATTGCCTTATCCTGAAACTCTTCTGCTTTTTTCTTTTGTTCCGGTGTCTTTTCCTTTTTAACGGATTTCTTGCTATTCTTTTTATTTTTATCTGATTTCTTCTTTTCCGCTTTCTTTTCCTCTTCTTCGTCTTCAAAGAAGCTCGCAGAAAATGATAACGTCTGAATTCCGACAACCATGGAATCAATGAATGCAACAACACCTCTGATGATCGGTAATTTCAATAATTTCGAATGTTCTTTGCTTCCGCTTGTTTTTACATCCACTGCTATTTCTTTGTCCGGTTTACGAACAGCTACTGCGTATTTGTTCTTGTTCTTCATCATTACGCCTTCGATAACTGCTTGTCCGCCAATTTCTGATGACCGCATCTGCACCCCTGCCTTTCTAAACTGAAGTCCCCCACTCTTGCAATATTTACCATTTAAAAATAGGTTGAGATTTTGTTAACCTCAACCTGTTCTTCCATCATATTCTGATTTTCTAGTTGTTTGCTAAACCGTACTTACGATTAAATTTGTCAATCGCACCACGAGCAGTTGCAGTTTTCTGCTGTCCTGTGTAGAACGAATGGCACTTTGAACAGATTTCCACGTGAACTTCTGGTTTTGTTGATCCTGTAACGAACTCATTTCCACAGTTACAAGTTACCTTTGCCTGATAGTACTTCGGTTGAATTGCTTCCTTCATAATTTTCACCTCTCATATCCAAATCTAATCTTTATATCAAGTAGCCGCATGAAATAAATCTCTGTGTACAGCCACTACATTGACATGTATCTGCATCAAAATTTATGATGCAATGTCTGCTGTATTCCACAACAGCCTTGTCATTATAGCACAGAATACAATCGAATGCAATACCCAAATATCGTTCGTCAGAAGTTTTTTATTAACATCAGTGTTTAAACTATGCGGGTCTTTTTAATCATCTCGATAAATTCTTCATTATTCTTTGTCTGTGTGAACATATTGATGATCCGTTCAACGGCATCGTCTGATTTAATACTGTTCAAGGCTCTTCGCATAAGGTAATTTGCTTCTATCTCAGCCTGTGTAAGCAACAGATCTTCTCTTCGGGTACTGGATTTTGGAAGGTCAATGGCCGGGAAAATTCTTCTCTCTGAAAGATTTCGGTCCAGTACCAGCTCCATATTACCGGTTCCCTTGAATTCTTCGAACACAACATCATCCATACGGCTTCCGGTCTCAACCAGAGCTGTTGCGAGAATGGTAAGACTTCCGCCTTCTCTCATATTTCTGGCTGCGCCAAAGAATCTCTTAGGCATGTGGAGCGCCGCAGGATCAAGACCACCGGAAAGTGTACGCCCACTTGACTGAACGGTCAGATTATAAGCTCTTGATAAACGCGTAATACTATCGAGCAGTATAACAACGTCTTTTTTGAACTCGACCAGACGTTTTGCTCTTTCAATTACCATCTCCGATACTCTGCGGTGATTATCCGGTTCTTCGTCAAAGGTTGAATATATGACTTCCACATTCTCACCTTCAATAGATTCTTTCATGTCCGTTACTTCTTCCGGACGTTCATCGATCAATAAAATAATCAGGTGGATCTCTTTATGGTTGGTTGTAATTGCCTTCGCTATCTGTTTTAATAATGTTGTTTTACCTGCTTTGGGCTGTGATACGATCATACCTCTCTGCCCCTTGCCAATTGGGGATATTATATCTACCATTCGCATGGATACGCAACACCCGGGCATCTCAAGGTGGATTCTTTCGTTTGGATAGATCGGGGTCAGATCTTCAAAGCGCTTTCTATGCACGGCTTCTGAGGGATGCCTGCCGTTCACGGATTTAACGAATAAAAGAGCACTGAATTTTTCTGTCTGACTTTTTACTTTCGTATTACCGACAATAATATCTCCCGTTTTCAGATTCAGCTTTCGAATCTGTGCCGGTGCGACATAAACATCATTTTCGCCGGGAAGGAAGTTATCACATCGAATAAATCCATATCCATCCGGCATGATCTCAAGAATCCCTTCCTTAATTTCGCCGCTGTCAAGGTGTTCTATTTCTGGTCTGCGCCCTTCGTTCCTATAACGCTGCTGCTGTTGTCTGTTATCCAAAGTTCCATTGTCTTCATTCGTCCTTTTATTCAAGACCGTAGCACTCTCTGGCTGGGATGTCCTGGCAGGTGCGGCATTCTCTGGCTGGGATGCTCTGGCAGGTGTGGCACTCTCTGGCTGGGATGCTCTGGCAGGTGCGGCACTCTCTGGCTGGGAAGTGCTGACAGGTTGTGCTGCATTTTTTGTCGGTACTGCTTTGTTCTGCAAATCCGGTCGCTCACTTTTCGCTGTTTCTGTCTGTTTTGTCCGAGCCTCAGCAACAGTGTTTTTATTTACAGTTCCCGTTGCGATGGTACTATTTATTTTACCAAGAGCAGGGTTCTTTTCCTTTTCCGCTCTATTGTTCTGCTTTTTGCTGTCGGTTTTTCTTTTCACTGTTTCTTTTTGAAATGAACCACCAACTTCATCTTTCCCAGAAGCAGATGCGGCTGCAGGTTCTGTTGTTCTTCCTGCATCATGTACCGTTGTCACAGCTTCAGGTTCTGCCATCTCTGCTTTCAACGTAACAGGATCGCTTGTTTTTATTTCTTTCATTTCTGCTTTCAACGTAACCGCTTCGCTTGTTTTAGTTGTATTCTTTTCTGCTTTCGTCTTTACAGCTTTTGAAGCTTCATGGTCTTTGCTGTCGGCCAGCTTACTTTTCCTTGCTGTGCCTTTTTCCTTCTCTGGCTGATCCTGTATTATCTGACTTTTACCTGCTTCATTTTCAGCCAGCAGCATAACAATATCATTCTTACGCATGGAGGCAGATAAGGCAATTCCGTTTTCTTTTGCCGCTGCCTTTAATTGCACAAGCGTCATTTTTTCATAATTATCTGTCATAATCGTCTCCTTGAAATTCATACAGACGCAATTCGATACAGCGCTGTATTTTCTTTGTAATTAAGTAACATACTTTTATCTCTGGGTATTGTCCTGAAAAATCAGAAATTACCTGAAGGACTGACAACAAGCTCCTGATCGTAAAGACCTGCAGAAAATAACAAATTTAAGACGTGAATCATAGATTTCGTTTTTTAAGATAATTCTATTATACACAACCTAACAGATTAATCAAATATTTTGTTCCGTACCCATATTTGTATGCTTATCCTTCACGTATTTCAATATTTCTCTATGGATTTCAATGTCGCAATATGGTAGAATTTTAGTAACAGATTTATAAACTCTTACGATTTCATGCATTGCAAAAAGGAGGATGCCATGAGCCAGCATATGTTAAATCCGGGAATGCTTTTGAATTCCAGCGGCGAACTTGAAGAAGCCGGATTTTCCAAAACTTTGATCAAGACTTACGATAGAAAGCAGATCCGAGGGAATAAGACGCGGATAAAAGAGTGGGATTATTATCTGATTTACGATGATATGTTTGGTATTGCACTTACCATTGCCGATAATTCCTATATGGGTTTTCACAGTGTTTCATTAATTGATTTCATCGGGCACACGGAGATAACGCTTAGTCCAATGACCCTGCTTCCAATGGGACGAACGAACCTCCCGCCCTCTTCTTCCAGCGGCAATGTTTCTTTTCGCAATAAGAAAATTGACATCAGCTTCTCCCATGTTGACAACGGAAGACGGCTTTATGCCTATATTCCTGATGAAAAACAGGAACCTTTGCTTGAAATTGATGTACTTCTGACAGATGAACCAGAAGAATCCATGGTAATAGCCACACCATTTAAAGAAAAAAAGACAGCCTTCTATTACAACCAGAAAATTGTTGGTATGCGAGCTGCGGGAAGTGTTTTGTATCACGGTCAGCGGCATGAATTTGCACCGGAAGATTCCTTTGGTATTCTGGACTGGGGCCGTGGTGTCTGGACGTACAAGAACACCTGGTACTGGAGTGCGGCAAGTGGAATGGCAGATGGACATAGATTTGGTTTTAATTTGGGGTATGGCTTCGGTGACACCTCTGCGGCCAGTGAAAATATGCTTTTCTATGACGGAACTGCACATAAACTTGACCAGGTCACCTTTCATATACCGGGAGGCGAAACAGGGCAGGAGCAGTATATGAAACCATGGACGTTTACTTCTTCCGATAAACGATTTGAAATGAACTTCGAACCGATACTTGACCGGTGTTCGAACACAGATGTACTTCTCATTGCAAGCAGGCAGCATCAGGTATTCGGGTATTTTTCCGGTCAGGCTGTTCTCGATAATGGTCAGATCATTGAACTCGATCATTTTCTTGGCTTTGCTGAAAAAGTATCAAATAAATGGTAAAGTCTTGAATGCTTTATTTGAACGTGATAGAATATAGCCACAAATAGCAGAATTAACTGATCCAAATTGTTTTAAGCATCGGATACTGTATGGCTGGGTTCAAGTGAATTTTCTCCCGTCCTCCTTGTAGTATCTGTATGACTCTGATATTGACCCAAAGGACAAGAAATAGAAAAAGGAGCGTCAACAATGACAGTCTATGAACAAGCTTTAGCTTTGCACGAGGAGTGGAACGGTAAATTAGAAACGGTTCCAAAGTGCCCGATCAACAACAAAACAGATCTTACCTTTGCTTACACCCCAGGGGTTGCAGAACCCTGCAGGGTCATTGCAGAAGACCCTTCTGCAGCTTATAAATATACCATTAAATCCAACACCATTGCTGTAGTCTCAGATGGCAGCGCTGTCCTTGGTCTTGGAAATATCGGTGCCAAAGCCGCAATTCCGGTCATGGAAGGAAAGTGTGTGCTTTTCAAACAGTTCGGTGGTGTCAATGCTTTCCCGATCTGTCTTGACACACAGGATACCGAAGAAATCATTCGTACGGTCCAGCTCATCGCGCCGGTTCTTGGTGGAATCAATCTGGAAGACATTGCCGCACCCAGATGTTTTGAGATCGAGACCAGATTAAAGGAACTTCTTGACATTCCTGTATTTCACGATGACCAGCATGGAACGGCCATTGTGGTGCTGGCCGGTGTAATCAATGCGATGAAGCTTACAAAAAGAACCGCTAAAACAAGCAGGGTCGTTGTTAACGGAGCCGGTTCCGCCGGTATTGCGATTTCGAAGCTCTTATTGTTATACGGTTTTGAAAATCTGACACTTTGTGATCGCTATGGTATTCTTGACGAAGATACGATGGAACTCAATTATATGCAGAAAGAAATGCTTGCCAGTACAAACCCGGAGAACAAAAAAGGGTTGCTTGCCGATGCCTTACAAGGTGCCGACATATTCGTCGGTGTATCTGCACCCGGTATTGTAACAAAGGATATGATAGCTTCCATGAATACGGATGCCATTGTTTTTGCGATGGCGAATCCGGTTCCTGAAATCATGCCCGATCTTGCAAAAGAAGCTGGTGCAAAGGTTGTGGGAACCGGTCGTTCCGACTTCCCGAATCAAGTCAATAATGTTCTTGTATTCCCTGGAATTTTCAAAGGAGCGCTGGAAGGACACGCAAAACAGATTACGGAAGAAATGAAACTTGCTACCGCTTCTGCGATTGCCAGCCTTGTATCCGACGAAGAGTTATCAGAAGATTACATACTTCCACCGATCCTTGATCCGCGTGTCAGCTCATTGGTGAGCGATACCGTGAAAAAATATATCTGAGAGGAGCATTTTTATGCCTTCTGAAGCAATGATGCTTTATAAACTGATTCTTCTGTATATCCTCAACAGAGTGGATTTTCCGCTGACGAACAATCAGCTGACTGAATTTATTCTGGGAAAAGAATACACGAATTATTTTAACGTCCAGCAGTCAATATCACAGTTAATCGATGACGATTACATCGTTATGGAAACAATTCGGAACAACTCTTTGTACCGTATTACCGATTCTGGCAAGCAGACCTTATCCTTTTTCCAAAATGAGATTTCAGCAGGTATTTGCAAGGACATAGATGAGTATCTGAACCGGAATGAATATCAGTTGCGTGAAGATGTTGCCAACCCTGCTGATTACGAAAAACAAAAGACAGGTGATTACCTCACCCGTCTTCAGGTCATAGAACGTGGCACAACTCTTTTTGAAATCAAACTCTCCGTTTCCTCTGAAGAAGAAGCGATTCGCATCTGCAATGACTGGAAAAATGTAAATGCAGATCTTTACCGCTGTGTTATGACTAAACTGATGACGCCTCAGGATCCGTCGGATTCGGCTGCTCCATCGCAGGGTCCTTCGCAGGATCCGGACCCAGATACGACTCAATCGTAGTCCATATCTCATCTCTTCCTTGTTTTGTCATAGAGGAGAAAGGTATGATTTTAATATCCTTTTGAAGCTTAAGACTCTGACGTAACATCTTTACTTGTTTTTGAATCTGACTCCGGTTGATCTTATCCAGCTTTGTTGCTATGATCACCGGAGTTTTTTTGTTCGTCAGAATCCAGTTCAGCATATTCTTATCATTCTCCGTCGGTTCATGACGTATATCAAGTAACAGGAAAATCAATTGCAGCTGGTCCGAACCATTCAGATAACGATTGATCATCTTTGCCCACTTTTCTTTTGTCTGAACGGATACTTTTGCATATCCATATCCCGGAAGATCGACAAAATATAATGCGTTGTTTATGTGATAGAAATTTATGGTCTGAGTCTTTCCCGGCTGGGACGAAGTCCTGGCAAAGGATTTCCGATTCAGCAGACCATTGATCAATGAAGATTTTCCCACATTGGAACGCCCGGCAAAGGCAAACTCCGGATGCTCATTAACGGGCAAAGTGCTTGTAATACCACATACAGTTTCTAGTTCCATTTGTTTTAATACCATTTGACTCCTCGTTTCTATTGTGCAAAGGTTCTTTGTAACGTTAACATTTAATTTTTTTTTGTGTAGTTCTGGGTGGTGGATTTACGAACGCATGCTGTAAAACATCCTCCATGGAGCATACATAGAAAAGCTCGATTCCTTCAAGAATTTCCGGAGCAATATCCTCCACATCACGGCGGTTCTTTTCCGGAAGAATAACTTGTTTTATACCGGCGGTTTTTGCTGCGAGTATTTTTTCTTTTAATCCTCCGATAGGTAGAACGCGTCCGCGCAGCGTTATCTCACCGGTCATTGCCGTGTCAGCCCGAACCGTTTTTTTCGTTATCGCTGAGATCATCGCCGTTGCCATGGTTATTCCGGCTGATGGTCCATCTTTTGGTACGGCTCCTTCCGGTATGTGAATATGAATATCGTTCTTTTCAAAAAAGGACGGATCGATATCATAACTTCCAGCTACGGAACGGATATAGCTTATACCGGCTTTTGCGGATTCTTTCATAACATCGCCTAATTGTCCTGTCAGTTCGAAATTGCCCTTTCCAGGCATGGTGTTTACTTCAATCTGAAGGGTATCCCCTCCAACGCTTGTCCATGCCAGTCCTCTGACAATACCGATTTCATCTTCGCGGTTCGCTTTATCAAAGGTATATTTGATCTTGCCCAGGTATTTCTCCAGGTTTTTATTTGTTATGCTGATTTTCTCTATCTTTTTGTCTTCCAGTAGCTCTCTTGCGGCTTTCCGGCAGATTTCACCAATACGCCGTTCCAGATTTCTGACACCGGCCTCTCTTGTGTACCCCGTTATAATTGCTTCCAGTGCTTTCTCTGAAAATTTGATCTGATTCTCTTTCAATCCATTTTTATGGATTTGTTTGCTCACGAGATGTCTGCTGGCAATATGTACCTTCTCATTCTGTGTATAACTGTTCACCTCAATAAGTTCCATACGATCAAGGAGTGGTCTTGGTATTGTCTGGGTCGAATTTGCCGTTGTTATGAACAGTACTTCCGATAAATCAATCGGTATTTCCACATAATGATCCACGAACTTATTATTCTGCTCCGAATCCAGAACTTCAAGCAATGCTGATGCGGTATCTCCTTTGTAATCACTGCTTACTTTGTCAATCTCATCAAGAAGCATCAAAGGATTTTTTACACCGGCGGCTTTCAGTCCTGAGGCTATACGACCAGGAAGTGCTCCGACATACGTTCTTCGGTGGCCTCTGATCTCAGCTTCATCTCGAACACCGCCAAGACTGATCCGAATATACTTTTTATTCATGGCAGCTGCTACTGATCTTGCAATGGATGTTTTGCCGGTTCCCGGCGGACCCACAAGACAAATGATCGGGCTTTCTCCTTTTTCCGTCAGAGAACGAACGGCCAAAAATTCAAGCATACGTTCTTTCACTTTTTCCAGTCCGTAATGATCTCTGTCAAGAATACGCTTTGCATACTTGATGTCCATGGTCTCTTTTTCTGTTTTATCCCAGGGAAGTGCTAGCAGCAATTCTATATAACCTCGTGCAACGGCGCTCTCCGAAGAATTTCCGGAAATGTTCTTAAAACGGAGAATTTCTTTTTTAATTTTATCCTTTACCGAATCAGAAGCGATCAAACTGCTTAACTGAGTAAGAAAGTTCTCAGCGTCTGAAACGGTATTGGTCTCGCCAAGTTCTTCCTGTATAATTTTCATCTGCTCACGCATGATGTATTCTTTCTGATTCTTGTCGACCTTTTCCTTCACCTTATTCTGAAGTTCTCTTTTAATACGTAATATTTCGATTTCATCTGTCATGATAACAGCGATCTGTTGATAACGTTCTATAATATTGTCCGCTTCCAGAATCTTCTGACGCTCCTGTAAGCCCATCGGAATCTGAATTGCCAGACTATCAAGAAGCTGTTCCAAATTATCGGTCAATGCCAGCTGCTTCACGATTTCTTTGCTAAGCTTTGAATTCTCCTGTGCATAACTTTCCAGAATTTCTTTCATTGTCCGCATCATGGCTTCTTTTTCAACATCACTGAGATCAATAATATCTTCCGGCATTATGGACACCTCACTTAAGTAATATGGATCCGAAGCGATCACACCTTCCAGCTTTGCTCTTCGCACACCAAAAACCAGTACCCGCACCACGTCTCCCGGCAATCGTATCATCTGCTTGACCATAACAACCGTTCCGATCTGATACAGATCTTCCACCGACGGTTTGTCAACATTCATATCCCGCTGGGCAATTAAAAATGCCTGTTGCTTCGCTTTCATGGCATATTCGACAGCCTTCCTGCTTGTCTGCCGGCTAATATCAAAATGAATCAACATACCAGGAAGAACTGCCATGTTACGCAGCGCTACCATTGGAAGCTGCAAACTATTCTCACTAGATTCTCTTATTGTATTCTTTCCTTCAATGTCATTCTTATCATTTTCTTCATTTGTCTCATTTTTCTCGTTCATCTCAGTCATTCCTTTCTGAATTGAACCCAAACACCAATGGTCCACGTATTTCTATGACGGTAAAGTGAAAGCTTTCTAATAATGCAAACATGTAACCTGCATAAAATTTACTCCACAGATGTACCTGCCACATATTTAATAGAACAAAAAACCTCCGGTAACGAGCGAACACATAATCCTAAGTGCACACCGGTGCCGGAGGTTCCAAATCGATTGCACACCAGTGTATGAACAGAACCTGTTCATAGCTGCGAATCAAAAATGTAAAACCTGTTTATGCAATTTCATTTGATGATTTACGGGAAGATCTCTTTGTTGTAACACGCCTTGATGTATTTCCTTCATTGCGTACCAGGGACGGACCATCAATACCTTCCACTGCATCTTTCGTAATCACACATTTTACAATATCCGCTTCTGACGGAACTTTATACATACTATCCATAAGAACTGATTCCATGATTGCACGTAATCCTCTGGCCCCTGTCTTTCGTTCAAAAGAACGCTTAGCAATGGCCTGCAATGCATCTTCCTCAAATTCCAACTCAACACCATCAAGTTCGAACAATTTCTTATACTGTTTTGTTATAGCATTCTTTGGCTCTCTTAATATCTGTACCAGGGCATTTTCGTCAAGAAGATCCAATGCCACTGTTACCGGAACACGACCTACAAATTCAGGAATGAGTCCGTATTTCACAAGATCCTGTGGTAATACACCACGCAAAAGTTCACCAATTTTTTCGTTGTTCTTTTCTGCGATCTCTGCATTAAAACCAATGGATTTCTGACCAATTCTTGATTCTACGATCTTCTCAAGTCCATCAAAGGCACCACCGCATATAAATAAGATATTCGTTGTATCGATCTGGATAAACTCCTGATGCGGATGCTTTCTGCCACCTTGTGGTGGTACTGAGGCAACCGTACCTTCCAGAATCTTTAAGAGTGCCTGCTGTACACCCTCTCCCGAAACATCTCTGGTAATGGATACATTCTCACTTTTTCTGGTTATCTTATCGATCTCATCAATATATATAATACCATATTGAGCTCTCTCAACATCATAATCTGCTGCCTGAATGATCTTTAACAGAATATTCTCAACATCTTCACCAACATAACCGGCTTCTGTTAATGCCGTAGCATCTGCTATGGCAAAAGGTACGTTCAAGATTTTGGCAAGTGTCTGTGCTACATAAGTCTTTCCAGATCCTGTCGGTCCAAACATCAGAATGTTACTTTTCTGCAGTTCGACGTCGAGATCCTTCTCCGCCATGACACGTTTATAATGGTTATATACCGCAACAGAAAGTACTCTTTTGGCATCCTCCTGACCGATTACATACTGATCAAGAAAGGCCTTCATCTCAGCTGGTTTTAACAGATTGATCTGACTGTCGATCGGAGTGTCAAATCCATCATCAAATTCTTCTTCTACGATTTCAGAACAAAGTTCCACGCACTCGTCACAGATATATACATCATTTGGGCCTGCAATCAACTTCCGCACCTGTTCCTGCGGTTTCCCACAAAAAGAACATCTGAATTTTTGCTTATCATCGACTCTGTTTGCCAATTTATCACCTCATTTTTGTTTATCGGTTTGTAAATATCTTGTCAATTAATCCATACTCGCATGCCTGATCCACTGTCATAAAGTTGTCACGTTCTGTGTCTAAAGCGATGGTCTCGAGAGGCTGTCCGGTTCTCTCAGCAAGAATATTATTAAGACGTTCTCTAGTTCTTAAAATATGATCTGCTGCAATCTTAATATCCGTTGCCTGACCCTGTGCTCCGCCAAGTGGCTGATGGATCATGATTTCTGCATTCGGAAGTGCAAATCGCTTGCCCTTTTGACCACCTGCAAGAAGAAAAGCTCCCATGCTGGCTGCCATACCGATACAAATGGTAGAAACATCGCATTTAATATAATTCATGGTATCGAATATCGCAAGACCCGCGCTGACAGAACCACCCGGGCTATTGATATACAGGTTAATATCTTTTGTTGTATCTTCGGATTCCAAAAACAATAACTGTGCAATAATTACGGATGCAGAATCATCGTTCACTTCTCCGCTAAGGAAAATAATACGTTCTTTTAACAGACGGGAATAAATATCATAGGAACGCTCTCCCCTGCTGTTCTGTTCAATTACATATGGAATTGTAAAACTGTTCTTAATGTCCATAACTCACTCCATTTCTGCGCTGTTTATAGCGCATTTCAAGTTTGAACGAGCGATAATGCGCGAGGTACAAACTTGTCCGCAAAAGAATGGTCTATCCTTTCGCTCTAGCCTTCTGTGCTGTCTATTGACATACGTAAGATTTCTTTCAGTATTAAGCCTCAACAGCTGTTTCTGTGACTAAATCAATTGCTTTCTGAACTGCGAGATCCATCTTCATCTGTTCTTTTTCTTTTTCACCGATGATTTCTTTGATCTTCTCTACATCCATTTTATATTCATCCGCCATCTTCTTGTATTCAGCTTCGATCTCATCATCTGATGTCTCAATATTCTCTGCTTTAACAATGGCTTCCAGAACAAGACGATACTTGATTCTCTTTAAAGCCTGTGGCTGAAGTGTATCCATAAATTTATTCGGTGTAAGACCTGTAAACTGCATGTATTGTTCCATGCTCAGACCCTGCATCTGAAGTCTCTGTGCAAATTCTTCTGCCATCTGACCTTTTGTTGTGGTAACCATAGCATCCGGAATCTCCATCGTTGCTGCTTCGATAACTTTATCCATGACAGCATCTTCTTTTTTCGTCTTTGCTTCTTTTTCTTTCTTTTCTACAAGTCCGGCCTTGATGTCTTCTTTGTACTCAGCAAGTGTATCGAACTCGGAAGCTTCCTGTGCAAATTCGTCGTCTAACTCAGGAAGTTCTTTGCATTTGATTCCTTTAATGGTTACTTTGAATAAAGCAGGCTTTCCGGAAAGTTCTTCTGAATGGTATTCTTCTGGGAAAGTAACATTAACATCAACCTCTTCGCCAACATTCTTGCCGATCAGCTGATCTTCAAATGTGTCAATAAAGGAATGAGAACCAATGGTAAGCGGATGATCTTCACCTTTTCCGCCTTCAAATGCTACACCATCACAGAATCCTTCGTAATCAATCGTTGCAATATCACCATCCTGAACCGGACGGTCTTCCACAGTAAGCATTCTGGAATTCTGCTCTCTTACCTTTTCAAGTTCTGCTGCGATTTCTTCTTCTGTTACTTCGATTGCGATCTTTTCTACTTCAACACCTTTGTATGCTCCAAGCTCAACTTCCGGCTTTACTGCAAATTCTGCGGTAAAGATGAAGCTCTTGCCTTTTTCGATCTGCTCAACATCAATTTCAGGACGGGACACAATATCAAGTCCGCATTCTTCTGCTGCTTTTTCATAAGCATCCGGAATAATCTCGTTCGCTGCATCTTCATAGAAAATACCAGCACCATACATCTTCTCAATGATTGCTCTTGGTGCTTTTCCCTTACGGAAGCCCTGTACAGAGATCTTGCCTTTGTTCTTATGATAAGCTTTTTCCATAGCTGCTTCAAATTCTTCAGCTGTTGCCTCTATGATCAGCTTTTTCAT
The DNA here is from genome assembly GCA_003249225.1 of Clostridia bacterium. Classification (GTDB taxonomy): domain Bacteria; phylum Bacillota; class Clostridia; order Lachnospirales; family Lachnospiraceae; genus SZUA-448. The sequence goes on along the minus strand of QKJQ01000025.1, from coordinate 87,937 downwards.
GTTTTTCTTTTCTAAGTCTTCTACCTTAAAACTCATTTAATAAATCCTCCTTAAATTAAATCCACCTAATTCTAGTTCATCTGGCTCAAAAATGCAATTCAAATTATTATAACATGCATGAATACTAATTTCCATACCTTTTTACATACAATTTTAGGTCTATTCTGTTGTATAATTCAGGACAAATGTGATATTTTTCTGATAAGTTCTTACTTTTCCCTTATATTCCTATATTACTCCACGCTATGACCTTTTGCAATCATTGCATCTATCACCTTATTTACATAGAATGTGCAGAGTTCATCTGTTTCTGCTTCTGCCATGACACGAACCAGTGGTTCTGTACCGCTTTCTCTGACAAGTAATCTTCCGTTATCTCCAATGGCTGCTTCCACTTCCTTGATTGCTGCAATAACGTCTTTGTCATTTCTTGCTTCTGCTTTGCTTTTTACGCGCAGATTTTTCAGCAGCTGCGGATACACCTGCATTTCTTCAAAAAGCTTTGATATCGGCTGCTTCTTCTCAAGCATGACTTCCATTAATTTAAGGGAGGTCAGAATACCATCCCCTGTCACGGCATGCTTACTGAATATGATGTGTCCTGACTGTTCACCGCCAATGCAGTGACCGTTCGCCATCATATTCTCTGTAACGTATTTATCACCAACCGCTGTCTGTTCTAACGATATGCCTTCTTTTTCCAGAGACTTCTTCAGCCCTAAATTCGACATAACCGTTGCAACTACTGTATCATTGGCCAGTTCACCGCGCTGCTTCAGGTATGTACCGCAAATGTACATAATACCGTCACCGTCAATCACATTCCCTTTTTCATCCACCGCAAGACAACGGTCTGCATCACCGTCGTATGCAAAACCAATGTCAAGGTTATTCTCAATGACCAGTTTTTGCAACTGTTCCATGTGCGTTGACCCACAGTCTTTGTTAATGTTCAGACCATTCGGTTCACCGCTGATGCAAAAGGTACGTGCACCCAGAGCATCAAATACACCCTTCGCTACCGTGGTTGCTGAACCATTGGCCAGATCCAGACCGATCCTTATATCCTTAAAAGAATGTGTTACAAGAGAGATCAGGTACCCGATGTAACGGTGTCTTCCCTGCCAGTAATCGACCGTACGGCCGATCTCATCACGCTTTGCAAGCGGGATAGAAGTCTTGTCACTGTCAAGATAAGCTTCAATTTTTTCTTCAAGTTCTGCCTCGAGCTTATAACCATTCCCATTGATTACTTTAATACCATTATCATAAAAAGGATTGTGGCTTGCAGATATCATAATACCACAATCAAATTCTTCACTTCTCACTACGTAAGATACACTTGGTGTCGTCGTTACATGCAATAGATAAGCATCGGCTCCACTAGCTGTAAGTCCTGCTGCCAGTGCATATTCAAACATATAACTTGATCTTCTCGTATCTTTCCCTATTATTACTTTTGCTTTATGTTCCTGCCCATAATACCAGCCTAAATATCTTCCCACTGCAAATGCATGCTCCACGGTAAGATCTGCATTTGCTTCTCCGCGAAATCCGTCGGTTCCAAAGTATTTACCCATAGTCATCCTCATTCCTGAAATTGTATTGACATCGGTGGTTTGCGCCTGTCAACAGATTAATTTTATCACATTTGGATGATTCTGCAAGCGGTATTTTGAGGTGGTGGTTACGATTTGAATTATACTTTTATCGTAAATCCTGTACGATGCTTTCGTTTGAAGTACTTTACATACATCGTTTTCTTATTTACAATATCTGCTATATTATATAAACAGCCGCCATCTCTTCCAACCTCTGAAGCGTAAATTCTTCTCTGGTAATAAGTAAGTGGTACGTAAGATTTCTGTATAAAAAGGTACCAGCAGTATTCGGCGAAGAAACCCTAAGTTTCTGGCGAATACTGCTGGTACCTTTACTTATTTGCATTATCTTATCTGTATTATCTTATTTATACTTTCTTACTCTCAAACAAAAGAAGTCCACAAATATAAAATTTTATGAGAAGTAAACCGTCTTTCCAGTCTTTGCCGCTTCGTAGATTGCTTCCAGAATTCTTGTCACAACCGCAGCCTGTTCCGGCAGAACAACCAGCGGTTTGCCATCAACAATTGCTTCATAAAATACCTTCTGCTCGATGTCTTGTTCTTTTTCAGATTCTCCTTCAAAGAAAGCTACACCGCCGGAAGAAAGATCCGGCTTATCGATCTGCTGCTTGTCAAACTTAATTCGGTTGATGCGAAGACCGTCTTTCATGTCAGCACCTGCTTTTGTGCCACAGAGAGTTGTCTGTGCTTCTCCAACTTCCAGTGAATTAAGTGCCCAGGAAGATTCCAGCACAATACTTGCACCATTTTTCATCTTGATATAGCCAAATGCCGAATCTTCTACTGTGAACTCCTTGGGATCCCAGGTACCGAAAGCATTCCCCTGGTTTGTCTGATCTGCAAGCTTTCTGTATACGGAGCCGCTTACGGATTCTGGTTCATAATTGTTCATCATCCAGAGAGTCAGGTCCAGTGCATGGGTACCGATATCGATCAATGGTCCGCCTCCCTGCTCTTCTTCGTTCAGGAACACACCCCAGGTAGGAACGGCTCTTCTGCGGATCGCATGTGCTTTTGCAAAATACACTTCCCCCAGCTCATCATTTACACACATTTTCTTAAGGAAAGAGGAATCCTGGCGATAGCGGTTCTGATATCCAATGGTAAGGATTTTTCCTGTTTTCTTAGCCACTTCCACCATCTGCATTGCTTCTGCATAGGTCTTGGCCATAGGCTTTTCACACATAACGTGTTTTCCTGCTTCCATTGCTGCGATCGAAATAAAGGAATGTGATTTGTTTGGAGTGGTAACATAGACCGCATCCAGGTCTTCCTTTACCAGTTCACGGTAATCTGTAAATACCTTTGCATCTTCCGTTCCAAACTTCACCTTGGTCTTTTCTGCCTTTTCTTTCTCGATATCACAAAAAGCCACTACCTCAAAGTTACCATTTTTCTTGATTGCAGGAAGGTGCTTGTTATTCGCAATTCCGCCGCAGCCTACAATACCTACTCTTAATTTTTTCATTTTATGCCTCCATACTCGTATGTATTCTTTCTGTTAACAAAGTATACTTCACGTTTCCCTGTTTTTGTTCCCTATTTAGGCTTCCTGTTTTTAGTCCCCTTATTGAAGGAAGATCTGGTTATTTCTTATTTAATTCCTTTGTTTTATCTCTTGTTTTATCCTTGTTTTATCTCTTGTTTTATCTCTTGTTTTATCTCTTGTTTTATCTCTTGCTTTATCTCTTTATTTTCTATTTTGTCTGTACATTGTCAGTAATTCGATGCCAATATTAATATTGCATACCTTCTATTGTAAACATTTCTTGGTCACTGTTTATCCCTGTGTTCGTACTGGTCAACGTTCATATTCTTCTTTACATCCCAGGGATTTGGGGTAAACTCACCGCCGCGGCACCATTTTAAGTATTGCAGGGCATGCAGCTGGCCTGTCATCTCCCAGTCATCGCGGTATACCGGATCATGATACCCCTCGATACAAATATCCTCCTCATATCCGTTCATCCGCAGGATTGATATAATATCGCGCCAGTTGGTATCACCAAAGCCAGGTGTTCTATGATAAACGAATGGAACTGCACCTGTGCATCCATAACGTCTGACAGCATCCCAGTCTACCGTAGCATCTTTTCCATGCAGATGAATGATTTTCCCTGCCCATTCACGAAGCTGAGCAATCGGGTCAATCAGCTGGACCATCTGATGAGTCGGCTCCCATTCAAGTCCCAGATTGTCAGCCGGAACTTCATGGAACATCATCTCCCATGCCTTTGGATGAAATCCAATGTTGCAGGTCGTATGCTGCCAGTTTCCATCCATCAGACAATTTTCAATTCCAATTTTTAAATTCTTATCCGCTGCTCTTTTTGTAAGCTCTGTAAATACTTCTTTGAACTTCGGAATTGATTTTTCTACTGCTTCACCTTCATAGGCACCCGCAAAGGTACTAACAATACCAGCGCCGAACAGACCTGCATTCTCAATACAATATTCGAGCGCTTTTTTATGTTCCTCATACTGAATCGGGTTGCAGTACAGTCCCAAAGTTGAAATCCTGACACCGGAATCTCCAATGATTTCATTGACCTGTTTTGATAATTCCTTTAGATCCACACCGCCAAGTGACATATGAAAATTAAGGGATACGGTTTCAAATCCCGCTTTAATGAGATGTGGCAGCCATTCTGCGGCACGATCTCCCGGAACACAAGTTCCAATTTGTATTTGTCTCATTTTTCCCACTTTCTGCGCATGTTTTTTGCACATTATCTCTACTGTAAATGTTCCTTCGTGTAGGAAAGGCTGGTCTCCATATTCGTCATGGGTGACCCCGTAGAGTGGTTGTCCTGTTCTATAATGATCCATTTTGCACCGCAGGAAACTGCTGTATTGTATATAGAGTCAACATCAATGATCCCCTGTCCAAGCGGCATAAACCAGACACCGTCTTCTCTTTTATAATCTTTTAGATGAATCAATGGGCAGCGTCCTTTGTATTTATTCAGATACTTAATTGCAGTTTCTCCTGCTACTTCCACCCAACAGGTATCAAGTTCTGCCTGCAATTCCTCCGGCCCCAGATCCTGATACAGTACATCCAGCGCATATTCACCAGATGGAGTTATGGAAAACTCGAAATCATGATTGTGATAAAGCAGCTGCAAACCGTTTTTATTGCAGGATGCTGCAATCTTCTTCATTCCTTCGATAAAAACCGGATAGGAATCACCGCCATATCGGTTCTCCACCGCAGTTGCCGGAATTATGATATATTGACAGCCAATGATCTTGTAGGCATTTAAGGTCCCCTGAAGATCGTCACATAACACTTCATATGGAACGTGTGCCGATATAGCCTGTAAGTTTACTTCTTTCAATATATCTGCTATCCGTTCCGGTGCCATACCATAAAGTCCCGCAAGTTCTACACCGTCATATCCCATTGCTTTGATTCGTTTTACCGTACCGGTAAAATCTTTTTCTGCTTCTTCTCTGACTGAATAAATCTGAATTGCTACCGGAATCATATTTTTTTACTCCCCTCTGCATGATAGACCTGTTTTTCCTCTGCCGATGCGAAAATCGCTTCCATAAGTTTCATTACTCTCATCGCTTCCTCCAGTTTGATTCTGGATTCTGCTGTTCCATCCAGAACTTCGATCACATTCTGGTAGAATTCTTTTATATCGCTGGTTACTTTTGGAAGAGGAAGTGTGGATATGGTATCTTCTCTTCTCGGCGCCATGGTCTTTGTCAGACCGGCTGCTGTTCTGACCGGAACCACATCTTTGTCATCCGCTCCAACCGCATGCACGATTTTACCATTCCGCTCCCAGTCTTCAATAACCGCCGTACCATTCTGGCCCAGAATATACCACCTTGGAAGGGTGATGAAATTACTGGTTCCCACTTCCACATATACGACGATTCTGCTGTTTTCTTTTTGTTTCGTAGAAAATGTTAATTCCACGGAGAATCCATCATCGACCAGTTGATTAGTAACATTGGTTACAGTTGCATAAACTGTTTCCAGCGTTGCATCTTTCATCATAAGTAATATCTGATCAAGGAGATGTACGCCCCAGTCAAGCACCATACCACCGCCGTGTTCTTTTTCCTGACGCCAGTCGCCCGGAATTCCATGCGCTCCCTGAACTCTGGATTCAATGCGGAAGATATCACCAAGCGTGCCCTCCTCCATTATCTTTTGTACCAGTACAAAATCTTCATCCCATCTTCTGTTCTGATGAACGGTAAGGAACCTGCCCGTCTGCTCTGAAACTTCCATCATTTCTTTCAGATCTTTTGAACTGAGTGTTATTGGTTTTTCACTTATAACATCCTTACCTGCCCTCATGGCTGCAATGGCATACGGTTTGTGGTAGTCGTTCGGTGTTGCGATAAGCACCAGATCAATCTCCTTATCTGCAAACATTTCTTCTGCGGAAGTATACACAGGTATACCATATTTTCTTGCATTTTTTTCTGCTTCTTTTTTGCAGTCATAAACACCGGCAATCTCGATTCTTCCAATCTCCTGCAAAAGTTCTCTGTGCCAGTTTGCCATACCGCCAAATCCTATAATGCCTAGCTTATATATTTTCATTTCCTGTTCTCCTGATCATGCATAAATCAATAACTTTCAAGTTTGTAAAATCCTGTGTAATTCTTCATTTCTTACTCTGTGGTATTTTTCTGCTGTACATTTATGTTATTTTGCCGCTTATATTGTATCTGCCTGTTTACGCCCAGTACATACCGCCTTTATCTTCAAAGATCAAAACATTTTTAAGAAACTCAATTGCTTTTGTAAGCCCTTCTCTGCCTGACATTAAACTGTCTTCGTGTTCAATACTGATAGCGTAGTCATAGCCGCCAAGTCTTAGCTCTGAGACAATCGCTTTCCAGAATTCTTCGCCATGTCCATAACCAACGGTACGGAATATCCAGGAACGCTCCAGTTCTTTCTGATAATGTGTGGTATCAAGCACACCGTTCACAGCTGCATTGTAGACATCAATCTTCGTGTCTTTTGCATGAAAATGGAAGATCGCACCTTGTTTTCCAAGTTCTCTTATGCATGCGACCGGATCCATTCCCTGCCAGATCAGGTGACTGGGATCAAAGTTCGCACCGATCTCCGGTCCAACCGCTTCTCGAAGCTGAAGCAATGTCTTTGTATTATACACACAAAATCCCGGATGCAATTCAAGCGCAATCTTGTGAATGTTATGTTCTCTTGCGAATTTAACTTTTTCTTTCCAGTAAGGAATAAGAACTTCATTCCACTGATAATCAAGAATATGAAGAAAATCCTCCGGCCATGGGCATGTCACCCAGTTCGGTGTTATATCTTCCTTGCTGCCGCCCGGACAGCCCGAGAAAGTATTTACGACCGGAACCTCTAATTTTTCGGCCAGCAGAATCGCTTTTGATAAATCTTCATCAAAGCTTTTTGCGATTTCTTTATCTGGATGCACCATATTCCCATGACAGCTGAGTGCACTGATTTCCAGATTGTGTTTCACCAGTGTTGATTTAAACTCTTCTAATTTATCAGAATCGTTTAGTAAAATATCCGGATCACAATGTGCTTTTCCTGGGAATCCGCCACAGCCGATCTCCACCATCTGTACTCCCTGCTCTTCAAGAAATGCACAGGTATCCTCAAGCATCATGTCTCCCAGAACAACCGTTAATACCCCTAATTTCATACAAAAACCTTTCCTTTCCGTACCCTGTACTTCAACAAAGATATCGTCCCATCTTTTTTGAAACTCATAACAGGTGTCAACATCAAAATACACTACATTTTATAACTGAAGAATCATTGCTGCTTCACTAAAACGCTTTTTATTATAATCATATTCCAGGAATCATACTAGTAACATCATGCTGATTATGCATACGATTCTGCTGTTTACTTAAAATATTTCTTTCTCTGCCAGAAACAAACTCCCCTGGTCAGCTTCAATTCTGATTCAGGGGAGTAGAAGATAAAGACCTATGATTTTTTGCTGCAGAACCCAGATATATGTATTCAGAACCGCACTACATTTCACCCTGCTGCCTGTTAATGATTTGATATCCTTTCACAATTACATAACGCTTTCAACTATCGTATTCATCCCTTCCAGCGTCTCATCACTTGCTATGGTAACCTCAGATGGTGTGCATTGATAGTACCGCCGAAACAATCGTCCAAAATGATTAAAATCCTGAAATCCTACCGAAAGAGCCACCTCCGTAACACTGAACTCCTTCTTTTTCAGCAGACTCATGGCTTTTTTCAGGCGCATTTCATTGATGTAGTTTAACGGACTAATCCCAATGCTCTCTTTAAACACATGATTGAACCGGTCTTCACTCAGATGTATCAGGTCGGCAAGTTCCTGATTTGAGATAGACTCCGAATAGTGCTCACTTATATAGACCAGGACAGTGTTCAGTCTTTCCAGGTTACGATTTCTTCTTATTCGTTCACTGTTCGTCAGACTTTCTACAGCATAGTTACGAATAAGGTATGTAATCAGCTCATACATCATTCCTTTTGCGATCAGCTTATAAGCGGTCTGTCGCTCCTGTGTCTCCTGATAAATCGCAAGCATCAGCCGCTGGATGGTCTCATCGGCTTCGATCAGTGTCTGAAAGATAATATTATGTCCAGCCAGTTCCTGGGAAAAGGCATTCATTTCAAAAATCATGACAATGGCATCCATGTCATTTGTTTCGCTTTTCCCTTCGTGCAGTTCATAACTGTTGATTACGACTAAGCTTCCCTTATCTGCCGTAACTTTCTTTCGGTTGCACTGAAACTTACTTTTTCCCCGCAAAATATAATGTAATTCAATATGTTCATGCCAATGAGGAATAAAGTAACGTCTCTTGTCACGGATCCGGTTAACGAATAACTGTACCGGAAACTCATTATCACTGATTATTTTCTTTTCATACAGATCTAATGCGTTCATCTTCCCCTCTGTTTCTGTGCAGTTTTCTGCACGTGTTCTGTTCATTTTTAAGGATAGCGTATCCTGTTCTTCTCGTCAAGCCGTGACTTTTATACCAGAAAATGCATGATTCCTTTACTCTTTTTGAAGGAATTTCTGACCTTTCTGTAAAATCAACCATTCTAGGGGAATTTCACCTTGTTTCTGGTATTGTTTAATAGTATAATAAAACAGTGTGCCAACACACAAGCAATATTACCTGGCGGAGGAAATTTATGGCCATCATCAGTAGCAGCGACGTAAACAACATCATTCGTAAGACCCTTAATATGGTCGATAAAAAAATAATGGAACACTGTGAAATTGTCGCATATACTTTATATAAAATGCTGCAGTATGAGAATATCTATTCTGCTCAGCAGCTTGTAGACTATACCATGCTTGGAATTCTGCATGATATCGGACTATTCAAGACCGGTGATTCCGAAAATCTTATATCTTATGAACTGAAAAATGTCTGGGAGCATTCCATCTACGGATATTTGTTCCTACGCTATCTTTCACCATTGAAGGAACACGCAGAGATCGTACTTTATCACCACCTTGACTATAACAAACATTCCCTGATTCAATACCCTGACATGCACATTGCGGAATATCTTTTCTTTGCCGATAAACTTGATGTGTATACAAGATTAACCACCGATAAGAAAATGTCAGCGGCCGAGTATTTTACCAGCAATCGGGATAAAACATTTTCTACCAGAGCGCAGACACTCTTTCTGGAAGCGGAACGAGCGATGCATATAACAAGGAATCTTAGGGATGGAAGCTATCGGGACGAATTGAACGAGTTGTTAAGTCTTCGACAGTTCAGTGAAGATTACAAGCGTGGATTTCTTGAGATGCTTATCTATACCATTGATTTCAGAAGTGAATATACCGTTCTTCATACCCTTGGCACTGTTACTTTTGCTTTAGAAATCGGTAAGCTCATGCATCTTGACAAAATCGATATGTATAAATTATATTATGGTGCTCTCCTTCATGACATCGGGAAGATTAATATTCCGATTGACATACTGGAAGCTCCACGTAAGCTGACCAGCTATGAAATGCTGATCATGAAGACCCATACTAACAACACCGAAGAGATTCTGCAGGGCGTAGTTAATAAAGATGTTTTGAATATAGCAATCCGTCATCATGAGAAACTTGATGGAAGCGGGTACCCTTATGGTATCTCCGGCGATTATCTGACACTTCCGCAGCGAATTAATGCGGTGGCAGATATTCTCAGTGCCCTTTACCAGAAGCGCAGTTATAAAGAAGCCTTTGATCCGACCAAAATCATAAACATACTTAAGAATGATAGCGCATGCGGTCAGCTCTGCCCTAAAGTCGTTGATTGTGCAATCAAGAATTTTTCTATAATTGCAAGAAATTATGAAGCAAAAAAGAATGCTACCATGGGTACCTACATACAGATTAAAGAACAATATGAAATGATATACGAACGATTTAAACAATTTGAATGATCAAGCAAAATTGATAAGATACAGATCGAAAAATAAAAATCGCGTACACTTTTCCTCGCAAAGAACCAGGCTCTTTGAGGATAAGTGTACACGATTTTTTAATTCTTATATAAAATCTGTTCTTTTAATTTGTCTGCGGCTTCTTTGCTTTCCAGCATCTCTACGATTTTCAAAGCAAAATCAAGGGTAGATCCCATCCCTCTTCCTGTTATAATCTTCCCATCAACAATTGCCGGAATTACTACCGGCGTAGCTCCTGTCATCTTATCTTCATGACCGGGGTAACAGGTCGCCTGTTTTCCTGCCAAAAGTCCGTATTTACCAAGAACCCCTGGTGCTGCGCAGATTGCTGCCAGCCATTTATCTTCTTTTGCATATCTTACAAGTAAGGTACCAAGTCCTTCATGCTCCGAAAGATTTTTCGCTCCGATTCCGCCACCGGGCAGGATCAGCATGTCACCTTGTGACCAGTCAGAACTTTCGAACACCGTATCTGAAATAACTCGTATTGAATGAGAACCTGTAACTATCTCATTTCCCATAATCGATACAGTAACTACATTTATTCCAACTCTGCGAAGCATATCAACCACAGCAAGTGCCTCAACTTCTTCAAAACCATCTGCCAAAAATAAATATACTTTCTTCAAAAAAATCTCCTTTCACTGCTTTACCATGTTACAATTACAGCTTAAACTCCGAAAGGATTTTTTTCAAGTCTTTTGCTAACATATTTACCGTATTACCCACATCTTTCATCGCATTCATACTGGTAAGAATATATTCTGCTGATGCTGATGTTTCTTCACTGGTCGCTGCATTTTCTTCTGCTCCGGCGGAAAGATTCGCAATCAGATCCACTACGGACTTACAGCTTGTGTTCATGCTTTCACTCACCTGCTGCAACGCGTTGATTTCTCTGTTGATTGCATCTATTGTATCAACGATAGCAACATATTTCGCTTTTGTTTCTTCAACATTCGTACTCTGCTGTTTAACAACTTTCTTAACATCAGAACTTTGTTCATCTGCTTTTTTTGCATTCTGCTGAAGTTCAGCAAGCATATCATCGATGGTTCGTACTGCATTCGCTGATTGTTCCGCAAGCTGTCTGATCTCATTGGCAACAACAGCAAAACCTTTTCCAGCTTCTCCGGCTCTGGCTGCTTCAATACTTGCATTCAGGGACAGAAGATTCGTCTGGGTAGCAATTCCTGATATAAGGCTGCTTGCTTCACCGATTTTTGTTGCACTGGTATTCATCTCACTGATTACGTTGAATATATTCTCAAAGGTACTCTGGCTTTTATTTGTTGTTACCTGAAGTTCATTTACAACGCTCATGCCTTCTGTCGTTGCATTACGTATGGTATTGCTTACACCTGTCAGATTCTGTGCGCTCACACTGTTTTTCTCAACGATACTAAGGAGTTTTTGAACTTCATTTGATGCTACTTCGGTATCCTGTGCCTGCCCGGTTATATTGCCGGCCATTTCACCAATCGCATCCGTGATCTGCCTTGTTGCCGCTGTTGTTTCTGAAGTATTTTCACTCATCTTGTCGGTTGAATCAAAGAGCTCCTTCACGGTATCATTCAAGTTATTCATGATTTTTCTCATCATTTCATAAAGACCGTTCGTCGCATTCGTAAGGTCACCGAGTTCATCGCGGCTGTTAATAACTTCAGGCTGCATTGTAAGATCTCGTGCAGCAAGATTGGTAACACCTTTTTTTGCAATAGCGATGCTTTTATTAAAATAGCGTCCAATGATAACGGCAACAAAAGTACTTCCGACTGCAAGAAGTATCATACACAGGATGAGTACGCTAGACAAGGTATTCATCGTCTGATTAACATCATGAAGGTATACCGTTGTATATTCGTCAATTATGTTCTCCATATCATCGAGGTAGGCACGAACTACACTGAACTGCCCCGCCTGTGCAAGACTGTCACCGGTATCTGTTGCAGGATCATACATTGCTTCCCATGCATCAAGAGCTTTATAGAAGTCTGCCTCCATCTGCTGGAATGTCTGAGTTTTTTCCAGGTAACCATCTGGATCATCAGCGTTTTCTGATCCATTGATCTCGATGAACATGCTGCGTATTGTTACCTCACTGTATAGTTCTTCAATACCTTTTACTGCCTCAGCAGTTAATCCAACACGTTCAACTACCTGTCCCAAATTCTCATTATAATCATTTAAAAAAGTTTCTTTTGCTTCTGGATTATTCTGTGCATTGATGTCCCCTATCAATGCCTGATGAAAATCTCTGTCTGCATTTAATAATGTTACGCTTGCATCAAACAGAGTATTCTCCGTAATATACATTACACTCTCATATTTTTTTACCGTGAAAAAGAAAATTGCAGTTAAAGCAATGAGTGCTATCAATGCCGGACCAGCTAAAATAATTACTTTTGCTCCTATCCTCGTCTGTTTAATCATATTTTACCTCCCGATGCCAAAAATTTATCATATATTTTACATGCCCACAAATAAACTATATACTTTTTTCATCATTTTGTCAATTTTTTTAATTACCTTTTGCTTACTAAATAAATCGCCTTTTTATATTCACGTATTGACTATATAAATATTATATTTCCTTTATTGACATTTTATACTTGCGGTTTCATCATTATTATTTTCAATTTCGCTCGGCTTACCTTTGTATAAAAAAAGCAGTTTATATGCTTTGATATGCTTCCTTCTAAGCAGACAAGTGAAATAATAATAAACTTGTTACTTAGAAGGAAGTATATCATTTAGCATACAACTGCTTTTTTATATCCACTTCAGTTTTTTAATCGTTCTGGATTTTATTTATTCTGGATTTTTTCACTTATATTTCATTGATTTCGAATTAGGTATTCGTACCTTGCTGTCATAACTGTAAACTTTAGTTTATGTAACACTATTCTCTTATCTTAATGTCCTTCTCTGCAAGAAGCTTTAAGATATCCTGAGTGTATCCATTAACTTCTTCTCCTGAAAGTGTGCTTTCATAAGACATAAACTGCATACGGATCGTCATGCTGACTTTTCCGTTAAGCGCCTGGTCTTTGTACATGTCAATGTAATCACAGCGCTGCAGGAATTTGCAATCGTAAGACATCACAGTATCGTGAATCAGACCAAACGGCATGGATTCCTCGACCAAAAGACTTAGATCAATACTAATGCCAGGGAATTTTGAAATTTCTCTGTATTCGACCTGAATTTTATCCTGTTCTGCAAAAGCCGCCAAATCAATTTCCGCTACGGCCACATTAACTTTTTTATCGATACAGTCTGAAACTCTTGGGTTGACCTCAGTAAGTGAACCGAGCTCACTTCCATTCATCAGAATCTTAGCTGAATTCTTAGGATGACTCCAGCCTTCAAGCGACTCTAACGGTGCATAAGTGACTTTTTTATTCTTCAACTGGTCTGTAATTGTTTCTACCATTTCTTTTACTTCTAAAAGAAGCTGCTTTGTACTCTTTTCTTTCGAGGCATTCACAATGGAAAGAACTTTTCTTTCATTGCAAAGTCCTTCTGCTGTAAATCCTTTCACTACCCGACCAATTTCATATAGCTTTACAGATGGATAATTGTCAAGATTTTTATAGACAAATCCAAGCAGGGTTGGAATAATGGAGGAACGGATCGCATCATTTTCCGAAGCAACTGAATTAACGACTCTAACATCACTGGAAGGTTCGAGCCCCAGTTCTTTGTTCATCTTTGCGTCATACCAGATATAGCTGTGTACCTCACTGCATCCAAAACGTTCACTTAACAGCTTCTTTATGCTGTATTCATCTTCTCTTGCCTTATCCGGACGGATAGGTGCCAGAAGGCTGGCGGTTGATGTGAGTTCAAAATTATCATATCCGTAAATTCTTGTGATTTCTTCAATAATATCTGCTTTTATCGTAACATCCTTTGTTGCCCGGAAAGTCGGGACAACAACTTCAAAATCATCTCCGTCATTTTTCACCTTGAATTCAAGTGCCGTCAGTGTCTCGATGATTTCCTCTTTTGAAATGTCGATTCCTGTGTATTTATCCACATATGCTTTGTCAAACTGAATATGAATGATGTCATAGTGTATCGGATAAGCATCCGTCATTGCAGTGATGACTGTAACACCCGGATCGATTTCCCTGAGAATATAAAGGAACCTTTCAATTGCCATAACTGTCATCTCAGGATCCAGTGTTTTCTCATATCTGGCGCTTGCTTCTGTACGCATACCAAGCTTTGTTGCACTCTTTCGAATGGATACCCCGTCAAAATTTGCGGATTCCAGCATCAGAGAGGTTGTGTCATCTTCAATTTCCGAATGCAGACCGCCCATGATTCCGGCAACCGCAACCGGTTCATCGTCATCACAGATCATCATGATTCCAGGTTCGATCATACGTACCGTACTATCAAGAGTAACAAATTCTTTTTCATGATCAAAGGTCTTTACTCTTACTTTATCAACTTTATTCTTGTCAAATGCATGCATTGGCTGCCCAAGTTCCATCATAAGATAATTCGTCAAATCCGCAAGCAGATTAATTGGACGCTGCCCGCAATACATCAGGCGGACCTTCATATTATAAGGAGATACATTCTTTGTTACATTCTCAACCCCGATACAGGAATAACGGTAGCAAAGTTCTGTTTCAATCGCAAGATCAACGGCAGGCAGAGCAGAGAAAGACGCTGTATCATAAAGTGACAATGGTTTCATCGGGCGTTTTAAGAGTGCTGCGATCTCTCTTGCAATACCATAGTGTCCCCAAAGATCAGGACGGTTCGTTAAGGATTTATTATCAACTTCAAATATAATATCATCCATGGCGATCAGATCCTTAATGCTGGTTCCGAGAACAAGATTCTCGTCCAGTATCATAATACCGGAATGATCCTCACTAATGCCAAGTTCTTTTTCAGAGCAGCACATACCACGGCTTGGACAGCCCGCAATCGTAGCTTCTCCAATCTCCATACCTTTCACACTGCCGCCGCATTTTGCAAATGCAACAACGGCACCCTGAACGGCATTCGGAGCACCGCAGACACAGTCAACGATTTCTTCTCCCGTATCGACTTTCAATACATGCAGTTTTTTTGAATTCGGATGATCTTCCAGTGATACGATCTTTCCAACTACTACATCGCGGATATCGGTTCCGTACTCAATTATTTCTTCTACTTCTGCCGTTGCAAGTGTGAATCTTCCGATCAATTGTTTTATGTCAACTCCGGACAGATCAACAAAGTCCGAAATCCAGTTCATTGATATATACATATGCGTTCTCCTCCTATTTAAACTGTTTCAATGCTTTCAGATTACCGCTGTTTAGAACGCGGATGTCTTTAATACCGTACTTCATCATGGCAAGACGTGTAAGTCCAAGACCAAAAGCAAAGCCCGTATATTTCTCAGGGTCAATACCGCCCATCGTCAGTACATTCGGGTGAATCATACCGCATGGAAGTAATTCCAGCCATCCTGATTGTTTACAGGTAGAACAGCCTTTCCCTCCACAGATCAGACAGTTAATATCAAGTTCAAATCCCGGTTCCACAAACGGGAAGAAGCCCGGACGAAGGCGAACCTTCACATCACGTTCAAAAACTTCGGAAAGGAGTACCTTCATGAAGTAGATTAAGTTGGATATCGATATATTATCACCGATCATCATACCTTCTAACTGGAAGAATGTATTCTCATGGGATGCATCAATGTTCTCATTACGAAAACAACGGCCAGGGAAGAGAACACGAAGAGGTTCTCCCGGCTTTGGAGCACCGTATTTTCTCATGATTGCATTCTGTGCTGCCGATGTATGTGTCTTAAGAAGCTGTCCATTGCTCAGATAATAGGTGTCCTGCATATCTCTGGCCGGATGATGCTTTGGAATATTGACCGCTTCAAAGTTGTTGTATTCCGTCTGGATCTCAAGCCCATCTTCTATGATGAATCCCATCGATTTGAATATAGTCTCGATCTGGCGCTGTACGATTGTAATTGGATGAAGGCTTCCAATCTCCTGCGTACTCGGTATTGAAAAGTCAAATGGTTCCGCACGTTCCATAGCCATCTGATACTTGATCTCTTCCATTTTCTTTGCCTGAAGACGAAGCTTCTCTTCAATCTCATCCTTTAACACATTTACCTGCTGCCCAACCTGCTTCTTCATCTCAGCATCCATGTCTTTTAAACTCTTTAACACATCTGTAACAGCACCTTTCTTACCAAGGTACGCAATACGTATTGCTTCGATTTCATCGTTTGATTTACTCTCTGCGAGCTTTGCATCAAACTCTTTTTTTAACTTTTCTACAATTTCTAACATATTTTATCCTCCTTCATTCAATAAAAAAAAGCCTTCTCAGTCACTGGGACGAGAAAACTTCGTGGTACCACCCGGGTTCGATGCAAAATACGCATCCTCTAAGATCGTAACGTGACCAATACGTTCACTGCTCCCAAATGGTTTCACAGTGAAAGCTCCTCCGGTGAAATTCCACCTGCAAAATGCATAAACATCATCTGCACTCTGCAACATTTGTCTGAACCTAAGACCGCTTACAGCCGGTGACGGTCTCTCTCTGTCGGAAAACAAAAGTGTACTAATCCGTTATCATAGCTTTTTCTATGTAATACTTCTTCCTGATACTATAGCCGAAGCAGAAAGAAATGTCAAGAGCTTCCGCAAAAATGGCCTCTTTGTGGATAGTACTGTGGTTCTTCGAAGAGGGTCCTGCAGTATTCACTTGAATTTTGGCTTCGCTTTTACTGTTGAATATTTCTGGATCCTTTTCTGTATAGGAAGCTTTCTATTAACGAAAGAAAATATATGCTCCATAATGAAATGCGTTCACCTCAGGACCAATACTGTAATTCATCCAGGCAGTCAGGTATTTCCGCTATAAATACCTGACTGACCGGACGTAAATAAATATAATTCCTGCCATCAACGTTCCTATAACACTACATCTGCCATGCTGTACATTCCAGGTGCTTTCCCCGCAAGAAACCTTGCTGCTGAAATCGCTCCATTGGCAAATACTGCGCGGGAGTATGCTGTATGTTTGAATTCAATGACTTCATCTCTTCCTGCGAAGATCACTTCATGTTCACCAACAATCGTTCCGCCGCGTACTGCAGAAATACCGATTTCATTCTTTCTTCTCTTTTCTCTGCGGTCCGATCGATCATAACAATAGGAAGTTTCATCTGTAAGCACTTCTTTTATCGCATCCGCAAGGGCAAGTGCTGTACCGGATGGTGCATCCAGCTTTTGGTTATGATGACGTTCCACAATTTCGATATCAAAATCAGCACGTTCCAATACTTTGGTCGCTGCCTGTAAAAGCTGCATTAAAAGGTTGATCCCAAGAGACATGTTTGCCGACCGCAGAACCGGAATTTTCTTTGATATTTCGCCAATCATGCTGATCTGCTCTTCAGAAAGTCCTGTTGTACAAAGAACAATTCCAATATTACTGGTAACTGCATATGCAAACATTTCCTCGATATCCTGGGGGGATGAAAAATCAATGATAACATCAGCCTGTACGTTGCAGGCAGTAAATGATTCAAAGACTGGGTAAGTATTCGTTTTGTCATCAAAACGGTCAACACCGGCCACAATTTCAAGGATATCGCTTACTTTTAGCTGCTCTGTAATCATTTTACCCATTCTTCCGTTGCAGCCGCGAAGTATAACTCTGGTCATTTTTCCCTCCGTTCCTGCGCCTTTCTAAGCGCAAAACTACTATATTCAATGATTTCTGTAGGTTGTGTTCTCTATCATACTCTGTCTCATGCAATACAAGACTATTTTTAGTTCACTATTACCTTCTGGTCTCCATATTGTCTTCTAAAACTCAATACTGCCTTCTGGTCTCCATACTGTCTTCTATTGCAAGATTCCAACTGCTTTCAGTTCTTTTTCAAGATATGCAGCATTTGCTTCTTCCATTTCGGACAAAGGCATTCTGAGTGAACCTACCTTCCAGCCAAGCATATTCATCGCAGCTTTTACCGGAATCGGATTTACTTCGCAGAAAAGTGCTTTGATCAGCGGCATGTACTTCATCTGAAGTGCAAGACTTCCCTTTGTATCTCCTGCCAGGTATTTTGCTACCATGTCATGCGTATCCTTTGGCGCAACATGGGACAGGACGGATATAACGCCCTTACCGCCTAAGGAAAGCAACGGCACGATCATGTCATCATTTCCGGAATAAAGATCCAGCTTTCCTTCACATAAGGCCATCGTATAAGCGATCTGAGCGATGTCTCCACTGGCATCTTTCATACCAATGATCGTATCTACGTTCTTAACCATAGAGGCAACGGTAGCCGGAAGAATGTTAACACCTGTGCGTCCGGGTATGTTATATAAAATGATTGGAAGGTCAACCGCTTTTGCTACCGCGGTAAAATGTCCGATCAGACCTTTCTGTGTTGCTTTGTTATAATAAGGAGAGACTAAAAGCAATCCGTCCGCTCCTGCTTTTTTTGCTTCCGATGATAAATAAATTGCAGTCTCCGTGCTGTTCGATCCTGTTCCAGCAATAACCGGCACTCTGCCTTTCGTATGCTCTGCGGCAAAACGAATCGTCTCAATATGTTCTTCATGAGACAATGTGGACGCTTCACCCGTTGTTCCACATATGATAAGACTGTCTGTTCCATTCGCGATCTGATCATCGATCAGTTCACCCATCTTTTCGTAATTCACATCCAGATTATCCTTCATTGGTGTAATCAGCGCTACACCTGCGCCTGTAAATAATGACATATCCATATCCTCCGTTAAAATGTGCAGCAAATGCAGAAATGTTCATCTTTTCCTTTCCTATTCTGCTTTTGTTGTCCTAAATAAAAAAAAGCCGACATGGTGTCGACCTAAAGAACAATCCCGGAACATGCATTGCCTAAACAGCACGCAAAAATACCGCAATCAAATATTCTTTAGTAGCTCTCCACCAATTTCTTGATGACAGTCACACAGCTCTTAACCATGTGCCCAGCCTGTAAATACTCAGGATATGTACAGACTTCGGCATCTCATCCTTTCACTGCAGTCATCTAGCCTGAACTATCCTGCAGTTTACTAATAATCAATGCGCCTCTACCATAATTTGTTTTTATAGTGTGTTCACTATACCATCTCTGTCATGCCTTGTCAACCAAAAAACATAACTTTCTTTCGAAATACCGGAATTCTTCTAAGTCAAAAGACGTTTTGTCAGCCTTTTACTTTCTTTCAGCTCTCTTTCTTGCCTGATGATCAAGAATCTTTTTACGGATACGAAGACTCTTTGGTGTGACCTCAAGATATTCGTTCGTATCTATATAATCAAGGGCCTGCTCCAGACTTAGAACTCTGGGCGGTGACAGACGAAGTGCATCATCTGCACTTGATGACCTGGTATTTGTCATCTGTTTTCTCTTGCAGACATTTACCTCAATGTCTTCTCCTCTTGCATTCTGACCAACGATCATGCCGGCATAGACCTTTTCACCTGCGCTGATGAACAGAACACCACGTTCCTGTGCATTGAACAATCCATAGGTAACGGCTTCGCCATTTTCAAAAGCAATAAGGCTTCCCTGCTGACGGTAGGCAATATCACCTTTATAAGGACCATAGCCTTCAAAAAGTGTGTTGATGATACCATTTCCTTTGGTATCTGTTAAGAATTCACCACGGTATCCAATCAATCCACGTGACGGAATCAGAAACTCCAGCCTGCTGTAGCCGCCGCTCGCATTTGACATATTAAGAAGCTCGCCTTTTCTTGTACTGAGCTTTTCTATAACAACACCGGTATATTCTTCCGGAACATCGATCACTGCCTTTTCCATTGGCTCAAGCTTCTCACCGCTATCTCCAGTCTTATAGAGAACTTCTGCCTTGCTTACTGCAAATTCATACCCTTCTCTTCTCATGTTTTCAATTAAAACAGAAAGATGAAGCTCTCCACGGCCCGATACCTTGAAAGCATCTGCGGAGTCTGTCTCTTCCACTCGTAAACTGACATCTGTATTCAACTCTCTGAATAATCGTTCGCGGATATGTCTGGAGGTTACGAATTTCCCCTCCTGTCCTGCAAGCGGACTGTCATTTACAATAAACTGCATAGCAATGGTAGGATCTGAAATCTTCTGGAACGGAATCGCCACAGGATTTTCAGGAGCGCAAAGCGTATCACCAATATGAATATCTGCGATACCGGAAATTGCTACAATCGAGCCAACACCAGCCTCTGTGACTTCAACCTTTTTAAGACCTTCAAATTCATACAGCTTGTTGATTTTAACTTTTCTGAACAAATCTTTCTTATGTGCATTAACGATAACGACATCCTGATTTACCTTTACAGAACCATTGTCAACCTTACCTACACCAATTCTTCCGACATATTCATTGTAATCGATCGTACTGATCAATACCTGGGTGTTAGCCTCCGGGTCGCCTTCCGGTGCAGGAATGTATTCAAGAATTGTCTCAAACAGCGGCACCATGCTTTCCGGTGTGTCGGTTAATTCAAGAATGGCAACTCCTGATTTTGCCGAAGCAAATACAAAAGGACAATCAAGCTGGTCTTCACTTGCATCAAGCTCAATAAAGAGATCAAGGACCTCATCAATAACTTCATTCGGTCTAGCTTCCGGACGGTCGATCTTATTGATACATACAATGACCGGAAGACTTAATTCAAGCGCTTTTTTCAAAACGAACTTTGTTTGTGGCATTGCACCTTCAAATGCATCAACAACAAGAACCACGCCGTTCACCATCTTCAGAACTCGTTCCACTTCTCCACCAAAATCAGCATGACCTGGTGTATCGATAATATTTATTTTAACATTCTTGTAAGTTACCGCTGTGTTCTTTGACAGAATCGTAATTCCACGTTCACGTTCAATATCATTGGAATCCATGACACGTTCTTCTACGACCTGGTTGCTGCGGAATACACCACTTTGTTTGAGCAGTTCATCAACAAGCGTTGTCTTTCCATGGTCAACGTGTGCAATGATTGCAATGTTCCTTATATCTTCCCGTTTCATAATTTTACCTCTCATTCTGCCAGTCGCGGCAATACAAATTTTATCCATAGATATCCAAATAACATCGGTTGAATTATCAAATGAACCATTCTGATTCATCCTGAATATCCATTTATTATATGATTAAGCCTGTAAAGGCGTACACTTCAAACTGTTTGAAATACATATTAATGAAAAACAAACCATTTGAAACCTTACCTATTGTACCATATCTGCTTCGTTTCGCAAGTTATTTTTGTGATGCCTTGTTTTTTTTGGCCTTTTTCACATGGAACCAGCTGTTTTTCCTATGATGTAGGTCAGAACCACAATAAAATTTAGCCTTCACATCATAATTTCCTATTGTTGCGCAGTTCTTTCTGTATTATAATAGTATTAATTGAAACCATATTTTCATAGTATCGAACATATTTGTAGTATGAAATCATATTTTGTGAATTGACTATTCTTGTTGCTGCCTCTTCGTGGCTGCAGTTTCTTATCAAAATGATTGGTCGAGGTAAATTTTATGCACGAAAAAAATATTTATTTACGAATTCTAGTCAATACCCTGCTCTGCATCATTCTTTTGCTGTTGATTATTTTTGCATTGCCAAAAGTTCTGGTCTTTTTCATGCCTTTTGTTATTGCTATTATTATTTCGGCTTTGGCGAATCCTATGATCAGTTTTTTGGAACGAAAAGTCAAGATCCTCAGAAAGCATAGTTCCGCTATCATTATTGTTCTGGCGATTGCTCTGATCATTGGATTTATGATCCTGATTGTATATGCTCTTTATCGCATGGGACGGGATTTATTTGAGCAGAGAACTGATATTATCAATACTTTGACAAATTTCCTTGATAATTTAGGTGTTTCTCTGAAAGGAGTTACTGATATTCTTCCAGTCGATGTCCAAAATTATTTTAATAATCTTAGTGAAAATCTCCAGACTGCTTTGCTCGATGCTGTAAATGTAAGCATTACGCCATCTTTTCTTTCTGAAGCTGGCGGTTTTCTTGGTCGCTTTGGCAATGCCATTGTAATGATCATCATTACCATTCTGGCTTCCTATTTTTTAATCGCTGACAGGAATAAGCACGTAACTTTCATCCACAAGCATGTACCAAAATCCATCCAGGATGGTTATCTTATGATTACAGACAATATTAAGACCGCCGTCGGAGGATATTTTAAAGCACAATTCAAGATCATGCTGGTCCTGATCGTTATTATGTATATTGTCTTTAAAATCATGCATGTTAAGTATTCTTTCCTGATTGCTTTAGGTACTGCAGTACTCGATTTTCTGCCCATATTCGGTACCGGTGCCATACTATGGCCATGGACAATTGTATGTCTTATAACCGGCGAATATCTAAATGCCTCTCTATTAGTTGTACTGTATGTAGCCTGTCAACTCGTCAAACAACTGCTGCAGCCAAAGATGGTTGGTGACAGCATTGGAATCTCTCCCATGGCAACTCTGGTATTTATGTTTATAGGTTTCCAGTTAAAAGGTGTTCTTGGTATGATCATAGGAATTCCGGTTGGAATGATCCTAATCAGCTTCTATAACGTCGGTGCATTTGATCGATTGATTCGAGGGTTTAAGATTATTGCAACAGCCATCAATGAGTACCGAAAGTTCTGATATCTGACAAAATGACAAAATGCCAATAACCAGTAATTTATTACAAACCTTCACCGCAATACAATTGCCAACCAGAAACATCTGCACTGCAAAAATGAACGTTACGAAATGGCAGTACATTTATTGCAGATAAAGTAAGGCTTCCCAATAACTAGTATAGTGTGATAATGTAACATTAATTCCGGAAGGAGATGCTCATGAAAAAAGAAATCATAGATAGCTCAATATCCTTAATAACAAGCGAAGAAATTCTGGCTCTCCTTGAAGAATATAAGATTGGAAGAAAACCACTTGCCAAAGTACTCGGTTGGGGTGAAACAACAATAATGAGATATTTAAAAGGAGATACACCGACTCCTGAGTACTCGGATAAGTTACGGCGCATAGCAGCCGATCCCGCCTATTATTATAAAATTCTTTCCGCTAATGCCGATAAACTAACAGATGTCGCCTATAAAAAAAGTCTTGCGAGTCTTTCTGCCAAGATGACCAGCTCCCGCATCCTGGCTGCCGCACAATATGTAATCAACCGTTCCGGAGGGGATATCTCTGCAAAACGTGTCCAGGCCATCCTGTATTATTCGCAGGCATTTTCTCTTGCCATACATGACCGTGAATTATTCTCAGAAGAATTTATGGTGTCGAAGGTTTTAATGCCATATCCCGATGTATATAACAGCATGCGTCAGAATGGCACAAGGATTATTGAACTGCCCAAAAATTCGATTTCAGAAGATGACAGGACTGTAATAGACAGTATCTACAATGCCCTTGACTGGTATGGACCGGAAGCAATTCGTATCATTACAACAAGAGAACGCTCTTTCCTATATAAAAGCCGAACCTCTCCCGCACAGAAGTATATCTCAAAGGAAGCACTCCGGCAGTATTTTATAACAATTTCTAAGAAGTATAACGTTACAAAACCTGCGGAAATTAATTCTTATTTCAATCAGCGATTAAAAGAAATTACAAATTCCAGAAAAAATGATTAAAAGGAACCCTCAAAGCAAGAAGGTTCCTTTCTTTTTATCCCACGCATATTTTACCAAACAAATCCTGCACGAGATTCGCCTTTGTATGCAGTTATGTCAGCAGTTTCAATGCATTTTTACTAAGTATCATATCTCTCTCTTCTGGTGTCATCGTTATCTTATCCAGCATAGCCAGTTCATCTTTGGCTGTCCACATTGGAAAGTCAGTGCCGAACAATACATGATCCACGCCATACACATCAATGATCTTGCGTGCTTCTTCTGGAGATAAAGCATATAGGGAGCTTGATGTATCAACATAAACGCCTCGTCCGCTCAAGATCTTCGCTGCTTCACCCCAGACAGACCAGCCTCCAAAATGAGCTGCTATTACAGTCAGCTCAGGGAATCGGTCAAGAACCCGTGCAAGCCGCTCCGGTTTCGAGTATTCATAACGGTAATCTCCGGAATGGATCAACAGAGGCAGTCTTCCTTCGATGCATTCATACATAGGATACGCTGCTTCATCATCCAAAAGAAATTCCTGAAAATCAGGATGTATCTTAACACCTTTCAATCCGTCCTTTATGGCTAATTCAAGTTCTTTTTCAATATCTTTATACCCAGGATGCATTGAAGCATACCCAATCAGCTGCTCTGGATAACTTTGAACCGAATTCTTTATGAACTGATTAATACTTTCAACCTGCTCAGGTATGGTCGCCACTGAGTGAACAACGTATCTGTCAACCCCGGCTTGACTTCCCTGTTCCAATAAAGAGGATATTCTGCCATCACTCCGCATTGGCATATCATAAAACTTTTCTATTCCTTTGGATGCTTTCTCTGCTATCTTATCCGGAAATATGTGTGCGTGAAAATCAATGATCATGTTGTTACACTTTCTTCTGTTTAAACCAGATGTTACTTATTTTATAGAATGGATGTAGGGACAAACTGTCTCCAATCCAATAAAGCGTTACTTTCATTTTTCAAATTCAAAAGTATAGGGCAGTTCCATCTCATCACGAAGTTTAATGAATTCTTTCTGAACGGCTTCCCCTACCGGTACCCCTTTATCTTTTCTTTCCAGCCAGGTAAGATACTCTTTTTCTCCTGCGGTATAGATTCTGTCTTCTCCCGGTGCTTTCTCTGAAGCACGGAGAGCACGCAGAATATCCCCGGTCGTTTTCTTGAAGCTGTCAAGCCCAAGAAACGCTTCTGTATCAATAGCGATAAAGAAATGTCCAAGATGATATGGGACCTTTTCATGTTTTTCATTCAACCCGCCAAGCATCTTTAAGAAATTACCTGCCTGAAGAGCTGCTGATAAGATCTCAACAACAGTTGCATATCCATAGCCTTTGTAACCGGCTAGTTCCTCACCAATACCACCAAGCGGAGCCAGTGCGGCATCACCGCTTGACAGATCTTTTAAAATCTGTACAGAGTCTGTCTTTGGCTTTCCATCTCTTCCAATAACCATGCCAGATGGTGTGTCTTTTCCAGCTCTTGCGTAATACTCTATTCTGCCGCGCTGTGTAATACTTGTAGCGCAGTCTAGTACAAATGGAAATTCCTCATCTGTTGGGAATCCGACGGTCAATGGATTCGTTCCAAGCATATTCTCAACGCCAAAGGTTGGGGCAATGGAAGGTCGTGCATTGGTTCCCGTCATCCCGATCATGCCTGCTTTGGTAGCCATTGTTGCATAATACCCGGCAATACCATAATGTGTTGAGTTTCTGACTGCTGTCATGCCCATTCCATAAATCTTTGCTTTGTCAATCGCCATCTGCATGGCTTTATGACCAATAACCATTCCCATTCCGTCATGTCCGTCTATTACAGCTGTCGTTGGAGTCTCCCGAATTACTTCGAACTCTGTTACAGGATTTTGAACTCCATCACGGATTCGATCGATATAAATCGGTTTGAATCTGTTACAGCCATGACTTTCAATCCCACGTCTGTCACTTTCCATCAGCACATCCGCACAGAGCCTTGCATCCTCCTCGGGCACACCCAGTTTACAAAATACCGAAGTCATAAAATCACCAATCAGTTCCCATGATACATAAGGTCTTGTCTCCATATGTTTCTCCTTTCTGATGCTTCATTTCATGTCCTATATCCTGTAGAAAATCTTTATTACTCTTCAAACATTCAGACAAATCTAACCATAGTTCTGTAATCTGCCTTTCGTTTGATACTACCATACTTTATTATTACTCTAAGTCGATACTTTTTGTTGGCACTTTTTTACTTTTTGTTATTGTTCTGTCGATATTCATTGTTGGTGTTCATTTTACTCTTTACTATTGCTCTGTCGATCCTCTTTGTTGGTACTCACTTTTACTCTTTGTTATTGCTCTGTCGATATTTTTTGTTGGTGTTCATTTTTACTCTTTGTTATAGCTCTTCGTTTTTACTTCTCTTTGCTATTACTTCCCTTTACTGTTACCCTTCTTTACTGCTTCAATACCATTATTCATCTGTTGTTTTATAAGAATTGCATTAATCGCAATTCCAAGTGAGATCATCAGCCAGA
This sequence comes from Clostridia bacterium, assembly GCA_003249225.1. Taxonomy (GTDB): domain Bacteria; phylum Bacillota; class Clostridia; order Lachnospirales; family Lachnospiraceae; genus SZUA-448. The sequence goes on along the minus strand of QKJQ01000025.1, from coordinate 61,619 downwards.
ACAACGGAGATGTGGCCATACTCGAGTCATTCGTAATACCAGCCACCATATAACCAATTGTCCCCAAGAAAATTCCAACTCCAGCCTGAGATAAAAATGTATCAAATTTTTGTTTTACATATAATTTTATGCTTGTAATAAAATATATACCATAGAAAGTCAAAAGTGCAATCAGCGAAAGAACACCCGTCTGAACAGCTATCTGTAAGTACATACAATGTGGTTTGGACATTAATTGAGCGGAATATCCCTCATAATACAGCATAAGGTAATCCTGCTGTGGAAACTCAATGGAGAAGGTATCTGCACCCGATCCCAGTATAATGTTGTTCTTTAACAGTGGAATCGTTCTTGACCATATATAACCACGTCCGGAAAATATATTCGTATAGTCTGTAAACACTGCTGAGTCAGCCATGATCATGTGATCAAGCTTGCCCTTTTCCGTCCAATAATAATATATTCCCGGATCCTCACTATTGTTCTTCGTAAAATACCATGTCTTTCCCTGATAGGTGAGACCAAGACTTAATACCTCTTCATACATGACCGGCTTTAATACGATACCTGAAAATCTTGCATCTGTTATCGTGAATATTGAAGTTTCAGCGTCGAACTCCGCTTCAACGGCTTCTCCTACTGCATCCCATGCCAGAAATTCGACTGAAGTTGTAGTATTATTCATTGTAACGTATAATTCATTTCCATTCATTACAAGAGCAATGTCATCATCTTCTGTAATCATTGAAGTTATATCACGTTCACTGTCTTTTGAAATCGTCAGCGCACTTTTGATTCTGTCAAGATACTCTCCATCCTTATACTGATCAATCAAAAGGAAGGTTGCTATTAGTGCAGTAAAAATGGGTATAATAATAAACCACTGTTTTAAGATCGGCTTTCGTAAGAAAAACAGTAAAAACAAAACTGCTGCTCCAAGTGCCAGAAATCCAGCTTTTGAACCTGACCCATAAAGGCTGATCAGTAGGAAAATAGCTGTCAACGCATACCATAAACTGTACGTAATCTTTTTTGAAAAAATCAGAAAGGTCAGAAGCATAGGGAAAAATAAAGCAACATATACACCCACATAGTTGGGATTATATAAGGTCAGGTACGTTTTCCCTGAAGCTGCATCGGAAGAATAATCAATATTATAGCTTGAAGGAATAACAAGACTTTTTCCAAACGATGTAGTATATATATCATGCCCAAGAGTCTGTCCTAAGCCAATCAGACTAATTACAAATGTACTTGCAACAATTGTCATTAAAATTACTTTTATTTCATATTCAGACTCAAGGACAATGAAAGCATAATATACAATAATTGCATATCCAAGCAAAACAAATACATTTTCGAATTGTTCAAATATTCCGCTGATACCATAGGATGGATACTTTGAAAAACATGTTGATAACAAGGCTAATAAAGCATAAATAGCAATAGGAATGATTTGTATGGATATCTTACGGTTTTTCTTATCATTAATTATTTTAAAGATCAGTATAACAACCATAACCAATGAAACTGCAACAAAAAACCATTGACGATAATACAAAAAGAAATCAGACCAGCTGTCAGTTGTCACTTTATAATACCATGCAAACTGTGTCATATTAGTCTGATAAAAATGCAGTCTTACCAAAAATGGAATTACCACAGCAATTAGTAGTAAAGGCGACATCTCAACGAGTTTACTAAATGATACGTTATTTTTTTGATTACTTTTACTATAATAAGATTTTGATTTCGACATGTTTATACGATCCTCCAAGTACTAAGAACTTTAATAATCGTAACACATTTTATAACTGTTTACAATACCGCAGGGTTATAGAATTGTAAATTCGCACCTTTACTTCCTTACTTCATAAAAAGGACAAAAAGAATATGAATACCCTTTTTGTCCTTTTTTATATACTTATAATCAATATTAATTGCAGTTACTTACTACAAAAGTCCACCCGTAGCTGTAATTACCAAATCAATCGGAATGGTATATATATAACTGTCTGAGACATCTGTGCTCTTGACATTTATTGATACTACATAGTATTTCTTACTTGTTGCATCCAATAAGGTTGCTGTTACATATATCACCTCATAACCACTCGTTGATAAACTGATTAAGCTCTTAACCGTACCAGTAGTTGTGGTTGATGTCACCGACGCTGTTACAGCGGGTCTTGAAGAGGAAACCGTAAATGTACCATATACATAAGTCGTTCCAACTGTAAAGCGAATCGAGTAAGTACCGGCCGGAAGCTCATTCACCGTTTTTTTACCAAGATAAATAACTCCTGTACCACTATTGGTCGTTCCTGTATAAACGGTTGTTCCTGAAGCATTCACTACGGTAAATGTATTATTAGCAGCTGCCATAATCTTTGTTCCTGCGGCATCTGTTGCATACACCGTAAAGTTTACGTATTCAGCTACATATGAATCAACTGAAGTGCTCGAAGGTGTTACCGTATAACCTGTTTGTACACCTGGCATTACAAGTGCAACCTGGAAGCCATATAATACACTGCCCCAATGAATAACAACATACTCAGTTTTAGCGGCGGATGATGTATTGGCTGTGATGACCAGAGAAACTCCACCATTTCCGTTGATTGCGTAGGAATAAGTAAATGCAGTCGGTGCACTGCCATCCGCAAGGCTTACTGTAAAATTACCCAAATCTGTATTCTCATATATATCACCATACTGATCATACATATAGATCTGCATTGTAAAAGAATCTGCTGGCGACAAACTTTTTGATAGCTTTACCAAAGAGGTCAGGCTTTCCGAATACAGTGTTGTAACTGCACGCTGTGGCAGAACAGTTATCGAAATAGCATATGTAATATCTCCACAGGTAACGTAGATAACGGCAGTACCTGCACTGTTTGGATAAAGAATTCCTGATGTCGATATGCTAAGAACGGAATAGTTGGAAGAAGCATAGGTCATAGTATAAGTTCCATCTGTTTGCTTCGTTGTATTCCCATTGGTAGTCTTAAACATGCTGTATAACGTCATTCCATAATCACCGGCGCATATATTGAATGTACCCGTAGTTGCTTCGGTATAATCAGGAACTGTACCGGTATTGGCAATAATAGCACCTGCCCATGATATAGGAGCATCTGTTACAGAACGATAGGTGCCTACATTACTTTTGATACTTGAACTAGTGCCTGTGGAAAAGTCCCATGATGTATATACCAACTGAAGAGTTTCCACTGTACCCGAGGTACCAAGGTATATCCCGCCGTAATTTGTACTTCCTGCAGTAAAATCTGCTGTAGATGTCGAAGTGTACGTAAACATTGATAACGGATAGGAAGAAGTTATATCCACACCATTTTTATCATAAACGGCATAGCTTATATCACAATAGCTATATGGACTTCCCTGTCCATCATATACATAGACATAACTTATCGTCCCAATCGATACCTTTATATTTGTACTTAACGTACCTGCTGTCACTTTATACTCTGCGCCATCTGCCAGTGCCGTATACAATGTAACATATAATTTTTTTGAATCATTTTCATCATAGACAATGCTCTGAACCTGGATCGGAACACTATTTGCTGCAAATACAACGCTAATATCACTTATAGCAAAGGAAGTATCCTGATTAAAAGTCAATACCAGTTTATTGCTTGCCAAAAGCGCTGCGCTCATGTCTGTCTCTGATGCTGATCCCCCGACTACGATCTCTACCGAATCTTCAGCCGTTGCGGTTCCTGTGCAAGATGCCTTTATGTATGTTTTTACAGTAATGGTTGCTGTTCCTTCTGCCAGTACCTGTATCACACCACTGGCTGCATTCACTTTTACTACATCCGGATTACTTGATGTCCATTGAACATAATCTGTTACATACATTTTTCTCTTCGTGGTTACATCACCGGCTGCATTATACATTGCATATTCAAGCCTTAATGTGTCTCCAATGTCCATAGTTTGCTCTGATACATCTTCTTTATTTGTAATCTCAACTTTACTTGCCTTCTCTTTTACATAAAGAGTTGCAGTTAGTGTATAGTCAACGATACCTGTTTTCTTATTTGTTAAATAGGCTCTCACATAAGTTTTCGCTGTTTTGCCTACATTTAAAGCGGTTACAATTCCTGTGTTTTTATCAATAGAAGCCATATCTGTGTTATCCACAGAATAACTAATTGTATACAATGACCGATTTGCATCCTTTACATTAAAATCGTATGTCTTACCGCCTACCCAGACTGTTTTGGAGGATGCATTCAAATATGGACCTGCAACTGCAAAAACACCTTCTAATGGCGACAGACTGGTCAATAGTAAACAAAGAATCAAAAACAAACCAATCTTACTAGCAATCCCCTTCATAATATTCCTCCCATGATTTTACTTGTCTTACTTTAAAAAAAGCGGTGGTCACCCACCGCTTTTTTAGTCAATAGCTATATACTCATTACGGAGCTGTTACAGTTCCTGTTGTATAAGTCATTGTAATACCTACTGGCAAAGTATAGATATAAGCATCACCTGCAATTGTAGCTTTTACAGAGATGATATATGCTGAACTTGTAGCGCCTGTAGAAAGTACGTTACCAATTACGTTACCAAGAGTTACTGCAGATGTTGTTCCAGCGATAACAAATGTTGTTGTATTGTTAAGAGCTGTAACAGTTGTTGCAGGAACAGAAACTGTTAAGGTAGGTCTTGTTGATGTAACAGTTAAAGTACCATATACATAGTTTGCAGTACCAACTGTAACTTTGATTGTGTAAGTTCCAGCAGGTAATTCGCCAACTGCTTTTGTAAGTGTATTGATTGTACCAACACCAGCTGCACTGATTGTACCTGTTGCATAGGTAGCTGTTACGTTAGTACCTGATGCATTAGTAATCGTATATGTAGCACCAGTTACAACACCAAGCTTTGTTCCTGCTGCATCAACTGAGTATACGCTGAATGTTGTAGAAGCAGTTGTATAAGAATCAACACTTGTTGTTGATACTGTATAGCCTGTCTGAACGCCAGGAGCTTTAACAGTAATTGCTACGTTAGCTGAATATGAACCCCAAACAAGTTTAACATAATCTGTACCTGCTGTTGTTGATTTAGCTGTGAAGGTAAATGTTGCTGTGTAAGCATCAGAACCATTTTCAAGGAAAGCTACATTAGAGTATACAGGAGCTGTAGTTCCATCTAATAAGGTTGCTGCACTTGTACCAGGAGCATATGCAATCTTGCTACCATACTGATCGTATGCTGTAAGTGTTACAACTACGCTGTCACCAGCAAGTGTTGTAGAAACAGCACCAGAAGTCTTATCAGCGGATACTGATGTTACAGCTGCAGCTGCTTTAACTGTAAATGTTACATAGTATGTTACATCACCAGATACGATCATAACAGTTGCTGTACCAGCTGCATTAGCTGTGAAGAAACCAGTTGTTGATACTGCTAATACGCTGTTGTTAAGTGATGTATAAGTAGGAACTGATGCAAGAATTGTCTCGCCAGTTACTGCTGTATTATCTGACTGGTATGAAACGCTTCCTAACAGGTTGTTGAATGCACTGTAGATGTAACCAGTATTTCCAACATATAATGTTGTTTTAGCTGTTGCAGAGTAATCCTGAGCTGTTGTAGCAGAAGCTGCACCAGCGATTGCTGTTGTGTATGCCCAAGATGAAACAGTATCTGTTACAGATGTAAAGCTTGCAACATTACTTGCGATCTCTGTGCTTTCACCAGTTGTATAGTTCCACTTAGTATATTTCAACTGAAGTGTTGTTACTGTGTTAGCTGCACCCATGTATACAGTAGCTGTACCAGCTGCTGTTACAGATCCTGCAGTAGAACAAACTACTGAAAATCCTGTTGAATATGAAGATGTAACATCAACGCCGTTAGCATCATATACTTTGAAGCTAACTGTTCTTGTTCCGTTTGCCTGTAAAGCTGTGCTATCGATTACGATGCTTGCGATTTCACCGATAGAAGCAGTAAAGGTAACAGCTTCAAGATCACCAATTGTTAATTTGTAAGATGTGCCATTTGTCATTGCTGAATATGTTGTTACATATGCAACAGTAGCATCTGCTGAATCATAAGCAAAAGATTTAACCTGAATCGGAACATTGTTTGAAGCGAATACAAGAGCTACATTAGAAGCTGTGTAAGCGGATTCGCCATCGAACTGAACTTTGATTACAGTTGCAGATGATAATGCTGTGCCAACGATCTGAGCAACACCGTTATCTACTACTACATCTACAGAAGCAGAGTTTGTAGCTGTGCCGCTGAAATCAGATTTAACATAAGTAGAAACTGTGATTGTTGCTGTTCCTTCTGCTACAGCTGTAACAACGCCTGCCTGGTCAACAGTAGCGATAGCTTCATCGCTAGATGTCCACTGGAAGTAATCTGTTACATAAGTTTTACGATTTTCAATTGCTGTTGTATCACCAGCAGCATTTGACATTGTAGCATCAAGATCAAGTGTAGCACCAACTTCAAGAGCTTCGTCAACAGCTGTTGTAATTGCAACTGCTGCAGCGCTTTCTCTTACGTAGATTGCTGTAGAAATAGCTGTTACCTTATTTCCGTCAGCATCATAAATTGTTGCTGTAAGACGTGTGCTAGCATCTGTACCAACGGATACGGCACGAACCAGACCGTTGTATTTGCCAGTACCAAGAACTAACATTGCAGCTCCGTCTGCGTCTGTAGTGTAAACAACTGTGTATTCAGCACTACCATTAACCTTTACACCGTCTTTATAAACTGTGTACCACTGTTTTGCAGTTGTTTCGCTCTTGCCTGCAACACGAAGTGTCATACCGTTGCTCAGAGCGCCAGCGCTTGTAGCGAAGCTGAATCCCTGTGAAGTGAACGGTGCGTTTGCTGCTGATGCTGTAACAACGCCGCTGAACATACCAACGATCATTGCAAGAACGAGCATAAGAGCAAATTTCTTAGAAAATCTCTTCATTGTTTTTCTTCCTCCTTAGAATATTTGTGGATTAAGCTGTATTGCCGTGGACTATATGATGTGCTTTGCAGCTGTCATTATAACAACTGCTTGTTACATCCCGAATCTCCGGGCAGATTACAACCGTTCCAATAACGAGATAATTATAACAACATTCATTTCAAAGGTCAAGCATTTTCCCATAAATTAGTATAGAAAAAGCTGTCTCTACCGATGTTGTAATTTACTCGTATTGGAAAAATTCCTGTCGTGCTGTTCTCTGTACTCAGTTGCTTTTATAAAGCTTTCTTATAACAGATATCCCTCCCCATTCTGATCCTCCTCTATCTGATAAACTCTTCCTGCTTTGGATGTGACACGAAGTACTTTCAGATTTGTGATGATCATCACTGGGTTTTACCAGCCTTGACATGCTATCATTTTCTAATACCTATGTGTCAAAATTATGGCATGTGATTGTCACATTTGTTATAATTCACGTTATTTTAGATATTTCACAACTTCTTCACACATTTTCTCTTTCTCACAGACCGTATTATGCAAAACTTCTGCAAAATCAAGTTCTTTTACTGCTTTTGGGACAGCCAGACCGGTCTTTTCATTAAGCAGCCGGACCAGTGCAAAGTCATCTTCCTGTGAAGGAAACTGACCGTCTTTTTCATCCCAGACAGCCTCCATGACGCTTCTTGCAAATTTATATGGACTGGCGGTCGACACAATTACATTGGCATGTTCATCTTTTTCATTTTTCTTAAAGGTCTCATAAACAGCCGCGGCCACAGCGGTATGTGTGTCAATTACATAATCTGCTGCTTTATAGACTTCACGGATCGTAGCAAGCGTATCCTTCTCGTTTGCAAAACCTCCATAAAAATCTTTAAGACCTTTTTTCATTTCATCCGTTATAGTGTAACTTCCTTTTGAAGTGAGTGCCTGCATCATTTCCCGGTTCTTATCCGGGTTTTCATCTGCTATTTTGTAAATCAATCGTTCAAGATTACTGGAAATCAATATATCCATGGATGGAGAACTTGTAAGAATGAATTCTCTGTTCTTATCATACGTTCCGGTACCGAAGAAATCAAAAAGCACTTTGTTCTCATTGGAAGCACAAATCAGTTTATGTATCGGTAGTCCCATGGATTTTGCATAATAAGCAGCCAGTATATTGCCGAAGTTTCCGGTCGGTACAGTGAAATTCACCTCTTCGCCTTCTTTAATTTTACCCTGAGCAAGCAATGTGCCATAGGCATACACATAATATACGACCTGCGGGACCAGACGTCCGATGTTAATGGAGTTCGCAGAGGAAAACACGAACCCTTTTTCCTTTAAATCTTTTGCAAGCTCTTTATCGTTAAAGATTGCTTTAACCCCATTCTGTGCGTCGTCAAAATTCCCTTTTATTCCGATAACATGGGTATTCGCTCCTTTTTGTGTCACCATCTGCTTTTCCTGAACTGCGCTGACACCATCCTTAGGATAAAATACAATAATACGTGTACCGGGAACATCAGCGAAGCCAGCGAGTGCTGCTTTTCCTGTATCACCGGAAGTTGCAGTCAGAATAACGATCTCATCCGTTACCTGATTCTTTTTTGCCGCCGTTGTAAGCAAATGAGGCAGGAGAGATAATGCCATATCTTTGAATGCAATCGTCTCACCGTGGAACAGTTCCAGATAATAAGAGCCATTTGCATAATGAATTGGTGCAATTTCTCTGCAATCAAATTTATCATCATAGGCCTTTTCTATGCAGCTTTTTAATTCCTGCTCCGTGTAATCTGTCAGGAACAGTTTCATTACTTCATAGGCAAGTTCCTGATAGGAAAGATCCGCGATTTTCCCAAGTGTCAGATCAAGCTTTGGAATTACCTCCGGTACGTATAAACCACCGTCGTCAGCCAGTCCTTTCAGGATAGCCTGCGATGCGGTTACTTTCTCTGCATGATTTCTCGTACTTTTGAATAAAACCTCCATTATAACCTCTCATTCCGTTGCCCGAAGCAACCTTGTATTTATTCTTTGAATATATCTGAAATGCACCTGTTCAGCCTCATTTCAATCTGTCGGTCAGTATAGCACAGGGGGGTAAAAAAAGCAATCCGTCAAACACAGAATACCTGCATTAACGGATTGTTTCTGAAAACACTTCGCTTTAAAATTGTTTTTGTATTTTATTTATTTTCTGATGCGAACAATTTGTGTCCGCCATGGGTAAACAGGTATACGGTGTTATTGTTGAACCAATTTGCTTTTGAACTGCTTATGTTCTTCCACGCATAAAAGTATACTGCTCCCTGAGAATAATCTTCTCCGCTCAATGCCCTTGCTACTGCTTCTCTGGTGCTGTTGGTGACTTTAATGGAATTCCAATACCAGGTATGTGTCGTTGATGAGAACTGTGCGCTTCCACCAATTTTCTGATAGATTACTCCAAGAACCGTATCTGCCATTTCATCGCTGAGCACTCTGTTCAGTACGACATTGGCAACCAGGATCTTTCCATAAATGTCTTCCGCAGGAGCTTCTGCTTCAACAAGTTTTAGCAATGCATTTAGTTCTTCATCCGTCAGGGACATCACCATATCCTGATTGTATGTCTTTGTAAGATAATCCGGAAGTTCAGGGTCACTCATTTCATAATCTTTTGCAACCCCCATTTTGCTCAGTAACGAATAAGCATTCTCTCTCATCTGCTCCTGTAATAGCTGCCATCTTACTTCTTCGGGTGTGTCATCCTCGAACAATATGCCAATCATTGAATCTTCAGAATCCATATTGCCATCCATTGTTTCAGCATCTGAAGCATCCGTGTCCGTTGTGCTGGTGTATACAGGATCTGCGTTGCCGCCTGCAAATGCCTGCGCCGCAGAACCAAATACCACTGTATCTTCCTGGTTCAGAGAGGACTCAGCATCCTCAGTCTCAGTCTCGTTACTCTTTGTTTCGACTGCTGAACCTGGTATATAAGCAATAGCCTCCGAGTCGTCCTCCAGGAATGCAAGTGCTTCGTTGGTATCAGACTCAGTTTTGTCAACGGTACTTTCTGCAGCAGCCAATTCTGCGGCTGCATTTGTTATTGCTGCATTTAATGTTGCAGCATCTTCTGCTGCACTCACTTTTGTATTGCCAACGCTGATGCTGTAATACAGCAGAACGGCAATCAATACAGAGAAAGGAATCAGACCATAAGCAAGCTTGTGCTTTTTGCTTTGTCCTTTTTTTGCTTTTTCTACTGTATCTGTTCCCTGCAGCAAACGGTTATGACTTTTATATTCCTGTACATCCATAATGTCCTTCATATCCATTTGATCGTTCTTCATTCGTTATCCTCATTTCAAATAAAACAATTTTTGGAATGTGTTTTTCCTTTGCGATATTGCATTATAGCAAAGCAGATTTTCATGTCAATAAGCTTTCTGCACATTCAGTACAATCGGGCACATAATTTTTTATTGTAAAATCTTTCATTGTGCATTACGTCCTGTTTCTCATTGCATGTCATGTACATTTTATGCATTTTGACTTTTGATTCACATTTTGTTTGTTACATCTTTGTAACAATTTATTTTCCATAATATAACATTTTGTGAGTCTGATGCTGTTATTTTCATTCTATTTTTGTAGAAAGCGCATATTTTATTCGCTCTTTTGTGTTTTTTTGTTAGCATTTTGAACAATTTGTGTACAAAGAGAGGCTGTTTTCCCGTAACATTCTTGTAATAATTTCACCTGCTTTTCTTCCTTTCCCTCTGTAATCTTTTGTAATTTTTTATAGCTAAATGTTTCTCTCCATTCAATGAAATCATTGCTGCGAATTCTGGTTTATTTATCGTCCGAAATCACTTTGTCTTGTCAGCAATTACAAAATCCTGTATAGTAAAATCAGTTCTATAAACACTAAATTCATCTTTCCTTTTGTTTGTAAGACAGACCACCTGTATTCATAGTGTCTGAGCTTTGTTTTTATGCTCTTGAACATACTCAGGGTACGTTGTCTATTTATATAGAAAGAACACAGTTTAGGAGAATCCGCCCATGTCACTTTCCGGTACTTTTCCCGCACAAAAAAAAGATGGAAGCACTTATTACCGTGCTTCCATAACCTATAAGTCAAAACACATCAGCCTGGGCAGTTTCTCATCGGAAGAAAGTGCTGGCTGTGCTTATAAAAAAGCCTGTTCCTTGTTGTTTGATAAAGAACGCTTTCACACAGAACCATTACAGGAAATCGAATCTTATCTCAAGTACTCCGGTGAGTTATCGTTTGATAAATGGGTGATGCTGCTTAACCTGCGGGATAATGGTATGTACTGCCGGAATCCCATTTATCTGCAAAAACGGTTCTTCTTCTATTTTCTTGATGCTTCAACTACGTTAAAATTTGATGTTGATGATCTTTTCTACTATATGAATCATAAGATCATGAAGCGAGGTGGTCATCTTTTTGTCAGTGATTATGGCATGCAGGTTAATATTCTTTCTCGTTATGGCATTAAAAATTATGCAGTTTTAGGAAGAGATTACTTGTTTGTGAACAAGGATGTAACTGATTATCGCTACGGAAATATTGAGATCGTCAATCATTTTCATGGTGTTACAAAAGACGAAGTCCGCGGACAGGATATCTATACCGCAAGGATTCATGTAAATGGGGATTATATTATAGGAAGATATCCTTCAGAAGAAGAAGCCGCTATAGCTTACAACAAAGCGGCAGATTACCTTAAATCAGCCGGAATTGTCAAAGATTTTCCTGAGAATTATATAGAAACCATTAATGCAGTAGAATATGCCGGCATTTATCACCGTATCCGAATCAGCCAGAAGCTGCGCAATATAGGCAAATCCAGGAGCGAATGAAAGCCACCTGTCATACAATTTGTATGAACGGGTGGCTTTATTCTAAAACTATGAAAATGGAAGAAGAAAAATCTAACGTTATTGTAGCACATAATGTACAAAAATGATAGTGAAAAATTATTAATTTTTACGTAACACAAATTTCATAGGTATGAGCAGCACTATAAGCCGGGTTCTGTATTTGATGATCATCTATCTTGACTGCCGGTCACCCGACAGCTCCCCTGCAACTTTAACTGCAGGACGCGACCTACCCGGAAGCACGACGGGCCGCCGTATTGCTTCCCATTTGGTCTTACTTCGGATGGGGTTTACACAGCCTCCTTTGTTACCAACGGAGCGGTGGTCTCTTACACCGCCATTCCACCCTTACCGCACGAATGCGGCGGTTTTTTTTCTGTTGCACTGGCCTTGGAGTCACCTCCACCGGACGTTATCCGGCATCCTGCCCTATGAAGCCCGGACTTTCCTCACCATAGGTCAACTCCCATGGCGCGATCATCTGTGCTGCTCATACTTCATAACACAACAATGACGGGTGTTATCCCCGTCACTGTTTTTGTTCGCTTTATCATAGCATGTTTTTATCGAATTGTAAATGCTTATGTTTGCGCTTTCGATCATATTGCGCATCTGCATCAGCTTTTGTTTCTATTCAGCCGTTGCTGCATGTGGTGTAAGAACGATGTCTATGTTCATCTCAACGAATGCATCATCAACCAGTCGCTGCAGCGTTACTGTAATTGTCGTGCCATAACGATAGGATGTTACCTTTTCAATCAGGTCGGCAGAGTTCGTTAATGTCTCGCCATTGATGCCAGTAATGATATCGCCTATCTGGATTCCTGCCTCTTCAGCATTACCGGATTCGGTAAATTCTTTTACATATACACCGACCGGCCAGTTGTAGAATGTTGCCACATCCTCTGTTACATCTGTAATATATACACCAAGGTATCCTTTTTCATCATCTGCCAGCGTCTCTCTGTTCATGAGTTCTTCAAGAATATCGGTTACATTTGAAATCGGTATTGCAAATCCCATACCTTCGACCTCATCGGACGAATATTTAACAGAATTGATTCCAATAACTTCACCACTCGTATTGATCAAAGCTCCACCACTGTTTCCAGGGTTGATTGCTGCATCTGTCTGTAAGAGTGTCATTGTATTATCATCAACCGTTACTTCTCTGTCTTTTGCACTGACATAACCAACGGTTACGGATTGTCCATATCCAAGTGCGTTACCAATAGCCACGACCATTTCTCCTACTTTTACAGAATCAGAATCTCCTAATGTCGCAATAGAGATTGAATTCAAAGTATCCTCTGTTAAATCAGAAAGGTCAATGGATAAAACAGCAAGGTCTGCGCTTGAATCGGTACCTTTGACGGTAGCAGCTACTGATGTACCATCGTTAAAAGTTACACTCACATTGACTGCGTCTTCAATAACATGATTGTTTGTTACAATAAGAAGTTCATCGTCTGTCTGGCGAACAATAATACCGGTTCCTCCGCCATCTTCTGTGTAAGTACCATACCAGGACTGTGTCTCAAAGGTACTTGTGATTGCCACTGTTGCCGGCATAACTTTGTCTACTACGTCTGTCACATCGGTCGTTTCTACATAACTTCCCTGTGAAACTGTTGTTGATCCGATTACTGTGCTGTTCGAATTCGATGTAAGTATTGCATTGTCAGTTTCACCGATCAACCCACTGATTACATCGCTTGTTGCTGAATCCGGATTAATACGGGTGTAGATCTCATTGGTTCCAATGAATGTACCGCCGGCCACAAGACCAAAAATCACAGCCGCTGAAACAACTTTCGCTGACGTAGCAAAGAAACCTGATTTCCTTGTTGTTTTTTGGTTTGAAGGTTCCTGATAGTATTCAGCCTGTTTCTCCTGGTACCCTCTGTAGGTTCCGTCCTGATTCCATTCAACTCTTGCTGCCTGTTGATTAGCAGCCTGCTCTGCCCAGAAAATGTAATCACTTTCGCTTGCGTGTCCCTGTTGTGATTTTTCTTCATTCTGAGTGTTTTGATTAAATTCATTATTTTCAGCCATACTCATTCTCCTTTCAATTTAGAAGCATTTTGGTGAAATGATTTATGAGCGTTCTCGTTCGTAGATTCATTTCTTTTATGATTGAATTCTAACAAGCCTTTGTGTTCAGTTTGTGAAGAAATATTTAAAAAATTATGAGCAAGGAAAACTATTGTGCAAAAGAGGGAAATCATGTATTATAATAGCAATGATGCACAAAGAAAACTGTCATTTATAGTACAACATGCATCAATACTCTCTCATAGAAAGATACATTAGATAAATACCCGGAGGCTTTATGATTAAAGATAATCAGAAAACATTTAATAAACTGCATGTAATAATAGACGCTGTTCTTATTGCAGGAACCTATCTTCTCGCCTATTCTCTCAGATTTAAGATCCTGACCATTATTCCATTTTTCAGCATAGGAGCTGAAGTTAATTACTATACGCTGGATCACATGATTTTATATCTGCCTTACCTTGTTCCCGGATTTCTGATCTTCTACCAGATGTGTGGCTTATACCTTCCAAGAAGAGCTAAGAGCAATCGTCCTGATTTCTGGAACACCATAAAAGCCAATCTGCTTGGTCTGATGTATTTTATCACAATCAGTTTCTTTGTTTTCCGAGATTCTGATGTATCGCGCGGTTTCTCGTTTTTGTTTATCTTCGTAAATATTATTATTTCCTATATATTCCGCAAGATACTGCAGCGTATCTTAAGTGCCTTACGACGAAGGGGACATAATCTTAAACATGTACTCCTTGTCGGATACAGCAAGGCTGCGGAAAGCTACATTGACCGAATCCGCGCAAATCCGCAGTGGGGGTATTATGTGTACGGAATTCTTGATGATACCATGGAAAAGGGAACGCAATACAGAAAAATACCCGTCGTCGGTACAATGGAAGATCTGAGTACTATGATTGCTGACAACCAGTTTGACGAGATTGCGATTACAATCAGCATAAGTAAATACGACAGTCTGATTGATATTGTTAAGATTTGCGAGAAATCAGGTATCCATACAAAATTCATACCGGATTTTCGAAATGTCATTCCAACGCTTCCATACCTTGAAGATCTTGCCGGCCTTCCGGTTATTAATATACGGAATGTACCTCTGACCAACAGCTGGAACAAGTTCATCAAAAGATCTGTGGATATCTTTGGATCTGTTGTTGGAATCGTGCTTTTTGCATTGCCAATGCTTCTGGTTGCTTTTCTTGTCAAATTCACTTCTCCAGGACCGGTTCTTTTCATACAGACCCGAGTCGGACTTGGCAACAAGGAATTTAACATGTATAAATTCAGATCTATGACGGTTCAGTCAGATAAGAAAGAAAAGATTGCCTGGACTACCGTTAAAGATGCAAGAGTGACCGGTGTCGGCAAATTCATCCGAAAAACGAGCCTGGACGAACTGCCACAGTTCTTCAACGTTCTTTTCGGAAACATGAGTCTTGTAGGGCCAAGACCGGAACGTCCTCACTTTGTCGAGAAATTCAAAGAAGAAATTCCACGTTACATGATCAAGCATCAGGTTCGTCCCGGAATGACAGGATGGGCACAGATCAATGGTTATCGTGGTGACACTTCCATACCAAAACGTATCGAACACGATTTGTATTATGTTGAGAACTGGACACTGGGATTTGATATAATGATTTTGTTTCTTACCATTTTCCGCGGTTTTATCAATCGGAATGCTTACTAAAATACTCTGTATACGATACATCCGGCTCGAAAACCATGCCACTGTGAAGGGATGAGTTTTCTTTGTCTTTTGGAAACTCCATGTAGTTTCCAAATGTGTTTTTTAAAACAAGATCATACTCGTTTGGAACAGTAAGCTGCAGATGTTCAAAGGGCAGGAGCTTCCCATTGCCAAACCAGTTCTTTTTCCAGTGATAGTGCTTATTATCGAACAAAATGGTTAGTTCACCGATTTTTTCAGTCTCGGTAAAGGAATACTTTGAGGCTAGCTCTTCAAACCGGCGGTAGCTGCGTTTATGATCAAAAAGCTTAAAATATGCTTTTACGATCTGATGTGCTGCCGCTTTTATTATTGGTGGTTCTTCATGTACCACATCAAAAAAGAAGTAATTCATAAAAATTCTGTTCTTTATCTTTAATCTTCTCATCTGATTCTTATAAAGTCTTTCCTTATCCGGCACTCCATCCAGGGGAAATATATCAATAAAGATTCCTTTGTTGCAAATCAGGTTACGCTCTGTTCTTAAAAACCCCGTTGTACTGCTGTTCCGAATCTGGGCATGAGGACGATAGCACCAGGGTTCATTCTCTGTCGTCTGCAGAACGAACGGGAATTCCAATTCTTTTTCTGCAATTTGAATGAATTTGTTATAGTCCCCTCGCATCATTCCTATATCGATATCATCATCCCATGGAATAAATCCCTGATGTCTTACAGCACCAAGAAGTGTTCCTCCAATTGCATAATACTTCAGATTGTATTTATCACAAAGCAAAAGAAAGCGCTCGAGCATAGCCAGCTCGACCGCCCAAATCTTTTTTCTTTTCTCATCCACTTGAAATCCAGATTGATTCATCTCTTTCTCATTCTTCATTCTGAGGTCACCATATCCCTCTATCATTTTCAAACAATATAAATTAATTCTTAATTAAACAAATCAATTTCGCCAATTCAAACAATACCTTGCCGACCGAAACGCAGAAACTTTTTCTTTACACGTCAGAGCATCTCAATTTCCGGATGAAAGAAAAGTCCAAGAAACGTACCTTTCCATAGAACAAAGAGACGTTTGCATTTTTTATCCGGCGCCTTTCTAATAATACGGATTGCAAACGCAGACTGATAATAAAAATAAGACAGAATTCCTTTTAGCCCATTTTGCTTTGCTATATAAAAACGATTACGGCTGTCATAAAAGCAACGGCTGATCTTTTCTTTTGGTATAAACGCAAGGTCTGTCCCTGCATTGCTTGCCATCTTATGAATCACTATGCTGTCAAGATCCATGTATCCAGCCCCTGTTTTCCGCAGTCTGTTCGTGTATTCACAGTCATCACCATAGAGAAAGAACTGCCAGATCGGTAAGCCAACCTCTCGGACTGCCGAAATCGGAATAAGCACCGAAACAAAGGAACAATGATGAACCGGCACAAGTTTATCCCGCATCATCGAACCTTGCATATACCAGTCTTTTGTTGTATCTGTCATATTCATAATACATGGACTACCATCCGTCCAGTGCACCATACTGCCCAGAAAAGCAAACTTCCCATCCAAACGTTTTGCCTTTCTCATAAGAGACTCAAATGCATCTACTTCCGGTACGGTATCATCATCCATCAGCCAGCAATAAGAATATCCTTTTTTTGCAGCATAGCGAATTCCAAATGCAAATCCCCCTGCTCCTCCAAGGTTCCTTCCTGTATTCTTATAAGAAGCAACCGCTTTCCATTCACGAGCCAGTTGTTCGGTACCATCCGTACTTTTATTATCAATTATGCAGATATCAAAATCGCGGTTTGTCTGTGCGACCAGTGCGTGAATGCATTCTTCTAACAATTCTTTTCGGTTATAGGTTACAATTATGGCTACCGTATCCTTCATCGCACTCTCCAATCCAAACATTGATTCCTTTACTTTTCTTTGATTATTTTTTGAAATATATCATAAAACTGCTTTCCTGTCTTTTCCCAGCCAAGTGTCTCTATATGGGCCATTGCGATATCGCTTCTTTCCTTCAGCCGCCATGGCTCTTTCAGGTCTGCCCTGAGCTGTTTGTAGAGATCATCCGGGTCAATCGAGGTAAGAATTGCACTGTTATCCGGGAAAAAGTATGAAAAAGTCCCATCTTCGAATTCCACAAGCGGAAGTCCACTTGCAAGCATCTCGTAAGGAACAAGTGAAATGTTACTCATAGACGCTACAACACCAAAATCAGCTTCTCTGTAAAGCCCCAGCAACTCCTTATGATTCAGCATTCCAAGATTACTGCCGCCTTTTGTCTGAAAGCTTTTTGCTTCTCCAAAGTACCGGACGTCAAGTGTGATTCCATCTTTTTTAAACCTGTCCTGCAGTTCGGTCATCATATACTGCACAATACATGGAAGACGCTTTCCGTAGAATTTCATATACACGGCAAGAACCAGGGTTTTCTTTGATGCATACGAAGCAAAGTCTCTTTCTTCATAGGCATAATGTCTGTAATCACAGGGAAAATCAATTGCATCAAGAGGGGATACTGCAATACAGTTCTTCTGTATCATATCAATGTTCCATTTTCCAAGACTGACCATATGAAGCCCCTGCTCATATGTCTTTTTAGCCATAAGATATAATTCACCAAAAGAATAAAAATAGGGTTCATAGTCCTGAACAAAATACATTTTATAACTTTTAAATTTTTTTGCATAAAAGACGGTGTCCCAGGAAGAAGCCACCACAACATCCGGCTGTTCAAGTTCACCTTTTAGGACGCGGGCACAGTCTTCCATCGTATACAGTTCACCCTGAAACCCAGGAAGATTCGCTGCTGCACATAGTTTCATCTCATCCGGGCTTTGCTTTTTGTAAACACCATAGATCACACGAATTCCGAGCTTTGTAAGTTCAGTGCCAAGTCGTAATATTGAAGTCTGTCCGCCGCTGAAACGTACCATTCGGGTGATTAAAAATAAACAGGTGTTGATTTGTGCCGGTCTGTCATTGTGAATTACTTTTGTATCATAATGCTTTAGTTTATCCGTAACACGTTTGTTCTCTACCACAGCGCTGACACCGTGAGACATACTCAGCAACGCTCGTTTACCTTCCCGTATAAAAGACTCTGTTTCCATATCCACACCTCTGCAGAAACCACTTTATCATGAAGAACCAAATGTTGAAACCCTTGCAAGGCATCATTTGTTCTCGAGGATGAAGTTGATATTTATCGTTTGATTATCCTATTCGCCGGTTCTTTCTTCATATATCGCTGCAATATCCTCTACATTACCATAAGCAATCATACGCCCATGGTCAATCAAAAGAGCCTTGTCACAAAGCTTTTTCACCTGTGCCAGGTTATGGGATACGAACAGCACGGTCGTCCCGTCTTCAAATAATGTCTTGATTTTTGCTTCGCTTTTTCGTTTAAACTTTGCATCTCCAACGGACAGAACTTCGTCAAGAATCAGAATGTCTGCTTTTGTAACCGTTGCAATTGAAAAACCAAGTCTCGCTTTCATACCGGATGAATAGTTCTTCACCGGCACATTAATAAAGTCCCCAAGTTCTGAAAATTCGACGATCTCGTCGAACTTTGATTTCATGAACTGGCGTGAGTATCCCAGAACAGCACCATAGAGATATATGTTCTCCGCTCCTGTATACTGCTTATCAAAACCGGCTCCAAGTTCGAGCAGCGGAATAACATTCCCTCTTGTGACAACACTGCCTTCCGTTGCTTTCAATACGCCGGCTATGACTTTTAAAAGAGTACTTTTTCCTGCACCGTTCAAGCCTACAATACCGACACGTTCTCCTTTTTCGACTGAAAATGTAATATCCTTCAGCGCCCAGAATTCCTTGTATTTAATTTTCCCTTTGATTTTCTTAATTACAAAATCCTTTAAATCATCTACCTTTTGTTCGCTCATGTTAAAACGAACGCCAAGATTTTCAACTTTTATTACTGTTTGTGCCACAAATGTCCAACCTTTCTTGACTTAACCTCATGATAGTAAGGAGCACGAAATTCGTCTCCAGATTCTAAATATATAGTATAAATTCATCCTGCTTTTTATAGAACAAAATCACACCGATCAGCATAGCTGCTACGCCAAACCCAAGCGAATATACTGTGAAAAAAACATCCGGCGCTTCTCCAAAAATCGAATTACGAAAATTCGTAATGATCGCATACAGAGGATTCAGTTTAAACAGCCACATCTTCCATCCGCCATCAGTAAAGAACTTATCTGTCTCATAAAAAATTGCAGAAGTATACATGATCATCATCATGATTACGCCCCATAAGTACTCTAAATCCCGGAAGAATACATCGAGGGTTGCCAGCACCAGTCCCACACCTGTCGTCAACAGCAAGAGTGCCACAATCGGAATCACTGCTTCAAACAGATGAAACGTCGGCTGAATGTTTCGAACTGCAGCCACAGCAACCAAAACGATCAATGATATCAGAAATGTCACAAAACTTGATAATGATGTGGCCAGTGGATAGATGTACTTTGGTACATAAACCTTTCGAATCATGGAACTATGATTTCTGACCGATTTGAGAGCCAGTCTGGTACCACTTGAGAAAAAACCGTAAAGCAATCGTCCGACAAGTACATAAACCGGGAAATCAATCGACGGCCGTTCTCGCTCCAGTACAACGGTAAAAACGATGGTCAATACAATCATCGTCAACAATGGTTCTAATAATGTCCAGACAATTCCCAATATGGAATTTCTATATTTTAATTTAATATCTTTTTTCACAAGTTCCTTTAATAAGAACCTGTATTTTGTAAAATTTGATAGTAACCTATGCACTTACTTTTCTCCTATCTTTCTTTTCAATTTACTTTTAGGGCATGCTGACACTCTGCCCGTTCACAATGGCGTTATCTTTGTACAACACGACATCAATGGAAGAGGAACGTATCTCTACTCCGTTCTGCTCTGTCTGAACAGCAAGAGTATAAGTTGTCCCGGCCTCAGTACATTCACTGCAGTCGATGAATGGCTTGAGTGTTGTTGAGGAAACATTCTCAAGGTTTGATGAAAGTCCGTAGACCTTGAGCACAGTCGTCAGAGTAACCGGAGAAATCCGATAGCCATCCGGAACATTTCTGACCTCAATATTGCTGACAAGCATTGAAACATCTGTACTGTCAAGCTGTTCTATGGTTGCTTTTACATTAACGGTAGATGCATCTTCGTCAACAAGAATGTATTTACTTCCATATAATTTTGTCAGCTCATCTTCAATGCTGAAGTCCGTTTCAATATCAGCTTTTGCACCGCTGATAATGCAGGCAAGCTGAAGCTCGGAAATTGCAGCAAGATCTCCTGCTTCTCCTGCAATTGTAACTGTCTTAGGCGCATATTCTATTCCGGTGTATTCGTAATTATAGTAGGGTTCTCCTTCCGGAATCACGCTGATGTCGATCACTTTTGTCGGAAGCAGCTTTACACTGACATCGACCTGTTCTGCTGACATGGTAAGTTTCGAAGAATCCACAACATTATCTTCTGAATCATACAGGACCGGTGTTCCTTTTACTTCAAAGGAATCACTTGCACCATCCACATCAACGAGGACTTTTAGCTTTGCTATCTTACTGATCTGTGTCTTTGTCCCGGATATCGTAATGAGGTTCGGACTTGCTGTTGTCTCTGCTATATAATAGCCATCCTCTACCGTACCATCGGGCACGACCGAAACTGCATAAGACTGACTGTCTGTATCTTCCAGCGTAAGATTCATGATTTCATTCATGCCATCGACAATTTCCACTTCGCTTTCTGTATAGGTAATGCAGGATACATCGATTCTGACATTGTTGACATCACCAAAATAGGAATTATAAAGAAAATCAGCGGTTGCTTTAAAATCATTTGCTGTAAGCCGGTTTGCAATGGATTCTTTGGCCTTTACCTTTAGTGTGATCGTGTCACCGGATATGACTTCGTAGATTTTATTGGACGACTGCATGGCATCTTCGTTCAAAATCTCTACCGGAACATCTTTTATTGTTACCGTCGTGATCGGATCGATCATTCCGTTGATAAAGACCCATATAATGACAGCCACAACCAGAGATACTATTTTCAAACCTATATTTCTAGTTAGAACGTTTTTCATCCTGTGACCTCCAGAGCCTGCTGATTTTCTTCCGATCCACAATCTTATTCTGAACAATCTTCAGTTTTGCCTTCAGCGTATCAGCACTGACATTGCGTGTGATTTCACCTTTTTTCGCTATGGATACCTTACCGGTCTCCTCTGACACAATAATAGTGAAACAGTCCGTTACTTCAGAGATACCGATACCGGCACGATGTCTTGTCCCCAGCTCTTTGCTCAGACGCATATTATCAGACAAGGGCAGATAGCAGGTAGCAGCTGTAATCCGATCTCCTCTGACAACCACCGCTCCATCATGCAGCGGTGTGTTATGTTCAAATATATTAATTAAGAGTTGACTGCTGACAACAGCATCAATGTCAATTCCTGTTTTTTCAAAATCTGCAAGTGATACTTCTTCCTCGATAATAATAAGTGCCCCTGTCTTGTTTCTGGCAAGTTCATACGTTGCCCGAATAAGTTCTTCGAGCGTTTCATCAGAAAAACGCTCCCGCGCGGGCTCACGCAGATAAAACAAAGGATTCATCATATTCTTTTGCCCCAGCTGTTCAAGTGCCTTACGAAATTCCGGCTGAAAAACTATGATCAATGCGGTAATACCGACAGTGATTGTGTTGGCAAAGATCCAAAGAATAACATCAAATTCGAAAATATAGGCAACAATCCATGCTAACAATAAAACCGACAGACCCTTCACCAGAACCCATGCCCTTGTTCTTTTCGCCCACTTAATGATGTTATAGAGCAATACAGCCAGTATAAGTATTTCAATAAAATCCGGTATTCCAATTTTTGATATTACCAGACTGCTAAAATAATTATCCAAAAATTCAGAAATCTTATTCGTCATTCTCTGTATCCCACCTCATTCCTGTTAAATATATCCTATATAACAACGGCTATTATTTCTTTAATTGCTTGCTTTCGCCTTCGTTTTCTTTTAAGAATTCTTCGTTGTCGTCTTCCTCTTCGAAATCTTCAATTCCCTGCATATATCTTTCGCGCATCTGAGCTTCTTTCGTTCTTTTCTCCAAAAGCCGGCGGTCCAACTCCTTGGTATTAAAAAGCTCTTCTTCGTCATCTTCCTCTTCAACTTCTTGAATTATGGATTTCCGAAGTATACTTTCATTAAACTTCTTAACACTTCGCTCTGCAACACCGACGCGGATCTTTGGTACTGCCCGAACATAGTAGTAGTAATCATCATCTTCAAACTGCACATGTTCCACTGCCGTGTAGTCCAGAATTCGTTTAAAAAAGTAAATAACAACGACCAGTACTCCGGATAAGATTGTAAAGAGGATCATGGATGCTGTATTATAATCCAGCTGAAGGATCGAGTTTCTGAACAGAAGACCAAAAATACTTGCAACAACACCGACTCCGATTGAAATCTCAAAAGAATAGTTGAACTGCAGTCTTCGGATAACAAAAACGATAACAATGACCAAAGCAAAAACCGCTATGGTGAACAGCATCTCCTTATTACTTAAAAGTGTATCAATTACTGTGCTGAAAAGCAACATAACATCGTCTGCCGTTGTTCCCAGCTCCATCGTTGCAGCATTCTGTATAACATAAATCATATAGTACAGAAAAACACCGCAAATGGTAGGCAGTATAGCCAGCGGACTGGCCATCACGCCCAAAAGCAATGGCAGAAGGTAAGGTACCTTGAAAAGATACAGAACCGGCATTGCTACCAGAACATATCCATATTGTGGTGTAAAGCGCAGAAAGAAACTATACATGATCATAAATATGATGAGAATAAAAGCAGCCAGTATAACCGATACCGAGTATACATTGGCAACGATCAGTCCCATGCAAAGAAAGACCAGAACAGAAGAAGGTGCAAATGCACTGATCAGGGACAGCAGGATCAGTATGACTGGTCTTGTTAATCTGGCGTCATAACCAATTACTGTGTTCAAAGATCTTATTACGACAAACGCCAATAGAAATTTAAATATCGGATCAATAATCAGTTGCAGTTTCTGATATAATTCACAGACCCGGGTCCGGAATTCAAGTATTGCCATTATCATTGCATTGTATCCTCCTCGCCTGCATTTTCGTTCATTAAATAGAATTCATTCTCCTGCGGCTTCTCCTCGCTGTTCATTTTTCGCAGCCGCTTTAATAATCGAAAATATTGCGCAAGCTTCTTTCTTGACATGTTATATTTAACCGTATATCCAACGACGGAAAGTATGCTAAATATAACCATTAAAATTATGTACATCCCCAAAAGTGTTTTGCCGATCGCTGCATAATCAAGACGTGTTGCTTCCGCAATCAGGTACTCTGCTTTGTAAATAATTGCAGCAACGACCAGAAGCAGACTGCCAAAAGTGACAGACACCAATGTCTTTAGCAATTCCATACGAACAAAGTCGCCTCTGTAATATTTGCTAAGCCGTATATCTTCTTTTCCCTGTTTTTTCTCATAAAGAGCAAGTTTTGTCATAAGTCGGATTTTCCGGTTGTTCAGCATAAGTCACAACTCTCCCTTCCATCCTGCAGACAGGAGCCCAGCCCACTGCGCGCTTCTTTCTATCGTCCTGATAAGAAGCTAGATGATATAAATTATACCATAGTCCCTTGAGAATATCGAGTTTTTTCATTTAAAAACAAAGTAATTACCTCTCTTTGGAAAATGCACAACGTTGAGTATATCATAAGGTTCTCAGATATTCAAGCAGACACCCTTTATTTAAAGGATTCGTAATAAATCCGAAACACAAAACAGGTAAAAACAAGGGAAATAAAGCAAGTTTATCTGTCGCAAACCTGCAGAACCGCAAAACAGTCATGACAGATTATTTCCTTCTGCACATGACTGTTCTCTCACCTTAGGTATCTTTTCTTTCGTTCCCTGTCTCTTCCCGCTTATGGGGCAGGACTTTGTTCAATACGAAAAGAAGCTGATCTATCTGTTCTTTCGTATTATAATAATGAAGACTGACACGAAAATAAGACCGTACCGCGGCTGTGATCTTTTCCTGTTCAAGAACAGTTTCCAATGCTTCTTTGTATTCCGTCGGAAGTTCAAAGCTTACACTGCCGCTCCAGGTATTCTCTTCTTCACTGCCAAGCATTTTTACCGCAAGCCCAGACTCTTTCAGCCTGCGGCGATAGTAACGTTCCACTTCGCGTATCGTTTCAGCGATTTTGTCCACACCAATCTCCAGTAAGAGACCGATGCTCTCACTCATAACCATACATCCGTAATTATTTCCGGTTCCTGTCTCCATTCTGGCAGCACCCTCTGCAAATTCAGGTATAGGCAGCTGCATAAATCCCGGAGTAAAATCTATCTGCTCCCACTTGATGTTACCGCTGCAGACCGGGGGTGTTATTTTTTGCATGATATCTTTGCGGCAGTAGCAGAAGCCAGCGCCCATTACACCAAGCAAACCCTTAAAACTGGAGGTTGCCAGAATGTCGATTTTCATCTTTTCAATATCGACCGGTATTCTCCCAAGTGCCTGGACAGCATCGACCGACAAAAGAATACCCTTTTCCCGGCATACATTTCCCAGTTTCTCAATGTCTGTTA
This sequence comes from Clostridia bacterium, assembly GCA_003249225.1. Taxonomy (GTDB): domain Bacteria; phylum Bacillota; class Clostridia; order Lachnospirales; family Lachnospiraceae; genus SZUA-448. The sequence goes on along the minus strand of QKJQ01000025.1, from coordinate 36,289 downwards.
CATACCCGGAAGAAGACTGTGCCAGGGATATAGCAATTACTTTGGTCCGTTTTGTAATTTTTTTAATAAAATCGTTTGCGTCAACTATTCCATTTTCATTATTGACCCATACCAGCTTCACACCGTCCCTTTGTTTACTGGTCCATGGGAGCCAGACAGCGGCAAAATCACCATTTCCCACAATAACCTCATCACCTGGTGCAAAAGGATAGCCATTGGTCAGAAGATTGTTTCCCTGTGTTGTATTCAGCGTAAAATAAATATCTTCCGCCGATGCGTTAATCAGTTTCCCGATTCTTGCTTTTGCTGTATTTCGAATTTGACTGTTATCCTGTTTTGTTTTACCAAGGCTATACGCAAAATCGTCCAGATATTCTCTTGCTGCTTTCAAGGTTCTTTCCGGCTGCATACCCATTGTGGAACAGTCCAGGTAAATGCGGTCCTTCATATATAAATACTCATCCAGGAACTTATTCTCGATCATACGAACCTCCAGAGAACACATGGCTTATCTGTTTCACGCTGTTTTCCTGTTGTTTTAACCATAGAAACTGCACCTTCGAAGCACGATACATCCGGTATTACTTCCTTGCCATTGCTGAAGTTATCATATTCCATGCGTGCCAGCTCTTCTGTGATGTATGCTCCATATTCACGAAACCATTCGTCGTTGCCTGTATCTGGATTATTCTTTTCTTCCTCAAGCAGTCTTTGCATTACATCGTCAAGCGTATGTTTCCCGTGTGTTGCTTTTCGAATCATGCCGTCAGCATGCATCAGGTAAAAGAACCCACGCCCATAGGGAATCCTTGTCATTTCACTGTCGGACATGAGATTTCCACCTGCCTCCATATCGGTGCAGGCAATCCTTGGGTTTTCATAATACTGAACCGCGCGCTTGTTTAATTCTTTTACTAGTTCTTCTTTCGTAATAATCCCCATTCGCCACGGTAAAAGAGCAGAATAATACTCTGCCATGCCTTCAATATACCATGTGTTAGTACCAAATGGTTCATTTTTCATTTTGATCCAGTTATGCACAATCTCATGCGCGAAAAGGAATTTTATCCACGACGGATCGAGTTGTTCCTTGTCTTTATACAGATACATATAGGATCTGGTAAGTGCGGTTCCGCCGGCTCTTTGTTCCGCCGCAGCTGTGTGTCTGCTGAATATGTTATAGCTTTCTCCTTCGTCCTTAAAAAATCTGCTTTCATAGGCAAAGATCTGGGAAGCCGTAACCGCAAGCGGCAGTATCGCTTCGTTATCCAGCCAGTAGTACCCGAACTTACCGAATTTAACGCAGTCCAGCTGGCCGGCGGTGTAAAATGTTGTTTTCAGCAGCCCCTCATTTCCGGTCCGGGTTATCTTTCCTTCCCCAAAGGACCATACGCCTTTCCCGCCTTCCGGAAGATGGCTTACATTCCAGTTCATGGTGTACTCATAGGTTCCTTCTTGAAAAGATGGCATGAAAGTCATTCCGGAGCCTGTCATACCGCCTCTTTCCCAGCCAAGGTCAAAGACAGGATTTCTACCTGCCGGCTCCAGTAACAGTCGATAGGAAATTACGACCGTCCCAATCGTTTTCCTGTCTGCAATGTATTTTCCTGATTTGATATAACCTTCCTGAATGCTTTCTTTATGGTAAGGCACCATTCCTTCTTCATCCGAAATGCTGATTTCCTTTTCCGTCTTCGTAAATGGTTTAAATATCGTAACTTCATTGACCGCGAAAATGATTTCTTCCTTTTCTGCCACTATCTCTGCCTGAATTGATACATCCAGTGCCGGAATCCTTCCGCTGACCAGTGAATCTCCATCCTGTTCCATCTCTTCCCACAACGGAGTCAGCAACGTATAAATCTTCTTCATATCTACCCCTAATCTGCGCATCTTTTCAGCGCATAGTAAGTTTGAACGAGCGGTGACGCGCGAGGCACAAACTTTTCTACAGATACTGTGTAAACCAGTCCAGCATTGTCTTATAGTAATGCTGTCTTTGCTTTGGGTGCGATGGCTGGTTGTGCGAAACAAAAGGATAAAGGACCAGTTTTACAGGAAAATCTTCTGCGTGGCTGTCTTTTAATGCAACAAAAAGCTGATGTGCTCCTTCGACCGGACAGCGCAGATCATCTTCTCCGTGCAGAATCAAAAAGGGTGCATTTACCTTTTCCATACCGCAGATCACTGAATTCTCAACTGCATGAACCATATATTCTCCAAAGGTAGGGTAGCTTGTTGAATCCCCCTGCATATCGGAGGAAGCAAAACTGATCAGATCGTTCACAACAGCACGCTGTGTTATATAAGCTTTGAATTTCTTTGCTCTCGTCGCTGTGTAATTCGTCATATAACCACCATAACTTCCACCGGTAAATCCAAGTCTGTCTTCATCGATCCAGTCGTATCTCTTACATGCTTCAGAAACAAATTGCATAATGTCGGTATAGGCCGACCCATCCATGGCACGTTCCAGATTCCTGTGGACATCTCCATACCCGGAAGATCCGCGCGGATTACAGTAGATAACACCAAAGCCAGCTCCTGCGAAGCATTGATATTCAAGATCAAAGCCATAACAATAAAATGGATGAGGCCCTCCATGAACATACACAATGGTCGGATACTTTTCCCCTTTTTTTGCATTTTGTGGCGGCATACAAAATCCATGCACCTTCGACTCTCCATCAAGTGTTTCAAAAAAGAAATCTTCGACCGGACTTAATGCAGTGTATTCAATCATGTCTTTGCCCGACTGAAGGCAGAGTACTTCTTCCCCTGTTCTTTCATCGATCAGGTAATAAGCTTCCGGTCTGTTCGGTTCGGTTCTTGCAGCCAGTACTTTTCCAAGCCTTGGAACACCAAGGCCGTTGTAAGCAACCTTTCCTTTTGTTACAGCAACCGGTCTGTGCTCGTCACCATAGATGGCAACTTTCCAGATCCTGCATTCTCCCCTGCTGCCTGCAGCAAATAAAACGCTGGTACCATCGGAAGAAATACGGACCTTTTCCAGCCCCATGCCACAGTGTGCATTGTATGGGAATTGAACGGAGTCAAAACACTCGTCCGTTTTTTCGAATATCGGAGTTATTTCTGTACCATCCAGGGAAACCCGGTGCAGAATACAGGCAGGATATCCGGTCGCAGCGCCATACCCTGCTTTATAATCCAGTATTCCAACAATGATATACTTTCCATCCGGTGTAAACAAAGGACGCACCGGATTGGGGTAGGATACCACCAATTTATCTTTTGTTACCCTTACGACTTCAAGCGTTGCGATGTCAATCGTCAGAACGTCCATCGCTATACTGATCTCTTTCTTACAATATAGATTCGACTCACACATAACATGGGCACTGTCCGGTGCCCATACGGCGTGCATAAAATTAGCCGGTCCGGCTGTTATCCTCTTTGCTTTACAGCTGCCGTCTGTCGGGACGACCCAAAGATGCATAACTTCCGGCTGAGCAAAACCGAGTCCATCGAATTTATAACCAAAATCCGTTATCTCAACAGGTTTTTTTGCACGCTCACGCGTATATTTGGCCTGTTCTTCTTTGTTCACCATTGTCTGCAGCCACTCTTCTTCCATGCCATCTGCTGCCATAGAAGTAAAAAGGATCCACTTACCATCCGGTGACCACAAGGGATCAAACAGTCCAAAACGCATATTTGTCATTCTGGTAACTTCCTTTGTCTCTCTGTCATAGACATACAACTGGCGGCCAGTTTCCGGCAACGCAGACAGGAATAATATCTTTTTGTTATCGGATGATACCTTGGGATTGCCTTCTCCCATGCCACCGGCCGTTATGATTTCCTGACTTTTATCTTTCAGCGACTGTACTACTACCTGATTCTTCCTTACCGAGTCAGCTTCCTCATAAAATGATCTTGCGTATATGATTTCATTGGTATCCGGAAGATATTCACCAAACGATATTGTCTCTTCAAGGTCAAAATCCTTAAATTCGCTTGCTCGTTTACTCATTGTCTGCTCCTTTCAGGTAGATATCAAACCAGTCAATAATTTCCTGCAGATGGCTCTGCTGAAAATGAAGTGCTCCCGCTCTTGTAATCTCATGGTTCTCATTAGGGTACATAACAAGTTTGACCGGAACCTCCTTGCATCGTTGCTTGATTGCAACAAACAACTGCTCTCCCTGTTCAAAGGAACAGCGATAATCCTTATAACCGTGCAGGATCAGCGTCGGTGTCTTTATGTTATCAACATCCTTAATGATGCTTGTTCTTGCCCGTTCTACCAGTGCTTTCCTGATGCTGACGGTGTTCCAGTCCTGTGATGCCGAATAAAAGCCCATATCACCGGTTCCGTAAGAGGTTGCTTTATTCACAAAAATCCTCTGCCCGGCTGCCGCAGCAAATCGGTCGGTCATCGTAATGATCTTGCTGGTCATATACCCGCCGTAACTACCACCGGTCAATCCAATTCTTTTCTCATCAATAAATCCAAGAGCTACCGCCTGGTCAAGAAATTCCATCAGATCATCATAAGCCTGCATTCCCCAGGAATCACCGCTGTTCGAGAACTTCAAACCATACCCGAAGGAACCTCTCGGATCACAGTACACTACTACATATCCTGCATTCGCAAGTACATGTGCTTCGTGCCAGAAATCATTGGTATAACTTACGGTCGGTCCGCCATGGATGTAGAGCACTGCCGGATACTTTCTCCCCTTTTCAAAATTCACAGGCTTACACACCGCACCATGAATCACGGTTTTTCCATCCTTCGACCGCACATCCATTGTTTTTACGCGACCAAGGTTATATTCACGGAGCCACCCATTGTGCTCCATGATCTTAACAAATCGCTTGTTCTTGGTATGATAAAGGTATAGTTCTCGTAGGTTGTAATAATCTGAACGCGTTAGCAGAATGCTTTTTTTTGTAGGACTGCAAAACTCATGAATCGAGAAATCCCCTTCCAGAATAAGCTTTGGAACAGATTTTTCTTTCAGTGCGATTTTATACAGACGTTCCACACCCTGCCATGCGCATAAGAAATAGACCTGATCTCCCGCTATGGAAAAATAGGATTTTTCCTTTCCATACTGAGTTCTCATGACCGGCATTGCATATACACCGGATGACACCTCCACAGCCTCCGGGTCGAACAGGCACACCGCTTCTTCGCTGCCGTCTGCCCTGACCATATACAGATAAAGGATCATACCGCCTTCCTTATCCATATAGTATGCCGGAAAAACGATCGATTCTCCGTCTTCTGTGAAGCACACCGGTACATCACCGGCAAGGCTAAGTTTATCGGTAAGACAAATGCGTTCACTTTTGTCAGTCTTCATTACAAAAAGTTCTTTTTTGGAATACTTTGCTCCTGTATGAGGCTGTCCGTAACAGGCAATCCGGCTGCCATCCGGTGAAAGGACCGGCAGTGTGAACGGAATATCCTTTGTCAGAAGTACCTGCTCTCCATCTTCATTAATGGTTCCGATGCAGGTGATACTGCCATCTGTGACACCCTTCCATTCATCTCTTTTGTAATCGATACGGGTGATTTCTTTGGGTGCCCATTCCTGTTCCAGTTTCCATGCTGACTTTTCAGCCGGTGACATTTCAGTAAAGGTAATACCCTGTGTTATCTCTTCTTCCCACAAGGAGGCTTCGTATACAAAAAACGAACAATCTTTGTTGCCCTGGTAAGATTTTATTCCATGACGCAGGCTTGTGACCTTATTGGTTGCGCCTTTCTGGTCCATGGTATAGATCTGAAATTCTCCGGTTACATCGGAAAGAAAAGATAAGGTAAGGCCAGAATCACAGAATTTTGGTGCTTTGCAGTTCCCAGTATCCAGTACTTTATCAATCTTTCCCGAGCGCAGATCGATCACCTCAATATGGGAGGAAAAAGTTCCGTCTTCCGGGTTAGCCCGGTATACTACAAGTGCTGCATATTTTTCATCCGAGGATACTTGCGGATCGGATATGTAGGAAATCTCTTTTAATGTATTCGTATTAAAACTTTTTCTCATCTCCCACTGCCCAAAGATTCCTTCCGGGCTCGTCAGGTTGTTCAGGCGAAGGTCATTACGCAGGGCATCCATAGCTTTTGCTTCATCCCCTTCAATAATTGCATCAATCAGGTTCTGATGCCTCTCGTTAATTACCTTGTCTTCACCATCCTCAAAATCAATATGATCAAAGGTATTGGATGCCTTAGTCAGAAGATTATCCAGAGTTTCTTCCACAAAACTGTCTTCCAGCAGCTTCGCCATATTATTATGAAATGCTATGTTATCCATCTGATTCAGATTATGAAAGGCTTTTCTTATCTTTCCGCTGTCTACTTCGTTTACGAGTTTATGTACGACCAGCGTTTCGATCGCAAAGCGCAGGTTCTGAATCTTTGTAAAATCTTCTTCACTGTAAACATTGAGCATATATCCTTTTCTTGGATAGCTCTTCATCAGACCTTCCTGCGTTAGCCTGTGCAATACACCGCCTGCTGTTGCCTTGCTGACGTCGAACCGCTTGCAGATATCATTTTCTACGATGCAGTCTTTCGCGGTTATTGTTCCATCTTTGATTTCCTGTTTTACTTTTTTATATACTTTTTCTACCAAAGATTCATTTGCCATGTTGCTTCTCCCTTCCTGCTTAACTACCCAGCCTCCAGTATAACCTCTTCTCTGCCAATATACAATTTATTCCGCTTTTTTCTTCTGTGTGGCAGCAATAAGATACTCCATCGATTTTTTCAAATCTTTTGTCGGAACCGCAACGCTATAACGGTAAAACTGTTTCGTGGCACCATATTCCGTCCCAGCATCACCATAGAACAATGCCTCATCATTTAAAAACGTCTCCAACTGTTCATCTGACATACCAAGTCCGGTATAATCGATCCACAAAACATAAGTAGCCTCAGGATGAATCACCTTTGCCTTTGGCAAAAACATTTCAAAGGTTCTTTCCACCAAGGTAACATTCTCATGGATCACCTTACACAATTGTTCTATGTATTTTTTGCCATCGGATGTATACGCAGAACACAGACCAGCATAAAGGAGCGGTTCCAGGCTCCCGTAATGGTCGGAATATTTCTGACGATTGTATCTTTCTCTGAGAGCAGCATTTTTAATGAATAAATTTGCGTGATTGAACCCTGTAATACTCATGCATTTTCCCATGGAAGTGCAGGTAATGGCAAGTGCATCCTCGTCAGCGATCTTCCCATAAGGAACAATGGTCCCTCCCTCGGGCACGATCTCAGCAAAGATTTCATCGCAATAGACCAGAACATTGTATTTTTTTGATAAGGCTGCAATCTTTCTCAGTTCTTCTTCTTTAAAAATAGTACCGGTCGGGTTATTCGGATTGCAGAGAACAAGCAGACGGTTAGCAGGATTGGACATTTTACTTTCCAGATCCGTCCAGTCGATCTCATAGCATGGTCCAGGCATGATTTCTGCGGACTCTGCCTGCTTTTCCTTCTTTGTACAGACCAGATTAGAAACTATTGTTTTTACTCCGATCCTGTCTGCTGCCTGCTTATATCTTCCATACGTTGGCTGCAGAATAATGATATTCTCATCTTTCCTGACGAACATTCGGATGGCGGTTGCCAGACCAAATATAATACCCATGGCAGGAACGATCCATTCATCGTTAATGTCCCAGTTTCTCACATTTTCCATCCACCATTTAACATGCTCGTTGTACTTTTTGTCCTGTATGGTAAAACCATACAAGCCACGATCCGCAAGGGATCTGATTCCATTTGAAAATGCTTCGCAGGTCGGGAACTCAAATTCGGCTCCCCAGTAACTGATCAGTCCCTCTGCTTTTATATTCTCAGGTGTCTCTCTTTCCTTCAGACTTCCAATTCCTTCTCGATTCACTCTGTCACTAAAATTATATTTTATCATATCTACCCTATCCAATTCTTTCACTCCAAATGACGTGAAGTTACCTTCCCTTCACCTATGCACCAATTCCTGCTCAGAAGTGAAATCAATATCCACATATTCTATACTACAGCTTGTAAATAATTCATATCCCTATAGAAAATAAAATGCAAAAAATACATGCCACGTATTCCCAGTTTCTTTTTACACAGTTCAGCGCACCGGATGGTGGCAGGCAACAAAATGGTCGCCTCCAACACTTTGTAACAAGGGTGTCATGCTGCTGCATTCTTCTGCCGCATACGGACATCTTGTTGCAAATCTGCACCCTGGCCTTGGATTGACCGGTGAAAATATCTCGCCTTTCATCATGGTTATCTTTCTGTCTTTTTCGTAATCCGGATCAGCGACCGGTACCGCTTCAAGAAGTCCGATCGTATAGGGATGCATCGGATGATCGTATACCTCATCAACCGCACCGATTTCCACCAGCTGTCCAAGGTACATGACCGCGACTCTGTCAGAAATATACCGGACGACCGACAGGTCATGAGCTACCACGAGATACGTCAGGTTCATTTTTTCTCTCAGATCGATCAGCATGTTGATGACCTGCGCCTGTACCGACACGTCGAGTGCAGACGTAGCCTCATCACATACGATGAAATCCGGATTCAATGCAAGAGACCTTGCAATTCCGACACGTTGTCGTTGTCCGCCAGAGAACTCGTGCGGAAAACGATTGGCATGCTCTTTATGAAGACCGACGCGGTCCAACAGTTCATAGACCATCTCAAGTCGTTCTTTTTTATCTGCTCCGATTTTATGTATCTCCAGACCCTCGCCAATGATCTCCCCAACGGTAAAGTATGGATTCAAGGATGCGTAAGGATCCTGAAAGATCATCTGCATTTTCTTTGTCAGCTGTTCTTTCTTTCTCTGGAGCCTTGTCATGGGAACAATGTCTTTTCCCTGAAAGATTATCTTTCCGCCATCTGCTTCATAAAGCTGGACCAGCGTTCTTCCAACTGTTGTTTTTCCGCAGCCGGATTCACCGACAAGTCCCAGGGTTTCTCCACGTCTTATCTGAAAGGAGATATCATCTACGGCATGCAGGCGCTTTCCATGTCCAAGATTAAAATACTTCTTTACATTCTGTACATCCAGCAAGATTTCCTGTTTCGTTGCACCACTCTCTGCCATATCAGTTCTCCTTCCTTTTTGTTTTGAATACACCGTCATCGGAATCGCCTGTATTTACTGCTCTGCCTACAGGCGGCGTGATTCGGGTGCTGCATTCTTCGTCCAGCAGCCAGCATCTTGCAAAATGACTGTCCGTGATGCTATATTCACCGGGCATGTAATCAAGACATGCCTTCATACAGTAAGGGCATCTGGCCGCAAATCCACAGCCTTTTGGCGGCGCGAACAAATCCGGTGGTGTTCCCGGTATACTGAGCAAGCGCTTGTTCTCACTTTTCTTCAATTCTGGTACCGAGCCTAACAGTCCCCAGGTATAAGGGTGTTTCGGCTGATAGAATATCTCACGAAGCATTCCGCTTTCGATGATCTGACCGGCATACATTACCGCCACACGATCTGCCATTCTGGCTACAACGCCTAAGTTATGCGTGATGAAAATGATTCCCATATCACGTTCTTTTTTGATCGTATTCATAAGGTCAAGAATCTGTGACTGAATCGTAACATCGAGCGCAGTTGTCGGTTCGTCCGCAAAAAGAATGGATGGATTGCAGGATAAGGCAAGCGCTATCATAACGCGCTGTCTCTGCCCTCCTGACATTGTGTGAGGATACCTTGAGAAAACTGCCTCCGGATTTGGAAGCCCTACTTTTCCAAGAAGCTCAATCGCATTCTTTTTCGCCTCCATGTAGCTTAACGCAGTATGTTTTCTTATTGCTTCTACGATCTGCCGGCCCACCTTTGAGGTCGGATTCAGGGAGGTCATGGCATCCTGAAAGATCATGGAGAATTCTTTTCCACGGTACGCCTGCATCTGCTTGTTATTCAGCTTCGTTATATCTACCTTGATATTCTTTTCCGAATTTGTATACGTAATGCTTCCGCCTTTGATGACGGCCGGCGGTTCCAGATTCAGCCGCATGATCGTCTGAATGGTAACGGACTTTCCGCAGCCGGATTCTCCCACGATGGCCAGCGTTTCCCCTTTATCAAGCTGAAAATCAATGCCACGGACTGCTTTTACTTCTCCATTGGCTGTCATAAAAGAAACTTCAAGGTCTTTTACATCAATCAGTCTTTCTTTCTTTTGTTCCATCTACACTGCCGCCTTTCCAAGCTTCCGGGCTTCGCGCTTTTGTCCTCTTTTTATCTTCCTCATGCGCTTTGCATTGTATTCTTCGTCGCGAAGGCGCGGATCCAGAGCATCTCGAAGTGCATTTCCGAACATAAAAAATGCAAAGATCATGATCGATATAACAAGGGAAGGATACAGGAACAGATGAAACTTCGTCGGGGACATAAAGTAGGTAATGCCATCTGTTGATAATTGCCCCAGCGAGATATTCGGCGGAGTCACGCCAAGTCCGATATAAGCCATCCCAGCTTCCATAAAGATCGCTCCCGGAACTGCACCGGATAATCCAACGGCTATGTTTCCAAGAATATTGGGCAGAATGTGACGGAATATAATACGCGGTGCCGATGCCCCCTGTGTTTTGGCAGCCAGGGTGAATTCCTTGTTCTTGAACTGCAGCACCCTGCCCCGAAAGCCTCTGGCTGAGCCCATCCAGCCGGATATTGCCATTGCAACGACAAGAGACGAAACCGACCCTCCCATGACCATCAGAATCAATATCATGTAAATCATGGATGGAATACAAAGCATAATATCACAGACACGCATAATGATCATATCAATACGACCACCATACCATCCTGCTATCGCACCGATCATTGTACCAATAATGAAGGGGGTCAGTGCACCCAAAAACCCGATTAGAAGAGAAGCCCTGGCACCAATCCATACTCTTGTCCAGAGATCGCGTCCTGAAGCATCTGTCCCAAAGAAATGAGCCGCTGATGGTTTCAGTCCGGATTCAAACAGACTCACCTCATCAAACTCATAGGGTGACAGGATCGGCATAATAATGGCACAAAGCAGTATCAGCCCAATAATAACTATGCAGAGAACCGCCAGTTTGTTTCGGAATAAACGCTTCCATACTTCCGGCCAGTATCTGACGGAAGGACGGATGATCTGCTCGGCATCTCTTTCTTTTTCACTGACCGGTGAAAAATCAAGCATTTCAGAAATTATTTTTTCTTTCATACGCCTTCTCCTTTAGTCTAACTTCACACGCGGATCTATTAAAACATATAATATATCCACAACAAAATTTGCTGCCACTACAACGACTGCCTGAAATACTACAAGCCCCATCGCCATGGTATAATCCAGTTCATTGATTGAGTTCACAAAATATTTTCCAAGCCCCGGTACCGAAAAGATCTTTTCAATCACAAAGGAGCCCATTAACAGTCCAGCTATCTCAAGACCAAGGTTCGTTACCATCGGAAGAAGTGCATTACGGATCTGATGAAAAAATATGATACGGACTTCCGAAAGCCCTTTTGCCTTTGCCGTCTTTAGGTAGTCCTGCTGCCCAACCTCCAGCATCAGGGTCCTCATACCACGGCAATGTCCCGAAATCATTCCAAGCGAAAGACATAGGGTCGGCAGAATCGTGTATTTCTGAGTCTCCCATCCACTGGCAGGAAACCACCCAAGCTTTACCGACAGCACGAGCTGCAGAATCGCCGCAAGAACATAAGCCGGTATCGCTGTTGTCAGAATGGTCATCAGCTGTGCAAAGATATCAACTGAACCGCCTCGTTTGTATGCAGATAGTATGCCAAGCAGGGTACCTGTCGGTATACCAAACAGCATAGCCTGTATCGCAAGCTGTGCCGTTACCGGGAAGTACTGTGCAATGACTTCATTCACGGATCTTCCAGCATGAGCCAGAGAATAACCAAAATCAAGATGAAGCAGACTGTTCATGAAGCGGACATACTGCATCCAGACCGGGTCATTCAATCCGTAATACTCCATCATTTTTTCTGCGTTCGTTATATCCAGCGGATTGGCAACAATGAACGGATTTCCAGGAAGCAGGCGAATCAGAAAGAAACAAATCGTTGCTATGGCCCAGACAGTTGCCAGCGAAATTAGTAATCTTTTTGCTACATATTTTATCATTCCGTTGTCCTTCTTTCGTCAATGGGACTTAAAAAGAACGAGAAAATACGCTGCAAGAAGCACAGCAGTATTTTCCCTTCTTCAATCTTTATAAATTAGTGCGCATATACAACAAGGTTGGCAAATCCATAACCATTTTCACCGTACGTGCTGTAGTATCCTTCCACATAACTCTTGGTTGCATAGTAACCACCGCCAGCCATTGCAGGGAAAAATGTATAAGAATCGTAAAGCAGCTGCTCAGCCTGCTGTACCATGGAGAATCTTGCAGCATCATCAAATTCTGTGTAAGCGTCAGTCACAAGAGTATCATATGCTTCATCTGCATGCATGGAAGCCATGAATGACGGTACACCACTTGCCTGGAAGCCTGCAACGTCGGAAACGCCACCGGTTGTTTTCCAGAAACCGAGCTGCTCCAGCATATCATCCGGATTCATCGAGAGCTGCTGTAAGTAGATATCGTAATTCATGTAAACCATTGACATAATAGCGGACTGGATCGGCTGTAAGTTGATCGTAACATTTTCAAGTCCAAGAACGCTCTTCCAGAGTGAAACAACGGTCTCAACATACATTGACTGACTGGCACTGTCAAACGTTAAGAATGAGAGCTCCGGAAGCTGTGAAACATCGGAGTAACCAAGTTCAGCTAATGCCGCATTCAGATACCCCACGGCAGCTTCTGCATCACCTTCCAGCGGAGCTGTATTCTCAAGAGTGTATTCGTCAACATAAGCAGCGTCACCAGTTCCTTTTACAGAAGTTGATACATAGCGGTCAGCTACTGTGCTCGTAGGATCGACTACGGCTGCAACTGCGGAACGGTTGATCGCATAGGATAAGGCTTTTCTGAAGTTCAGGTTCTTCATAAGTGCAGAAACTTCATCTCCTCTGGATACAAAACCATCGCCATCGGTATAAGTAAAGCCGGTTGTGTTATATTCAATTCCCCAGAGGCTGTCGGCGCTGTAATAGGTACAGTCTGCCTGATCGATCAGTTCATATAAATCTTTGTTAACATTAATGATAGCATCCACTTCGCCATTCTGATACATAGAATATGTAGTGGAAGCATCTGATGAAACAACTAACGTCAGGTTCTGTGTCGGGAATAATGTATCTGCATTAATATAGGAATCATTCTTAACAAATGTCATAGAAGATCCAACGACCCAGTCAGTCAGAAGGTAAGGACCGGAGTACAAAAGGTCTGCCGGTGTACCGCCGAGTGCTTCTCCTTTTGCTTCAACAAATGCTTTCTGAAGCGGATAAATCTCAAGCTGTCCGTTAAAGGTAACAATTGGGCTTGTCATGGTAATAACAAAGGTGCTTTCATCCACAGAATAAATACCTTCGCAAGTTTCAAGTGAATTGTTATACGTATCTTCACCGCCGACAAAATAAGTACAGTTCTCTGAAGTTAAGTATTTTTTAACAAGATAGTATACAAAATCGTCTGCAGTGATCTTGGTTCCGTCTGAATAGGTTGCCTCTTTGATTGTGTATGTATAGGTCATTCTGTCATCAGAAACAGTAAGAGTGTCGCAAACTTCAGGAGTTACAACGCCGTCTATGGAACGATACAGCATTGCGCTGGTCAGATAGAACACATACGTGTCAAGGTTTGAAGTTGACTCGATCATGTTCAATGTGTTTGGCTCTGTTGCTACAAACCGGAATGTGTCAAGTGTTTCTTGTTCCACAGGGGTTTCGGTTACCGTTGTATCCGTTGTAGCTGATTCTGTTGTTGTCGGTGTCGCATTTTCGCTGTCTGCCGTGTTGTTTCCTGCATCTGCTGCAGTACTGTTTCCAGCGTTGCTTGTCTTATCTGCTGTCGTACCGCATCCTCCGAGCGTGCCAATAAGCATCGCAAGCAGTAACGTTACAGCAAATGACTTTTTCATCATCTTTCTCATAATATTCTCCGTTTCTGCGCTTACTCCTGCGCAATGTAAGTGTGAATGATGGTCTGTTTTGCCCTATTCCCATGCATTCTTAAACCGTTGAACAGTTTAGATGATTATAGCATCGGCATCTGAGCATGTCAACAACTTTTCTTGTCTGATTTTATTGACAAAAGCCAGTATTTTTGGTATTTTCATCTTAGTTGAACTGTTCAGTTATGGACAAAATATTGCATAAGCATCTCAGTGCAGAATGGAGAATATATGATTACAGTAATAAAAGGAAGACTTATAAACGGGGTGGAAGATCAGGCAATTGAGAACGGACTTTTGGCCTTTGAAGAAAACCGGATTCTATTCGCCGGTGAAGAAAAAGACTACACGATTCCAACAGAGGCACAGATTCTTTCTGCCGGTAATGGCACCATACTTCCGGGATTCATTGACTGCCATGCTCATCTTACCGGAAATCAGGATGCCGGTGACTGGGCAAACGGAAATCTGTTCGGTGATCAGCTTTTAGGGGCTGCCTATCAGCTTAGCCTGCTTCTCGAAGCTGGTTTTACCGGTATAAGAGATATGTCGGAAGCCGGTTTTTACCTGTCTCGCGCAGTCAGCCGGGGAATCCTAAAGGGTCCAAGAATTATGCCGGGAGGCAAAGTACTGGGAATAACCTCAGGACATGTTGATTTTGATCCTTCGGTCACAATGCAGCACTTTAATGAAAATGATCATCTTTCTTATTTAATGGATGGTGTTGACGAATGCATCAAAGGGGTTCGCAATCAGTTTCGTCAGGGAGCAAAATTTATAAAAATCTGTGCGACCGGAGGTGTATCCTCTCCGACTGACCGCGTGGATGATGTTCAGTTCTCTCCCGAAGAATTAAAAGCAATTGTTGACGAAGCAAAACGCCATCATACCTATGTGTGCGCTCACTGCACCGGATACGAAGGAGCCTACCAATCCATTCTTGCCGGCGTCGAATGCATTGAACACGGGGTCATGCTCACACAGCGCGAAATTGATCTTATGGCAGAAAAGGATCTGACCCTCGTTACAACCCTGTGGATCTCACTTAATGTTGCAAACCTGCCGGGATTCCCTTCCTGGATGCGCGAAAAAACAATGCTTTGCGCAGATGCGAACCGCAAAACGATCGAAATGGCAAGAAAAGCCGGTATCCGAATTGCTCTTGGTACTGATTTTTCGAATTCTTCGAACACTCCTTATCTGAAACTCGGACGTGAATTTGAAGCGATGGTTGAAGCTGGAATGACAGAAATGGAAGCAATCAAAGCCGGAACGGCAAACGCAGCTTATCTTATGAAGATGGATGATCTGGGAACACTGGAAGCAGGAAAGATAGCAGACATCACCGTAACAAAGGGCAATCCGCTCGAAGATATCAGCTGCCTTGCTGATGCAGCGAATATAAGTCTTGTCATCGCAGATGGGCACATTGTAAAAAACACTTTATAAAGTCAAAAAGTCTTTGTGTCGATCCGGTCCTTCATTACCTGAAAGAGGAAAGGTTTTACCATGAAAATCATTGAAAAAGAAGAAGTTGAGAAAAATCTGACATATCCCATATGCATCGAACTCATGAAAAAAGCATTTTCTGATATGGAAAAGGGACTGACAAAGCAGGTCGTCAGAACCGGAATGGGGCTCCCGTTCGGCGCTTTTGCCTTTATGCCCTGCTATCTTGAATCCAATCATTGTTTTGGTGCGAAAATTATTTCAGTCTGTCCCGGGAACTCAAAAGAAGGGTTCCCTTCCCATCAGGGTTACGTTATGCTTTTTGAAGCAGCACACGGTACCCCGGTCGCCATGGTCGAAGCCAGTGCCATCACAGAGATCCGGACCGGTGCCGCAAGTGCTGCTGCTACCGACCTGTTAGCCAGGAAAGATGCTCATAAGCTGACGATCCTGGGGTCCGGCGCACAGGCCAGATCTCATCTTGCCGCGATGACATGCATAAGGGATATTACAAACGTCACTGTATGGAGCTACCATAGAGAAAATGCCGAAAGATTCATTGAGGAAGTAAAGCATCAGTATGCTTGCAGCTTTTATGTTTCTACTACCATAGAGGATGCTGTTAAGGAAGCTGACATTATCTGCAGCGTCTGCAGAACGAAAGACCCAATTCTGAAATCGGATTGGGTCCGCCCCGGAACACACATCAACGCAGTCGGAACCTGCAGCCCGATAAGCCGTGAGGTTGATTCTGCACTCGTCGCAAAATCAAGGCTATATGTCGATCAGCGCGAAGCCTGCGAAGCAGAAAGCGGTGAATATCTTATCCCGTTGCAGGAGGGACGAATCACAAAAGATCACATTCTTGGCAGTATAGGTGAATTGATCAACGGCACTGCTATAGGGCGTGAAGATGATAAACAGATCACACTTTTTGATTCGCTTGGTATTGCTGTTGAAGATCTTATTTGCGCCGATTATCTCTATAAAAAGACCTGCCACGTTATGTGACAGGTCTTTTGCACTTCTACTTCTCCGCCCTGGGATTTTTCATCCCGTCAAATTATTTCTCCGGTTCCTCTTTTTTTGATTTCTTAAATGCCAGTGCGCCCGACATTGTCAGTGCTGCACCGAGCAGATACATAAGCATTTCATAAGAAGTTCCAGTCTGTGGCAAGGTGTCTGCGCTGCTCTCAGCAATCAAATCTTCTTCGATTTCAAGCAAAGGTTCTTGTGTTGGTACCGGCGTTACTGTCGGTTCCGGTGTTGCAGTCGGTTCTGCGGTCGGTGTAATGGCACTCTCCGGGGTTCCTTCTTCAATTATCTCGATTGGTGTCGGTGTTACCGTAGGTTCCGTGGTCGGTTCCGGTGTTGCAGTCGGAACTGCGGTTGGTACAGATCTTACATATTGATTATAGGTCGCTGTTACGACCAGGTCGCTCTGTACATTATTAAAAGCTCTGTCCCAGCCGGCAAACAAATAATAGTAGGTTGCATCCGATGGTTTGGAAGGTGTAGCCGGTGCTACAGCTGCATCTCCCGGATCAACAAACTGCGAACTAAGGATGGAGCCATCCCAGTTCCTGAATATAACAGTATAATACAAAGTCTCTTCTTCTGTCTCGAATACCGGATATACGTCAAGATCCTGTTTTACTGAACTGGTATCTTTATCCCAGCCGGAGAAGAAAAAGTAGGTCTTTACATTTCCACTGATCTCTGGGTCTTTTTCAGGCCAAGGTGTCGGTGTTATCGCTGCTTCACCATAAATAACATCCTGTGTTGCACCGATCTGTACATCTTCTGCATCAAAGAATCTTACTTTGAACTGTTTGGTTATAACAGTAAGATACTTATAGAATGTACTATCGTCTGTAATCGGCAGACTGGTATCTTTATCCCAGTCAGCGCTTAAATTCGTTACATATTTATCCGTCTGATACACTAATGGAATGGTGACAGTCGGTATTGCCGCAAGGGACGAGCCACTGACAACCACTTCGTTTCCAACGACGGAACTGCCTCCTACTCCATCAATAACAGATACCAGTATATAGGTAACGTTGAAGGTTGTATCATAATCATAACCCAGAACAAAATCAGTATCTGTATAAATCCTGACAGGGTCGGCAGCCGGCCATCCGCTTGTCAGCAGGCCCTTGAATACTGCACCTGAGACTGCAATGGCAGATGGTGTTACAGGAACCGGTACTGCGGTGCTGTATTTAACTTCGCCTTCGTCCAGAAGCACGGTAGATCCATCATTTCCATTGTTGAACGTTGAGAAAGAATAGTCAACCATTTCCAGTTCATAATATGCATCAATATGGATATCTCTTGTAAATCCATTGTATCCAAATGTATAAACATTATTCTCCGGATACAGCTGAATTTCAGGTAAGATGATCGGAGGAGGCAACGGACCTCCTAATATAAATACCACCGGAATTCCTTCCATTGTTACGACCGGATCAAGGTAGTGCAGGAATGCGCCAAGCGTAAAACTGGTATCCAGCCATAAAAACTGATGTCCGATTATCGGATCCGGATCCGGAACTGGAGTACCGTCCGGTATTTCCTCAAATTCTGACACTATCTCATAAGAATAGGCAGGAATATCAACGGTCGGCACTTTAAAGGTATATTCGTGTTTCTCTTTGTGCTGCCAGTAATCTAAGGTTGCTTTTGTATTCGTAACAACATCCTGAATAAAACCAAATTCATAATCAAATCCTTCTGCAATTATATCATCGGCAGAGGCATTAACAGCCAGATCAAAGGTAATCTCAAATTTCCCGGAAATGCTGTCAAAGAATTTTACAACGACCATGCCATTGTCGGTATCAATAATTACATCATCATAGTCAACGAGTTTTTTATACGAATGTGGTACAGCGTTAACTGTAATCTCTTTCTGTACAAGAACAGAACCGGTTACAACCTTAAAATACGAAGGAATTTCGTCACTTACAACAACGCCGCAACTCTCAATCGTTGTTTTGATTGCCGCACTGATCGCCGTAAATATTTCTGAAGCACCTGTAACACCTGTCGAAAATGCATGACTGGCATCCGAGGCAACCCCATTCATTACATAGACGGAGTTTGGATTGCTGCTGGCGTCAAAATTGATCGTGAAGATTTCAATTCCATTTTCTTTTAAGAACATTGCTTCTGAAATGCTCGAAAGCCCATGATTGTTAACATCAACTTTTCCCGTTGCACTAAAACCATGGTCATAAAAATGTTTGTCGTACACAAGACTGCTATTATATTGATTCCCAGCACTGTCCTTCCAGAACATATCCGGAAAATCCCACGATACATTTGCAGTCACATGCCCCGGATAGCTTCCATAATACAGGTAGTTCGTTCCATCGCCCATACTTGTGCCATAGTCAAAGCCTGTTATCAGCCCAGAGGAATTGCTGTAGCTCAACGGTTTATAACTATACGTAGGCTCTCCGTCAGAAAGCAGAATCACATATTTATTGCCTTCACTGCTGTCAAGCATCTGATCTGCCAGATGCAAACCTGCCTGTATGTTGGTTCCGCCATCTACCGCAAGACCATTAATACCAGCTTTTAAATCTGCTGCATCATTTGTCAAGCCGACGATCATTTGTGCATTTTTTGAAAATGCAACCAATCCAATCCGAACGTAATCATTATACTCTGAATCAGTATAGAAGTATTGATCAATGAATGCAGAAGCAGCCGCCTTCATTGAGTCAAGCTTATCATCGTCTCCCATACTTCCTGAAACATCCAGTACAAGTACAATGTCAGTCTTCATAATATTTGAGGTTTTTTTCAGTTCGAATGAAAGTGTTATTTTTGCCGTATCATCTTCCCAGACAGCAGTTTTATCCGGTTTTGTTAATCCATACGGAAGCTGTTCAGTTGGTTTTGCATAAGCCGTTGCTGCATTTGCCATTCCGCCGAACAGCATTGTCAATGCAAGTACAAGACTTAACATGGTTGCCATAAATTTCTTTCTACTTCCCTTTTTACTTCCCTTCATACATATCTCCTTTACTAAAAATAGTTTTGTTGTTCACTTGCATTTCATGCGAGGCAAGCACCCTATTTTCAGCCTCATTTTTTAACGGGAATGGGGTTAACCCGGAAAAAGTATTGCTTTCCTTCTTTACAATGTATCTGCATTCAACAGTTCACATAGCATGTTTAAATTCCTGAATCAGCGTGTTGTTAAGGTCATCCGGATATACTTCTTTCTTTTGTGTGCTTCGAATGAGCTTCATAAGTTCCATGACACTGCGAAAATTTTCGGTTCTGTTTTTTTCAATCCATTTAATGCTGCCCTGCCAGCTTGCATTCTGACGAAAGAGAACTCTGACCAGGAAAGTGCTTTCCATTCCCATCAGGTTGCTTTCCTGTATGCATTCCCGGCAGATCTCATGCTGCGTTTTTTCTGAAAAGCTTCTGTAATCAACGCTGTTCTGGGGATAATCAAGTCGGTCATAGATTTCATCAAGGATGTCGATCAGTTCAAGAAAACTTCGGTAGACTCTTCCACCCATTTGATTTCCTTGGACAGAAACCAACGTATCGAAAGGATCCTCCATGTATAAATGAAATACTCTTCCTGACATCTCGTAATCGCTGCTTACATCCATGCAGACCAGACTTGAACACATATCCATTCTAATGCGACCCGCGGCTGCTATCGACATTCAATCACCACCTCCTTGATCCTGAACTTTGTGATGTCCTTGTGTTTGTAACGTAACATCGTTGCTTGTCATGATTCTTCTCTTTTCGTGAATGCTTTTATGTTATTTCGTGATGTTTCCTTTTAGAATGGTAGTAAGCGTTCTTACCATATCATATCGCAGATACATTTTAGATATTTTTCAGCTATTAATTATTTATATTTTATATTTACTTCATTTATCTGTAAATAAAACAAAAACCATCGGAATAAATATACACTCCAATGGTTTTTGTTTTATTTGACTATTCAATACTTGTGTATGGCATGCTCTTGGAAACAATTTACAGTCATTTTTCACCTCTCAGTATGACCTGAAATACAATTTCCTTTGCAGCATTCTGGCTGACCTGAAGCTGAGCACGGTTTTTTTCAGCAATTGCTTTGGCAATCGAGAGACCAAGACCATAGCCATTCCGGTTCCCATCTTTGTTTCTTGATGCATCACTCCGATAAAAACGGTCAAATACTCTTTCTAATTGTTTCGGTTCTATTTCCTGGTTCCAGTCATTTGAGGTCTCAAAGATTATCTTTCTTCCTTCCTTATATAATCGAATTCTGATCCGGTTTTCACCTTCCGCGTATTTAACTGCATTGTCACAAAGGATCGCAAACAGCTGCCGCACCGTCGATTCGTCTCCAACCGCTGACAAATTCTCTTCAATCTGATACTCAAGTTTTTTCCCATCCATCCTTGCCTGTCCGGTAAATGACTCCACGCATTCATTCGCGGCATCGCTTGCTGAGAACGGCATCAATTCAAGCTCTGTCTGATTTTCCTCCATCTTTGACAATGAAATCAGGTTGTTCACAAGCTTTCTAAGCTTAATTACCTGACGCCTTGTCCCTGCGACCCATTCATTTTCACCCAGATCCATATCAAGAATATCCATATTGGTCGCAATAACGGAAAGTGGTGTTTTTAATTCATGTCCGGCATCGGTTATAAAACGCTTCTGCTTTTCCATGCTCATTTTCAAGGGCCAAATGGCTTTTCCCGACATAAAAAATACAAAAACAAAGGAAAGCAGGATTCCTATACCGCCTACCACTGCAGATGTCGTAAGCAGGGATTTTAATGCCTCTATCTCGGTTGAACAATCAAGAAAATAGATCCATCGATCTTCACCGTCTGCTATCACAAGATATCGATATCCTTCTATATATCCTTCGCTTTGTGAATCGTTAAGGACCTGTTCCGCGAGGAGAACGGCTTCGTCGCTGTCTATGATGTTATCATTTTCCATCATGACCTGTTCGGTACCGCTGATGATCCGTACACTAAAGAACCGGCTTGAATACTGGGTCAGCGCAGAATGTCTTCCCATCTTCAGGTCACGATCCTGAAACTCTGTATCGAACGGTGTTCCCTTGTCTGCGGATAGATCCGTTGAATCAGATAAACCGAATTCGGTTGTTTTATCCATTGTATTGTCAGATGAATTATCTGTTGAATTATCCGTTATATTATCTGCTGTGTTGTCAGATGCAGCATCCGATGCAGGGAAAAAATTGAAACCGTCTGTATTTTCTGTTTCAGCAATTTCGGTTATAATTTCGCTGAAATTTTTGCTGACCTGATAGTAATTGACCGCATTGATCAGAACCACCAGTACTAAGGTAACGGTAGTTATGGCAGCCATCGCGCTAATTACGAATTTTATCTGAACTTTTCTAATCATCAAAGCCTCCCAGGGTGTATCCGGCACCCCTGACAACTCGTATCTCTGCCTTTGAACCTATCTTATCAAGCTGCTTTCTTAAAAATGATATATTTACCCACACAACATTGATCTCTGCATCCGACTCCCAACCCCAGATGTGTTCCATGAACTGTTCCGCCGATATGATGTTATGTGGTGACAGTATGAACATCTCCATCATCTGGAAGCCCTTGTTACCAAGATTTACATGCTTTTTCCCACAGGACAGCTGAAAATTATTCCGATTAAGACTTATATCACCATAACTCTTTATATCCGGTGTAAAACTGTCCGTACGTCTTGAGAGGGCACGAATTCTGGCAAGTAATTCACCTCCGGCAAATGGTTTTGCGAGATAATCATCCGCACCGGCATCAAGTCCGGTAATCTTGTCATCGATTTCTCCCATCGCTGTAAGCATCATGACCGGTAATTTCTTACCGGCTTTTCTTACTTCTCTTACAACATCTCTCCCATCCATCCCAGGCATCATAATGTCCAGAATCGCCATATCATAGTCACCGCTCAGTAAATAATCAAGTGCATCTTTTCCATTAAAAACTGTATCCACTGTATAGTGGTTCTTCGTCAGCAAGGTCGCAACAGCTTTCGATACATCCCTGTCGTCTTCCGCAAAAAGTAATTTCATGTTAACTCCTATCTGCGCATGTTTTCTGCGCATTTCAAGTTTGTACGAGAGTACCTTGCGAGGTACAAACTTGCTGCATGAAATAGCATTCTATTTCATGTTTAACTCCTATCTGCGCACGTCTTCTGCGCATTTATATAAGAATATTGATTCGTCTCTGTAAACAGAATAGCACAGGAACCTAAAATGAATTTAAAATGGTGCTTTGAAAGACTGCTGCAGCTTTGCCGGTGATATACCGAACTCTTTTCGAAAAGCCCGAAAGAAGCTGGAATATTCTTTGAACCCAGATACAAGAAAAGCTTCTTTGATGCTCATTCCGCTTTCAATTGCTTCTTTGCAGACCTTCAGTCTTTTTTTCGAAATGTACTGCCGCACCGAGATTCCCATATTCTCTTTAAAAATATGTGCGATATGATACTTACTGACAAAGAAAGCATTCCCTATTTCATCAAGCGTCAGTTCATCTTCCAGATGACTTTCAATATAATATACTATGTTCTGGTACAGGCTGTTACCTTCTGCCTGACTGGTCCCATGGTTTTTCTGGTACATGGTCCTGTTCAGATGAAGCATCAGGTCATTTACGCAAAGAACAATCTTTTCATCTTTTGCGAACTGGTTTCCATGGATCTCTTCGATCAACTGAATGATCTTTGCCTGAATGGTGTTGAAAGTAACAACATCTGTATGTAATATATATTCTTTACTGACCGCAACATGCTGAAGGATATAACCGTAGCATACCGATTGATCCATTAGTCTCTGACAATATTCCTGACTGATCCAGAAAACAAATCTTCGATAAGCCTTATCCGTGCAATGGCTGACCGCATAATGGCTTACACCTGGTGGTATCTGTACGACATCGCCCGGAATCAGGCGATGAGGAACTCCTTCAATCACAATGGATATATCGCCCTCTAAAAAAAAGTAGAATTCATAATAATTATGCTTATGATTCTCCACCTGTGTGAAATCACGATTACTGTAGTAATATATCTCAAAATCTTTCGACAGCATATACTGTCGTTTGCTGAATGCAGTCTGCAGTGTTTCTTTCAATGCTTCCTTTCCTCCTGTTTCTTGGAAATGGCGTTAGTACAACCGATAGCTCTGTAACCATCCTATCAGATAACCGCAACTTTTGCAATGTTCGCAGCAATCAAGGCAATTTATATTTTCAGTAAACAGCCTATAATAAAAACAGATACAACCTTTGGCTGCGAGCCGCAAAAGTCTGCAGTCACACGCACAGTACAAATTAATCATGTGTGAAGAAAATGCACAGAAATGGAGTTTACTATGGAAATGACCTTACGCTGGTACGGTTCAAAATTCGATACCGTAACCTTAAAACAAATTCGCCAGATTCCCGGGGTTACCGGTGTAATAACAACACTTTACGACACCAAGCCCGGAGAAGTCTGGAGCCGGGAACGCATCAGGGCTATGAAAGAAGAAGTAGAAGCTTCCGGTCTTCATGTCTCCGGTATTGAGAGTGTTAATGTTCATGATGCCATAAAGACTGGCTCAAAGGACAGAGACCTGTACATTGCTAATTATATTGAAACACTTGAAAATCTTGGTAAAGAAGACATCCATCTGGTATGTTACAACTTTATGCCTGTTTTTGACTGGACTCGTACAGAACTTGCCAGAATGCGCCCGGATGGCTCGACTGTTCTGGCTTATTCTCAGGAAACCGTTGATGCCCTGAATCCAGAAAACATGTTCGCGTCCATTTCCTCCGATACAAATGGCACAGTCATGCCAGGCTGGGAACCTGAACGTATGGCAAAGATTAAAGACCTGTTTGCCCTGTATGAGAACATCGATGACGACAAGCTCTTTGAGAATCTTAAATTTTTTCTTGAGAAAATCATGCCGACTTGTGACAAATACAACATCAACATGGCAATTCATCCGGACGACCCTGCATGGAGCGTGTTTGGTCTTCCCCGAATTATCATTAATAAGACAAACATTCACCGTATGATGGACATGGTAAATAATCCGCATAACGGAGTTACTTTCTGCTCCGGCTCCTACGGAACCAATCTTGCGAACGATCTTCCTGATATGATCCGTTCCTTAAAAGGAAGAATTCATTTTGCTCATGTAAGAAACCTGAAATTCAACTCACCGACGGACTTTGAAGAAGCTGCCCATCTTTCCTCCGATGGTACCTTTGATATGTATGAAATCATGAAGGCTTTATATGAAATCGGGTTTACCGGACCAATCCGTCCGGATCACGGCCGTATGATCTGGGATGAGAAAGCTATGCCCGGTTATGGACTTTACGACCGTGCCCTTGGCGCGACCTATCTGAACGGCCTCTGGGAGGCTATCTCGAAGAATTCATGATCGAAGCGCTTCTAACGTAAAAAATAAAATGCGTTGTTACTGCACGAACCTGCAGTAAAACTGTGCAGAAAGAGGATATTTATGCAATTAAATGCTACTGAATTGTCCGATGCAAAAGCCTGGAAAGCTGCCGGCTATCAGATTCCTGAGTATAACAGAGACAAGGTTATCGCAGACACAGCAAAAAGTCCTGTCTGGATACACTTTGGAGCAGGTAACATCTTCCGTGCATTTCAGGCAAATGTCGTGGAGAAGCTTTTACATAACGGCCTGGTAAACCGCGGGATCGTTGTTGCAGAAGGATATGATTATGAAATCGTAGAAAAAATCTGTCAGCCTTATCAGAATTATAACATTCTCGCTACGTTAAAAGCAGATGGCAGCATTGAAAAAAAGGTAATTGGAAGTATCACGGAATCTTTGATACTGGATTCTGAAGATGAAGTCTCCTTTGCCAGACTAAAAGAAATCTTTCAGAATGCAACACTTCAGATGGCAAGCTTTACCATTACAGAAAAGGGTTACGTTCTGACCGACAGCAAGAATGAATGGTATCCTGCTGTTAAAACAGATATGGAAAATGGACCTTCCCGTCCTGTCAGCTATATCGGAAAGGTCGCAGCCTTGTTGTATGAACGTTTTCTGGCTGGGCAGCTCCCCCTTTCCATGGTCAGCATGGATAACTGTTCTCATAATGGAACAAAATTATACAATGCCATAACCGCATTTTCAAAGATCTGGGAAGAGAATGAACTTGTTAAAGAAGGATTTTATGGCTATACGGCAGATCCTTCCAAGGTCTCATTTCCCTGGTCCATGATTGACAAGATTACACCCCGCCCCAGCGAAGTTGTTGAGAAAATGCTTCAGGAAGACGGTGTGGAAGGCATTGCTCCTGTCATTACAACAAAAAAGACATACATTGCTCCTTTTGTTAATGCGGAAGAATGTGAGTACCTTGTTATCGAAGATCTTTTCCCCAATGGCAGACCGCCCCTTGAAAAGGGTGGAATTATCTTTACCGACAGAGAAACGGTCGATAAAGTTGAAAAAATGAAAGTATGTACCTGTCTGAATCCTCTTCATACATCTTTGGCGATTTATGGCTGTCTTTTGGGATACCAGCTCATCTCCGAGGAAATGAAAGATCCTGCACTAAGGAAACTGGCAAAAGACATCGGTTATGTGGAAGGGCTTCCGGTGGTGGTTGATCCTGGAATTCTTGATCCGAAGGAGTTCATCGATACTGTCATTACGACCCGCCTGCCAAACCCATTCATGCCGGATTCTCCCCAGAGAATTGCGACTGACACATCACAAAAATTAGCAATCCGTTTCGGCGAAACCATCAAGTCCTATATAGCCTCTCAGGAACTTGACGTATCTTCTCTGAAGCTTATTCCCCTTGTGTTTGCTGGATGGTTGCGTTATCTGATGGGCATCGATGACAAAGGCGAACCCTTCGAATTAAGTCCTGATCCTCTCCTTGCAACCGTATGTCCTACTGTAGCCGGAATTAAGCTTGGAGAAACGATAGATGTTCCTGCGGTTCTTGCACCAATTCTTAAAAACAAAGCCATCTTTGGAGTCGATCTGTATGCCATTGGAATGGATGTTCTGATATGCGATTATTTCTCGCAGATGATACAGGCTCCCGGTGCCATACGAAACACATTGAACCGTTATGTACTAGGCTAATACATTCAAAAAAGAACAGCGATACAGGCTGTTCTTTTTTTATGGTCTACTGATACTATTTTTAGTTATGTGTTACCATTTTTCTTTAGGTTTTGCGCATTTATTTCATTTTCATTCTTTATTGTGTTTCACGATAAATCAAACTTCTTTTATCGTGTATAATTCTTGGTTTATCTTGTATCGTATATATTTTTTTGTTATAATCAAAAACATTAAGACAATACATACTTGTTCTGTAAAAATATATACAACAAAAAATAATCGCTGTATCCGAGAAATGCACATCGATAGCCGATCCAATGTTGTTCATTTATGCCCATCCTAACCATGTGGAGGTATGTTATGAAATTACGAGTTAAGCTCATTCTTCTATTTGTGCTGATGATTTTTATTCTTTGCTCCGTTACCGGTATTTTCTCCATAATCAACATGAAAAACAAGATTTTAAAATCTGCTCAGGCGAAGCTGTCCAGCGATATTGCGTTGGCCGGTAAACTCATCGATACCTATTACCCGGGTGAATGGTCGATACAAAACGATATCCTGTACAAAGGTGACTTTTCTTTTGAAAATCAGTTCGAGCTTGTTGATACGATTGGAACCCTTACCGGAGATACCGTTACGATTTTCCAAGGTGACACCCGCCTGGTGACAAATGTAGTGCTGGAAACAGGAAAGCGTGCTGTCGGAACACAGGTTTCAGAAATTGTTGCCGAAACTGTATTAAAAAACGGAGAAACTTACATTGGTGTTGCTAATGTTGTCGGTACTGAAAATCAGACCATTTACAGTCCTATCAAAAATGCGCAGAAGCAGATCATCGGCATTCTTTATGTTGGCGTACCAAATACACCTTATGATGAAATGTCCGCTGATTTCACCTTCAAACTTGTACTTTTCAGTCTTGCCGGTATCCTGATCTTTTCTACAATTATCTGGTTCTTTTCCACAAAGATCTCTGCTCCTTTGACCTCACTGGAACGCAATACCCGTAAGATTGCAGAAGGAGATCTGACACTTGACATTGAAGTCTGGACCAACGATGAAATCGGTTCACTGGCACGTTCTTTTAATCGAATGCTTGAGAATCTGAATGAAGTTCTTCATCATATATCGTTAGCATCCACGGAAGTCTATCATGGTTCAAAGCAGATTTCTGATTCAAGTCAGACGCTTGCTCAGGGTTCTACCGAGCAGGCGAGTACACTGGAGGAGCTTACGACAAGTCTGAATGAGATTACGAATAAAATGAAAGCAAATACAGAAAGCTCAAAAAAAGCTTCCGCATTTGCCAAAAAGGTAAAAATGGATACGCTGGCCGGTTCAGAACAGATACTGCGTATGCAGAATGCCATGAAAGACATCAATAAAACATCACAGAACATTTCACAGATCATTATGGTGATTGACAACATCGCTTTTCAGACTAACATTCTTGCACTGAATGCATCGGTCGAGGCTGCTCATGCCGGAAAATATGGAAGCGGTTTTGCAGTCGTCGCGGAAGAAGTCAAAAACCTGGCCGTACAAGCCTCAAAATCCGTAAAAGAAATCTCAGCAATGATTGAAATCTCTATAGCCAATGTTAACAGTGGTACCAGGATTGCTGAGGAAACCACAGAATCTTTTAACAGCATTATCAAAGGGATCAATTCCATGGCTGACTTCATGGAAACTATCAGTGCGCTCAGTAATGAGCAGACCGCCAGTATTGATGAGATCAACCGTGGAATCAACCTGTTCTCTGATGTCATACAAAACACTTCTGCTATAGCAGAGGAAAACTCCTCTTCCGGCGTTGAACTGACCAGTCAGGCAGAACTTCTGGACAGTCAGGTAAAAAAATTCAGATTAAAGAAAAACTGACCTCACTGCTGTGTTTCGTTCCAGCTTCCAGCACGCATAGTCCGGAAAGCGCTTCGTGTCCTTTGGTGTACATATTGATGGCATCGGTTGAGCAGCTCTGCGGCTCAACACAAAGAAAGGGCGCACCTTCTGGTGTATACACAACCATGTGTTTAAAAAACTCGTCTGTATTTATTGAGATACCTGACTTATTGTCACGAATCTGAGCCTTTGGATTATTATCGTTGCACAGGTATACGTCATCAAGCTCTAATTGGGTTGATTTCTTCCAATCGCTCAAATCGTATTTTGTGCCTGCTGTTCTTACAATATGCCCGGTCGGTAAGAATGCTTCATCTTTTTCCATTACAGCATCAGCCTGCAGCTTTACTTTTGTTTTATCCATATTCAGGTGAAAGAACGGATGAAGCCCTATCCCATATGGCATGGGTTTTGAATCCAGATTTTCCACATCGAACCGATAATTCAGACTGTGACTGCTGACTGTAATCGTAGCAGTCAGCCTGCAGTGATAGGGATACATTTCATATAGAGCACCGGCTGGTCCTATCTCCAAGGCTCCGGTCATCCCAGCTTTATTTCCTTCTGTAAAAAGATTTTCCAAAGAAAATGCATGATTTTTCACTATTCCATGCATTACTGCTTCTGATCTGATCCCGTGAAATAAAAACTCATGATCTCTTGTCCGGTTCGGGGTTGGGAATAGGATTGGAATCCCATACGTCTTTTTCGTCTCCTGACGTTCTTTCTGAAAGGGTATGATCTGTCTGTTCTTATAGTGAAGCATACATACATTGCAGCCATCCAGCAGATTCACATACGCGGTCAGCTCATCGCATGTCAGACGCAGCAGCGGCATTCCCTGCCATATCATTTCTTCTGCGCTTACACTCATTGGACGAATTCATCCCGCTTCGGATTGAATACATCGACCAGTATTCCTGCCTCCAGACAGGTCACATAATGAATAACATCGCCAGGCATATAGACACTGTCTCCTTGTTTTACCACCTTTGTTTCTTCTCCGATGGTAAATTCAAAGGAACCTTTTGCAATGTATGTCACCTGCAGATGTTTGTGGGAATGTGCATTTCCTTTCGCTCCTTTTTCAAAGGTTATCTCACACATCATCAGGGCATCAGAATATGCCAGTACCTTTCGGCTGACGCCCGGTTCACAGGGCTGTGCTTTTGCTTCTTCATTAAAAACAAACATAATCTACCTCTTTTCTGTCGTTACTCTACATACTGCGTCTTATTCTCATGTGCGGAGAATGTAAGTTCAAATTCTTGTAGTTTTAATACAGCACTTTCTTTGGAAAAAGTAATTTTCCTGCTCTGAACATCAAATATGAACTCTTCAAAAGATCCATATTCTTCTTTGCTTTTGCAGATACAGACATATGCCATACGGCTGCCATACGCTCTTTTCTCGCAGTCATACAATACCTCATCAAAATCACATAATGTATTGCTGCACCATACAGCAACAAAGCTTTCCTTTTTCCTGCCACAGATCCAGTGTTCTTCTTCACTGACTTCATCGAATAAGGGCTTTGGGAAGTATAAATGCGTGAAAGAAATCGGGTGTTCCTTGGGAATCTCATAAATAGCACCAAGAATATTCTTTTCCTGTTTCAACGCTGGGGTGCTGCCATTTCCATACCAGTAACCCGGTCGGATCTCCGGCATTTCCTCACTGCTGCCGCCAGGATGATTTACAAACACGACCGTCTCTTCATCCAGTGCCGCATACCATAAATGCTGCTGGTATCCCAGTGTTCCCGGTTCGAAAAGCATGGTACCGTGAAAACACTCATTCAGTGATTTCGTATAGGGATGTGTGTTCTCCTTCTCCCTGTCCTCTTCCCGCTGCCAGGTACGGTCCTGTCTGTCTTCCCGCGGTGATTCAACGGAGGTAAGCATATAGTCCGGTTGCTTGTACAGGCGAATTGCCGCATTGCTGGTTGTATACCGGACGCTTCCCATTTGTTCCATGAGCTCTTTTACATCCTCTGGCATCCTGTAGCTGCTGGTCGCCAGACAGATCAGCCATTCGCTGAACACATATGGCGCGGTCGGATCAATGTAATGCACCAACGACTGCAGGGATTGCAGCTGAGGATACAATACATCCCGGTAGATGCGTCCCTGTGGTGATATTACGACTTTCTTAAAACAATGCACGGCCATTGTACGAATCAGAATGTCACATACTTCTTTTGCCATATCCGAAAGTTCTTTTTCCGCATAATCCACAACATTCAAAAGGGCAGCAAACGTTATGGCAGAATATACACCGCTGTTAAATTCATCGAACCCAAATTCCAGTACATCGATCAGCCAGTCCCTGATAAGTTCCCCAGACAGCCGATGCATCTCTTCTCCTGTTTTTCCAGAACGTGTAAAGGTTCCCTTCGGATACATTTCTCCAAAAAAGTACGCTGTCTGATAGAACATCAGGGAGTGGTTCTCACTCCAGAAACACATGGCATCCTGACCTTCCTCATCCATCCAATACCGGAAAGAAAGCATAGTTTCCTTCATTTCTTTCTCTAAGCTTGCATCAATGGAATAATTCTTCAGGAAACGAACGAGCGCGCAGGTCATAAAATCTGCACAGTCCATTCTTCGCTCGATCTGCTTTAATGTCACATGAAGTTCTTCCATGTCGTTCTCTGTCTGAAGTCCCAGATAATAGCGTGCTAACATCGGATACATGGCAAAGCCATCGTTCGCTCCCCTTGTTATGGACGTGACCGCAGCGATCTTTTTGTATGTATTGAGGTGTTCTTTCGTATCGTTGAGGAAGCTCGCCTTCCTTAGGATAATCTGCTCAAAATTTCTGCCAAGCTTTTGCCCGTTAACTAAGATTTCAATCCTGCAGGAAGCAAAGGGCTTCAGAAAAACTACTTTTTGACCGGATATATCTTCAACGCTGAACTTTTTATCTTTGGTCCTGAAATCAACGGTTTCCTTGTTATAACGAATGGTACTCCCGGCTGGCAGTGCATGGCTAAATGTAATTCTGCCCTCTTCTAACTGCGCATGGTCAAGCAGCTTTGCCGCTTCCCAGTAGGCTTTCATTCGTTCTTCATCCGGCAATGTTATCTTTATTTTTTCCTGGTCTTTTGGAAATCTTATGGCAACTGAAATTCTGGTATCCCGAACTCCCAGTGTCTCAAGGTATACAAAAAGCGGATTTTTTCCTTTCTTTAGAGAAAGACAAAGCTTTTTATTCTGAATGGGTTTATAAACAGGCTTTTCGATCTTTCCTGCCAGTCTTTGATTCAGCCAGATGTTGAGAGCACCACAGCTGAACACTTCTATTTCTGTTTCAAGATCTTCTTCGACCAGGATCTCGGTATACGCTAACAGCTCCACTTTTCTTAAGTCCAGATAAAAGGCTGACTTTTCGAGGAATACATTCTCATGCGAATAAAAATAATTCCACTCCATGCCAAGAGCACTGATCTCTCCCAGATGGACGTCCTGCTGCAGGCAGTTCTCCTCATGTTTTGCTATAACACCGCGCAGATATTTCTCATAGCGCAGCTGATTGGTGTCCCGGTTGTTATCATCAACAACCGATTCTTTTCTTCCCGAATAAAGGTATTGCGTTATATATCCATCTTTGCTTAACGAAAACATACTCTACCTACTTTCCTTTGTAATCTGTCAAAAAATCATCCCTTAACCGCACCGGCGGTAAGTCCCTGAATGAATTGCCTGCTGGTGAATAAATAGATCAGCAGAATTGGGATGATTGAAATCGTTGCACCGGCAAACATGATATTCCAGGCTGCGGCACCATCTCCGGAGTTTTTCAGCATGGTTACTCCTACGGTCAATGGTCGTTTTGCCTGATTTGTCATGGTAAAGACCAACGGAAGTATGTATTCATTCCACCCGCCGCGGAACGACAAAAGCGCAATGGTCGCAAGGATCGGCTTTAAGAGCGGCAGAATGACCCGGTAAAAGGTCTGAAAAAAGGTGCACCCGTCAATCCTTGCCGCCTCGTCCAGTTCTCTCGGGACGGTCTTCATATAAGCTCTTACAAGAAAGATATAGGTCGCCTGGCCGCCGCCAGCTGATATCAGTATAACACTAAAAAGCGATGTGTTCATATGTAATTTTATAGCAAGTTCAAACAATGGACGTAACGTTACAGAGCCGACATTGATGAACATAAAGGCTACAAATACGCCATAGATCAGCTCTTTTCCCGGAAATTTCTTCCTTGCGAATACATACCCTGCCATGCTGCTGATGATCAGGGATAAGGTCATGACACCAAAAGCCAGATAAATACTGTTCATGGTGTAAACCGCAAAATTTGCTTCCTGCCAGGCCTGAATAAAATTAGAAACAATCCATTTTTTCGGGAAAATGCTGGTTCCACCGACCAACAGTTCTCCATTTTCTTTAAAAGCGCCAAGAACAACATAGATTACCGGATAAATTGTTAGTAATGAAATTACCACCATAATAATAAAAATGACTGCTCTGGCAATTCTGCTTCCATTTGATAAGACTGCTGCATTTTTTGATTTCTTCATTATGGCTCCTTTCTATATAACATCATCCAGTTTACGTGAAATAAACAGGTAAATTGCAGTTACCAGACCTACGATCAGGGAAGCAATCAGACTGAGTACAGTCGCATAACCAATCTGCGGGGAGCTTGTCTGTGAACCAAAGATCAGCTGGTAAATGTAAAGGAACATGACCTGTGTCCGATTGTTCGGACCGCCTTGCGTGAGCACCATAATGGCTTCATAATCTTTGAATGCACCGGTAATAGCCAGCATAAGAATAACCTTCAGCATAGGACTGAGGAGAGGAAGGGTTATCTTGAAGAATGTCTGTATTCCATTGGCACCATCGATCTTCGCGGATTCATATACATCATCCGCTATGCTTGAAAGACCCGACATAAAGTAGATCATGTAATTACCAAACCCGCCCCATACCGCAACGACAAGAACCACCCACATGGCAGTCTTCGTGTCGCCAAGCCAGTTCACATTCTTGTCAAGAAAACCGACAGAGCGAAGCACTGCATTTAAAATTCCGTTATAGGATGCGAAAATAAAAGCAAATACCATACTGGAGATCGCCGCTGATATGATCGTCGGCATAAAGTAGATACCTCTAAACAGTTCTGAGCCTTTGATCTTTTGTTTCATGAATACTGCCATCAATAGGGCTATCGGTATAATAAATACGATCTTTAATCCGGCATATTCAAAGGTATGAAGAACGCTTTTCCAGAACGTCACATCCTGAAATGCCCTGACAATGTTATGTGTTCCGGTAAAGTATGAGGTGATTCCATTATAATCATAACAGATATAACGGAATACCCAGATGAACGGATAAACTGATACGACCAGAAGCAGGATGATTGAAGGGGCCAGCATAAAAACGGTGGCAAAATCACCTCTGTTGTTCGCCTTTTTCATCTTCTGCAAGAAGGTTCGCTTATGTACATCCGAAGGCAGTTGATTCGCTGCTTTCATTCTTTTCTCCTTTCCTGCGCCATTCTTGCGCATTCCGGATCTGAACGTGCGGTGACCCGCGTGGTCAGGCCTGCCACGTTCATCCCATGTATATGCAGCCTTGCTGCATGATATCCTGCCACTGTTTACCTGTTTTACGAAAGAAAGAGGCTGTCAGACAGCCTCTTTCTCCTACTGCATTTATTAATGCACATGATTACTCTGAAAGATACGTGCATGTTCCACTTGACGGGTGTAACGGATCATAATTTTCAATCACAAGTCGTGTACAGCTTCCATTTTGCAGACCTCTGGCAAGTGCATCGTTGTATCTGGTATTCAGATCTGCGATAGCATCTTCTGCTGAAATATTACCTAAGATAACATTCCAGAATACCGTCGGGTAAGCATCACCTTCTACTGTAATGGATGGTGTGGATGGATATACGTCTTCGTAATCCTGAATTGCAAAGTCTGCAAGTCTGCCTACTTTTGTGCTGTCGATCTTTCCAGCCATATAACTGCTAAGAGGTGCGCTGTAACCACCTTCAAAGTATCCTTTTAAGAAATCTTCACTTGAGAAGTATTCAATGATCTGCCATGCTGCGTCTTTGTTTGCTGCAGAGCTTAACATTGCAAATCCAAAGTTCGGAGTAATGCTGAGTGCGCCATTTACCACGCCATCCATAGTCGGAAGTTCGGATACGCCCCATTCAAATGTCGTTGGGAACTGTTCGGTGAATACGCCGGCTTCCTGTGAAGCATTTCCCCAGATTGCGAAGCTTCCCTGTGCGAACAGTGCACGGCTGTTATCTACGCCCTGTGTTTCTGAGCCCGGTAATACGGATTCATTCTCATAGAATTTTGCTGCTGTCTCAAGAAGCGGTGCCCAGCTGCTGAAATCATAAGTACCTGTTGTATAGTCATAACCGTTGTGTGTATAACCGCTCATCTCGCCTACACCTTCAAGCCATCTGCCAAAAGGTCCGGATGAAGTAAAGCCAACACCATAGGTGCTTCCATTTCCAATTGCAGTCACATCTGCTGCCAGCTGAACTACACCTTCCAGTGTATCCGGCACTTCTGTGTATCCTGCAGCCGCTACAAGTTCTGTATTATATTCAATTCTGGTACCGGAACGAACGCCGTTCGCTGCCCAGTAGATATCATCGTTAATGCTGTTAAGACCTTCGTACATGTGATCATAAACTTCTGTTACATCCTGAAACGTACTGTCGGCTGCGATATAATCAGACAGACTTACGAACATTCCAGAGCTCACATAATCACTTAATTTCATTCCGTCTGATGCAGAAATCGTGATGACATCCGGTGCGGTACCAGCCTGATAAGCTAACTGAATGGAGTTCTGCCAGTCATCAGTCATAATGGTATAATTGATCTGTACATCACTATGGCTTGCATTGAATGCATCCACCATCTCTGTCATGTAAGTCTCATCGTGTCTGTTGTTTGACCATACTTCAACGGTAACAGGTTCTCCTGCTGCTGTGCTGTCATCCGCCACAGATGCGCCGGAAGTCGGTGTCGTCACAGAAGTATCTGTCGAACCAGTATCGGCGGATCCTGCATTTGTTGTTCCGGTATTTGCTGATCCGCATGCTGTAAACATAACAGTTATTACGGCTGCCAATACCATACTCAGAATTCTTTTTTTCATAAAAATCTCCTTCCTTCTCTTCCAATATACTATCCTTGTCAGAAACATTTGCTGTTCGTTTCCAAGACTTCTACATCATACTGAATCCTTACGACGATGAAAAGGGCATATTTTTGCAAATATGTAACACAAATCTTCTTCCGTGTAGCACTTTTGCCATATGCACGAAATCGGCCTGTCATAAATTTGCACTTCATGAAAGAATCCATTTTTTATAGTTATAAACCCTTTTTTTCAGCATTTACAGTCAACATGAATCTTAATCTTATCCATTGCAAGAAATAGAATTATGACGAAAAATGTAACATTTTTCTATGATTCCTTTGTCTGTTTTAATGAAATATGACCTTTTGCAGAAAGAAAGACTGTGTTATAATTTAGAAACATTCAACATAAGCTTATTTATTTCTACTTACACCTGAATTATTCATGGTGATGTAGAAAAAAACATTCTACCCACCCAATTACTTTTACAACTCTCTTTGTTAATAACTGGTGATTTTTTTCTGAAAAAAGGGTAGAAAATCCCTGTGTTATCCACAATTAAGTTTTTATAAGCT
>QKJQ01000005.1 GCA_003249225.1 Clostridia bacterium | reverse complement strand
AACTTTAATTTCTCCATTACAAATAAAATAGTTCGATTTCTACTTTATTATGATGGAGTATGGTTTTCCATACCCCATACTTATATCAAATACACTTTATTTCCAATTGTTAATAAATCGGTATCAGAACCCCTATCTATATATGCAATTTATTTTTGTTTCCGAGTTTTTCACTTCATTTTCACATCCACATAAAGTTTTTGACTTTTCTTCGAAAACTTCAGCTCCATATTGCAAAATAGGTTCCGTAAATATTGTAATTATTCTTTTATCGCAATCTTTCTCCATCAATGAATCAAATTTCTTCATCATATGATCAATCTCTACGTCCCTTGCCAGATTATCTGTCTTATCAATTGCCGCATCCAACCTTAACTCCATCGCTTCCAATAACTTTTGCTTTGCTTCCCAAGGTTTCTTAACCATTTCAGTTTTTGACCACTGCTTCTCTGAATGAGAATAATCAACCGTTTCCTTATCAGCAAAAGTACGAAATGTATTGGCAATCTTCTGATTTGCTTCCCGCATTCCAGATCCAAAAGCTTCAATCTTTGCAATTGTTGCTGAAACCTCTTTTTGAGATTTCTTCACATGTGCACGAATCCCCATTAACTTATCCTTTACATCAAAAAGTTCCGAGATTTTATTGAGTGCTGCTTTCCCTTTTTTCTTTGCTTCTACTACGATATCTGTAGCTTTCGATTTGATATTATCCTTAACAAAAAATAACTGTTCTTTCATCATATTACAGCGTTCCTGTAATCGTTCTGATGCCGCCTGTACCTGAACTTTCAGATTATTAAAGACAGTTTCTTCCTGCATATCTTTCAAGTGTTTCTTCACGTTTGTTAATTCTTCTGTCTGCATCCAGCTTTTTCTCCAAACTATCTATATACGCGCAAAGTTCAAACGTATGATTTGCCTCTTGTGGCATACTATTTTGTTTTAAAAGCTCCAACAACTCCATAATCATTTCATCACTCAAAAGTGTTGATTTCTCTACTGAATCCATTAGTTTTCCTCCATTCATTGATTGGGCGGGAAAATGCCCGCCCATTACTTCAAGATAAGTAAACTTCCCTTTCCGTTAGCTTTTTAGTTACTATCGAAAAGGTGTAGCCTCTTTTTCCTGTTGATTCACTCTGCTCTCTACTGGTTTCTCCACGTTTTCCTTTGCCTGATCCTGACTTTTCTCTTTCGCCTGTTCATACTCCCTTACAATCTCGGAATAAAGTTTTTCACGAAACTCCTTGGTTACTGGATAACAAACATCCTGATAAATTGGTTTTCCTTGTTCATCATTCTGCTTCGTTTTATATGCCGGCATGGATACAAAGATATTTTCTTTCCCTTGAAGAATGTTTACATTATTGACAATAAAGCTTTCCTCAATATAGATCCTAGCAAGTCCCTTGATGTTACTGCCATCTCTTTCATATGGAGATACCGTTACTGAAAACTCTGGCATCACAACAATACTCTTCATTCCTTTATCACTGTCTTGTGCCTGCTCTTGTTCTGGCGCAATGGCTCGTTCATACGCTTCGAGAATATTTGTATAAAGTTCTTCCCGAAATTCCGCTGTAATCGGATTGCAGACATCTTTATAAATGTTTGCACCACTCTCGTCTCTCTCACTAGACTTATATCTTGGCATGGATATAAAAAGCTGATCCTTATCCTTGTTCTCAAGAATTGCGATATTGGTAATCTTAAAACTGTCGCCAAATACTACCGTTGCAAATCCTTTAATATTGCTACCTTCTTTACTTTTAATGCTGTTCACCTTAACTGAATATTTCATATGCTATTCCTCTCTTTCTTTGATTAAATTATTATTTGTCACCACAAATTGCTGTGGTATTACAATCTCACATCTCAACTGCTCAATTTGTTCTACTGGCAATCGACCATTCAGCCAATTTGCCAGCGTAACAACAAATCCGTCCTGTTCATAATAAATCCAGTCTTTACCTTCAATATCACCCTCATAAATCACAGTGACCGCAAAGTCTGGCATAAACAGTTTTTCTTCATCATCCCAGATACAGACCACACCTTCCCGTAAATTAAGGTTTAGTTCTGGAATATTTACATACCAACCACTAATAACTAACTGCATATCCTCGTCTGTTTCTGCGATGTCATCTTCGACTTCTGATAAATCCATTTCTGAAATTACTTCTTCGACCTCATGAATTCTATACTTCATATCGCTCATCACCACCTCTGTTGAAATTAAGAGTCTTTATAATATCATTTACTCTTTTGTTACTGATAAAAGGGACTGCCATGACCGCAATCCCCTTCATAATCATACCTACCTGCTCTTGCCATCCTGATTCGTTCGATAAGACTCATCTCTCTCAGCCACATTGCTATCATGAGACTCTTTTGATTCATCCAAACCTCCAAGATCAGCGTCTGCAACTTTTGCATTCTCCAAGTCTAGTTGAGCATTTAGTTCAAACTGTCTCGCCAGTTTTTCCTGTAACTCCGTTTCGTATGCAAAAGGCTTCTCATACTCTTCTTTGGAAGAATCCAAATCATGATGATACTGCTCAATCTTCTTTTCCAAAAATTCCACATTCTCATGCAGACCATTGAACAGGTTCTCAAGCTTAATCATACTTCCAACTGGGCTAGTTGATAATTCTGCCTTGTACTCTGTTTTTCCACGAAGCACCATATAATTGGTGCCCATGAAATTCTTCTCAACTAAAAGTTCAAATCGATGAAAGCTACCAATAGAAGTTGTTTCACCTGTCTTCGCTTTACTAATT
The DNA here is from genome assembly GCA_003249225.1 of Clostridia bacterium. GTDB lineage: Bacteria > Bacillota > Clostridia > Lachnospirales > Lachnospiraceae > SZUA-448. Next base: position 10,165 of record QKJQ01000005.1, on the reverse strand, counting down.
GCAGCAAGCATCTGGGTTCCACCATCGGCTCGTTCAGTATACGTTGCACTGCCTACCTTAATCGCAAAGTCTGGATTTTCAATCAGTTCTGCATCTCTGGTCTTAACATCCGCTTTGACACAGAGAAGCTTTTCCTCTGCTGTCTTAATGAGCTTTGGATATCGAATCATAAAATTATCCTGTAATCCGTACCTTTGATTGTCATAAGAGGATTTCAACAGCTTCAATCTCTGAACATCATTATCAAGCTCCATCTTTTCACGAATCAGAGGATTACCGGTAGCCACTGCCTTAATCTCTGCATAGGATAATGTAGCTTCATCAATATCTTCACAGGTTCTGCTAACTGCTTTGCTAGTCATGACCTGACTGATGAATCGTTGCTTATTCTCTACCAACGACCAATTATAGGCATCAAAGGTTCCTTTTGTTACATAGCGGTAAATCGCTATTTCACTATTCTCATTCCCCTGTCTAATACCTCTTCCCTCTCTTTGTTCAATAGACGAAGGCTTCCAAGGACAATCCACATGGTGCATTGCAACAAGATGTGTCTGTACATTCACACCGGTACCACACTTATCGGTCGAACCAATCAATACCTTTTTCTTACCTGTTCTCATTTCTTTAAACAAAATATCTCGCTGAGCATCTGTCTTTGCGTCATGGATAAATACAATCTCTTCCTCTGGAATACCATATTGTATTAGACTCTCTTTCAGATAATCATAAACAGTGAACTCCTTTCCCGGTGCAGGCGTACCAATGTCCGAAAAAATAAGCTGACAACCAATTCGGCTATCAGCTCTCGCTTTTTCGTATTCTTTCCATACATTCTCTGCTACCTTATTTAACTTCCCATCAGGATTATTCGGTGCGTCCTTATCAATCAACCTAGCATCCGTACCAAGAAGTCTTGCCTCGTGTGTAATCTTTAGAAAATTATCCTCACTTGGATCAATACCTCCGTTTCGGATTCGTTCCGCCCTCACCACAAAATCCTCCATCACCTGCTTCACATACCAGTCAGGTTCTGATTCTACGATGATTGGGTTTCCTCCACGCAAGTCTGGTACATCAAGATCAAGCATATCCGAAGTCTGCACATCAGCCACCTCACGAAAGATATTCATCAGCTCTGGCAGATTGGTAAACTTATTAAATCTACTCTTAAATCGGAATCCACTTCCTTCTACAGTAAGTTCTAATGCTGTTGTTACTTCTCCAAAGTTTGCCGCCCAAGAATCAAAGTGATAAATCCCCATCTCCTCCAAGGCTTCTTTCTGTAGATAAAGCTGCATGACATACATCTCATAAGGTAGGCAACGCCACGCCATACTAATTTTCGTCAGCGGTCTTGGCGTAACCCCCTCCAGAACCGTGCTTACACCTCTCGATGTACACGGCTCGCCATCTTTCCATTATTTAAGTGTTTATGTTCGTTGCCTTTTCAAAACATAGTGGGCATAATGCTAAAGACTTACGTCTCTTTCCAATCATCAGTGCTTCAAATTCATTGTCTGCATTTAGGTCTTTCAACCGTTTTACATGGTGCATATATATCTTAACTGTACTCGCACCACATCCTTCGCATTTACCACTTTTGATTCTTCCCGCAAGACTTGTTGATTTTATCTGCGTTCTGTACTGTGGCATAATATCTGCATATTGTGGAGCGTCGCATTTATTACGTTTAAAACCGTCATTATAAAATTCACAACGCTTCATTCCACTTTTTGTCATATAGTTCACACCAAAGTCGCTGTTTTCACTGCGGTACTTCTTAAACATTTTCATCATTGATGAATCATGCTTAGCCGCAAGCGTTTTTAAACAACTTCCACGCATAATAAAGTGGAACTTACCCAAATTGCATACATTTATTGCCATGCGATAATAATTATACAGACCTCTGATTTCAGCATTATACTTACTAATGATTGCCACTTCGTCAAGATACATCAAAGCACCTCTGTGAATCGGCTTCCATACTTCTTTCCCAACATCATCTTTCTTGATTATAAAGGCTCCATATTCTCGGAGTTTTGCAATCCACTTTTCCTTTGGCATATATAACTGCACTTTGCCATACCACACTCTTTGTTTTCCTTTCTTGGTACGTTTGGCATCTTGACTTCTTGAAACTCGAATATCATAGCCTAGATAGCGTACCATTTCAGAAGAGTGTGTAACATGGGTCTTTTCTTCCGACATAACTAGATTAAGTTCTTCTTCCAAAAATACCCGTACCTGTTCCTTAATGTTTAGTGCATCTTCCTTTGAACCAGTAACTGCAATCAGAAAATCATCAGCATAACGATTGTACTGCACCCTTTTATAATCTGTATCCATCTCATCTAAGTGCGGAGTAGACAACATTACTCTCTGGGCTTCTTTAAATGCTTTTAAATTCTCTTCTGTACGGGCATTTTCCAAATTAGCTTTCGCTTTTCTGTATGCCCATCTTGCCTTGTCATGGTCTCTATGAACCTTTCTTTTTCTGGAATCTCCTTTGTTAAAATTGTCCTTGAGTTTTTCCATGAATACATCAAATTCGTGCAAATAAATATTCGCAAGAATCGGACTCATGCCTGAACCTTGTGGAGAACCGGAATAGGTAGTGTGATACTCCCATTGTTCCATATAACCGGCTCTAAGAAATTTCCACATCAAAGATATAAATGCTTCATCCTTAATGCGTTTCCTTAGTAATTCTATGGTTATATGGTGGTCAAAACTGTCGAAACAGGCTTTTATGTCTCCCTCAACTATCCATTTAGCACCAGTAAATAGTGTTCCTATTTCCATTAATGCTGTATGGCAACTCCGATTAGGTCTAAACCCATGGGAGTTATTTGAGAAAGTAGGTTCGTAAATTGCCTCTAATATCATTCTGATGATTTCTTGTATCAGCTTGTCATCCGTTGACGGAATTCCAAGTGGACGCTTTTTATTGCTGTTTTTCTTTGCAATATATACACGTCTAGCTGGGTTTGGTTGATATGAGTGGTCTTTCATTTTCGCAATAATTCGCTCAATGCGTTCCAAACTCATACCGTCAAGCGTAAGCCCATCCACACCTACTGTCATACTGCCTTGTGAAACGGCGATATTTTGATAGGCAAGCAGATAGAACTCTGGATTATACAGATTACGATATAACCTCTCGTATTTGTATTCCTTATTTTTCGCTTGTTCACTTAAACTTATTAATACATTTTCTGGACTTCTCATAATGCCTCACGCACCTTTCCTATTTATTTGTATTGAAGAAAGACTGTCTCCCTTCGCCATGTGGACGGCTTTCCCGTCCTCGGACTACTACGGAGACTCTGTTACCATAGCGGATATTCAAGGTCACTTTTCACATTGTCCCTATAGCCAATATTTTGGCATTCCGCCGTAGGTAATCCCCGTTTAGAACTGTAATAACATAAGCTTGTTCTGATTTCGGATGTGACGTTCGTCGTTTTCCATTATCTTTTGGCTGATTTGTTTTGGGTATCCTATAAATGTACATGTGCGACGCACATTTACCAAAACACATGCGAGTTTAACTTCCGTACGCATGGAGCAACACTTTGCCCAATCTCCGACTGTCATTCAGGCAGTTTAGCTTTCATCCTTATTCAAAACTTTTCATCACTACCACGCAAACACCTTGGAAGTTTCAGTGTCCCGTGTCCTCCGACATGCTACACTCCCCGTCGGGTTTCCCCTTTCGGATAAGTCGGGTGATGATAGGGTGCGGAAATTCCGCATTGATACCTTGCCCTATTACTTGCTCAAGGTAAAATTATTACAGCCCCTTACGGGCGCACGCACATGGTATTTGAAATTGGAGTTCCCGTTGCAAAAACAATGCCTCTTCCATTATTGATTTCGCTAAGGTACTGGCATTTCAACTGCATATCGGTGGACTTTTGCGCTCCTGAAGAACTGATTCCCGAAACATTATTCATCTTTGAAAAGATGGCAAGGTTCTTAAAGTTATGTGCTTCATCCACCATAATAGAGTCCACACCTAATTCTTCAAAAGTAATCAGATCATCTTTCCTACTTTCATCACTTAGCTTTTTTAATTGTTCCTCTAGTTTCTTCTTCTGGCTCTCCATCTGCTTAACCGTCCATCGTTCGCCGTTCTTACTCTTTGATTCATCAATGGCATAAGCAATCTCATCAATCTGTTGATTTAACATTCGTTCTTTTCGCTCTGCCGAAATTGGAATCTTCTCAAACTGGGAATGAGACATAATAATTGCATCATAATCACCCGTTGCAATTCGTGAAACAAACTGTTTCCTGCGACTCTTTTCAAAATCTCGCTCCGTTGCCACCAGAATATTCGCAGATGGATAAAGACGTAAAAATTCGCTCGCTGTCTGACCAATCAATGGTTTTGGTACCACTAAAATGGTCTTATTAGCAAGTCCAAGCCGCTTTTGCTCCATACATGCTGCCATCATTTCAAAAGACTTCCCTGCACCAACACAATGTGCCAATAAGGTATTTCCGCCAAGCAGAATTCTTGCTACTGCATTCTTCTGATGTGGTTTCAACTCGATTTCTGGATTCATCCCTGGGAACTGCAAATGACTACCATCATATTCTCGCAATCGAATATTATTAAAGGTTTCGTTATAATACTCTACATACTTTTGTCTTCTCTCTGGGTCCCCAAAAAGCCATTCCTTAAACTTCTCCTTGATCTGATTCTGCTTTTCTCTGGCAAGCATGGTTTCATTCTTGTTGACTACATAATGGTATTTTCCATCTCCATCCTCCACACGGTCTCTTACTGTGACCGTTTTTAGATTCAGGGTTTCCTCAAAAATAGAATAAGCATCCATACGGCTCGTACCATAGGTTTTGGTAGCTGCCACTGAATGCTTATCCATGGATTTGTTCTCAACAAACCACTCCATGCTCAACTTATTCAAATGTACCTGAATTCCAGAATTATACCACTGACTTCTGACTGCTCTAGCTCGCCTTGGAGTATTTAAAAGTTCATAAATAAACTCTTCATAGTCGATTGGCTCAATCCATGTAGTTCCAATACGCACATCAATATCAGATGCTTCGATATCCACTGGCTGCACTTTTTCCAAGGCTTCCACATTGATGGCAAATTGCGGATTTTCCTTTAGCATCGCTTTTGCCAAACGAAGTTTATTTCTGACATTTCCTGATAAATACTCATCCGCTGTCTCCCAACCTGCATTGGGATTATTCTCATTGTAGCTTTCTGGGTTAAGATAAATTAAACCGGAAAGCTCCTCTACCAGCAGAGCATGTTTCAAATCCGCCTCTAAATTCTCAGAGAAACTAACATCTTCTGGACTTTCTCCGTTTTCTTCTGCTAACTTCTCTTTCACGGCGTTAATATCTGGCTCATAAATACTCAACATATATGGTAAGTTTACGGTTCCATATTCATTAACCGATATATTGAGCGCCTCCACTGCGGTTTCTACTCTTTCAATCATTGTCTTTGCCTTAATCGTCTGTTTATAGAACATATCTGCTTTTTTCACTTTTCCGTCCTCATTTACCTCCTCAAGACTACAAAGTAATGGATAATCACTGTCATCTCGAAATGCTGTCTTATTCGCTTTTGAAGTAATTACGCCATATTGCTCTACAAATTTATCATAGCTATCATTTAATTCCTTCTGCTTACCAACCAGTTCCTCCTCACTACATCCTTCCATCTGAATATCAATCAGTTCTCTTGTTACCTGTCTGATTTCATGTAAGAGTCGTATACGTTCTTCCGTACTTTGTGTTACTTCCTGCCGAATCATCTCAGAATTTTCTCTGAAATACAGCTTCCCATCAAAGAATGTATAAGTAAAGTTTCTTACATCCGGATCAGCTGGTATGACTTCTACCGACCTTTCCTCATTCTCAGAAATTCGTTCAAAGTCCCTCATTTCTGCCTTAATATTACGTATCGCATGGTTCAAAGCTTCATACAGATTCAAATTCTCATCATCACCCACACAGACCGTATACCTGCTGTCCTGTCCATAAATACGACTATCATACTCCATATGCCCCAGTATCATTTCAGGATGTTCGACAAAATAGGAATTTACCGCTATACCATTCTCGTTATAACCCAAATGAACCCAGTCAGGTTCAATATCCATCTTTCGCTCCCTCTTTTGAAGAAACAAAATATCTGCTGTCACTTCTGTCCCCGCATTGTCCTTGAACGCTGTATTGGGAAGTCGAATGGCTCCTACAAGTTCCGCCCTCTCTGCAATATACTTTCGGATGGAGGGATTACTTTTATCCAAAGTTCCTTTCGTCGTAATAACTGCAACCATGCCTCCAGGTCTGACCTGATCCAATGCTTTGGCAATAAAGTAATCATGAATACGGAAATTGTGCTTATTATACTTTGGATCAAATATCTTATAATCACCAAAGGGTACATTACCCACCACCACATCAAAGAAATTATCCGGATAATTGGTCTTCTCAAACCCGGTAATGCTAATATTGGCTTTCTGATATAACTGCTTTGCAATTCTACCAGAAATGTTGTCTATCTCAACTCCATATAGATTACTTCGCTGCATAGGTGTGGGAATACTTCCAAAAAAGTTGCCAATACCCATACTTGGTTCTAATACATTTCCACCACGAAAACCAAACTGAACCAGCGCCTGATTCATACAACTTGCAATCTCAGGCGAAGTATAAAAAGCATTGTTTACGGTAGCCCTAGCCGCTACATACTCCTCTTCCGATAATAAACCTTTCAGTTCCAAAAACTCACTACGCCATCTCTCATTATTATTATCAAAAACCTGAGCGAGTCCGCCCCATCCAACATAATTGGAAAGTACTTTCTGTTCCTGTGATGTTGCAAGTCTGCTCTCCGATTCGATTTGTTTCAAAGTCTGGATTGCCTCCACATTCCATTTGTATTTGGTCTTTGCACCACCCTTTGGAAGTTCCCAAAGATTATAATGGAAATTAAGCATGGTACCCGTATCTGATATATTCTCATCTGTAAGCTTAATCTCAGCTCTTCTTTCTGCCTGCTCCTGCCGATTCTGTTTGACACTTTCCTGCATGGATAAGAATTTCTGATAAATAGGCTGTAAAGTTTCTCTCTCTTCCCTTGCCATCATGGCATCGTATCTTTCCCTCTGATCAGCACCACAATAATAAGGCTGTTTTGACATATAGGAAAGAACTTCATACAGTTCCCGATACCCAGTTTGCTCCACCACCCGCTCACCAAAGCGGTTTTTATAGCTTATGGTAATCTCATAGGGCTGTAAGGTGTATTCAATTAGTCCATACGAATTGTTACAGTATGCTTTTCGCTCATCTTTTCCGTTTAGAACAATCTCAGATAAGAAATCCAGTTTATTTGGCATAAATAAATACTCAGAGCTTACAATATCCTGCAAAAACGGTTTGAATGGCGTGTAGCAGCTGCAATCAGAAATCAGAATCTCCATTGCCTCCCGCATACCCTCATCAAGTTCTGCAATAATCTTTGCATAATCGCTTGGAATTACTTCTAACTTCTGAGTTTCTCCTGATTCTGCTGCCATCTCCGCGCCATATTCCACCATCGTAACCATACGATCTTCCGCGTAAGCTTCTTCTGGTGTCATACCAAACTTTTTGACATACTCTTCTTCGGTTTCTGTGGTAATTCCCTCACGCTTATAACTTTCTGGTTCATCTGGAATTGCAAAATCATCCAATTCGTCCTCTTTGGTTTCTTCCTCTCCAAATTCGTGATTAAAACTCCTATCATCTTCACGAATACCGTCCATTGCAACTTCATCTAGTCTTGTGTATTCTGTCTGATATTCACCTGTAAGAATTAGTGCTCCAATCTCACTCTCAACTGCCTTCCAAGAAAGATAGCCTTCCTTTTCTCCTTCTGCATCTCTCCACTGAAGTCGCAACCCTTGTGCATGAAATGTGTCATAGCCATGAAGTCCATAACCCTCTAACGGCCAACCAGCTCCGCCCTGACCATATTCTTTCTTAATCAACTTAACTCGTTCCGATGCTTCCATCACATCTTCAAAGATTTCGCACACTCTGGTCATGCCATTTACAAAACCTGTACCACGAAGTAATGTCTGTGCAATATATTCATGTGGTATTACTGCTTCTTTCTTTGGTTCCACATAAGTATACTTTCTCTGAATCTTGTCCCCTTGGGCATCAAAAAAGGAAGCCTGTACATATTGACCTGCTTCCTCGTTTTTGCCAAAGGTATTTAGTTCCTCTAGTTCTCTATGAAATTCTTCATCTTCTGATGTTGTTTCTGACTCAATTTCTAATGAAAACGCATCACGATCTGGTGAAGTACTACTTCCTCCGCCTGCATTTTCGCCTGTTCTCGTAACTTCCACATTTCCATTGTCGAAGATGGATTCTGTGGTTTGTGTTTCTCCAGATACGATTCCATCAACTGATCCAGAAGCTCGTTCGCCTCCTCGTCCACCTGATGCATCTTCTCTGCCAGTTTCCCAAATCGGTAAAGTGAGTTGTATCGGCTTTTCTCGTTCTCCTTGAGATAACTCATCGCCATTCTTCCGTATTTGCCCAGATTCATTAGATTCTTTTCCTGCGCTTCCGGCATCTGGATATCCGGATACAGCAGACCCTCCACTTCGTGGTAAGTCATTTCTACTGCCATATGCAATTCTCCTTTCAGCAGACATAGTTGTCTGTTTTTCAATGATCTTTAAGTTTCTACTAAATTCTCTAAGAACACTACAGGAGACATCGCATACGAGAGAACCAAGACGGTAAACAATCTCTTCATCCTTGATGTTTACGATCTGACTAAAATCCTGTTCTTGCATAGATAAGTCAAACCCACATCTCGTTCCTACAGCATACATTACACTCTGGTATATGAACTGTTCCATACCGGATTCTTCTTGCTGTAAGCCCTCGCGTTTTTCGTTAAATTCCTTTATCACACTACCTGATAGTTGCTTTAATTCTTGGAGTCGTTCAACAAACTCCTCCTTTATTATAGTCCAAACATTTGTTCCTGTAAACAATTTTAGAGAGTTTTTCAAATCATCTCTATCAGAGCTTTCATACTGCGTTGTTTGCCCTTCTGATATTAAAAAATCCAAATACTGCTTAAGACTATCACCCTCCAAATCCCATGTTAGCTTAACATTTCTTCCTCCTGTATCGCTGATATCAAATACATATCTCATTCTTGGATTCAATGCTTTTGAAGGGAAAATAGCAATGCCCTTGCTTCCTCTCTTCACATATCGTTCGACCTTTTTCCATGTATCGTAATCTGCCACCAGAGTAGAATGAGGACGCTGGGCATATATCATAATAATGTTATCAAATTCATACCGATACAACTGACCAGCAAGTCTTAATACATCCTGCCACTTCTTTGCTGAGCTTGTAATTTCCTGAATTTGCTCATCATAGATAGCCTGAACCTTATAATCTGCACTCATTCACGTTGCTCCTTTCTGATAAATTTATCGTGTTACACTATTTTATCTTTGCTCCAAACAACTCTTTAAATAACTTCAGCTCTTCTTTATCAAGAGGCACAGAAAATTCCAGATCCATGGCTTTCTTGTTTGTCTTATCTTCTTTTTCCTTAATCTTTCTGGCTAATCGAAGTAACACATAACACTCTCTTGATAAAGTTAAGCTTTCTTTCAACGTCATTTCCTTTGCCTCAGTCGACTCGTGTGTCTTGGCAATTCTAAGTAAAAGCACCTGATTCACTTCTTCTACTTCCTCAAGGGAAATCACTACGGATGCTTTTGTAACCCCTGATCTGTCCCATTCCTTATGAAGTTCTTTCATCATAAACTCCATATCATTTACAAATTCTTTATCATCTTTCTTCATTGTACATTCCTCCATTATCTGTTTTTTCCTTCCTTGTTTGTAATTGGTGTAAAATCTACGTCTTTCAAATCCTCTGCGTCGAGGATAATCTCCTGTCCACAATGGCTCCACCTGTTTCTACTTATTCATATTTCTATGGTCTTCCGATAAATACAATGCTTCCAACATTCGGAACATCCCTGTAGACCACACCATACTCTTCACTTCTTGCTTCCACTACCTTACCTCCTCCCACATAGATTGCAACATGACTGATATTCTTATATCTTCCGTT
>QKJQ01000006.1 GCA_003249225.1 Clostridia bacterium | reverse complement strand
TTTTTATCTTTAATAGAACGAACGGAACTAACTGCACCTCAGATGCAGATAGCATTTGAATTCTATAAAAAGGGTGTACCGATTGCGACGATTGAAGAGGTTGTAGCAAGGAAGGAAACACCGATTGCTATGAAGGCTGCTTTTGGTAAATTTTTAGAACAGATCCAGACGGTAAAGCAAGAGACAGCTACGGAACCAGAATATGTACAGGAACTTGTCAAGAAAATGGAGGAGATTGTAAGTAAAATCTGTTTTCAGGAGAAGCGATATGACGCTTTGAATGAAAAGCTTACTATATTTGAATCTACAAGGGCAGATGAACAGATCAGGGAGAATCTTGTGAAAGAGAATGCGGATAAGGAGCAATTGTTAAATGATCAGCAGGACAAACTGAATCAAGCAAATTCAGCAATTTCCAGATTGCGAGAACAACTAGAGTTTAAGGATAAGGAGATGAATCGTATGAGCAATCGCATTGAAACTTTAGAGGATAAATTGCTTCATGCCACGAATACGAATGTAGTTACATCTTCAGAACCAAAGAAAGAAGAGGAACGTAACGTTCAAAGTGAGGTCAAGAAAGAAGGTGCAGCTATAACACAGCAGACTATTGTAACAGAACCGATGGGAATACCGATTTTTTATCAGATTCCAGTCGTTGACATGCAGGGAAGAGTAATTCAGAAGGTGCAGATTGACAGATCAGAATCAAAATCCAATGGAGTGATTGGGTTATTATCCAAACTATGTTTTAAGAAGAAATCCAGAGCAGATATTGTGAAGCTGGTTGCAAGTGGTGATCTGTCTCCGGCTCAGCTGATTCAGATTAAGAGTGGGATTGAAAAGGGTCTAACAGAAGGACAGTTAGTGGAACTGATTAATAATAATGTAGCAGCTGAAAAGATGAAGGAAATTATTGAAATTGCTGTTTTGGAAAACAGCATGGCATATTAGGAGGAATGTATGAATTTAGAAATCGTAGAAGAAACAGCATTCATTATGAATGAGACAAAGCATCCTTTTACAGAATCTCAAAAGGAATTTGTAGTGCAGTTTGCTTTTAAGTCTGGCAATAAGGACTTAACGAGCCAGCTGATGGAAGAGCTTCGACAATCAGTGAATGAAACAGAGTCAACTCAGATTATTCAGAAGTATTCAGCAATGATTCAGGATAAACCAAGTTGGGTGGCTCAGATTGAGAATCTATTGGTGGCACTTGAAATGTATCGAATAGAGGAAGAAAAGGCAATCAACAGACTAGCAGATATTTTAAGTGCGTATGGAATCAACGTATCAGTAGAGGAAATTCGTCAAACCGATACGGAGGAGTTACTCACCAAGGTGAAGAAAGAAATGATGGAGGTGCGATAAATGGCAGAAGAAATTCAGGAAGCGGTGCAGATTATCCGTGTGGCATATGATGGAATTGAGATTGCAATGAAGGTTGGAAATGGCGGAATCAGTGCCATGCAAAAAGCAATCGACTTTCTTAAAGGAATGCTGGATTATGAAAAGCAGCTTGGAAAGACATCCATGAGAAAGTTATTGATGAAAGGCGGAGATCTGCAGGTATTACAGTTTAAGACAGAAGATATGTCAAAGGTAGAAAAGATGGCAAAGAAGTATGGAATTTTATATTCTGTGTTGCCAGATATGAATAAGACAGATGGTATGAGTGAGGTTATTTTTCATTCTGAAGCAGTTCCTAGAGCGAATATGATGATTCAGAAATTAGAGTTTGGTCGTATCGCTACTTTTGATGATTACCTGAAAAACGGTGATGAGAACACACTAGGAAAGATAATGGATTTTCTGAAAAAGCAGCAGGGAAACGAGAAAGTCCACACTGAGGAAGGGGCTAAGATTAACGCAACCATTGATGGGTTGATTGAAAAAGTTGGTCTGTTTGCCATGGAGAAGCAAAGTATTAGTGTGGACGAGGTGAAAGAGAGCTTTAGCATTGGAAATGATCAGGCAGAAACAGTAATAAAGCAGTTAGAGACGATTGGCTTTATAGGAGCCAAGGATAATGACGGTCAGCATAAGGTTATGATGGATAAGGAGGCTTTTCTTAATCGTGTCAGAGGGTATCAGGATTTAGCGGAGAGAATGCGAGCAATTTCTGCTTCAAAGAATTTGAATCTTTCCGATGTGACAATCAGTAAGAATCTGATTGTGGAGGAGAACAATCACGCAGTCAAAACAAGAGTACCCGGAACCTGGGGAGAAAATGCAAGATATCTCTGGATCAATAAAGAGAATATCATGGATATTCATAATGGAAAGACGATGCTTACGTTTCTTGATACAAGTAAGAATTATAAGATGTACAACGAGGAGAACCGTGTCCTAGAAACGAAGAGAGGGGATGAACTCTTTACTCACTATGACAAAGTGGAATCTTCTGTTCGTGAGCGCTATGAGCATTCAAAGGCAAAAGAAAAGACCAGTACAAAGACTGCGACAAAGACAACTTCCACGAAGAAGACGACGAGGTAAAGCCTATGAAGACAAGTAAAAAGAAACCATCCATTTTGTTTCTTCTGCTTGGTGCAGTACTTGCTGGATATATTGGATATCTGATTGGAGGAGCATGGGAGCAAGGGATAGAATTAAATGAATTCATCGATCGGTTTAACAAGATTTGTGCAGCTCCCTTAGCAAATTATTATAATGTGTATACAGGTAAAGCAGTAGCCATTGCCATAGGAATCTATGGGGTAGCTATTGTCATGTATTACACCAGTCAGAGAAATTATATGCCAGGGAAGGAGTTTGGTACAGCAAGGTTTGAGAATCCCAAACAGGTAAATAAAGTGCTGATGGATAAGGATGAAAACTTCAATCGAATCTTAAGTCAGAATGTAAAGATGTCTTTGGATTTTAGAAGACTGAAATTGAATGGAAATATTCTGATCTGTGGAGGTTCTGGTGCAGGAAAGACCTTTTATGAAGTAAAACCGAACTTAATGCAGATGCCTCATAACTGCTCGTTTATTTGCACCGATCCAAAGGGAGAGATTCTTAGAAGCTGTGGACAGATGCTTAAGAACAATGGATACAATGTGAAAGTAATTAATCTTATGGAAATGGATAAATCCGATTGTTACAATCCTTTTTCCTATATTAGAGAGGAAACAGATGTAGTAAAGCTTATTACCAACCTGATTTCAAATACAACACCGAAAGGCGCAACTCCCTCAGATCCATTTTGGGAGAAAGCCGAAGGACTATTTCTTCAGGCGATTTTCTATTATGTTTGGTTGGAAGAAAAACCTTCAAAGAGAAATTTTGAAACTGTATTAAAGCTACTTGGAGAAGCAGAGGTAACAGAACAGGGTAAACCGTCCAGACTGGATGTGCGAATGAAGTTCTTGGAAGAACAGTCGCAACTTGGGACAAACCATCCGGCAGTGAAGCAGTATAACAAATGTATGCGAGGAGCAGGAGATACAGTTCGTTCCATTATCATCAGTGCGAACTCCAGACTTGCCTTTTTAGAGAATCGACAAGTATTAAGACTTCTTTCAAAGGATGAGCTAAATCTTGCAGATGTTGGTATTGGCGTAAATGGGGATGGAGAGACGAAGACAGCTCTATTTTGTGTAATTCCCGATTCCGACAAATCCTACAACTTTATTATAGGTATGCTTTATACCCAGATCTTTCAGGAACTATATTATCAAGCGGATTTTAACTGTGGTGGCAGACTACCAATTCATGTAACCTTTATGCTTGATGAATTTGCTAATGTGGCATTGCCAGATGACTATTGTTCCTTGCTTTCCACCATGCGAAGCAGGGAGATTTCATCCATTATCATTATCCAGAATTTTGCCCAGCTAAAGGCGCTATTTAAGGATACATGGGAGACTATTCCGGGAAACTGCGATACCTTTATTTATCTTGGTGGAAACGAGCAATCTACGCATAAATATGTGTCTGAGCTGCTTGGCAAAGGTACAATTGATAAGAAATCCAGTGGGGAAACTAAAGGGCGTCAAGGTAGTTCCTCCAGAAATTATGATGTGCTAGGCAGAGAACTGTTTACGCCAGATGAAGTACGAAAACTGGATAATAAGAAATGCATTGTTTTTATCCGTGGTTTTGATCCAATTATGGATAACAAGTATGTTCCATTTGCACACCCCATGTTCAAGCACACAGCAGATGGTGATGGAGAACCCTATATTCATGTAATCAATGCGAAAAGAAATCTGATTGGTCCGCCTTTTGAAATTCTCTCAGAGAAGGCAGTGAAGCATTATGAAAAGCTCAAAGAAAAGGGAGCTAATGTCTATATTGACACGCTGACCTATGACGAGTTCAAGATACTTGGCGATATGGATTTGGGGAGAAGATTTACGAAGCTGGATGAAAAGGAGCAAAAGGATAAGGTGAATCGTGAACTTGGCCATGAACTTGAGTTCATGGATGAGTCGCAGAAAGCAGATAATTCCTCATCTGGTGGTACGGGTGGCAATTCCTTGGGAAGCAGGCAAGTGGTAGTAAGAGAGAAGCCTACATGGGAAGATACCATATCAAATCGTATGCTTCACTGGAATTATTCCATAGAGCAGAAGGAAGAAGTCAGAAAGGCAATTGCGGCCGGTATTTCAAAGACCAAGATTATGGAATACTTTTATCCAGATGTATCTATTGAACTGATGAGAACATATCGAGAAGCACAGGCAGCAATGCATTAGAAGTGAAGGACTGAAAGTTATATTGGAGATAGTCCAAATAAACCTATATTCCAGGGGTAACCCTGTTGAGATAGATTGAACTAAATAAACGCAGAAGGTAAGCCAGTGATCAAAGGAAAACTTTGGTGCTGGTTATTTTTCTGCAACAAATTCTGAAAGGAGATTTGAAATTTATGAAACAAGAACAGATTACAGGAACAAATAACAATGAATTAATGGAGGAAAAGAAGATGAAGGGATTTATGAGTAGAGCAAAGAAGAAACTGGTTCCAGCGATTTCAGGGGGAATGATGGGTGTGATGTTGATGAGCACGACCTGTTTTGCAGCATCTGGAACATCAGCAGTAACACAGCCACTGGATAACTTAAAGACATTAGTTATTGCGGTAATTGGTGCGGTCGGTGTGATTATCCTTGCAAAGAATGTCATGGAGTTTGCGCAAGCCTATCAGCAGCAGGACTCTTCTACAATGAACTCTGCCCTGAAGGGGATTGTAGCGGGTGTCATGATGGCAGGTATTTCAACAGTATTAACTTTCTTAGGTTTTTAAGATGTGTGAACACAGACAAACTGGGGTGGAAACACCCCGGAATCTAAGGAAAGGGGTGAATAAAGGTTATGGATATTTTCAAACTTGGAGATAAGATTCTAGACCTACTTGAAATGGTATTTGGGTTTTGGAATAACCAGATATCCTTGGTATTTTCAATGCTTGGACAATCTCCTGTGAATTTCAAAGGTGGCGGACCATGGGGTGTCATTGAGGGAATCGAACCCATCTTTGTGGCAGTTGGATCTTCTCTGGTAGTACTGTTTTTCGTCATAGGATTTTGCTCGGAAAGTGTGGATGTCAGGGAAGAGATGCGATTTGAAGTAATACTTCGTATGCTAATTCGATTAGGACTTGCGGAGTGGTTTGTGGCAAATAATGTGACCATCATGAAAGCTTTTTTTACATCCATTGGAAATTTGGTCAACCTCATATCAGCAGGAAATACAACTACGCTTACCATTGACAGTACGCAGGCAGATATCATTAAGAATTTAGGCTTTGGAGAAAGCCTGGTCATGCTAATTCTAACCGCACTACTATCCATTATTATCATTATCTGCGGGTTTTTCATTATTTACACGGTGTACTTTCGGTTCTTAAAGATTCTGATTATCGTACCACTTGGCGCAATTGCTTTTTCAACCATGGGTGGCAATCGAACAGTAAGCAATACAGTAGTGACCTACTGTAAATATTTCCTATCTGTTGTTTTAGAAGCAGTCACTATGGCGCTTGCCATTATCATATGTAATGCCTTTGTAAATGCAGGGCTTCCATCTTTTACTGGAGGATATGCAGATTGGGCACAGACGCTGATTTATTTGTGTGAAATGACATTTACGATTGCCATGACCGTGGGAAGTGTAAAGGGAGCACAATCACTTACAAGTAAAGCATTTGGTTTATAAGGAGGAGACACGGATGGAAGATAGAAAAACAATGGAACTGGAAACTCAGTGGGGCAGTACAGTAGAGGTGCAATTGGAAATCAATAATTATATGAATAATAACGGACTTTATCTAGGACTTATGGGGAGAGAAGAGGATTACTTTGAACCTTATGGGGATTTATCGGTTAATCTTGGAACGAAAGCGCCTGACTACTGTGCCTATGTGGATTTAAATAATATGCCTGAGTTAGAAAAGTTCATCGAGAAGAATGACTTGGGCGAATTTACTGGACTCACCCAGAGAAGTGGCTTTTGTGAATACCCACTTTATATGTTTAATGTAGATAAGTTAAGAGAGTTGTGTCCGGATGGGATGGCAACATATGAAGCAAACATTGGAATTGCTAAGAAGCCAGAAACAAAGGAAATGAGGCGTTAGGAGGTGTAAATTATGGTGATTGAGGTCAATAAAGATATAGATAGATATCAGGAATCAGTAGCTCTGGGATTATCTGCAAAACAGCTCATCTTTTCTGTTGCCAGCGTTGTCGTGGGTGGAGGCATGGTATTGCTTTTATACCGTTATATAGGTCTTACAGGAGCTGCCTATGTGGCGATTCCCTGTGTAGCTCCGATAGCACTGGGAGGATTCTATTCCTATAACGGAATGGATTTTTATGAATATATGAGCAGAAAGATTTACTTTATGATAGGAAATAAAGCACTTATTTATAGTTCCACTGAGGGAGAAGCGGTAATAAAGGCACTTCAGATGGAAACAAGTGGAAGTGGACAGATCAGTAAGTGGAAAAAGAAGAAATTAGTTACAGAGAACGAAACAGAAGTAAGAAATACTACAGATTCAGAAAAGCGAAAGAAACAGGAGGAATTTGAAGCGATGAAGAAGAAAACGAAAAAGATACTGTATGCTGGAATTGCAGTAATTATTGTAACAATTGCTGGTATCGCAGCATTTAAAGTTACACATTAAGTAGTTTAGTAACCATTGTCTGACCTAATAGGTTGGGACAATCCAGGCATCGTCGGGGTTGTTCCCGGCTGTGCATACTATAAGAAAGCGAGGTTAGATAGAATGGGTTTATTTGCAGACGGATTTAAGGAACTAAAAAAAGCCAGTGAACCGCTTTATAAAACGCCTAAATCCATACAGGAAACCATTGAGATTATGGCGGTAGCAGAGAATGGAATATTTGAGGTCAGTAAAAATAAGTATTCCAAGTGCTACCGCTTTCAGGACATTAATTACACCACTGCCACAGAAGATGAACAGATTGGCATTTTCGAAAGATACTGCAAGTTCTTAAATTCACTTGATTGTAATTATAAGATCACAATCAATAACAAGAATAAGAACATGGATGTGCTTCGGGAGAAAGTGCTGATTTCGAATCAGGAAGATGGATTTAATCACTTCCGAAAAATCTACAATGACATCATTGAAGAGAAGATATTAGAAGGCAGGCAGGGAATCGAACAGGAACGATACCTGACGATTACCATTGAGAGAAAGAACTTTGAAGAAGCAAAGGCGCAGTTTGCAACCTTAGAGGCAACCATTCACAAGGCTTTTATAGAACTAGGAGCTGAAATTGTTCCACTATCTGGGAACGAGAGGCTTCGTGTTCTTTATGATTATTACCATTTGGGCGATGAGGGAAGCTTTGACTTTGATATCAAACAGGCAAAGAAGGTAGGAAGTGATTTCAGAAACGATCTTTGCAATGGCATGATTAAGTATTTCCCAGATCACTTTGAAGATGAGAGCAAATATTGCAGGGCACTTTTTATTAAGAAGTATCCTAGCAGCTTATCGGATCGGTTTATTAATGAGATTACATCCCTGCCAGTGCATTCCATCACAAGTATTGATGTCGTGCCAGTTCCAAAGGATTTAACAACGAAGGTGCTACAGAGAAAATATCTTGGAATTGAATCGGACATTATTAAGCAACAGAGGGTTCGTAATAAGAATAATGACTTTGCCACAGAAATCTCTTATGCCAAGAGAACAGAGAAAAAAGAAATTGAAGCAATCATGGATGATGTACGTGAGAATGACCAATGCCTGTTTTATGTGGCAGTCACGATTATTCTAATGGCAGAAAGCAAGAAGGAGCTTGAAAGTGTCTGTGAAACAGTGCAAACAATTGGAAAACGAAACAGTTGTACCATTGAAACGCATTATTTAAAGCAAAGAGAAGCACTTAATACAGCACTTCCAATTGGAGTGAGACAAGTTGAGACCATGAGAACACTGCTTACGCAGTCTCTTGCCGTGCTTATGCCATTTAATGTACAGGAACTGAACGATATAACAGGTAATTACTATGGAATCAACCAGATTTCAAAGAACGTGAATATCGGTAACCGTAAGAAGCTGATTAATGGAAATGGTTTTGTATTCGGAGTGCCAGGTTCTGGTAAATCCTTCTTTTGTAAGATGGAAATGGGTTCCGTTTATTTATCAGGAAATGATGAAATTATTTGTATTGACCCCATGAACGAGTATTTTGATATCGCTCATACGTATGGCGGAACGGTTGTAAATATGTCCACTTACACAGATAACTATGTGAATCCATTGGAACTTGATGTATGGAGCCTTGAACCGAACGATTCCAAAGGGATGGTAAGGGAAAAGGGCGAATTTATGCTGGGTCTTTGCGAACAATGTATTGGTGATAGCTTAAATTCCAGACAGAAGTCAATCATTGACCGATGTGTAAGAAAGCTGTATCTTGATATTGCAAAAAGCAAGGAAAAGTACATTCCGGTTATGAGTGACTTTTATGCGCTACTTTTAGAACAGCCAGAGGAAGAGGCAAAAGACATTGCATTGTCTTTGGAGCTATTTGTAAATGGTTCTCTTAATATCTTTAATCACCAGACGAATGTGGATGTTGATAATCGCTTCACGGTCTATGGGATTAGAGATTTGGGTGCAGAGTTAAGTCCAATTACAATGCTTGTCATGATGGAAGCAATTCAGCAGAGAATCGTTGAAAACGGTCAGAAGGGAAAAGCAACATGGCTCTATATTGATGAGTTTCATGTACTTTTAAATTCGGAATATTCAGCAAAGTATCTTCAACAGCTTTGGAAGAAGGTAAGAAAACAGGGTGGTCTTTGTACTGGGATTACCCAGAATGTGGTTGATTTGCTTCAGAACTACACAGCAACAACGATGCTTGCAAACTCTGAGTTCGTAGCACTTCTGAAGCAGGCGAATACGGATAGTTTCAAGATGGCTGAGGTGATTGGTGTATCTGAGGCACAGCTTCGATTTGTAACTAACACTTCATCAGGTATGGGACTTATCAAGTGCGGTTCGGTAGTGATTCCGTTTGATAATCAAATAAGCAAGGATACTGATCTTTACAGGCTTTATAATACCAATATTCATGAGAAGATTGCGGAGAAGAAGCGTGAAGAAAAGATAAACGATTCTGTTTAAGAGTAGAAACTAATTGAGAGGCTAGTGCTTCTTTGGTATAATATCAAAAGATGCACTGGTCTTTAAAGAAACATGAATTATCTAATCAAATGACCAAATTTAAAGTGTAATACTGATTTTTATTTTTGTGCGAAGGATGGGGATTATGAGTTATATTGAGTATATTTTAGAGAATGGAGAGTCGTGGTTGCTTTACGCAACAAGAATAAATCTTCTAAATGAAAGCAAGGAAGATTTGAAGGAGTTGAGACAACAAGCTTTGTCTGAACCCAAAATCAAGTCATACCTGAATGATATTGCAGATTTTCATAGCATTCTAGTAAGTAATCATAAGAACCCCGAGTTACCAATACACAAATTATTATTTTTGTTGGAGATTGGATTAGACACTGATGTTGAGGAAATACAAAAAGCCGTGGACACAATTATGGCTCATAAAGACAAAAATGGTGTATATCAATCACTAACCAATATACCAAAACACTTTGGAGGAAGTGGAGAAGATACATTTGGTTGGTGTCTATGTGATGCTCCGTTGTTGCTTTATGCTTTGCTTAAAGCAGGAATCAACTATGAAAATCATATTAAGCAAGGTGTGGAATACCTTTTAAGTTTCTACAAAACTCAAGGTTTTCCGTGTGTGGTTTCTCAAGAACACGGGAAATTTAGAGGTCCTGGACGAAAAGATGATTGTTGTCCATATGCCACATTAATAATGTTAAAGCTACTTTCTTATATTCCAGAATATAAGAAAAGTAAAATCAGCAAAGAAATGGCAATGATATTGTTTTCGTTATGGGAAAACAGCTTAGAAAAGCACCCATACATGTTCTATATGGGCACAGATTTTAGAAAGCTGAAAGCACCTGCTATGTGGTATGACATAGTAAGTGTTGCAGATGTGTTAAGCCATTTTGATTTCGTTAGGTCAGACAGCCGATTCTTGGAGATGGTTGCGCTTATAAAGGATAAACAGGACGAAAATGAGTTGTTCACACCTCAGGCTGCATATCAGAAATGTAAAAACTGGGATTTTGGTCAAAAGAAACAGCCATCTCCATATTTAACATATCTGTGTAAACAGATATTGATACGAGTGGGATTATGAGAATAAATTGAACATTAATTAAGATACCTAGCCGTTAGGGAGATATTTTCTCCTTAGCGGCTTATTTCATATCAGAAAGAAGGTGAGAAACTTGAAGATTAAGAAAGTGGAAGAGAAGCCCATGGTAATCCATACCAAGCAGAAAACTAAGCTCCATTCCCATAAACCGAAAAATGCTGCTATTAAAGGAAGCAACATTTACACAGTGAATCGTAGTCCTAAAATTAAGGAGGCTACCCTAAATAAGGAATCTGGCAAAGCTCGAATTGGTACATCTGAATTTAGGAAACAGAAGGGAAAGAAAACCTATCGTAAAAGTACAGTACATGGAACAACTAATACCAGAGAACATGGAATTGGAAAGTTTCGCAAGAATGTAAAGGAAGCGAATCAATCCATTAAGGTGAAACAGGCGAATCTTCATATGGCAGGAAGAACTGGGGCTATTGGGGCAAAGGCTACTACCGACCAATTGGAGGGTGGTAGGGAAGTTCAACAGGCAGCATATATGGCTCATGAAGCATTCCGCCCTGTGATAGGAACGGCTTCCCAAGGTGCTAGAGTTTTCAAAAAGCAGGTAATGGAGCAGAAGAAGCGCAAGATTAAGAAGGTGGAAGCTGGAAAGAAACTTGCAAAGAAGTCTGCAACGAAGGCTACCAAGGATACTATAAAGGGAAGCGTTAATAAAGCAGCGAAGGAAACAGCAAAGATGGCTTCTAAAGTTGTAGCAAAAACGGCAACTACTGCAACAACAACCACAGCGGGAAGTGTAGGTGGTCCGGCTGGTATTGCAATTGGAATGGCGGCTGGATACGCTTCTGGAATGGCAATTGATAGAAAAGATACGCAAATGGCGAATAGAAACCGAAAGTTGGCTTTTTTTCTGGATAAGATGAAAACGCAGGAAAATCAAAAGGATAGTGTAGTGAAACTCATGAAAGATTTGATTACAAGAAGAGCTTTGCTATGGATCAAGACAGTGGCACCGGTGATTGGATTGGTGCTTTTATTATTGGTTCTTGTTGTGGCGATGATTACAATTCCTGTGATTGCAGTTGTTGCAGTCATTTATAACTCGCCTTTTGCACTATTTCTTCCACCACTTGAGGCAGGGGATACTGTTCAGACGGTAACAAGTGCTTATGTGGCAGAGTTTAATAGAGATGTAAACACACTGGCAAATGACCATACTGGATATGACCAAGGGCAGATTGTATATGTGGATTACGAAGGTATGGATGTTACAAATTACTATGATATTTTAGCTGTGTATATGGTGAAATACGGAGTTGGGGATACAGCAACCATTATGAATGATACATCAAAGGCATGGTTAAAGTCAGTGGTTGATGATATGTGTTCTTACACGACATCCACAGGTTCAGAAACAGAGACAGTTACAAACGAAGATGGAACAACCTCTACAACTACCACAACTTATCTTTATGTAAATGTAACCTTGAAATCATATCGGGATATGATTTCTGAATATGGATTTGACAGGAATGAAGTTGAGATGCTGGAAGAAATGATGAGTCCTGAGTATCTATCCATGTTGGGATGGTCTGGTGGTGGAGGAGGTGGAGATCCAGGTGTATGTTCGTTGACAGAAGCTGAAATCAATTCAAGATTGGCGGGAATTTCAAACAGTACACAAAAGACAGTTTGTTCTTTTGCACTTCACAGAGTGGGATATCCATATAGTCAGGAGTTTCGTGATAATGGAAATTATTATGACTGTAGCTCTTTGGCATATTATTCATGGAGAAGTGCAGGAGTTAATATTAGCAATGGTGGTGCAACTACCGCTTCTGCAGAAGGACAGAAACTAGATGAAGCTGGACAGACAGTATCCTTTGATGAAATGCAACCAGGGGATTTGATTTTTTATAGTTATACCAATAACGGAAGATATAAGAATATCAGTCATGTTGCAATCTATGTGGGAGGAGGTAAGGTAGTGGAAGCAAGAAGTGAAGAGTATGGTGTGGTCTACAGGGATGTTCCGAATGTTGGAAGC